>CANGFP010000004.1 GCA_947453335.1 Opitutia bacterium | reverse complement strand
CGGCGGCACCATCGCCCTTGGCTCCACGGTCCTGACCGTCGACGCCGGCAGCTTCAGCGGCGACATCGCAGGCGCCAACGGCTCCCTCGTCAAGGCCGGCACGGGCACGCTCACGCTCTCCGGCGCCAACACCTTCGGCGGCACCACCACCGTCAACGGCGGCACGCTCGTCACCGGCGCCGGCTCCCTCGCGAACACCAGCGCCGTCTCGGTCAACGGCGCCGTCCTCACCGCGGTCGACCTCAACGCCACCGCGACCTTGGCCCTCGACGCCACCGCCTCGGCCACCCTCTCCGGTGCCGGCCTTTCGATCTCAAGCGTCACCAACGCCGGATCGCTCGCGTTCACCGCCACGACGGGCACGGTCACCCTTGCCTCCCTCGCCGGCGCCGGCACGACCACCTTCGCCGCCAACGCCACCCTCACGACCGGCATCGCCGCCGGCACGGTCTCGGTCAGCGGCCTGTTGACCTCCGACATTTCGGGCGGCACGGTCACCACCGACACGCTCAGCGCCACGACCGTCTCCGGCGGCACGGTGACGGTCGCAGGCGTCGCGTCCATCGGCACCCTCAGCGCCGGCACGGTCTCGCTCAACGGGGCCACGGCCGCCATCTCGACGCTCAACGGCGGCGATGTGAACCTTGGCTCCACGGTCCTGTCGGTCGACGACGGCGTCTTCGCCGGCGTCATCGCAGGCATCAACGGTTCCCTGGTCAAGAACTCCGCCGGAACCCTCGTGCTGTCGGGCGCCAACAGCTTCGGCGCCGGCCTCAAGCTCAACGGCGGCATCATTCGCGCCGGCAACGACGCCGCCTTCGGCACCGGTGCCGTCTGCATCGTCGATCCGGCGATCACCAGCGACAGCTCGGCCGACCGCACCTTCGCCAACGACCTGATCGTCGGCGGCGACGTGACCCTCGGGGATGTCGCCCCTTATGATGGCCGGATCAACTTCACGGGCTCCGTCGACCTGTTCGGCGCGACCCGCAGGATCACGACGATCAGCGATGCCTCGCTCACTGGCGTCGTGTCCAACGGAGGCCTCATCAAGGACGGCCTGGCGACGCTCACCCTCTCCGGCGTCAATACGTTCACCGGCCCGACCACCCTCAACGCCGGCCGGCTCGTCACGGGCGCAGGCTCGCTCGGAGGCACGTCCTCGGTCCAGGTCAATACCGGCGCGGCGCTCGTCGCGGTCGACCTCAACCCGACCGCGACCCTGGGCGTGACCAGCGGCGCGAACGCCTCGCTTTCGGGCGCCGGTGCCACGGTCGGCGCCGTCACCAACCACGGCACGGTCGCCTTCACCGCGACCACGGGCACCATCACAGTCGGCAGCCTCACCGGCACCGGCACGACCAGCTTCGCCAGCCATGCGGCCGTCACGGGCGGCATCGCCGGCGGCACCATCACCACGACTGGCAACCTGACCGCGGACATCTCCGGCGGCAACGTCACCGTGGGCGGCAACCTGACCGCGGACGCCGTCTCCGGAGGCTCCATCGCGGTCTCCGGCGCCACCGCGACCATCAACCACCTCACCGGCGGTGACCTGGCCTTGGCCGGAACCGCGCTCTCCGTCAACGACGGTAACACCGCCGGCACGCTCAGCGGCACGGGCGGCCTGACCAAGACGGGCCCCGGCACGCTCACCCTGACCGGCGCGAACACCTACACCGGCACGACCACCATCGCCGGCGGCAAGCTTGTCACCAGCGCAGGCGCCCTTGGCGGCTCCTCCGCGATCGCCATCGGGAACGGCGGCACCCTCGAGGCCGTCGACCTCAACCCCGCCGCCGACCTCGCCTTGGCCGCCGGAGGAACGGCCACCTTCTCGGCAAGCGACCTGAACGTCCGGAACGTCACCAACGCTGGAACGCTGAATTTCTCCGCCACGACCGGCGCCATCGAACTGCGGACGCTCGCCGGCGCCGGCACGACCAACTTCGCCGCGAACGCGATCATCACGGGCGGGATCAGCGATGGCATCGTGAACGTGGCCGGAAACCTCAGGTCGACCATCTCCGGAGGCGTCGTCACGACCTTCTCCCTCGACACCACCTCGATCACCGGCGGCGTCGTCACCGTCACGGGGGCGAACCTCGCCAACGGGGGCACGAACACGGTCATGGGCGGCACCGTCCGTCTTGGCGACGATGCCGCCGTTGCGTCCGGCGGCCTGGTTGTCACGGGACCGGCGACCTTCACCAGCGACAGCGCTTCCACCCGCGTCGTCGCAGGCAATGTCGTCCTCGGCGGCGACATCGCGGTCGGCGACGCCAACTATACCGGCAGCCTCAACTTCACCGGAGCCATCGACCTTGGCTCCGCCAGCCGCACGGTGACCACCGTCGCGGACGTGACCGTCTCCGGCAACATCGCCGGCATGGGCGGCCTGACCAAGGACGGCGCCGGCACGATGACCCTAGCCGGCACCGCCAACACCTACACCGGCGCCACGACGGTCGGAGCCGGCACGCTGGCCACGGTCGGCAACAACGTCCTGGCCTCGACCTCCGGCGTGACCGTCGCCTCCGGCGCCACCCTGGCCCTCGGCGGGAACGAGACCTTGGATTCCCTCGCCAACGCCGGCACGCTCCAGCTCGGCGGCGCGCTCGCCCTCGGCGGCGCCGGCGGCAGCTCGACGCTCGACGGCACCGTCACCGGCCTCGGTTCGCTCGTGAAGAACGGCAGCGGCGTCCTGGTCGTCTCGAACGCCAACAGCTACGTCGGAGGAACCATCGTGAACGCCGGCACGCTCCAGGTCGGCAACCCGACCGCGCTCGGCGCAGGCTCCATCACGCTCAACGGCGGCACCCTCGGCGCGACCGCCGGCGGCGTCACCCTCGCCAACGCCATCGTGGTCGGCGGCAACGTCACCCTCGGCGACGCCAGCACCGGCGGCAGCGTGACCTTGTCCAACGTCATCGACCTCGGCGGCGTCGACCGCACGATCTCGACCGCCACCGACACCTTCTTCACCGGCTCGGTCGTCAACGGCGCGCTCACGAAATCGGGCGCCGGCACCCTCACCCTCTCCTCCGCCAACACCTACGCCGGCGCGACCACCGTGGCCGACGGCACCTTGGCCACCTCCACCGGCACGAGCCTGGCGCACACCTCGAGCGTCGCGGTGCTGGCGGGCGCCACGCTGCGCATCAACGGCTCCGAGACGGTGAACGCCCTGTCCAACGACGGCACCGTGGCCATCGCCGCAGGCGCCGCCCTCACCACCGGCGGCGACAACGCCGACCATGCCATGGCGGGCGCGTTCGCCGGCGCCGGCGAACTCACCAAGACCGGCACGGGCACGCTCACCCTCGCCGGCGCAGGCACCCTCAGCGGCACGACCCGCGTGCTCGACGGTACCCTCCGCCTCACCGGCGACCAGGCCTTGGGCACGAGCGCCGTGACCGTCAGCGGCGGCACCCTCGTCGCCAACGCCAACCTAGGCAACACCGTCGACGTCGTCGGGGGCACGCTCAAGGGCTCCGGCGTGCTCGGCGCGACCACCATCGCCGCCGGCGCCGTCCTCGCCCCGGGCAATTCGCCGGGCCTCCTCACGCACAGCAGCCTGACGCTCGTCGGCGGCTCCATCGTCGAATGGCAGGTCCATGACGCGACGCAGGCCAGCGTCAGCAAGCCCGCCTCGCTCGCGGTCGCGGGCGTCGCCTACGATTCCCTGGCGGTCACCGGCACGCTCAGCCTCGCCGGCGCCTCCGCCGCCAACCCCGTCGTCCTCCGCGTCGTGTCGCTGGCGAACCCGACGGACGCCACCTTCGGCAACGCCGTCGGCTTCGACACGATGAAGATCAACCGCTTCGCGTTCGCCTCCGTCGGCAACCTCGACCTCGGCACGAACACGATGGGCGGCCTGGCGGACCTCTTCAGCTACGACCTGACGCAGTTCCGCGACAGCAGCGGCGCCGTCAGCACGGCCAACCTCTGGTCGATGTCCTTCGAGTCGGGCGTGCTCTGGCTCACCGCCGTACCGCAGCTCCTCAGCTATGGCGTGCTCGCGCCGGGCAACGCCCCGGGCATCCTGACCATCGCCGACATCAGCCTGACCGGCCGCGGGACCTTCGAGATCTCCAAGCTCCCGCAGGTCGGCGGCTACTACAACGACACCGTCGAGTTCACCGGCAAGGCTAACCTCAGCCCCACCGGCGTCGGCGAGATCGCCATCGCGCGCTACACGCCGACGGGTGAGCTGCCCGACTACGGCCGACGCTTCGTCCTCTTCAAGGGCGTGGGCACGCCGACGACCGACCCGGGCCTGGTCTCCTCCTACTTCACCAACCCGACGCCGAACTCCGTCGTCAACCTCGACCCCGACGCCCGCTACCTCGTCGTCGCCCCGGCGGCGATCGACGCCGGCGCCACCGCTTCGGCCTACGACGGCCTGATCCACAACGCCGACGGCCTGGTGCATCGCCCGAACGAATACGCGGTCTACCTCGTCCGCGGCGCGGCCGGCTACGTCCAGCCAGGCGTGGGCAGCGGCCTGACCGGCTACGTCCAGGAGAAGGCCCTCACGTTGTCGGGCCAGCCCCTCGAGCTCGGCGGCACGGTCTATGTGCCTGGCTCCCTGGACCCGCTGGTCGCCCGACTGATGACGATGCCCGACCCGTTGCTGGGCCAGGCCATGGCCAGCCTCGAACCGTCCGACTACGCCGCGGTCCCGGCCTCCCTCGCGCTCCTGCAGCGCGGCGCGACCTCGACGATCCTCGGCCTGCTGGACCCTCGCCAGAAGGGCGACGGCTCCGTGCCGCCAGGCCTGCAAGGCTTCTTCCAAGGCAGCAGCTCTCAGTTCCGCACGACGGCCGGGACGGGCGCGCCGACGTTCAACACCAACCTGAACGGCGGCATGGCCGGGATGATGAAGGACCTGTCGCCGCACGCCGCCGCGGGCTTCTCCATCGGCTACGCCGACAGCCGCAGCACGCCCCTGCGCGGCGGCTACATCAACAGCCGCGCCTACCAGCTGAACGCCTTCGCGAGCAACCACACGCCGTCCGCCAGCGGCGAGGTCTTCCTCGACCTCGGCGCCTCCGTCGGAGCCTCCCATGGCGAGGCCCTCCGCAAGACCTTCCTCGGCAACCAGACCGCGACGCCGTCCGCCCAGTCCTACGGGGCGTTCCTCCGCGCCGGCGGCGCCTACTCGCCCAACAAGGGCCTGAACATCCGCACCTTCGCGGGCCTCGACTACACGCGCGTCAACGGCGACGCCATCCAGGAGACCGGGGACGCGACCGCCCTGCACATCGACAAGTACGCCTACGACTCCGCGCACGCCACCCTCGGCATCGGCTTCGACTGGCTCGCGCTCCGGGACGGCCAGGGCTGGCGCTTCTCCCTCGACCTCGAAGGCTTCCGGGAGATCGGCGGCGGCAAGGCGGTCGACTTCACGAGCCGCTTCGCCGACGGCACGCCATGGACGACCTCGGCCAACGTCGCCAACCGCGGCGGTTTCCGCGCCACCCCGTCCCTGAACTACACCCCGTCGGCGAACACGTCGTACTACCTCAACCTGACCTTGGAAAAGGCCGGCCCGACCAAGACAACGGGGATCGACGCCGGCTTCCGCTACCGGTTCTAAGCGATGCGGGGCCTCCAGCCCCCTCCGGCACCCCCGAAGGCCCAACCCGCTTTAAAGGGGTAAAAAGCGGTTTTTTCCTTTCCCTCTTGCGACAGGTAGGGGGTACCCTAACTTGCGGTCATCTTTCCAGACCCATGGTCACGGACAACAAACCTTCTTTGGTCACCCTCAACGTCGACGGCGTCGAACACCAGGTCCCCGCCGGGGCCAATCTGGTCGATGCGCTCGCCAAAATCGGGAAGGAAGTCCCCCATTATTGCTACCACCCGAAGCTCCCGGTGGCGGGCAACTGCCGCATGTGCCTCGTGGAGCTGGGCTCCCCCATGCGGGACCGGGCCACCAACGAGGTCGTGATGGAGAACGGCAAGCCGAAGATCGGCTGGCAGCCCAAGCCGGCCATCGCCTGCGCCACGACCGTCTCCCCCGGCCTCCACGTCCGCCTCGAATCGCCCGGCGTCAAGGCCTGCCGCGAAGGCGTGACCGAGATGCTCCTGCTCAACCACCCGCTCGACTGCCCGATCTGCGACCAGGCCGGCGAGTGCAAGCTGCAGGAATACTCGGCGGAATACGGCCGCGGCGCCTCCCGCTACGTCGACGAGAAGAACGCCAAGCCGAAGCACACGCGCCTCGGGCCGCGCGTCACGCTGGACGACGAACGCTGCATCCTCTGTTCCCGCTGCGTGCGCTTCACCGCCGAGATCGCCAAGGACCCCGTCCTCGGCTTCGTCAACCGCGGCTCCTACAACACGCTGACGTGCTTCCCCGGCCGCGAGCTGGCGCACAACTACTCGCTCAACACGGTCGACATCTGCCCCGTCGGCGCGCTCACGAGCACGGACTTCCGCTTCAAGATGCGCGTGTGGTTCCTCAAGCAGACGCCCAGCATCGACACCGAATCCTCGGCCGGCGCGAACACGACCGTCTGGTCCCGCGAAGGCCAGATCCACCGCATCACGCCTCGCCAGAACGACGCCGTGAACGACACGTGGATGGCCGACTCCGGCCGCGAGCTCTACAAGGCCGTCTCCGCCCCTAACCGCGTCCTCCGCGCCACGGTCAAGGCTGCGGCCACGTCGCTCGAGTCCGCGCTCGCCGCCGCCGCCGAAGCGCTCGCCGCCGGTCCGCTCGCGATCGTGGCTTCCGCCCATTCGTCCGTCGAGGAACAGCGCGTCCTCGCCCGCCTCGCCCAGCAGAAGGGCGCCAAGGTCTACGTGCCCGCCCACCGCGGCGCCGGCGACGGCCTGCTCGTCTCCGAGGACCGCTCCCCGAACTTCCGCGGCGCCCTCGTCACCGGCCTGACCGACCGCGCCGCCGACGCCGACCTCAAGACGCTCGCCGCCGAAATCGACGCGGGCAAGGTGAAGTCCGTGCTCATCGTGCGCGATGACGCCGCGATGCAGGGCCTCCACGCCGAGACGCTCGCCAAGGTGCGCAGCGTCGTCCTCGCCACGCACCAGAGCGTGACGACGGCCGCCGCCGAGGTGGTGCTCCCCGCGCTGTCCGTCTTCGAACGCAGCGGCACCTTCGTGAACTGCCAGTTCCGCCTGCAGGCCTTCGCCCAGGCCGTCCCCGGTCCCGCCGGCGCGCTGCCCGACCTCCTCGTCCTCGCGAAGCTCGCGGGCGTCGACGCGAACGGCGTCTGGGCCGACCTCGCGGCGAACGTCCCCGCCCTCGCCGGCCTGAACGGCGCGCTCCTGCCCGCCGACGGCGTCCAGCTCGACGGTTCCGCCTGGTCCGCCCTGCCCTTCCCCGAAGGCAAGCTCCTGAAGTTCGCCCCCGCCACCCGCGCCTAAGCCGACCATGGAACAACTGCTCAAGGACTTCCTCCTCTCCAAGGCCTGGTACTTCATCGCCGCGCGCGGGCTCACCGCGATCGTCATCCTGATGTCGATCGCCGCCTACGCGGTGCTCCTCGAACGCAAGGCTTCGGCGTGGATCCAAGGCCGCGTCGGCCCCAACCGCACCAACCACCCGCTCATCGCCTGGATCCCGTTCCTCGGGACGTTCCTGCAGAAGGGCGGCTTCATCCAGCCCGCGGCGGACGGCCTCAAGTTCCTCTTCAAGGAAGACCCGCTGCCGGGCCACGTCCGCAAGACGACCTACGTCCTCGCGCCCATCGTCGCGCTCGCGCCCGCCTTGCTCTCCCTCGTCATGCTGCCCTTCGGCCGCCTGCCGACCGGCGAGGTCATCACGCTCTGCCCCGGCGCCGACATCGGCGTGCTGTTCATGTTCGCGATCAGCTCCCTCGGCGTCTACGGCATCGCGCTCGCCGGCTGGTCCGCCAACTCGAAGTACCCGTTCCTCGGCGCGGTCCGCGGCTCGGCGCAGCTCATCTCCTACGAGCTCGCGATGGGCCTGTCCGTGCTGACGGTCTTCCTCGCGACGGCCGCCCCCGGCCAGGACAACCCGCTCAGCCTCGTCGCGATGGTCGACGGCCAGCAGGGCGCCTGGAACGTGCTCTGCCATCCGGTGGCCGCGCTGATCTTCCTGATCTGCATCTTCGCCGAGGCCAACCGCCACCCGTTCGACATGCCGGAATCCGAGACCGACCTCGTCGGCGGCTTCCACACGGAGTACGGCTCGTTCAAGTTCGGCCTCTTCTTCGTCGCCGAATACGGCCACATGGTCATCGGCTCTTCGCTGTTCATCCTGATGTTCCTCGGCGGCTGGCACTTCCTGCCGTGGCTGCCGACCGTCGGCACGGGCTACGTCGCCGCCCTCTTCGGCGCGGCGTGGTTCTTCGCCAAGCTCGTCGCCTTCCTCTTCTTCTTCGTCTGGGTCCGCTGGACGATCCCCCGCTTCCGCTACGACCAGGTCATGCGGATCGGCTGGCGCGTGCTCCTACCCGTCGCCGTCCTCAACCTCCTCGCCTACTTCCTCTGGTACGCCATCAAAGGCTGAACACACCCATGGCCATCAAAGTCGTCGAACGCCGTCCCCTTTCCCTCGCGGAACGCACCTACCTTCCCCAGATCCTCGCGGGCCTCAAGGTCACGTGGGCCAACATGCTGCGCCCGCCGGTCACGCTGCAGTACCCGGAGGAACGCCCCGCCATCCCCACGGGCTACCGCGGCGTCCCGACCCTCGTACGCGACCCCAACGGCCGCGAGAAGTGCGTCTCCTGCCAGCTCTGCGAATTCGTCTGCCCGCCCAAGGCCATCCGCATCACGCCCGGCGCGATCGCGGCCGACGCCCCCAACGCGCACGTCGAGAAGGCCCCGCAGGAGTTCGAGATCAACATGCTGCGCTGCATCTACTGCGGTCTGTGCCAGGAGGTCTGCCCCGAGGAAGCCATCTGGCTGCAGAGCCAGTATTCGATGACCGGCACGAGCCGCGAGATGATGGTCAACAACAAGGCCAAGCTCTACGAGCTCGGCGGCACGCTGCCCGACGGCCACTACAAGTGGGACCGCAAGAAGGCCGAGGCCGAGCGGCAGGCCCACGGCGGCCACTGAGCCCCGAAGCCCGCAGCCCCCGTCCGAACCCGCCCCCGAGGCGGGTTTGCTTTTGGTGAGGTTCCGCCTTTAGTCGACGGCATGTCCTCCCTCTTCTCCTCGCTCAAGGTCGGTGCGCTGACGTTGCCCAACCGCGTCCTCATGGCGCCGCTCACGCGCTGCCGCGCCGAAGGCGCCAACGTGCCGACGGACCTGATGGCCGAATACTACGCGCAGCGCGCGTCCGCCGGCCTGATCATCGCCGAGGCCACGACCGTCAGCCCGCGCGGCCACGGCTACCCGAACACCCCCGGCATCTACACCGACGAACAGGTCGCCGGCTGGAAGAAGGTCACCGACGCCGTCCACGCCAAGGGCGGCCGCATCGTGCTGCAGCTCTGGCACGTCGGCCGCATCTCGCACCCCGACTTCCAGCCCGGCGGCGACCTCCCCGTCGCCCCGTCGGCCATCGCGCCGAAGGGCCAGGTCTGGACCGGCAAGGCCATGGCGGACTACGTGACGCCCCGCGCCCTGCGCACCGAAGAGATGCCGGGCATCGTCGCCGAATACGTCCGCGGCGCGCGCCTCGCCAAGCAGGCCGGCTTCGACGGCGTCGAGATCCACAACGCCAACGGCTACCTCCTCGACCAGTTCCTCCGCGACGGCACGAACAAGCGCGAGGACGGCTACGGCGGCTCGGTGCAGAACCGCGCGCGCCTCACGCTCGAGGTGACCTCGGCCGTCGTCTCGGTCTGGGGCTCCGACCGCGTCGGCATCCGCCTGTCGCCGGGCGGCGTGTTCAACGACATGCGCGACTCGGACCCGCTCCGCACCTTCGGCTACGTCCTGGAGGAGCTCTCCAAGCTCGAGCTCGCCTACGCGCACGTCACCCGCGTCACCGCCCAGGACCTCGCCCACGGCGCCAAGGATGGCGTCGGCCCGAAGGAGCTCCGCGCCCGCTTCAAGGGCGTCCTGGTCACCGCCGGCGGCTTCGACCGCGCGCAAGGCGAGACCGCGCTCCGCGAAGGCTGGGCGGACGCCATCGCGTACGGCGTGCCTTTCCTCGCGAACCCCGACCTTCCCCGTCGCCTCGAGCAGGGCCTGCCGCTGAACACCCCCGACGAAGGCACGTTCTATGCGTCCGGCGCGAAGGGCTATACGGACTACCCGTTCGCGAAGTAAGCGAGCGACTGCGGTCATGAACGGATTTGAGGCCGGGGCTGGCGAAGGCCACCCCGGCCACTTCCCTCTTCCCTCCCTCGGCGGACGAGGGTAGAAAGGGCTTGGGCACCTTCGGGTACCCCGAGTCCCATGTCCGTTCCTCCTTCCATCCCGACCCCGCTTTCCCGTCCCGCCGCGCCGACCTACATCATCGGGCACAAGAACCCGGATGCGGACGCGATCTGCTCGGCCATGGCCTACGCGGCGTTCAAGGAGGCCTCCGGCCAGCCCGGCTACGTCGCCGCGCGCTGCGGCAACTCCAACGCCCGCATCGACGCGATCCTCAACCGCTTCGGCGCCACCCTGCCCGAGTTCGTCGGCGACGTGACCCCGCGCATCGAGGACATCATGCAGCGCAACCCGTACGTCGTCTCCGTCGACGACACCTGCGCGCGCGCCCTCGAGCTCCTCGACCTGCACGACGTCCGCGCGCTCCCGGTGATCGACCGCGAGGGCCGCCTCGACGGCTACGTCTCCATCTTCGGCCTCGGCGACTACTTCATCCCCAAGCCCAAGCGCGCCACCTCGATGCGCAAGGTCAACAGCTCGATCGGCGCGATCATCCGCTCCATCGGCGGGGTCGAGGTCCTCGCCTTCGACCAGACCGCCGTCGACGAGCTCTACGTCCGCGTCGCCGCCATGGAGCTGGAGTCCTTCGGCAAGTCGGCCACCTTCGAAGGCCTGCCCAACAACAAGAGCGTCATCGTCGTCGGCGACCGCGACGACGTGCACCGCCGCGCCATCGGCATGGGCGTGCGCCTCATCATCGTCACCGGCGGACACCGCATGAAGGCCGAGACCCTCGCCCTGGCCAAGGACGCCCGCGTCTCCGTCGCCTACGCCGACACCGACAGCGCCACCACCGCCTGGGCCGTGCGCGCGTCCACGCTCATCGGCGGCCTCGTCCAGCGCGACGCCCCCCGCTTCAGCCCCCAGGAGAAGCTCGCCGTCGTCCGGCGCCGCATCATCCAGTCCAACGCGCTCATCTACCACGTCGTCGACGAGGACGCCCGCCTGATCGGCGTCTTCTCGAAGTCGGACATCCTCAAGCCCGTGCGCACCCGCCTCGTGCTGGTCGACCACAACGAGCTGTCGCAGGCCGTCGACGGAGCCAACGAGGTCGAGATCGCCGAGGTCGTCGACCACCACCGCCTCGGCAACCCGCACACCGCGCAGCCGATCCTCTTCCTGAACCGGCCGCTGGGCTCCACGTGCTCCATCGTGGCGGACATGTTCCGCACCGCGGGGCTCACGCCCAGCCCGCAGGTCGCCGGCCTCATGATGTGCGGCATCATCTCCGACACGCTGCTGCTGCAGAGCCCGACGACCACGCCGCTCGACGTCCAGCTGCTCAGCTGGCTGACGCGCGTCGCCGACGCCGACCCGCGCGCCCTGGCGGACATGATCTTCAACGCCGGCTCGGTGCTGTCGTCGCTGTCGCCCGACGCCGCCGTGCGCGCCGACTGCAAGCTGTACCACGAGGGCGACAAGCGCTTCTCGGTCGCCCAGGTCGAGGAGCTCGGCTTCAGCAACTTCTGGAAGTGCAGCGACAGCCTCCTGGAGGCGCTCGAGAAGTACCGCCGCGAGAACGGCCTGCACTTCGCCTGCCTCCTCGTGACCGACATCGACACGCAGGGGTCGCTGCTGCTCGTCCGGGGCGACGCCGACATCATCCAGGGCATCACCTACCCCGCCAAGACGCCGCCGTTCATCTTCGACCTGCCGGGCATCGTGAGCCGCAAGAAGCAGCTGATGCCCTTCCTCGCGGGCCTGCTGAACCAGTCCGCGAACTCGCCATGAGGGTCGAGGAAGCGATGCTGGCGTTCATGGGCCGGCCCGACTACGCGCCGATGCGCCTCGAGGACATCATGCATGCGATCGGCGGCGACAAGTCCGACCTCCGGCTGATGCGCAAGGTGGTCCCGCAGCTGATCCGCTCCGGGGCCGTCGCGGTCAAGGGCCGCGACCTCCTGATGCTGCCGCCCGGCAGGCTCCTGCCCGAAGGGACCATCCTCTTCCGCTCCAGCGGCTCCGCCCGCGTGGTCTTCGCGGCCGAGCCCGGCCAGAAGGCCCGCGACCCCGTCCACATCGACGCGAAGGACACCGGTGTCGCGCTCCACGGCGACAAGGTCGTCATCAAGCTCAACCAGACCCGCCGCGACCGGGACCGCGAGGACTGGGGCACCGGCGTCGTCGTCCGCGTCACGCAACGCGCCCTGACCTCGCTCACGGGGACGCTGCGCCGCACCCGGCTGGTCTGGTACGTCGTGCCCGACGACCCCCGCGTCTCGCGCGACATCGTGGTGCGCGACCCCATCCGCGCCGGGCTCAAACCCGTCCCCAAGGAGGAGGACAAGGTCGTCGTCCGCCTGGACGCCTGGGAGCGGCGCAACATGAGCCCCACGGGCACCATCACCGAGGTGCTCGGCGTGACGCACACGCCGATGGCGGAGTACCTCGCCATCCTCCGCCGCTACAACCTCAACCCCGAGTTCCCGCCGGCGGTCTCGTCCGAGGCCAACTCCTTCGGCTCCAAGGTCCGCGCCGACGACCTCGCCGGCCGCGAGGACTTCCGCGCCATCCCGACGATCACCATCGACCCGGACGACGCCAAGGACTTCGACGACGCGCTCTCCGTGCAGCGCCTGCCCAACGGCAACCTGCGCTTCGGCATCCACATCGCCGACGTCTCGCACTACGTGAAGCCAGGCTCGCCGCTCGACAACGAGGCCAAGGAGCGCGGCAACTCCACCTACCTCGTGGGCACGGTCATCCCGATGCTCCCGCACGCGCTCTCGAGCGGCCTCTGTTCGCTCGTCGAGGCCGAGAACCGCCTGGTGAAGACGGTCCTCTGCGAGTTCACCCCCGAGGCCCGGCTCGTGAAGTCGGAGTTCGCCAACTCGGTCATCTCCAGCCGCAAGCGCCTGACCTACAAGCAGGCCTACGCGTTCCTGCGCGGCGACACCAACGAGGCCATCCGCGCCCTGCCCGCGCCGCCGCCCCACCAGACGGGCTCGCCGGGCCGGCCGCTGGCCGAGCTCACCGACGCCGAGCTCGACCTCATCCGCTCGATGATCGCCGACCTCTGGTCCGTCGGCAAGGTCCTGCGCGCCGAGCGCTTCAAGGCCGGGGCCCTCGACCTCGACATGAAGGAGATCAAGATCTACTGCGACAAGGACGGCTGGGCCGACCGCACCGTGGTGGTCGAGCACGACGAATCCCACCAGCTGGTCGAGGAGTTCATGCTGCTGGCCAACGAGACGGTCGCCAAGGCGCTGGACCAGGCGCGCACGCCGCACGTCTGCCGCGTCCACGACGAACCCGACCCCGAGAAGCTGCAGGCTCTGCGCGACCAGCTCGCGGTCGACGGCCTCAAGGTCGGCGACCTGACCGAGCGCAAGGAAATGGTGAGGCTGCTCGCGCTGCTCAAGACGCGCGAGGACGGGTACACGATCCGCATCCAGCTGCTGCGCTCGCTCAAGCAGGCCTGCTACCGCGCCTCCCCCGACGGGCACTTCGGCCTGGCCAAGCGCCACTACTCGCACTTCACGTCGCCCATCCGCCGCTACGCCGACCTGCTCGAGCACCGCATCTTCGACGCGCACATCGCCAAGCTGGGCGTGGCCTCCGCGCCCAAGGACGCCCCGCGCTCCCCCGGCATCGGCGAGCTGGTCCGCGCCTGCGAGCACATCTCCATCACCGAACGCAACAGCTCCGAAGCCGAACGCGATTCGGTGAAGGTGAAGCTGCTCGAGCTCTTCGAGCGCGAGGTCGAGCGCAAGGACAAGCGTCCGTTCGAGGCCATGATCACCGAGGTGAAGCCGCACGGGCTCATGGTCGAGCTGACGGCCTCGCAGGCCTACGGCCTGGTGCACATGTCGACGCTGACCGACGACTACTACCGCATGAACGACGCCGGGACCGCCCTCCGCGGCAGCCGCACGGGCCGCGTCTTCGTCGCCGGCGGCACGATCCAGGTCACCGTCGACCGCGTGGACCGCTTCAAGCGGCAGGTGGACTTCAGGCTCTACGACGACCGTCAGGCGAAGCCGCGCCCGCCGGACCGCCGGCGAGGCTGAGGGCTCAGCCCCGCCACAACCGGCGCCACGCCGAGGCGTAATCGGAACCCGCGCGGCCCAACCGGATGCGCCCGGCATCGTCGTCGGTCCAGACGACGGGGATCTCGCGCAGGCGCTGGCCGGCCCGGGCGAGCCGCACCAGGACTTCCGCGCCGAAGGAAAAACCAGTGGCCGCTGCCGGCAGCGCCAGCGCCTCGTAGCTGCTGCGGCGCACGAGCTTCAGGCCGCAACCCGGGTCGGTGACGACGGCGCCGGGAAGCCAGCGCCAGAAGAACGACAGGAGGCTTGAAAGGAAAGTCCGTCCCAAGGCACGGCCCCGCACCTCGGAGTCGTCGTGCCAACGCGATCCGGCGACGGCGTCGCAGGCGCCCGCGCGGATCAACGCATAGCCGGCGCCGAGCGCGCGCGGGTCGGTCGCCATGTCGGCGTCGCAATAGGCGAGCACGTCGCAATCGGCCGGCGCGGCGGCCCAGCCGCGGCGGATAGCCAAGCCTTTGTCTCCGACTTCCGCGGCCCGAAGGTAGAGCAAAGGGCGGGGAAAGAGCCCGACGCTGGCTTCGGCGATGGCGCGGGTCTGGTCGGTCGAGCCATTATCCGACACGAGGACTTGTGCATCCGTCAGCCCTTGCGCTCGCAGGCTATTCGCCAAAACGGCCAAACCGACGCCCAATCGCCCAGCTTCGTTGCGGGCAGGGATGACGATCAGCAGGGCCATGACCCGCTAAAGTGCTTATCCATGAGGGACTTTCAACCCAGCATCCGCTTATGGAGACCTTATTGAGACCTATTCTCATCTAATTATTGCCTCCTTCCACTGACCAGATTGACTAAGCGCCATGCGCCTCGCTTCCCTCGCCTCGCTAACCCTGCTCACCGCCGCCGCCACAGCCTGTGACAATCCCTTCGGCTACTCCTACATCGCGGAAACGCTCAAGCCCGGGAAGTTCGAGTTCGAGCAGTACGTCACCGGCCGATTCGGTAAGGACCTCGGCGCGGGCTACGACGCCCGATACCGCGGCTTCGACCTCCGCAGCGAGTTCGAGTTTGGCCTTTCCGCGAACGAACAGCTGGAAGTCGAGCTCGACCAGACCTATCTGGACTCGGCCGACCGCGAAGGCCTGCGCTTCCGCGGCGTGAACGTCGAATATGTCAGGATGCTCGCCGATCCCGACCGGAACGCGTGGGGCCGGGCGCTTTACCTCGAACTTGGCTACTCGCAGTCCAGCCTGCACGACGGGCATCTCCGCGACCGCTGGACGATCGAATCCAAATACATCTTCCAGCACAACTTCGGAGAGAACAGCCCTTGGATGTATGTGGCTAACTTTGGCCTCGAAGCGCTGCACACCCAAGGTGGCGAGGATGCCTTCGAGCTCTCGCTCTCCCAAGGGATCTCCTACCAGCTGAACAAGGATTGGACGGTCGGCCTGGAAGCCGTCGCCGCCGCCGAGTGGACCGAGGGCGCGGACTTCGAGGAATCAGGCATCCAGGTCGGACCTTGCCTGAACTACCGCAAGGACCGCTTCTCGGTCGCCTTCTCCTGCCTGGCGCAGCTCACCGGCGCTCCGGCCAACAAAGGCAGCCTCAACGTCAGCGAATACAGCCCGTACGAGGCCCGCTTGAAGTTCTCCTACGAATTCTGAACGAGTAGGGGCGCGGCTGCGCCTCGTCCCTACCCTTCACTTCAGCGCGGACTTGATCGCCGCCAGCATCTGCTCGGGGGCGAGCCCGTGGGCCGCGCGCAGCGTCTTCACGTCGGTCGCATGGCCGACGAAGCGGTCGGGCCAGCCGAGGCGCAGCACCGGCGTGCGGACGCGATGTTCGGCGAGCACCTCGAGGGCGCCCGTGCCGAAGCCGCCGGTGACGGCACCGTCTTCGAAGGTGACGATGAGCTTGGCCGACTTCGCCTGCTCCACGAGCAGGGCGCCGTCGATGGGCTTGGCGAAGCGCGCGTTGACGACGCCGACGGAGAGGCCGGTCTCCGCCGCCAACCTGTCGGCGAGCGCCTGCGCCTCCGGCACCATCGAGCCGAGCGCCCAGAGCTGGACGTCGGCGCCGGGGCGCAGCACCTCGGCCTTCCCGAGCGGGATGAGCGCGGGCTGCGCCTTGATCGCCTGCCCGGCGGCGGCGCCGCGCGGGTAGCGGATGAACATCGGCGCGCCGGACTTCAGCGAGGTGTGCAGCATGTCGGCGAACTCGTCCTCGTCCTTCGGCTGCATCAGCGTGACGTTCGGCACGCAGCGCAGGTAGGCGATGTCGAAGAGGCCGTGGTGCGTCGGGCCGTCGCTCGGCGAGACCCCGGCGCGGTCCATGCAGAAGGTGACCGGCAGCCGCTGCAGGCAGACGTCATGGATGACCATGTCGTAGGCGCGCTGCATGAAGGTGGAGTAGATCGCGCAGACCGGGCGGAGGTCGCGCGCGGCGAGGCCGGCGGCGAACAAGGCGGCGTGCTCCTCGGCGATGCCGACGTCGTGGTACTGGGCGGGCAAGGCCTGCTTCAGCTGGTTCAGGCCAGTGCCGGAGGGCATGGCGGCGGTCACGCCGACGACCTTGGGGTCGGCCTGCGCCTCGCGGACGAGCAGCGCGCCGAAGACGTCCTGCCAGGCCTTGGGCGCGCCCGGCTTGCCCGTGGCCAGGCTGTCGCCGGTCTCGGGGTCGAACGCGCCGGTACCGTGGAACTTCTCGGGGTTGCGCAGGGCGGCGCCCAGGCCGCGGCCCTTCTCGGTGCGGACGTGCAGGAGCACGGGGCCTTTCGCGTCCTTGCAGAAGCGGAGGTACTTCTCGAGCGTCGGCAGGTCATGCCCGTCGATGGGCCCGATGTAGCGGATCCCGTACTGCTCGAACAGCGAGGAACTGCGCGTGTACCAGTTCTTGACGTGGCGCTTGAAGCTGCGGCCGAAGTCCAGGAGCCGCGTGCCGATGCGCGTACGCCCCAGCAGGCTCTTGAGGCCCTGCTGCGAACGGTTGTAGGGGCGCGTGACGATGAGCTTGTTGAGGATGTCGGCGATCGCGCCCACGTTGCGGTCGATCGACCACTCGTTGTCGTTGAGGATGATGACCAGGCGCTTGGAGGAATTGGCGGCGTTGTTGAGCGCCTCCATCGTGACGCCACAGGTCAGCGCCGCGTCGCCGATGAGGGCCACGACGTGCGTGTCCTCGCCCAGACGGTCGCGCGCGTTGGCGAGCCCGACCGCGGCGGACAAGGCCGTACCCGCGTGACCGGCGCCGAAGACGTCGTGCAGGCTCTCTTCGCGGTTGAGGAAGCCCGAAAGGCCGCCGGTGCTGCGGATGCCGTCGAAGTCGGCGCCGTTGCGGCCGGTAAGCAGCTTGTGCACGTAGCCCTGGTGGGCTACGTCGAAGACGAACTTGTCGTGCGGCGTCTCGAACACGCGGTGCAGCGCGATCGTAAGCTCGACGACGCCGAGGTTGGGGCCGACGTGGCCGCCGTTCTTCGCGGTGACGGCGATGAGGCGCTCGCGGACCTCCTGGGCGAGCGCCGGGAGCTGCGCCGGGTCCAGGGCCTGGACGTCCCTCGGACCGCGGATCTGGGGAAGCAGCGCCATCTCAGCCCTGTTCCGCATCGGCGGCCTTCTTGCCCAGCTGCTCGATGCGCAGTTCGGCGGCCTGCAGGCTGGTCTGGCAGGACTTCAGCAGGCGCATGCCTTCCTCGTACTTCGCGACGAGCTCATCGAGCGAGACCGTACCCGACTCGAGGGAGTCGACGAGCTTCTCGAGCTTGGCCATCTCGGCTTCGAATGACTCCTTGCCGGAGGCAGGGCTGGCTTTCTTGTCCGCGCTCATGGTCCTCGACTGTCGGCCGACTTGCCCGGGCTCTCAAGCGGATTGTGCGGCAATCAAAACGGGAGCCGGGCCCGGAGGGCGGCCTCGTCCAGCCCGCGGAAGGCCACGACCTTGGCGGGAGAGGACTGCCCCACGACGACGGACACCGCGGCGAGCGGCAGGCCGACCTGGGCGGCCAGCACGGCCACGACCTCGCGGTTCGCCTTGCCGCCTTCCGGCGGGGCCGCGACACGAACCTTCAAGGCGTCCCCCAATCGGCCGACGATCTCCGTGCGGGAAGCGCCGGGCACGACCTTCACCTTCAGCCGGACCTGATCGGCGCTCACAGCACCGCGGTGAGTTCGGCCACGGCGCGGGCGTCGAGCTTCCGCACCAAGGCGACGGCGAGGTCCACGCAGGCCCGGAGGTCGGCGACGTCGATGACGGCGTTGTGGGTATGGATGTAGCGGGCGGGCACGCCGAGGACGATGACCGGCACTCCCAGGCCATGCATCTGGAAGGAACGCGCATCAGTGCCGCCGGTGCGGCGCACGGCGAGCTGGCAGGGGATGCCCCGTTCGGCGGCGACCTTGAGGGTCAGGTCGACGAGGCGCGGATTCATGATCGCCGTCGGATCGAAAGCGCGGACCTGCACCCCGGCGCCCAAGGTGCCTTGCGATTCCGCGAGGCTCAGGCCCGGGACGTCGTCCGCCGGCGGGCCTTCGAGGACGATGACGACGTCGGGGTTGGCGAGACGGGCCGCGACCGTGGCGCCACGGCAGCCGACCTCCTCCTGGACGGTCGCTTGCGCGAGGAACTGGTTGGGCGTGGGCTTCGCCTGCAGCTGGTGCGTCGCCAACGTCAGGGCCGTCATGCCGACGCGGTTGTCGAACGCCTTGGCCGCGTAGAGCCCCGGTTCGGCCAGCGGCGTGAAAGGGCCATCAGGGGCGACGGGATCGCCGGGCCGGATGCCCAGCCGCAGCACCGCCTCGCGCGAACGCGCGCCGATGTCCACGTAGGCCTTGTCGACCGTCGCGGCCTGCGCGCCGCCTTGATGCGGAGGCAAAGCCGCGACGATGCCGATGAACTCCCGGCGGGTCGCGCGGGCGAACACGCGCAGACGCTGCGCGGACAGGACGCCGTCAGGCCAGCCGCCGATGGGGACGAGGCGCAGGAAGCCGTTCGGGGCGATCTCCTGCACGAGGAACCCGATCTCGTCCATGTGGGCGGTGAGCACGACCCGGGGGCCCTTCCCCGCCTTGGCGGGCGCGGCGAGCACGCCGCCCAGGCCGTCGGCGCTCAAGGTGCGGCCGCGCATCTCCCGGACGAAGATCGCGCGGACCGCGTCCTCATGGCCGGAGATGCCGTGGGCTTGGGTGTACTCCTCGAGGAGCGAGAGCGTCTGGTCGGCGGGCATGGCGGGGAAAGCTCAGCGGTTGGGTCGGGTCAGCAGGCGGGGGCGCAGGCCGGCCTTGGCGACGGCGTCGAGCGCGCCGATGGCGGCGCCGGTGAGGGAGCGCTCGTCGGCGACGATGAGCACCTCGGTGGCGGGGGCCTTCGTCGCCTGGGCGGCGAGCGCCGACTCGAGCGCCGCGCGCGTCACCGGCTTGCCCTCCAGGAAAAGCTTGCCGTCGCGGTCGACGGCCACGACCAGGCTGGCCGCCGTGGTGCTGGCGCCGCCGGCGTCGGCGGCCGGAGGCACGATGGCCAAGGTGCGGGCCTCCTCGAAACGTCCCGCCAACAGCAGGAAGAACACCAGCACGACCATCACGTCGATCAGCGGGACGACGTTGATCTCCGTGCGGCGGCGCCTGGGGACGACGAGGCTCATCGCTGGTTCTTCTCCAGACCTTCGACGAGCACGTCGAGCCGGGAGGAAAGCACCTCGACGCGGCGGCCGAGCCAGTTGGCCCCGACGAGCGCGGGGATCGCGATGCACAGGCCGATCATCGTCGTGCTCAAGGCGAGTCCGACGCCGCGGGTCAACGTCTGCGAGTCCGGCAGACCATGGGCGGGAAAGAGCGTGGCCAAGCCGGTGACCGTGCCGAGCAGACCAAGCAGCGGGGCGGCCGCGACGACGCTGTCGATCAGGAAGAAGCCGCGCTGGAGGCGGACGAGTTCGGCGCGGGCGTAGGCCTTGAGCACCTCGCCCGAGGCGCCCTCCTTCCAGCGGAGCACCAACCGACCGGCGGAGGAACCCGCGGCTTCGGAGGTCAGTTCCCGGGCGCGACCTTCACGGACCAGTTTGAGGACTGCCTCCGGCGCCACCTTCCCCGGCAACAGGGCCAGCGAACGCTCGATCAAAAGGAAGACCACCAACAAGGAGCAGACTCCCAACGGCCAAATGAAGAGACCGGCGCCTTCGAGCAAGGTGTTCACGACCAAAACGCTGAAGCCCTGCGTGCAATCGGCAAGCCACCATCTGAGTCGGCGTTTAAGGAGTGAAATAGTTCATATAATCGATAACTAAATCCTTAACAGTCTAATATCGGTCATTTAATGGCGATTATGGCGGTGGTCCTTTGACATATCCCAACCCGCTAGGTAATAAAGTTCACCCCCCTGATGCGCCAACCCCGCAAAGGTTTCTCGCTCGTGCTGTCGCTGACCATCATGGCCGCCTTGGTCATGCTCGTCGTGGTGCTGGCCGCGTTCCTCCAGGTCGAAAGCCGCCTGGCGACGGCGCACTCCGCGTATCTGCGCGCACGCCTCAACGCCGTCGTCGCCGGCCGTCTCGCGATTGCGCAGCTGCAGACGTTGGCCGGCCACGACCAACGCGTGACCGCGCGCATGGACCTGCTCGACGGCACCAAGCCGGGAGCCGCGCTCAACTCCTACCTCCAGAGCAAGGCCGCCCTCGCGGTCACCGAGGACAAGAAGGGCTGGACAGGCGTGTGGTGCACCGGCGGCGCCGACCAGTCGAAGGTGCGCGACTGGGTCGTGACCAGCCCCGACAAGCGGCTGTTCCTCGGCTACCTCGTCTCGGCCGATCCGAGCACCGGGCTCGCCATCGCGAACCTCGCGCCCTCGCGGCTCCTCAACAGCACGGACGCCACGGCGATGGACCAGCTCCTGCGCAGTGCCGCGGCCATCCCGAGCACCACCGTGCGCACCGTCCCGCTCCTCGCCTACGGGACGATCGCCAAGCCAGCCACCGGCGACGGGCGCGTGAAGGTCCCGCCGCTGCCCTTGCCCGCCCCCGGCGCGAGCGACGCTCCGCAGGGCAACTACGCTTGGTGGACCGGCGACGAAAGCATCAAGGCCAAGGTCAACCTCTCGGAGACCTACGCGACCACGCCGAGCGTCTGGGACAAGGGCCTGCTCTACACGGCGGCGCGACGCACCGGTCAGGAGACCCTCGGTGGCGTCGCCACGCCGGCCTGGTCGAGCTTCAAGCTCTGGGCCGACGCCGACATGCTCTCGATCGGCGGCGCGAAGCTGTCCTTCACCGCTTCGGCCGGCGACCTAGGCGCGTGGGCGGCGGCCGCGACCGGCAACGCCGCCAACGGCACCATCGCCGCCGGCACCGTGGCGAAGTACTACGGCGACCTCACCCTGCGCTCCTTCGGCGTGCTCTCGGACACCTACAACGGCGGGCTGCGCACCGACCTCTCCATCGCCTTCGAACTGCCCCACGAGGACTTCAAGCTGCTCGGCGAATTCCACGACAGCCCCGGCGCGCCCGGCGACCGCAACGTCCTCAACCTCGCGGGCGCCTACGGCTTCTCCGCGGCCAACACGCCGTCTTTCGCCGAATGGGGCGACACGGCCAACAAGCTCGGCTTCGTCTTCGAGGCCCCTATCCCCAACCTGACCAGCGGGCCGTCGGTGGTGCCGCCGCCGATGGGCTCCAACCAGGCGCTCATCGACCAAGGCCCCCGCTCGGTCGGCGCGGCCGGCTCCTTCCCCAACGGCGCGAAGGACTACACCGGCGACGACTGGACCGTCCGCGGACCGACCTGGCTGCTGATGCGCAACTTCTACCGGCTGTACAAGCGGGAGCTCGAGACCACCGGCGCGCGCGGCCAGCCTCCGAGCTCGGCCGACGCCTGGTTCGCCCGCACGGCGGAGCCCTTCACCTACAGCTCGGGCGTGACGGGCTGGAGCTGCGTCGGCGACCCTTCCGGCCCGGGGTACCTCGGCGAGAAGTACAACGCCGGCATCCTCCACCGCAAGGCGCGCATGCTCAACTACGGCGGCGGCAACTGGGTCCGCACCACGTACCAGCCGCACCAGTTCTCCCGCGTCTGGTGGTCCACGGGCGGCGGACAGTTCCCGCAGCCGACCGCGATGAAGCTGGCGCCCACCGTGCTCCGCCACACGCAACGCTGGGGCGTGATCTACAACCAGGACACGCTCGGCGTGACGTTCGACCCGATCATCACGCTGCACAACCCGTACAACGTCGCGCTCGAGTTCACGGGCTTCGGCGCCTACTTCAACAAGTACTACCCGTTGGCGCTGACCTTCTCGCGCATCAACCCCGGCACCGGCGCCGAGGAGCCGCTCAACCTCGCGGGCGTGAACACCAACGGCATCAGCTTCACCAACGGCGTCTTCTACCCGCACACCAACGGCTTCAACCGCTCCTTCGCCGTCCGCTGGGTGGCCAACGAAGGCGCGGTGCTCCGGATGAACCCCGGCGAGGTCGTCGTCATCGGCTGCGAAGGCTCGACCAACACCGGTCTCTCCAACAACGGCGCCTCCATCATCCGTTCGGGCCGCGGCTACGACCCGGACAAGGCCCGCCACTACTACCGCATCCTCGGCGACGCGGGCAGCGTCGGCACCGCCACCGGCGGCTACCCGCTGCTGAGCCGCATGTACGCCGCCTGGGTGCCGACGTCGGGCTCGAACTCCGACGGCGCCGACGCCTCCGGCGGCTACTGGGACGGGATCTTCATCAACTACAACCTGATGCACTACAAGCGGGACAACGGTTCCGCGACCTACCCGCTCGCCAAGGTCTGGGGCGGCGAGAACTACGCGGAATGCGACGGCTCCGACGAGGGGCTCATCAACCGGACCGGCTTCTTCACCTGCTTCTACCCCGACGCGGTGACCGCCCGCAAGGTCCTCGCGCAGAAGACCATCTCGCGCACCGGGGAGACCTCCAACGCCGCCTACATCGAGCGTTCCTTCGTGGGCGTGCTGGACCTCCGCTGGCGCTCGCCCGCGGATGCGCGCAACGTCGACAACCTCTCCGCGGCCGACGGGCGCGGCGTGGGCGCCGGCACGGCTTCCCCGCTGGTGGCCGACATGCGCTACGACGCGACCGACCCGCGCGACTGGGACGCCGACTCGCTGCAGTCGCCGCCGATGATCCTCAGCTTCTACCCGGACCCGGGTTCGTTCACGCCCGTCGACATGACGGCGGACAACAAGGGCTACTACGGCAACAACTACAAGGTCAACGAGGGCCGCAACGAGACGGTGCTCTTCGAGGTGCCGCAACGGCCGATGCTCTCCCTCACCGGCCTCGGGCACGCGCAGTTCGGCACCTACGCGACGCAGCCGGCCTACACGGTCGGCAACAGCTTCCCGCACATCGGCCTGCCCAACACCGCGCTGACGTTGTTCTGGCCGAACTCCTGCGTCAGCCCGAAGGGGACGGTCGAAAACGGCACCGCCGACTTCGGCACCGACAACGGGAACACGTCCACGATCCGCACCGACAGCGCCTTCCTCGCCAACCTCGCCCTGTGGGACCGGTACTACTTCTCGGGCGCCCACGCCGCGATGCCCAACGTGGCCCGCAACACCTTCGCCGGCGGCACCTCGACGCGCAACCCCGCCGCGGCCGTCGTGGCGGCCGGGAACCAGAAGGCCTCGCTCGCCGACGTCTGGGACGACCTCGCGGCCGGCAACAAGCCGCTCGCGAACAAGCGCTTCGTCTGGGGACGCTTCGCCGACGGACGCAGCGACACCGAGCTGCGCAACGACTTCTACCGGAAGCCGACCTCCTCCCCGCGCCCGGCCGGCGAGGCGCCATCCCGCCCGGAACGCGTGGCCAAGCAGTTCCTCTACGACGGAGCGTTCAACGTGAACTCGACCTCGAAGGAGGCCTGGCGGCTGATGCTCGCCTCCCTGCGCGGCGTCGACGTCTCCGGGACTTCGGTCTTCAGCCGCTTCGGGATCCCGCCCAACACCACCGACGTGCAGGGCGCGGGGTCGTACTGGGGCCTGAAGTTCCATAGCCTGACCGACGCCGAGATCGACAAGCTCGCCGACAACCTCGTCGCCGAGGTGCGGCGGCGCGGACCGTTCATGAGCCTCGCGGACTTCGTCAACCGCCGGCTCACCACGCAGACCACGGGGCTCAAGGGCCCGCTCCAGGCGGCGATCGACGCATCGGGGCTCAACGACTACGCCGTCGCCTCCGGCAAGATGAAGGAAGGGTTCGCGACGAAGGTCACGACCGAGGGCGGCCGCTTCCCGCAGGCCAAGGCGTTCGACCCCGCCGCCTACTCCGCGACGAGCAACACGCCAGGAGCCGGCGCGTTCCCCTCGCAGGCGGGCTCCCACTCGCACCTGCTCCAGATGCAGGTGCTGAACGCCATCGGCCCGTCGCTCACGGTCCGCGGCGACACCTTCGTCGTCCGTGCCTACGGCGAAAGCGTCTCGTCCACCGGCGAGGTGCTCGGCAAGGCCTGGGTCGAGCTCACGGTCCAGCGCATGCCGGAGCTGCTGATCCCCGACGACCGCGAACCGACCGTGGCCCTCGGCGCCCTGCCCGTCGGCAGCACCATCTCCGTCCCCGCCGGAAGCAGTTCCCAGGGCGACAATAACGGGGGCGGCGGCGGCTTCGGCGGCTACCGCTCCCCGACCATCACCAACTACGCGACGTCGCCGATCATGGAACGCTGGGTGCGCAACAAGGACGCCAACCGCGTGAACAACCTCCTCGGCCGGCGCTTCAAGGTGACCGCCCTCCGCTGGCTCCGCGACACCGACATCTGACCCATGCGCCCTTCCCTCCTCCTGCTCGCCGCCGTCTGCGTGACGGCCGCGCCCGAACCGCCGCCCGAACGCAGATGCACGCTGCGCCTGGCCTGGTGGGCCAACCCCTCGGAGCGCATCGAGCTCGGGGTCGTCCAAGGCAAGTCGATCGTACCCATGGTCGCGCTGGAGATGAACCTCGACCTCTCGAAGGACTACAGCGGGCCGGCCTTGCTGGCGGTCGTACGCAAGAAGGGCGAGGCGCAGAAGACCGCGCCCTTCGACCCCGAGAAGCTCTACGCGCAAGCCGCGGCGGCGCCGCCGAAACCCGACCCAAAGGCCAAGCCCGACCCCGCGAAGAAGGAGAAGGCCGACGACTGGGAGCCCTTCGCGACGGTCGCCCTCCCTGAATCCGGCGACGTGGGCGTGCTGCTGCTGATGGGCCCCAACGGGGCCTGTACAGGCCGGGCCTTCGACTACGAGGCGGGGCGCTTCCCTTACGGCTCGATCCGCGTCGTGAACCTGAGCGCCATGACCTTGGCGGGCGAGATCGACGCGAAGCCCTTCAGACTGGCGGCGGGTGCGGCCGACCTGCTCCCCGTCGTTTTCCGCGAACGCACCACCAGCCACATCAAGTTATCCGCGCTGCTCCCGGGCAACGACGTCGAACCGATCCTTGGCACCAAGATAGCCGGCCGGCCCAACCGACGGTCGCTGGTCTTCGTCATGCAGACGGGCATGTCGGCCGAGAAACGCCCGCTCTTCGAGAGCCGGAGCATCGAGAGCCTTGAGCCCGTGCTGCCCGAGACGATCTACGGACAAGGCAAACCCCGCCCCAAGTAGGGGCAGGACATCACAGCGACGACGCCGCGTCCGCGTCCGCCAGCCAAGTGACCTTGTGCGCGAGGGCGCGTAGGACCTGCCCCGGGTGCTGCGCCGGATCGTATTCGCCGGCGCACACGCTGAGCAAGGCGGGGGCCTTCGACCGGCCGTTCACGAGCACGACGACCGCGCCGCATTGGGCCAGGCCCACCTCGGTGATCGTCAGGCGCCAGCCGCGCCCCGGCCATTCCGTGGCGACGAAGCGCGGCAGGCCGGGCGCACCGATCAGAGGACAACGCGGCCAGAGCGAGGCGATATGGCTGTCGTCGCCAAGCCCCAGCACGCAGAGGTCATAGGCCTTGCCGGGCTGGGCGCGCCAGGATGCCTCGTAGGCCTCGGCCGCGGCGGCGGGCGCCAGTTCGACCGGCCACGGACAGCGGCGGGCCGACGGCACCTGCAGCGGGTCCAACAGCCCACGGGCGGCATGACCGAAGTTCGAGTCGTCCGATGCCAGCGGCACGCAGCGTTCGTCGCTCACGTGCCAGGTGATGCGCTCCCAGACCTGCGCGGTGAGCGCCTTGTTGGCGACCGCCCAGGCGTAGAAGGCCTTGGGCGTCGAACCGCCGCTGAGGGCGACCGACGCGGGGCCTCGGGCCGCCAGCGCGTTGATGCGGCGGGCCAGTTCGGCGAAGGATTCGTCGCGGGTCCGGACGAGGACTTCGCCGGCCGACGTCAGCAAGGACGAGGACATGGCGGGAAGGAAGCCGACGTCCGCGCAAAAGGCAACCCCGCGGGCCGGGCAAAAAACAGGGGCGACCATTCGGTCGCCCCTGCGCTTGGCCTGTGATGGCGGGAGCCTACTGGCAGGCCTCGCAGGTGCCGCCGTTCATCATCGCCTCGATGGAGCAGGCGTTCTTCTCGGCTTCGGTGTAGACCTTCTTCTCGGCCACCGGTTCGGACTTCTCCTTCTTCACCTCGACCGTGGCCTTCTCGATGTTCGAGGCGCCGAGCGTGCGGAGGTAGTAGGTCGTCTTGAGGCCGGTGCGCCAGGCGTACTGGTACATGTGGGAGAGCACCTTGAGGTCGGCTCGCGGCAGGAACAGGTTGAGCGACTGCGCCTGGTCGATCCACTTCTGGCGGCGGGCGGCGGCGTCGATGAGCCACTTGTAGTCGATGACGAAGGCCGTCATGTACTTGTCCTTGAGCCCCTGCGGGATCTCGGGGATCTCCTTGAGCTCGCCGTCGAAGTACTTGAGCTGCTCGACCATCTTCTGGTTCCACAGCCCGAGCTTCTTGAGGTCGCGGACGAGGCTGGAGTTGAGCTCGATGAAGTCGCCGGAGAGGTTGCTCTTGGCGAAGAGGTTCTTGTAGGTCGGCTCGATGCACGGCGAGCTGCCGACGATGTTGGAGATCGTGGCGGTCGGCGCGATGGCGAGGACGTTGGAGTTGCGCATGCCCTGCTTGGCGATCTTGGCGCGGATCGGGGCCCAGTCGAGGCGGCCGCCGCGCTTGACCTCGATCTTCTCGCCGCGTTCGGCCTCGAGCAGGTCGACGGTGTCCTGCGGGAGCAGGCCGCGGTCCCACTTGGAGCCCTTGTAGGTGCTGTAGGCGCCGCGCTCGCCGGCGAGGTCGGCGGAGGCGTCGTAGGCGTAGAACGCCACGGCTTCCATGATCTCGTCGTTGAACTCGACGGCCGCCTCGGAGGCGAAGGACACGTCGCGGCGGTAGAGGCAGTCCTGCAGGCCCATCACGCCGAGGCCGACAGGGCGGTGGCGCAGGTTGGAGACCTCGGCGGCCTTGGTCGGGTAGAAGTTGATGTCGATGACGTTGTCGAGCGCGCGGACGGCCACGCGGACGGTCTCGGCCAGCTTGGCGTGGTCGATGTTGCCCGCGGCGTCGAGGTGCGAGTCGAGGACGACGGAGCCCAGGTTGCAGACCGCGGTCTCCTCGGCGCTCGTGTTGAGCGTGATCTCGGTGCAGAGGTTGGACGAGTGGATGACGCCGACGTGGTCCTGCGGGGAGCGCACGTTGCAGGGGTCCTTGAAGGTCATCCACGGATGGCCCGTCTCGAAGATCATGTTCAGCATCTTCTTCCAGAGGTCGAGAGCCGGGATGGACTTGCCGAAGACCTTGCCTTCCTTGGCCTTCTGCTCGTACGCGACGTAGCGACGCTCGAAGTCGGCGCCGAAGCTCTCGTGGAGGTCGGGGACCTCGTTGGACATGAAGAGCGTCCAGTTCTGGCGGTCGCGCAGGCGCTTCATGAACAGGTCCGGGATCCAGTTGGCCGTGTTCATGTCGTGCGTGCGGCGGCGGTCGTCGCCCGTGTTGCGGCGCAGCTCGAGGAAGTCCTCGACGTCGTTGTGCCACGTCTCGAGGTAGGCGCAGCCGGAGCCGCGGCGCTTGCCGCCCTGGTTGACGGCGACCAGCTGGTCGTTGTGGAGCTTGAGGAAGGGCATGACGCCCTGGGACTCGCCGTTGGTGCCCTTGATGTGGGAGCCCGTGCCGCGGACGGCCGTCCAGGAACCGCCGAGGCCGCCGGCCCACTTGGAGAGGAAGGCGTTCTCCGCGATGCCGCGGATCATGATCGACTCGATGGTGTCGTCGACCTTGTAGAGGTAGCAGGAGGACAGCTGGCTATGCAGCGTGCCGGCGTTGAAGAGCGTCGGGGTCGAGCTGCAGAAGCGGCGGGACTTGTAGAGCGCGTGCAGGCGGATGGCCCACTCTTCGCGGTTCTTCTCCTCGCGGAGGAAGAGGCCCATGGCGACGCGCATCCAGAAGAACTGCGGGGTCTCGAGGCGGCGGTGCGGGCGCGCCGTCTTGTCGATGATGAGGTAGCGGTCGTACATCGTCTGCACGCCGAGGAACTCGAAGTCCATGTCCGCCATCGGATCGAGGGCGTCGGCCAGCTTGGCGAGGTCGTAGCGGCGCAGGTCCGGCGAGAGGCGGCCGATCTCGATGCCGCGTTCGATGTAGGCGGAGAACTTGGCGCGGTGGAACTCGCGGAGCTTGGCGACGCCGTCGCGCATGATGCTCCAGCCCAGGACCTCCTCGTAGATGTAGGACAGCGCGATGCGGGCGGCGAAGAGCGAGAAGTCGGCGTCGCGCTCGATGAGCGTCTTGGCGTTGAGCTCGACGGTCTTGCGGAGGTCGGCCTCGCTCACCTCGTTGAAGAGGCCGCGGCGGAGCTCGGCCTCGATCGCGTCGACGGGCATGTCGAGGTCCAGGCCGGTCAGGGCGTAGGAGATGCGCTTGCGGAGGTCTTCGCCGTTCCAGAGGTAGGTGGAGCCGTCGGGGTTCTTGACGAGCAGGAGCGAGTCCTGGTGGTCGTCGACGGGCACCGCGGCGGCCGCCTCCTGCTCGCGCTGCTTGGAGCGCATGGCGCGGTAGAGGATGTAGGCTTCGGCGACCTTGTAGTGGCCCTGGCGCATCAGCTCGGTCTGGACGAGGTCCTGGACCTCCTCGATGCCGATGATGTTCTGGCCGCTCTGGGCGACCTGGCGGGTGACGGCGGCGGCGACGCGTTCGGCCGGGGCGGAGTCGAGGCCGAGCGAGAGGAAGGACTTGCGGACGGCGATGTCGATCTTGTCCTGGTTCCAGGGCACGACCTGGTGGTTGCGGCGCATCAGACGCGTCGTGACGACGGGCACGTCGACGGCGCGGACGGCGTCGGAGGAGAAGACGAGGCTCTTGGCGACGTCGTGGCGGTTGTTGCTGATGAGCGCGCGCTCGATGATCGGGATGATCTGGGCTTCGCTGACCTGGCCGCCGTTCTGGCCGGCGAGCTGGGCGACGAGCTGGGTCACCTCGCCGGCGACGGCGGCGACGAAGGTGCGGTTCTGCTCGGTGAAGATGTCGGTGACCTCGCGGGAGAGGAGGAGGTCGGTGAGGGCGTTGCCGATGATGTCGGCGAAGCGCGCGGAGTCGCCGGCGGAGCCGGCGGTGGCCGCGGGCAGCGACTCACGCCAGTTGAAGCGGGGCTTGGCGCTGGCCGGGGTGCGGACGGCGTTCTTGAGGGCGATGTCTTCGCGGAAGAAAGGGAGTTCAGGATTCATGGGACGGAAAGGACGGACGGGTGGTTTGAGGGAAGATGGTGGGAAGGCGCTGCGGGCGTGGGCCGGCGGCGGAAAGGGAGGAGGAAGCGGATGCGGGAGGTAAGAACAGGAACCGTGCCAAGGCGGGCGCGCGGAAGTTGATGCGCCTTTCTCGGCCGAGGCGGCTTAAAGCTCGTCGTCGCTGACGGACTCGAGGTTGGCCGACTTCTGGTATTCGGTGACGCGGCCTTCGAAGAAGTTCTGCTCCTTCTTCAGGTCCATCATCTCGGAGAGCCAAGGGAAAGGGTTGACCGGATCGGCCGTGAGGGGCTCGAGGCCGCAGTTGCGGAGGCGGCGGTCGGCGATGTAGTCGATGTACTGCTCGAACTCCTTGGCGGAGAGGCCGAGGCCGTTGACGGGCAGGCAGTCGCGGATGAAGTCCTTCTCGAGCGCCACGGCAGTGGCCATCAGCTGGCGCAGCTCCTCGCGGAAGGCCGGCGTCCAGATGTCGGGGTTCTCCTTCACGAGCTCAAGGAGGAGGCGGCAGAAGAGGTCGATGTGGTTGGATTCGTCGCGCAGCGTGTACTTGAACATGTTGCCGATGCCCGGGAACTTGTTCTGGCGGGCGAGCGAGAGCACCATGCCGAAGAGGCCGTAGAACTGCGTGCCTTCCATGCACTGGCCGAAGAGGAAGATGTTGTGCGCGAGCGCCTGCTTGTCCTCGAGCTTGGTGAGGTCGAGCTTGCGGCGCAGCGCGCGGGAATTGTTGACGACGAAGGCGGCCTTCTTGGCGATCGTCGGGATGTCCTCGAACATGGCCTCGCACTCGTGCGGGTTGATGCCGAGCGAGGAGATCATGTAGACCAGGGAGTCGGCGTGGATGTTCTCCTCGTGGGCATGGCGCCCGAGCACGAGCTTGAGCTCGGGCGCGGTGACGACCTCGCGGACGACGTGGATGATGTTGTCGCCGACGATGCCTTCGGCCGCGGAGAAGTAGCCGATGGCCATCTTGATGATCCATCGGTCGATCTCGGTGATGCTGCCGCTGGAGTCGCGCCACTGCTGGCAGTCCTCCTGCATCGGGATCTCCTCGGGCTCCCAATGGTTCGCCTTCATCGTCTTGTAGAGATCGTAGGCCCACTGGTACTTCAGCGGCAGGATGTTGAAGAACATGGTCTGCCGGCCGTTGATGACCTTCTTGTTGTTGAAGGCTTCTTCGGCCTTGGTCTTGTCGAGGATGAAGGTTTTTTTGCCTACGGTAATGGTAATGGTTTCCATGGAGGAGGGAGGGGAAAAGGCCTTATTTAGAGGCCGGGAAGGGCCGCTAGAAAGGCGGTATGAATTGGAAATAATACTAGATGTAGGGGGTGCAAATGAAATTCGACACTAAATGTAGTGATTTTTTGTAAGGCACTGACATTCGCTGACTTGGGGAATCTACTTTATTCACAATCGTCGTTTTTGACGAAATTTTTAAGCCAGGACCCCCTATAGCCAACTGAGGGAGAAAACGCAGGGAGAAGAACGAGGGCAAACGTCAGTTATTGGTGTTGCTCACCACCCTCCCCCACCCGCGAGGTTGCCCCGGCCCCCAGGGTCGTCCAGCCTGCCCCCATGCAACCTGGTCAGCCCGCCGAATCCACCCCGTCCGCGCCGCTCGCGTCCGTGCTGTCCTCCTGCTGGACCCCTTCCGCGCTCGCCGAACGCGGCTGGCGCGGCGCGCTCAAGGCGACCTGGCGCGTGCTGGCGACCTGCTGGCACGGCACCTTCGACAACCGCCTCCCGCAGCAGTCCGCGGCGCTGACCTACTACACGCTGATGTCGCTCGGCCCGATCCTGGCCCTCGCGCTCACGGTCTCCGGCTACATCCTCACGCGCACCGGCGGCCAAGGGGACAATCCCGCGAAACAGGCGATCGTCTCGGCCATCGAATTCGCGGTGCCGCAGGTCACCTCCAAGGGGGCCATGAACCCGGCGACTCCCGCCAACACGGCCGCCAACGCTTCCGTTACCGCCAGCCCGAAGCAGCTGCGCGACATCAACGCCGAGCTCGACGGGTTCGTCGACCGCCTCCTCGCCAACGCGGCCAACGGCCAGGCCGGCGTGGTCGGGCTCCTGCTCATCATCGTGCTCGCCGTGCTCATGCTGAGCCGCGTGGAGGACGCGCTCAACGGCATCTGGGGCGTACGCTACGGACGCAGCTGGCGGGATCGCTTCGCGAACTACCTGCTCTTCCTCGTGCTCTTCTTCCTCATCGGCGCCACGACCGTGACGATGCTGTCCATGTCCGCCCTGGCGCGGACCTTCGGCGAAGGCACCAGCTGGCTCGGCAACTGGCTCATCGGCCTGCCCGGCGGGGAGGAGATCATCGAATTCATCAACGGCAGCGGGCCGTTCTTCGTGTCGGTCGGACTGCTTGCGCTGGCGTTCGCGATCTTCAACCGGATGATGCCCAACGTACGCGTCCGCTGGAGCGCGGCCCTCATCGGCGGCGCCACCATCGCCCTGCTCGTCACCGCCAACCATCAGCTCGCCGCGCTCTACGTCGGCAAGGTCACGCAGTTCCAGGACCTCTACGGAGAGCTCAGCATCATCCTCGTGCTCATGTTCGGCACCTACCTCTCCTGGCTCTTCGTGCTGATCGGCGGCCAGGTCGCCTACGCCTACCAGCACCGCCGCGCGCTGGCCCGGCACAAGGCCTGGGAAAGCCTCAGCCACCGCGCCCGCCGGACGCTCGCCTTCGTCTGCGTCGCCGAGACGCTGCGCCGCTACCGCGGCGGCCTCGCCGGCCCCCGAGCCGAAGACATCGCCGAGATCGCGCGCATCCCCGGCACGGTGGCCGATGGCTGCCTGCAGATGCTGCGCGACGCAGGCCTGCTCGCCATGGAAAGCCGTACCGCCGGACATCGCCCCGCGCGACCGCTCGAGGCGATGACCGTCGGCGAGCTCTGGAGCATCGTCGACCTGCGTTCCGACAACAACGCAGGCGAACCCGACCTGCGCAGCGATCCTGCCGCCAAGGAGCTTTCGCTGATCGAAAGTCGCCTCATGGACACCGCGGACTCGCGGGTGACCTTGGGCAACCTCGCCGCCCGCAGCTGAACGACGGCCGGAGAGAAGACTTCATCCGCCACCGCGGAAACGCAGCGTCCCGGCCAAGGTGAGCGCTGGCAGGTCGTGATGACCCGAGAGCTCAGGCCAGCCAGGTGCCTCGACTCGCTGCAGGTCAAAACAGAGAACGGGCGAGGGCCGGCATAGGATTCCCATGTCCGGGCAACGCGCCAAAGCCCGGCCACAGCAATAGATCCAGCTAGGCCGCGAGGCCATCCCATCGGCGCCAACATTTGAGCAGGCCACAGACGCAGCGTGCATCGCCTTGAAGATGGACGATGCGCGCATACCGGAACAGCCCTGCCCCGGACAGGGACAGGGCGGACGATCGGGGCCGGCAAGCGACCTCCGGAAATGAGAGGACCCCGGCCACCTTGCGGTGACCGGGGTCCGTAAACCTGGCGACGACCTACTCTCGCACAGCAGCGTGGCTGCACTACCATCGGCGGCTACATTCTTAACTTTCGTGTTCGGGATGGGAACGAGTGTTTCAATGCGCCCATGATCACCAGAAGGGGTCCTCGAGTCGTTCGGGTTGAAGGGTGATCATGAGATGGGTTTGGGCCAGGCATGAACGACTGTCATAGGGGAAAGTTGCACAATTTACGCATAGTAAAATTACCGTTCTAATTCCATTGGCCTAGACGTCCTAAGAGACGGCTAAGAAGCCAATTGCAGATCAATCGAACATTAGTATCGCTAAGCTCAACGTATCGCTACGCTTACACCTGCGACCTATCAACCAGGTGGTCTACCTGGGTTCTATAGGGAGATCTTATCTTGGGAAAGGCTTGGCGCTTAGATGCTTTCAGCGCTTATCCGTTCCATGCTTAGCTACCCGGCGGTGCCACTGACGTGACAACCGGAACACCAGAGGCATGTCATTTGCGGTCCTCTCGTACTAACAAATGAACCCCTCAAATCTCCTACGCCCACAGCGGATAGAGGACCGAACTGTCTCACGACGTTCTGAACCCAGCTCGCGTACCACTTTAATCGGCGAACAGCCGAACCCTTGGGACCTTCTCCAGCCCCAGGATGTGATGAGCCGACATCGAGGTGCCAAACAACGCCGTCG
>CANGFP010000003.1 GCA_947453335.1 Opitutia bacterium | reverse complement strand
TCGCGATGGAGAAGACCTTGGTCACCTTAGACGTTCTCGATGGGGCGTTCGACTTCGGTCGGGGCGTCGTAGTCCACGCCGGCGAGGCCGAAGCCGAAGTTCTTGAGGAAGTCGGACTGGTAGCCGGCGAAGTCGCCGTACTGGTCGAGGGTCTCGGTGGTCACCTTGGGCCAGATGTCGAAGACGGCCTTCTGGATCTCGGGCTGCATTTCCCAGTCGTCGATGCGCACGCGGCCGTTCTCGTCGAAGTCGAGCGCGTTGCCGTTGTACATCTGCTTCTCGAAGAGGCGCTGGATCTGCTCGATGCAGCCCTCGTGGTTGCCCTTGGCCTTCATGATCTTGAACAGCAGGGAGACGTAGAGGGGGACGACGGGGATGGCGGAGCTGGCCTGCGTGACGACGGCCTTGTTGACGGAGACGAAGGCGCGGCCGCGGTGCAGCTTCATGAGGTCGTCGATCTTGCGGCCGGCGCGTTCGAGGTCCTCCTTGGCCTTGCCGATGGTGCCGTCCTTGTAGATCGGCCAGGTGACCTGCGGTCCGATGTAGGAATAGGCGACCGTCTGGCAGCCTTCCTTGAGCACGCCGGCGCCGTCGAGGGCGTTCATCCAGAGTTCCCAATCCTCGCCGCCCATGACCTTGACGGTGTGGGCGATTTCTTCGGCGTTGGCGGTGTCGAGCGTGACGTCGTTCACGACCTTGCGGTCGGTGTCGAGGTTCTTGGCGTGGAACGGCGCGCCGGTCGGCTTGAGCGTGGACTTGTAGGTCACGCCATCGGGGGCGGTGCGGCGAGGGGAGGCGAGGGAGTAGACGACGAGGTCGACCTTGCCGCCGGGCATCTTGGACTTGATGGCCTCGATGACCTGGGCCTTGAGCTCGGCGGAGAAGGCGTCGCCGTTCAGGGAGATGGCCGTGAGGCCGGCCTTCTTGGCTTCGGCATGGAAGCCGGTGGTGTTGTACCAGCCGGGGCTGCCGGGCTTGTCGCCTTCGCCGTTGCGCTCGAAGAACACGCCGAGGGTCGCGGCGCCGGACCCGAAGGCGGCGGCGATGCGGGAGGAGAGGCCGTAGCCGGTGGAGGCGCCGATCACGAGGACCGACTTCGGGCCGCCCTTGAGCGCGGGGCGGGACTTCACGTAGGCGATCTGTTCGCGGACATGGGCGGCGCAGCCTTCCGGGTGGGAGGTGATGCAGATGAAGCCACGAACGCGGGGTTTCAGGACTTGAAGGGACATGCCGCAAACCTTGGAGGGGGAGGGGATGAGTTCAATCCTGGAAGTGTCCCCGGGGGCTGGCGCCGGCGGACGTTCCGTCGACGGCCCTTTAAACTCGCTACGCCGCCCTCGTTGCCGACTGTCCCCGCATGTTCAGCAAGAGACTCGACTTCGCGGCCACGCCCAACGCCCTCAGCAAGGCCAAGGCCAAGCGTCTCTCGGCCAACTTGCCGGTCCTGGACCTGGCCGACGCCAACCCCGCCTCCGCCGGCTTCGGTTGGTCGGTCGCGGAACTCGGCTCCTTCCTCCGCAAGGAGGGCCTGCAGCGGCAGGAGCCCGACCCCCGCGGCCTCGCGGTCGCGCGCGGCGCCATCGCCGACTACTACTCCGCCCGCGGCGTCCGCGTGTCCCCCGACCGTTTGTTCCTGTCGGCGAGCACGAGCGAGGGCTACAGCTGGCTCTTCAAGATGCTTTGCGATCCGGGCGACGAGGTCCTCGTGCCGGAACCGGCGTATCCCTTGCTCGAGGTCCTCGCGGCGCTCGAAGGCGTGGCGCTCCGTCCCTACAGGCTCACGCAACTGGCCGGCGAGTGGGTCATCGACCCCGCGCAGCTCAAGGCCGGCAGCCGCACCAAGGCCATCGTCTGCATCAACCCCTCGAACCCGACCGGCGCCTACGTCGGCCGCCGCGACCGCGACCTGCTGCGCGCCTTCGCGCTCAAGCATGGGTTGGCCATCCTCTGCGACGAGGTCTTCCTGGATTATCCGGGCGCCGGTGCCGCCGCCGCGGGCACGTGGGCGGACGAGACGCAGGTCGCGCTCTATGTGCTCAGCGGGCTGTCCAAGGTCGCCGTCGCCCCCCAGCTCAAGGTCGGCTGGATCGCCGTCGCCGGTCCCGCCAACCATGCCTTGGAATCATGCCGCCGGCTGGAGCACATCGCCGACGCTTTCCTTTCCGTGAACACCGGGGCGCAGCTCGCCTTGCCCGACCTCCTGCGCCGGGCCGAGCCCCTGCGCGCGGCGATCCGGGCGCGGGTCGCCCAGAATGAGTCCACCCTGAAGGATTGGGTCGCCGCCTCCGGCCACCCCTGCGCCGTGCTGCCTCGTCCCGCGGGCTGGATGGGCATCCTGAGCCTGCCTCCGGGTGTCTCGGAGGAGCGGCTGCTCCTGAACGCCTTGGATGAGGGAATCTGGGCCCACCCCGGCTATTTCTATGGGATGCCGGCGACCTCCGGTTATCTGATTCTCAGCCTTTTGCTCGATCCGACGGCCTTTTCCGACGGTTTGAAGGGGTTGGACCGGGCCTTGCGCCGGAGTTGATCGGTCCCACTTACCGCTTGCCAATCGGCTTACCGCCCCTTTGCTCCGACCTTCCAAAGGAGCTCGAACTACTATGTCCCGTATCTGCAGCGTCACCGGCAAGCGCCCCGTCAAGGGCCGCCGAATCATTCACCGCGGTCAGTCCAAGAAGAGCGGCGGTATCGGCTTCCAGCTCGTGAAGCAGACCAAGCGCACGTTCAAGCCGAACGTCCAGCGCATCCGCGTCCTCCAGCCCAACGGCTCGATCAAGCGCCAGTGGGTCTCGGTCAAGGCCCTCAAGGCCGGCCTCGTCACCAAGGCCTAAGCGCCTCGACGAACCGAAGCAGGACCCGCCCATCGGCGGGTCCTTTCGTTTGCGGAGGTCGCCGCGGCCGCGACGCCCCGCAGGCGTCACCTGACGGACGCAGGCTTGTTGCGTTCCCGCGGACTCTGGGCTGGCTGGGGCCGTCGCGATTCCTAAAGTCAGGGCAACCTTAGTCCCATGTCCGAGAAGAAGCACGCCGTCGAAGAGAACGCCAACACCGGCCGCTGGCTGCGCGGCACCGAGGAAGAGGCCTTCGCCGGCGTCCGGAGCCGCAAGGAGGGCCTGACCGCCGCCGAAGCCGCGGCCCGCCTCGACGAGTTCGGGCCCAATTCCGTCTCCGCCCCGCGTCCGAGCGCCTTCATCGAGCTGCTCCGCAAGTTCAAGGAGCCCCTGGTCGTGCAGCTGATGGTGATCTGCGTCCTCTCGTTCTTCTTCGAGGACGACGAGACCAAGAAGCTGCTCAGCACCTCGCTCGTCGGCGGCATGGTCTTCTTCTCGGTGTTCCTGTCGTACTTCCAGGAGAGCCGTTCCGCCCAGACGGTCGCCAAGCTCCAGGCCATGGTGAAGTCCACGTGCGACGTCCTCCGCGACGGCGTCGAGGTCACCGTCCCGATCGACGAGATCGTCCCGGGCGACGTCGTGGTGCTCGCCGCCGGCTCGATCATCCCGGCCGATTGCCGCCTGCTGCAGGCGAAGGACTTCTTCCTCTCGCAGTCCGCGCTCACCGGCGAGTCGATGCCCGTCGAGCGCGTCGTGCTGGCCACCGTGCCGGGCGACGTCGCCGCGCAGGAATGCCCGAACGGCTGCCTCATGGGGGCCAACGTCCAGAGCGGCGCGGCGCGGGCGCTCGTCCTCGCCACCGGCCGCGCGACGCAGTTCGGGGCGATGTCCGCGCGTCTCGTCGAGCGCAAGGACCAGACCGCCTTCGAGAAGGGCACCAAGGGCTTCGTGTGGATGATGATCCGCATGATGCTGGTGATGGTTTCGTTCACCTTCGCGTTCAGCGCCTGGCGGACCGGCAAGGTGCAGGACGCCTTCCTCTTCGCGCTGACGGTCGCCGTCGGCCTCACCCCTGAGATGCTGCCGATGATCCTGGCGGCGTGCCTGTCGAAGGGCGCCCGGTCGCTCGCGCGCCTCAAGGTCGTGATGAAGCGCCTCGACGCCATCCAGAACCTCGGCGCGATGGACATCTTCTGCACCGACAAGACCGGCACGCTGACCCAGGACCACATCGTGCTCCAGCGCCACGTCGACGTCATCGGCCGCGATTCCGAGGACGTCCTCCGCTACGCGTGGATGAACGCCTACTACCAGACGGGCCTGCGCAACCTGCTCGACCGCGCCATCCTCACCCGCACCGACCTCGACGTCGAGCGGAGCTGCCGCAAGGTCGACGAGATCCCGTTCGACTTCCAGCGCCGGCGCATGTCGGTCGTCGTCGACCACGAAGGCGACCACCTGCTCATCTGCAAGGGCGCGGTCGAGGAGATCCTCGCCGTCTGCGGCCAGTACCAGATCGACGACGAGATCCACACGATGATCCCGTTGATCAAGGACGAGGTCATGGAGGAGTACCGCGCGCTGTCCGCCCAGGGCTTCCGCGTCATCGCGCTCGCCTACCGCGAGTTCGACCGCAGCAAGGAGGTCTTCGGGACGGCCGACGAATCGAACCTCGTGCTGCTCGGCTACCTGGCGTTCTTCGACCCGCCCAAGGAGACCGCGGCGACCGCGCTGGCCGGGCTCCGCGAGCGCGGCGTGCGCGCGAAGATCCTCACCGGCGACAACGAGCTGGTCTCCCGCAAGGTCTGCGCCGACGTCGGCATGCCCGTCGGGCGCGTGCTGACCGGCTCCCAGTTGGCCGCGATGGACAAGGCGACCTTCGACGCCGCGGTGCTCGAGGCCGACATCATGGCCCGCCTGACGCCCGCGCAGAAGGAACAGGTCATCCGTTCGCTCAAGGCCCAGGGCCACACCGTCGGCTTCATGGGCGACGGCATCAACGACGTGCTCGCCCTCAAGGCCGCCGACGTCGGCATCTCGGTCGACACGGCCGTGGACGTCGCCAAGGAGTCCGCCGACGCGGTGCTCCTCGAGAAGTCGCTGCTGGTGCTGGTCGACGGGATCGACGAGGGCCGCCGCATCTTCTGCAACATCGAGAAGTACATCCGGATGGGCGCCTCCTCGAACTTCGGCAACATGTTCTCGGTGCTCGGGGCCGCGCTGCTCCTGCCGTTCCAGCCGCTCACCCCGGTCCTCATCCTGCTCAACAACTTCGCCTACGACTTCTCGCAGACGGCGATCCCGTTCGACCGCGTCGAGAAGGACCAGATCGCCAAGCCGCGTCAGTGGGACATCTCCGGCATCCGCGGGTTCATGGTCTGGCTCGGGCCGGTGTCCTCGCTCTTCGACTACCTGACCTTCGCGCTGATGTGGTTCGTGGTCTGCCCGGCGGCCTGCCATGGCTCCTGGTCCTCGTTGGACGCCGCCGGCCAGGGGAAGTTCGTCATCCTTTTCCAGACCGGTTGGTTCATCGAATCGATCGTCACGCAGACGCTCGTCGTGCACGTCATCCGCTCCCCGAAGGTCCCGTTCGTCGGTTCCCGCGCCTCGTGGCAGCTGACCATGACGACCCTCGCGGCGGTCGGGTTCGCCGTCTGGCTGACGTTCTCGCCCTGGGTCAAGGGGCTCGGGTTGGACGGCGCCGGGCTCGGCCCGGTCTACTGGTCCGCGCTGCTGCTGATGACGGTTGCCTACGTGGCCATCGCCCATTTGATTGCCCGTCCGCGCCTCCGCGCGGCCTGAACCTCGTCCATCCATGCGCATCCTCCTCGAAGCCCTGCAGGCCGGCCGTCTCTTCGAACTCACGGAGACCTCCAAGAAGGGGGCCTTCGAATTCCTGGGCCGCGTGCTCGAGGCGATCCCGGAGATCCCCGACGACTCCGGCGTGGTCGAGGCCATGCAGGCCCGCGAGGCCTTGGGCAACACCGCCATCGCCGACGGCGTCGCTTGTCCCCATGCCCGCGTGGAAGGCATCACCGCCGACATCTACTGCGCGCTCGGCTGGTCCGCGGCCGGCCTCGACTACGAGGCGGGCGACGGCAAGAAGGTGCACCTCGTCATCGCCTACTGGATCCCCGACTGCCAACGCGTGGGCTTCCTCAAGGAGATGTCCGGCCTCGCTAAGGCCATCACGCAGACCGGCGGCATCGAGACGCTCCGCAAATGCGAGACGCTCGGCGAAGTCCGCCACGGGCTGCTCGATTGGGTGTCGCTGGTCCAGGCGGCCGAACTGCCCGATGCGCGCGCGCGCATGCTGCGCCTGACGGTGAAGCCCCCTTGCGAGCCTGGCCCGGGCGAGGCCCGCGAAGGGCTCTAGGCGGTCAGGCGGCGCCGTGGAAGCGCTGCCAGAGGACGCAGACCCAGACCGCGACCGCGATCACGATCGCGAGGAAGACCGCGGCGCTGCCCATGTCCTTGGCCCGCTTGGCCAAGGGGTGGCGGTCGAGGGAGATGTGGTCGGTGTTGGCCTCGATGGCGGAGTTGATCAGCTCCACGATGAGGATGAGCTGCAGCACCGAGAAGAGCAGCGCTCGCTCGACGAAGGAGACGGGGACGAACCAGGCCGCGAGGGAGAGCGGCACCACGAGGAAGAGCTCCTGCTTGAAGGCCTCCTCGTGCCGGGCGGCCGCCTTGAGACCGTCCCAGGTGTAGCCGAGGGCCTTGAAAACGCGGGCCAGCCCCCCCTTGGATTTCATGTTCTGGCCGTAGGGTTCTGGGTCTGCCATGGCGATTAGGCACCGTATTATGGCCGAAAGGGGGAGGGCAAAGGCATTTTTGGGCCCTTTTGAAAACGCTTGCCAGAGGGGGGTGCTGGCCTAGGTTTCGTGGTTCCCTGTGCGGGAACCCACCATGCGCGACGACTACCTGCAAGAAGCCCGAAAGATCATTCCGGACGCCAACATTCTCATCAACGTTGTTTCCAAGCGAGTGAAGCAGCTCCGCGCGACGGCCGAACGCCCCCAGGGTTCCCCTCCGAAGTACAAGCATCTGCTCGGCGGCGACCTCTACGAGACCCTTTCCCCCGAGGACATCGCCCTCCGCGAGATCATCGAAGGCCGCATTTCCTGGGCGTTCACCGAGGAAGAACAGGCCAAGGCCTAAGCGGTCGCGCCTTGAGGTTTCCGGCCATCGGCGGGTAGCCCCGACGCACCACCATGGCCGCACGTAAAGAGCATACCCTCCCGGAGGTCGGCAATCCCAAGGCGGGTCGCGACTACTTCATCGGGCCGACCTACGAGGCCGGCCTGATGCTGTTGGGCACCGAGGTCAAGTCGCTCCGGCTTGGCCGCGCGAACATCGCCGACTCGTTCGTGCGCCTGACGCCGAAGGGGCCGGTGCTCTTCCATGCGCACATCGCGGAGTACGACTTCGGCAACCAGAACAACCACGACCCCTACCGCACGCGCAAGCTGCTGCTGAAGGCCGCCGAGGTGGCCAAGATCACCGAGGAGGTGCGTTCCGGCGGCGCCACGGTCATCCCGCTGAAGATCTACTTCAAGCACGGCCTCGCGAAATGCCTCATCGCCATCGGCAAGGGCAAGAAGCAGCACGACCGCCGACAGGACATCAAGGAGCGTGACGCCAAGCGCGAGATCGCGCGGGCCATGAGCCGCCGGAAGTGAAGCCGCCGCTCCACCTCGTCCTGCTGCAGCCGGAGATCGCCCCGAACACCGGCAACGTGGGCCGCATGTGCGCGGTCACCGGCTGCGTGCTGCACCTCGTGCACCCGCTGGGCTTCCGGATCGACGACGCCAAGTTGCGTCGCGCAGGCATGGACTACTGGCACCAGTTGGACGTCCGGCATCACGAGAGCTGGGAGGCCTTCCTGGCTTCGCCCGGCCGGCCGCGGCGGCTCTGGCTCTTCTCGACCAAGGCGACGCAGGGATTCTGGGACGCGAGCTACGCGGAAGGCGATGGGCTCGTCTTCGGCAGCGAGAGCTCCGGCGCGCCGGACGTCGTCCATGATTTCGTCGGCGCCGCGCAGACGGTGAAGATCCCCCATTTCAACGAGCTGACCCGCTCGCTGAACCTCTCAACCTCCTGCGGCATCGCGACCTACGAGGCGTTGCGCCAGATCAAGAGGTAGGGGCGGGGTCGCGTCCTGCCCTAGTCGTGCCTTGATGCGTCGAGGATTGTCTCTGGTAGGGTCGGGACGGCGTCACGACCTTGCTGTCCCTTCGCCCGTCTTTCTCTGTCATCCGTAGTCTGTGCCCTGTGCACTCCGGCTAGTCCCCTCGTCCCCTTATCAACTGGCGTCTCCTCGGTTCTCTTTCTGCTGGGTCGTGACGCCGTCCCGACCCTACCCATTCATCGACTCCGCCCTCGACTCTCCCCTCGACTCCTTTTGCGATTCTGCTATTAACCTTATCGTGCTTACCCTCTGCTGCTTCCTGGCCGCCGCTGCGGCCGAGACCCCCGTCGCCGCCCCCGCCCAGCTGCTGCTCTCGGAGGGCTTTGAGGCCGCTCCGGTCGGCGGCATCCCGAAAGGCTTCACGAAGGACGGCCCGGTCCACGTCGTCGACGACGTCTTCCACACGGGGCATAGGTCGCTGCGCATCGACGCGGCGGTGAAGGGCCCGCGTCGGATCACGAAATCCGGTCCGGAGGTCGCGGCCTTCGGCGGCGAGCATTGGGGCCGGTTGTACTTCAAGGTCGACCAGCCCGTGCCCACGTTGCCCGACCCGCCCGAGGGCCGGAAGGTGTCGTCCGTCCACATCACCTTCGTCAGCGGCAAGGCCACCAGCCCGCAGTTCGAGGACCCGATCGAGCCCCGCCTGATGGGCGCCAGCTTCAACGGCGCCGGCGCGGTCTCGTACCTCTACAACGTCCAGACCGCGAAGCGCGGCGAGTTCGGGCTTTCCACCAAGCCCCGCTTCCGATTCTCGGCTGACTGGACGCTCGCCGAGTGGCATGTCGACCATGCGACGCAGACCTACCAGTTCTTCCTCAACGGCGAGGAGGTCAAGGAGGTCGGCCTGGCCAAGGGCGCTGGCAAGTTCGAGAAATCCGAGATCCCGGCGGCGTTCCAGTCGCTGTCCTTCGGCTTCATCAACTACCAGCCGACGCAGACCCCGGGCTTCACCGTGTGGATCGACGACCTCGCGTTGGCGCGCACGCGCCTAGGCCCGACGGCCCCGGCGGCAGTGAAGGGCAAGTGAGTCCCGTTTAGGCGTTGCGGAGCAGGATGACTCCGGCGATCGCGATGGCGCCGCCGAGCCAGACGCGCGCACCGGGTCGCTTGCCTTCGACGAACCACTGGAAGAGCAGGGCGAAGAGCGGCGAGAGGGCGACGATGCTGAGCACCAGGGCCGAGGAACGCGTGCTCAACGCCCACTGGTAGCAGGCGACGCCGATGCCCGGTCCGGAGAGTCCGTTCATGAGCGTCCAGCCCCAGGCCTTGAGGCCCGCGTAGGGTCGGCGCACCTGGGCGAAGAGCCCGTTGGCGCGGGTGTTCCAGAGGACGAAGCCGAGCACGATCGGGAAGCCGCCGAGGATGCGCAGGAAGCCCTGCGCCAGGCCATCGGGCAAGGCCACGTGGGCCGTCTCGCAGGCCGCCTTGGCCATCGGGGTGCTCACCGCCCCGCACGCCTGCCCCAGGGCCGCGAGCACGGCCAGCGCGATGCCGAGCTGCCAGTGGCGGCGGTCGCCTTCGGGCGGCCGCCCCAGGGCGACGCCGACGCCGACGAGGATGACGCCCGCGGCCAGCATCTGGGCGACGGAGGGCGCGTGGCCGAGGACGAGGTATTCGATGACCAGCGCGAACGGCGCGGCGAGCGTCTGCATGATCAGCAGCGCGAGGCCCGCGCCGATCCGCATCATGGAGTGGAAGCTGGCGATGTCGCCGACGCCGAGGCCGATGGCGCCGCCGAGCAGCAGCCAGGGCCAGCCGGGGAACACCAGCGTCCGGCCCGTGAGCAGGACGAAGGCGCCGATGCCGACGAAGGCCACGGAGATGCGGCCGAGGTTCGCGAGGTCGGCCCCGTGGTGGTGCGAGCTGCGGCGCGCGCAGGTGATCGACCACGCGAAGAAGAAGGACGCGAGGAAGGCGAATTCCATCAGTCGAAGCGTTCGAGGACCGCGACGCCCACGGCGTCGGCGCGCATCCGGCCTTCGCCGGTCAGGCGGACCTTCGGGCCGTCCGCCTCCATGAGGCCTTCCGCGGCGAGGTCGGCGAAGAGCCGCGTGATGCCCGCGGGCAAGGGCGTGGCGAAGCGCGCGGCGAGGGCCGCCGGGTCGACGCCCGCGTTCAGGCGGAGGCCGAAGACGAGCGCGTCGCAGAGCAGGTCCGGCGCGGACAGCTCCTTGACCTGCTCCCGCACGGGCCGGCCGGCGGCGACGCCTTGCGTCCATTGGTCGAGGTTCGCTGGATTCGTCCAGCGGCGGCCTTCCCATTGCGAGGACGCCGAGGGTCCGTAGCCGATCCAGGAGCCCATCTCCCAGGTGATCAGGTTGTGGCGGCAGGCGTGGCCGGGCCGGGCGAAGTTGGAGGTCTCGTACTGGGCGTAGCCTGCGGCCTCGAGCTGCTCCCAGGTCCCGCGGTACAGCCGGGCCTCGAGCTCGCGGTCGATCTTCACCTTGCCCTGCGAGAGCTTAACGAACATCGCCGTGTCCTCCTCGAAGGTCAGGCAATACGTCGAGAGGTGGTCGGGCTTGAGCGCCAGCGCGCGGCGGAGGTCCTCGGTCCAGCGGCGTTCGTCCTGCCCGGGGATGGCGAAGATGAGGTCGAGGTTGCGCGAGGCGAACCCGGCGGCCTCGATGAGCTCCCAGGCCTCCATGACCTGCTTCGGCGAATGGCGTCGTCCGAGCGCGTCGAGCGTGGCGTCGTCGAAGCTCTGCACGCCCATCGAGACGCGCGTGACGCCCAAGGCCTTCAGCGCCGCGAGCTTGTCCGCGCGGACCGAGGACGGCGCGAGCTCGACGGTCCATTCGCGCGGTTGCCCGGCGGCGCGGACCATGGCCTCGCCGAGGCGGCTCAGGTCGTCGGCCGGCAGGAGGCCAGGCGTGCCGCCGCCCCAGAAGGCGGTCTCGACGCGCCCGGGCGGCTGCAGCGCCAGCTCCTGCTCGATGGTCGCGAGGAAGCGGTCGAGTTCGCCGCGTTTCGGCTGCTCCTGGTAGAAGGAGCAGAAGTCGCACGAGGACGCGCAGAACGGGACGTGCAGGTACAGCGCCGTCGCGGGCTGGACGGGGCGGTCCATCACTCCAGGCCGAGCTGTTTGCGGCCGGCTTCGGAGATCATGCGCGGGTTCCACACCGGGTCCCAGACGATCTGGACCTCCGCCGATTCGACCCCGGGCAGGGCCTCGAGCTTGGCCTTGGCGTCGTCGGCGATGACGGGTCCCATGCCGCAGCCTTGGGCGGTGAGCGTCATCTTGGCCGCGACCTTGCGGCCGCCGCGTTCGCCGGGCTGCAGCTCGAGGTGGTAGATGAGCCCGAGGTCGACGATGTTCACGGGGATCTCGGGGTCGAAGCAGCCCTTCAGCGCCTCCCAAAGCATATCCTGGTCGAGGGGGCCGGTCGCCGTGTCCGCCGTCTGGCCGCCATGCAGCCGCGCCGCTTCCGCGCCGAGGGCGTCGAGGTCGGCCGGAGCGATGCGGAAGAGCCCCATGCCGGTGCGCACGGTCACGGAGCCGCCGAGGGCTTGGGTGACGGTCACTTCGCCGCCGGCCTCGAGCACGACGATGTCCCCGGCAGGGATGAGCGTGGCGGCGCAATCGCGGACGAGCCGGTAGGTGGAGGACATATCGCTAAACAGCCTCTTATGGGGCGGCTGGCAAGCGTCCGGTGCTATTAGGGGTGCTGTGATGTGCGTTTAGCGGTGTTCGTGTTGCGTGGCCGCGGGATGCCGAGGGTTGTGGTCCGTCCGGAGGGGGTTAGGTTCGGCGGACCCCTCCCCCATGAAGTCGTTCAAGTCCCCCTTGGTCGTGGCCACCCTGTTCCTTGCCGCGCTCGGCGCGGTCGCCGCTCCGGCCCCGATCTTCGACGGCAAGTCCCTGGCCGGCTGGGAAGGCGACCCCGCCTGGTGGCGCGTGCAGGACGGCGAGATCCGCGGCGGCTCCTTCGAACGTACCGTCCCGAAGAACCAGTTCCTCGCGACCGAAAAGTCCTACCAGAACTTCGACCTCCGCGTGAAGCTGCGCCTGACCGGCACGGGCTTCGTCAACAGCGGCGTGCAGATCCGCAGCATCCGCGTGCCGAACAGCACCGAGATGAGCGGCTTCCAGGTCGACTACGGCACGGGCTGGTTCGGGAAGCTCTACGACGAGAGCCGCCGCAACAAGGTCATCGCCGAGCCCGCGGACGCCAAGGCCATCCTCGCCGCGGTGAAGGAGGGCGACTGGAACGAGTACCGCATCGTCGCCGAGGGCCGCCGCATCCGCAGCTGGGTCAACGGCGTGCCGGCGCTCGACTACACCGAGGCGGACGTGAACCTCGCGACCAACGGCAAGATCGGCCTGCAGATCCACTCCGGCGGCAAGGCCGAGGTGCAGGTGAAGGACATCCTTATCGAGGAACTGCCGGCGACGCCCGGCGACATGACCTGGGAGAAGCTGGCGGCCGTCGCGCCCGCGCAGGCCGCCGCGAAGCCGGCGAAGAAGCGCGACCTCGGCTACAACGACGTGCAGGGCGCCCGTCGTCCCGCGGAGGAGCAGCTGAAGCTCTTCCACCTGCCGGAGGGCTTCGAGATCGAGCTCTTCGCGAAGGAAGGCCCGGAGATGGGCAAGTTCATCATGCTGACCTTCGACCAGCAGGGCAGGGCGTGGTCGAGCACGGCCCTCGAGTATCCGGTCGACGCGAACGAGAACCCCGCCGCGGCCGAGGCCCTCTACAAGTCCAAGGCCCGCGACAAGGTCGTCGTCTTCGACCATCCCTTCGCCGGCGGCGTCCAGCAGCCGCGCGTGTTCGCCGATGGCCTGGCCATCCCCGAAGGCGTGCTCCCCTATAAGGACGGCGCCATCGTGCAGCACGGGCATGACGTCGTCTTCCTCCGCGACACCGACGGCGACGGCAAGGCGGACAAGCGCGAGGTCTTGCTGACGGGTTTCGGTGTGCAGGACTCCCATCTCTTCCCGCACCAGTTCACGCGCGCCCCGGGCGGTTGGTTCTGGCTCGCGCAGGGTGCGTTCAATTCCGGCAAGGTCACGACGACGAAGGGGGACACGGTCGACTTCCCGAGCACGCGCATGGCCCGCTTCCGGCCCGACGGCAGCTTCTTCGAGCCCACGAGCACGGGCCCCTGCAACATCTGGGGCCTTGTCCTGACCGGACAGGGCGAAACGTTCATCCAGGAGGCCAACGACTACGGCTATCCGGTCATGCCCTTCCATGAGTACGCTTGGTATCCGGGTTGCGCCGACCGCCTGGCGAAGTCCTACCAGCCGCCTTTCCCCGTGCAGGCTCCGCAGTTCAAGATGGGCGGCACCGGCCTCAGCGGCCTCGCCTTGAGCGACCATGGCGTCTGGCCCAAGGGCTACGCCGACGTCATGTACGTGGCCAATCCGATCACCTCGAAGCTCAACGCGCTCAAGATGTACCGCGATGGTTCGGGGTACTCGCTGGAGAAGCTCGACGATTTCCTGTCCTGCGACGACCCGTTCTTCCGGCCGATCGCGCTGACCATGGGGCCCGACGGCTGCCTCTACGTGGTCGATTGGTACAACAAGATCATCAGCCACAACGAGGTCGCCCGCAACCATCCCGACCGCGACAAGCAGTCGGGCCGCATCTGGCGCATCAAGCCGAAGGGCTACGTCGCCCCGCTCGTGCCCGACTACACGAAGCTCGCTTCGGCCGACCTCGTCGCGCGCCTCGGCGGCAAGGTCGTCGGGGACGCCCACCTCGCCTGGCAGACCTTGGCCGACCGCGCCCCTGAGCCCGCGACCACCGCGGCCTTGCGCGCGATCGCGCAGGACGACGCCGCCGACGCGGCCCGACGCATCCAGGCGTTGTGGGTGCTCGGTTGGCAGAAGAGCCATCCGGTCGACCTCGTGCCGGCCTTGCTGAAGTCGCCGAACCGCAACGTGCGCCGCGAAGCCGTCAGCGTGCTGCGTTACGCCGGTGCGGTGGACGCCGCGCAGGTGGCGCTGCTCGCCGCCCTGCGCGACGATGCCGACGCCGAGGTCCGTCAGGCCGCCATCAAGACGTTGGGCGAGGCCTTCGCCGCCGAAGGAGCGTTGTCCGCGTTGCTGTCCTTCGCCCGTCCGTCGCAGCCTGGTCCGCTCGCGCCCGACAAGGGCGGCAAGCCGATCAAGGTCGGCGAGGCCTACTACCGCGAGTTCGAGCGGTTCCTGGTCCGCATGTACCTGGAGCGCCAGCCCGCCGCCGTCGCCGCCGCGTTGCAGCGCCCCGACGCCGGGCTGACGCCCGAGCAGCGTCTCTTCGCCACGCTGGCGCTCGAGCCCAAGGCCGGCGCCTTGGTCCTCGCCTCGGTGCTGCCGACGCTCGACCGCGCCCCGACCTCGGAGGAGCTGCTGAGCCTCGCGCGTTTCGCCGAGGTCCCGGCTTGCGCCGAGGCGCTCCGCGCCCTGCTGGGCAAGCCCGCGGTCCGCGCCGAGGTCGCCGAAGGGCTCCTCGCCGCCCGCACCAAGCTCGACCCGGCCAAGGTCGGCCCGCTCCTCGCCGATGTCGCCAAGGGCCTGCTGGCCGGCGACGACAAGTCCCGCGCGCTCGGCATCTCGCTCGTCGGTGGCTTCCAGCTCGCGACGCTCGAACCGGACCTCGTCGCGTTGGCGCGTTCCGCCAAGGACGCCACCGTGCTCGGCGCCGCCCTCCAGGCCTTGCGCGACCTCCGCAGCGCCGAGGTCGACCTCTTCGTCGGACTCGCCGCCTCGCCCGACGCGCCCATCGTCGACCGCGCCCTCGCGGCGCTCACGGCTTCCCGCTCTCCGCAGGCGCCCGCCGCCGCGCTGGCCTTGCTGCCCAAGCTCGACGTCCTGCGCCGCCGCGCCGTGCTGAGCGGCCTCAGCGCCACCAAGGAAGGTGCCTTGGCCGTGGCCGCCGCCGTCAAGGCCAAGACTTTGGCGAAGGAGGAGATCGACGGCCCGACCGCCGAGCGCCTCGCGCTCACGATGGGCGACTCGCCCGAACTCAAGGCCTTGATGGCGGAGCTCGGCGCCGTGTTCCGTCCGGTGCTTTCGCTCGACGGCACCGACGACGCCTTCGCCGAGACCAAACTGGACCTCAAGGGCCCGTTCACGCTCGAGTTCTGGGTGCGCCTCGCGCCCGGCATCGACAACAACGACGGCGTCCTCGGCGCTCCTGGTCAGCTCGACGTCAACTTCTCGGGCGCGCTGCTCCGCCTGTATGCCTTCGCTCCGCTCAACGACGTGCTCGTCGCCAAGAAGCCCATCCAGCCGGAGCTCTGGACGCATTACGCCATCACGCGCGACGCGCAGGGCGAGCTGCGCCTCTACGGCAACGGTGAACTGGAATCCGTCGGCCGCGTCCCGGTGACGAAGGACTTCCTGGGCTGTGACGTGGCGTGGACCGTGCCCAAGCGCGGCACGCAGGGCGCCCTCGCCGAGTACCGCGTCTGGAAAGTCGCGCGCACGCCCAAGGAGATCCGCGACAACTTCACGCGCACCTTCGCCGGCGACGAGCGTCCCGCCTCGATGGTCTTCTTCAACGCCGGCGGCGACGCCTCCTGGGGCAAGCTCCATAAAGGCGCGAAGGTCGTCCGCACGACGGATGTCCCGCCGCTCGTGACGAAGGCCCAGTTCGAGGCCTTCTCGCGCAAGCAGGAGCACTTCATGGAGCTGGGCCGCAAGGGCGGCAACGTCGCGCAGGGCAAGGCCCTCGCCGCGATGTGCCAGACCTGCCATACCATCAACGGGCAGGGCGGCCTCATCGGCCCCAACCTCAGCGGCGCCGGCGCGATGGGCCTCGAAGGCGTCGTCCGCAACATCATGGACCCCAATGCGGCGATGGAGGCCGCCTACCGCGTCTTCCGCCTCGAGCTCATCACCGGCGAGGTCCTCGACGGCTTCTTCCTCTCCGAGGACGCCAAGGCGTACGTCGTCCGCCAGCCCGGCGGCGAGGAAGTCCGCGTGCCCAAGGCGAACGTCCGCTCCGCGCGTTACCTGCGCCGCTCGCTGATGCCCGAAGGCCTGCTGGACGCGCTGACCGACCAGCAGGTGGCCGACCTCCTGGCCTACCTGATGACCCTGAAATAAGGCCCGAAGCGACCCTGCCGCCTCTTTCGCTTGCCGAGGGGGCGGCGGGGCTTACGGCTTGAGGCATGTCCGTCTGGTTCAATCCCGCCCGAGAACTCGATGCCTTGCTCCGGAAGGTGGCCCCTTCCGTCGCCGGCCTTGATGCGTCGTTCCAGCCGGAACTCCGCCCCTCCGATCCCCGTCACGCGGACTTCCAGTCCAACGGCGCCATCGCCGCGGCGAAGAAGGCCAAGGCCAACCCGCGAGCGCTCGCGACCGCCTTGGTCGACGCGCTGAAGGCGTCCGGTGAGCTCGACGAATCCCTCGTGCAGGTCGAGATCGCCGGTCCGGGCTTCATCAACTTCAAGCTCACGCCCAAGGCCCTCGGCGCCTGGCTCCGCGAATACCGCGACGAATCGAAGTGGCGCGCCGGCGCTGCCCGCATCATGGGCGGCCGCAAGGTCGTCATCGACTACCCCTCGCCCAACACCGCCAAGCAGATGCACGTCGGCCACCTCCGCCCGATCGTCATCGGCGAGGCCGTGGCCCGCCTCATCGAGTTCTGCGGCGCCGACCTCGTCCGCGACAACCACATCGGCGACTGGGGCACCAACTTCGGCATCCTCATCCTCGGCATCAAGCGCGCGGGCTTCCAGCTCGACGCCAGGAGCCCGACGGCCCTCGAGGACCTCGAGCGCCTCTACAAGGAAGGCAGCGCGCTGACCAAGGCCGACCCCGCGCAGCTCGACGCCGCGCGCGCCGAGCTCGCCCGTCTGCAGCAGGGCGACGCCGCCAGCCTCGCGCTCTGGACCGAGATCGTCGCCGTCTCCAACGCCGCCTGCCAGCGCATCTACGACCAGTTCGGGCTCAAGACCGACGTCATCCTCGGCGAATCCTTCTATCGCGACAAGGTCGACCAGGTCTACGCCGAGCTCCAGCAGCACGGCCTGGCCGAGGAGAGCGAAGGCGCCCTGGTGATGTGGTGCGACGAGGAGCCCCGCTTCTCCCGCCACGCCGAGACGAAGATGCCCTTCATCGTCCGCAAGAAGGACGGCTCCTCGAACTACGCCTCGACGGACCTCGCGACGCTGCTCTACCGCGCCGAGCACTTCAAGGCCGACGAGGTCGTCTACGTGACGGACGGCCGCCAGCAGGACCATTTCCAGCAGCTCTTCCTGAACGGCGCCAAGTGGTTCAAGGAGACCAACCGCAAGCTTCCCCGTCTCCGCCACGTGTGGTTCGGCACGATCCTCGGCGAGGACGGCAAGGCCATCAAGACGAAGTCCGGCGACCCCGTGCGCCTGCAGGAGCTCATCGACGAGGCCACCGAGCGGGCCTACGTCGCCGTCACCGAGAAGAACCCCGACCTCCCCGAGGCCGAACGCCGCGCCATCGCGAAGGCCATCGGCGTCGCCGCCCTCCGCTACGTCGACCTCTCCTCGAACCGCACGATGGACTATTCGTTCTCCTGGACGAAGCTCCTGGCCTTCGAGGGCAACACCGCGCCCTACCTCATGTACGCCGTGGTGCGCGTCCGTTCGATCTTCCGCAAGAACGGCATCGAGCCCGGCCAGGGCGAAGCCGGCGCCACCGATCCCGAGACCCCGACCGAGATCGCGCTCGCGCGCAAGCTCCTCGGCTTCACCGCGGCGTTGGACCAGGCCCTCGAGGACCTGCGCCCGCACCACCTCTGCACCTACCTGCACGAGCTCGCCGCCGCCTACGGCGCCTTCTACGCGGCGGACAGCGTCCTCGTCGAAGACCCCGCCGTGAAGGCCCGCCGCCTGATGCTCTGCGCCCGCACCACCGCAATCATGGAATGCGGCCTGCGCCTCCTCGGCATCGAGCCGGTGGAGCGGATGTAGCGGCAATCCCCTGGTGATCAAGGCGACGCTCCGCGAAGTCAGCCTACCTGTCTGGGGTGGCCTTGCGGTGCTTGCCGGCCTCGCCTTTTCGCGTTCGGTGACGCCCGGGCGCGTTCTGGGAGCGCTTGGTCGTCATGTGGTCTGTTGCCCGCTGCCCTAGGCGAAGTGAATCCTCACTTCTTCTCGCGGGGCGGATGCAGCTTCTTGCCGAGGGCTTCGGCACGGGCCCGGTAATCAGCCGACTTGGCGGCGTCCTTCGGCAGGCCGCGATCTCCCTTCTCATGCGCTGACGCGAGCCAGTGAAGCGACTGGAAGCCGGCGTCGTCCTCTCGGTCGGAGAATTTCAGCATCGCCGCGGCAAGTTCTGCGGGGCGGTCTCTCAGGTCGCGTCTCGTCTGGTCGAAGATCGAGCGTGGATGGCCGAGGTCGGCCGCTTTGCGCAACCACATGAGCCCTTCGTCCGCGGTCGCGATTCGCTGGGTGAGCACGAAGTGCAGGTGCCACATCGCCTCGAGGTCTCCTTGCTCCGCCATCGCGCGCAGGCTGGCGACGGCATATTCCGCGACCGGCTTGAGTTCATCCTTCATCGCGCTCTGGAACCAGGCGGAGATGCGATCGTCGATGCGGCTCGGACCCGTGCTGACGAGGAGCGCACGGAGGTCGCCGGCTTCTTTCCCGGGCAGGGATTCAAGCGCCTGATTGGCCTTGGCGAGCAGGGCGGCGTCATGCCAACCGGGTTGGTTTTGCGGTCGGTACAGCATGCAGGCTAGTGCGATGGAGAGGAGGAATAACGCGGCGATCAAGGTCTTCAGCGGCTTGCTCATGGCAGGAGACTAGTCGGGGTCCGATGGATGTGAAGTTGTATCGTCGCGCGTCTGGGCTGCCCACCCTCTGGGGGGGGCTTGTGGCGTTATCTGGTCGCGCTAAATGGGGTCAGTTGGATTGCTGGTGGCCGGGCAATCCAATCGTCTAGCTGTTTCCGGCCACCGGTAGGCAGTGCGGTGGGAATGGAGACCATCTTCGTTTAATCCGGGATTAACTCGGACGAAACTCCCTCGGGTTTCCACGTTCTGCAGGATTTGACCGAATTGGTCGGTAGGTTATCCAATGGTTTGACCAACGAAACGGCGAACATCTATAAACACTCGGGTTTTCGCCATGAGGGACTTACTTCGAGTACCGTCCTCTCTGGGGTTTCGCCGCCTCGCGACTGGGTGAGGTCCTATTGGTGAGGTTCGCCCCGTGGTCGGTCACTTGGGCCAGATGGTGTTCAGGCGGTAGGCTTTGAGGCGGACCACCTTGACGCCGGCGGGCAGTTCCAGCCGCGTTTGCGTCAAGTCGAACTCCTTGGCTGTGCGCTTGGCGATCTCGTAGGTGGCGCCGTCGTCGATGTAGGTCTCGTTGACGATGCGGTCGGCGAAGATCTGCGCGCGCTGTCCTTCGAAGGAGGCGTCCACGCCGTTCAGGAGCAGCCTGGTCCGGCTAGGACCCGAGAGTTCGATGAGCACCTCGGAGAGTTCCCTGCGGCACTTCTGGAGCAGCTCGGTGGCTTGCTCGGCTGTCAGGTCAGCGCCTTCGGCGAGGACCGCGCCGCGGAGGGATTCGAGTTCCTTGACGGGCGTGTAGAAGAGGCGGAGGCCGGCCGGGGTGGAGCGCAGGGTCAGCTCATGCGGCAGCGTGAAGCCTTGGTTGGAGTGCTGAGCGGGGAAGCGGTCGAGGTAGGTGTCGGTCTGCAGCCAGCCGATCTGGATGCGGCGGCCATCGGGGACGTCGCTGAAGGTCTGCGCCGCGTAGAACGCGCCATGGCGGGTGCCGAAGGGGCCGGCTTCCTTGTGGAAACTGCGCCCATCGAAGGTGCCGATGAAGTAGCGGTTGGAGGCGGCGGTCACGATCCAGCGGCTCTGGCCAGGCGCGCCGACGACCGGGAGTTCGAACATCTCCGGGCATTCGTAGACGGCCGATCGATCCGGATCCGTGAAGCCACCGACGAGCTGCCACTCGCTTAGGTCGCGCGAGGCGTAGAAGGCGAGATGGCGGACGGCGTGGGCCTTGTTGCCGGCGTCGGGCGGCACGGCCGCGCAGCCGGCCCACTCGTCCTCCGAATAGACCACCATGATCCATTTGCGCTCGGGTGCGTACCAGATGACCTTGGGGTCGCGCCCTTTGTGCTTCACCATCGGATTCCCGGGGAGTTCCTCAAACGTCCGTCCGCGATCCTTGCTGTAGGCGACGCATTCGCCGCGACCGGTGCTGGTGAACGCCGCGAACTGCGTGCCCTTGCCCAGGCCCGCCGTGCCTTCGGCGTCGACCCAGCCGCCGCCCGAATAGGCCATGTCCTTCGTCGTCCGTTGGAAGAGCACGATGGGCTGCTGCTCCCAGCGCACGAGGTCGGTGCTTTCCAGGTGCCCCCAATGCATGTTGCCCCAGAAGATGCCGCAGGGGTTGTATTGATAGTAGAGGTGGTACTTGCCGTTCGCGAACACCATCCCGTTCGGGTCGTTGTTCCAGCCGAGCCGGGAGGACGCGTGGAACTGGTTCCGGTAAGGTTCGTCGTAGTTCGCGGCACGGAGGGCTTCCTGTTCGTCGCCGCAACGGATGGACTCGAAGGCCGCGCGGCATTCCGCCGGGACCTTGCGACCGTCGGAAGTCGTCAGCCGCACGGTCTTGCCTCCCAATCCGAAGGTCGACAGGGGGTAGCTCGCGAGCCACGAGGGTTCGCCGGCCCGCGGCAGGTTGACGGTGAAGTCCTGGACTTTTTTCGTCCCGAGGTAGAGCGCGAGGGTGACCTCGCCGCCTCGTCGCGGGAGATTGCTGACCGGCACGAGCAGGGACGAGCCGTCCACCTGTAGGGAGCGTTCAAGGTGTGCGTTCGGAGCTACCGGCGTGGCGTCCGTCATCACGACCTGGTCGATCAAGATGTGTCCCCATCCGCCTTGGGCGCGGTCGACGGCGACCAAGCGCGCCTCCTTGCCGAGGAACATCGAGACATCCCAGGAGCCGGGCTCGAGGGTTTCCTCGCCGCCCGGTTGGGTGTTCTGGCCCGTGGCGCTACGGACGACCTTTCCATCGACGATGAGATCGAAGCAGGTCTGGCCCGTCCAGCCGCCGCCACCGATGAGGAACGTGATGTATTTCCGTGCGATGCGGAAAGACGGGGAAGTCAGCGTGCCCGTGGTGCCGTCGCCGCCGTGATAGGAATTGGCCAGCCCTTTGCCCTCGAAGCCTGAGACGACCATCTGGCCGCCGAGCCGGCCATGGGCCGGGCCATCGCCGAAGGCTTTCCCCTCGGCCTTCCAGGTGCCGTAGTCCTTGCCTTCGAAGTCGGCGAGCACGATGGGCTCGGCGGCCGAGGCGTAAGCGGCCAGCAAGGCGCAGGAGAGCGGGAGGACGGATTTCATGGATGCAGACGAGGCGAGGAGGGCGTTCGTCCGTGCGGTGGAGAGGGCAGGGGCGCGACGTGGTGGGTTGGGGTAGGCCGGTGATGTTGGCTCTTGGTGGTTCGACCGTCCAATGGTTTTCCAACCTCTCAGGAAATGAACCGCAGCCGCCTCCGCGGAGGGCCCGATTCTGGGTAGACCTCTTTCGGCGGTAGGCTAGAAAGTCGTCACCCCTATGGAGACTCCTGCCCCGAAGTCCGAACGTCTGCTGTCGCTCGACGCCCTGCGTGGCTTCGACCTTTTCTGGATCGTCGGTGGGCACGCGATCCTCACGGCGCTCTTCAAGCTGACCGAATGGGGATGGCTGGGCGCGATCGATGCGCAGCTGAAGCACGTCGAGTGGAACGGCTTCCGGGCCTACGACCTCATCTTCCCTCTGTTCCTGTTCATGGCCGGCGTGTCGACGCCGTATTCGCTGACGCGCCGGCTGACGGAAGGCGCCCGCGGGGAAGTCTGCCGCAGGATCGTGCAGCGTGGGCTCATCCTCGTCCTGCTCGGCGTCGTCTACAACAACGGCCTCCAGTGGAAGGGCCTCGAGAACATGCGCTTCGGCAGCGTGCTCGGCCGCATCGGCCTCGCGGGTATGTTCGCCCAACTCATCTTCGCCTTCAGTTTCGCGACGCCCAAGCGGCTCTGGTATTGGCTGGTCGGCATTTTGCTCGGCTACTGGGCGATCCTGTCGCTCGGCCATGCGCCCGGCTTCGCCGCCGGCGATCTCACGATGGAAGGCAACTTCGCCAGCTACGTCGATCGGCTGCTCCTGCCCGGCAAGCTACACAAAGGCATCCACGATCCCGAAGGCCTGCTTGCGGTGCTGCCCGCGATCGGCAACGCGTTGCTCGGCATCCTGGCCGGACTCTGGTTGCGCCGCTCCGCGGAGGAGGCCTCGGGCGACCGCAAGGCAGCCGGTCTGGCGCTCGCCGGCTTGGCGTTGCTCGCCGCCGGCGGCCTCTGGAGCCTCGTCTTCCCGCTGAACAAGAACCTCTGGACCAGCTCGTTCGTCCTGTGGACCTGCGGTTGGGGCAGCCTGCTCCTGGCGTTCTTCTATTGGACCATCGATGTCCGTGGCTGGGCGCGCGGCCTCGGCGCCTTCTTCGCCGTCATCGGCATGAATTCGGTCCTCGTCTACATGGCTTCGCGGTTCATCGACTTCAGCTACACCTCGAAGGCCCTCTTCGGTGGGGTGGCCGCGTTCCTTCCGGCCGCCTGGGCCTCCTTGCTTTTGGCTGTGGGTTTCTTCGCCGTCGAATGGCTCTTCTTGTGGTTCCTGAAGGAGAAGAAAGTGTTCCTGAAGGTCTAGGAGCGGTTACGTCCTGAGGCAGCGGGAGGTCTTCGCTTGTCTTCCCGTCGGACGTGAGGACGCTTTCCCTCATGCCAGAACCCACCCTCAAGGTCACCCGTGGCGACATCATGATGCGCGGCTTGCTGTGTCGTTGTCCGAACTGCGGACGGCCGGGGCTGCTGAAGTCCTGGTTCCGCCTGAACGACGCCTGCGCGCAGGGGTGCGGCCTGGACCTCGCCAAGTCCGCCGGCGTCTATTCCGGCACGACCTCCATCGGGTACGTCGCCGCGATCATCTTCGTCATCATCCCCACCTGCTTCCTCGTCGGCTTCAAGCTGCTCACCGTAGGGCAGGGCGTCGCCCTCGGCATCCTCGGCTCGCTGGGCTTCATCGTCCTCATCTATCCCGTCATGCTGTGCTGGATGGTCATGGCCTACCACGTGGCCCTGCCCGAGGAATTGCCCGCCAACCAAGGCTCCCGGCCGGCCGGCCGATAGGCCATCGTCGGGTCTTGACTTGCATCATCAAATCTTGATAGGTTGATACGAATGTTGAGAGACGCCTTCATCGCCCGCCTGCGGTCCCCCGGCCGCCCGACGGTCTCCGTGGAGTTCTTCCCGCCGAAGAAGCCCGAGGAAGCCGCGGCGATGCTCGAGACGGCCCGCGCCCTGCAGCCGATGGGCATCGATTTCGCGTCCTTCACCTACGGCGCCGGCGGTTCCGACCGTTCGACGGTCCTCGAGTACGGCGCCAAGCTCGTGCAGGCCGGCTTCCCGCTCATCGCGCACCTGACCTGCGTCGGGCATAGCCGTGCGGAACTCGCCGACATCGTCGCCAAGTACGACGCCGCCGGTTTCGTCGGCATCCTGGCTTTGCGCGGCGACCCGCCCAAGGGCCAGACCGAGTTCACGGCGCACCCCGAAGGCTTCGCGCACGCCTTGGGTCTCGTCGACCTGATCCGCCGCGAGCGGCCCGGTCGCTTCGCGATCGGCGTGGCGGGCTTCCCCGAGCGGCACCCGAGCTCGCCCGACGACCTGTCGGACATCCGGCACCTCGCCGGCAAGGTCGCCGCGGGAGCCGATTTCGTCACCACGCAGCTCTTCCTGGACAACGAGGACTACTTCCGGTTCGTGGCCCGCGCGCGCGCGGCCGGCGTCTCGGTGCCGATCCTGCCCGGCATCATGCCGGTGCTTTCGCTCAAGCAGGCGCGCCGTTTCTGCGGCTTCTGCCAGGCCAGGATCCCCGATGCGCTCGTGCGCGAGCTCGAAGCCTGCGGGGAGGACGAGGAGGCCCAGCGCAAGGTCGGGGTTTCGTGGGCCGTGCGTCAGGTGCGCGGGCTGCTGGCCCGCGGCGTCCCCGGTTACCACGTCTACATCCTCAACCGTTCGCAGTCGGCCCTGGAGATGTTCGCGCAGCTGAAGGGCTAAGGGGCTAATAGGTTTGCCGTCCCCTTGGCGGCGGCTGTGATGGAGCCATGCACGAGGGTCAACAGGTAGACGCCGCCGGTTGGCGCCGGGGTTTCTGGTGCCTCATGGCCACCCAGTTCCAGAACGCCTTCAGCGACAACGCGCTCAAGAACCTCGTGGTGCTGCTCGTCATGGCCCGGCCGATGTCGGCCGACGACCAGCATGCCTACGTCGCCTTGGTCGGCGCGCTCTTCGCGGCGCCGTTCATCCTCTTCTCGATGCTGGGCGGCTGGTTGGCGGACCGCTTCAGCAAGCGCCGCGTGATGGTCTCGGTGAAGACCGCCGAGGTCGGCATCATGCTCTTCGCGGCCGTCGCGCTCGGCCTAGGCAACCTGACGTTGGAACTTGCCTCCGTGTTCCTGATGGGCACGCACAGCGCCGTCTTCGGGCCGTCCAAATACGGCATCCTACCTGAGGTCCTGCCGCACGACCGCCTCTCGTGGGGCAACGGCATCCTCGAGCTCCTGACCTTCCTCGGCATCATCGCGGGCATCGTCGCCGGCGCGTTCTTCGCGGAGAACCTCGCCGGCCATCCTGCCTGGGCTGGCCTGATTCTGGCGGCCTTGGCCTTGGTGGGTTGGGTGTTCAGTCGAGGCATCACCGCCGTGCCGGCGGCGGCGCCGGACCGTCCGCTGCCGTTGAATCCGCTGAAGGAACTGTGGCATCAGCTGCAGGTCATGCGCGGCGACCGCGACCTCTGGCGCGCCAACTGGGGCAACGTCGGTTTCTTCTTCCTGGCCGCTTTGGTCCAGATGAACGTCCTCATCTACGCGCGCGATATCCTGAGGCTGCGCGAGACCGACAGCGGCCTCCTGAGCGCCGCGCTGGCCTTGGGCATCGGCTTCGGCAGCCTCCTGGCCGGCTACGCCTCGCGTGGCCGCATCGAGTATCGCCTCGTGCCGGTCGGGGCCTTGGGCTTGGCCCTGAGCACCATCCCGATGGGCTGGACGGGCATCGGCGTTCCCGGCTTCGCCGCGGCCCTCGTGGCTCTCGGCTTCTCGGCCGGCCTCTTCATCGTCCCCATCGCCGCGGTCCTGCAGCATCGCCCTGCGCCGGAGAGCAAGGGGGCCGTGCAGGGCGCGGCCAACCTGCTCAGCTTCGTCGGGATCCTGGCCGCCTCGGGTGCGCAGTGGCTGGCCTTCGGGGCCTGTGGCCTGACTCCTGGGCAGGTCTTCTGGCTCTGCGGGGTGTCCGCCTTGGTCATCGGCGCCTATTCGGCCATCAGCCGCGGCCATTTCATCCGCGGGGAAGGGTGAAACCGGTTCCTTAATCTTGGCTTAAACCCCAATCCGTTAGACTATCGGGAAACGGTAGGTGCTGGGCTCCCCCATCCCCGCTTCCCCTTTGCTCTCTTTCGCGTTCCCATCCCCCCATCCCGCAACCCCTAACCCGATGCGCCTCCTGATCGTCGAAGACGAAGCCGACCTCCGCAACGGCTTGGTGCGGCTCTTCCGCGAGGAAGGCTACGCGGTCGACGCCGCGCCGAACGGCGCCGAGGGCCTGCACAAGGCGATGGAGTTCGATTACGACGCCATCGTCCTAGACTACATGATGCCCGGCATGGACGGCCGCGAGGTGCTCCGGCGTCTCCGTCACACCAAGCGCACGCCCGTCATGATGCTCACCGCCCGGAACTCGGTCGAGGACCGCGTGGTCGGGCTCGACCTCGGGGCGGACGACTACCTCGCCAAGCCGTTCGTCCAGCAGGAGCTCCTCGCCCGGCTGCGCGCGCTGGTCCGCCGCAACCACAGCGTCGGTAGCGTGGCCTTGGCCATCGGCGACGTGCTCATCGATACCGTCGCCCGGCGCGTGACCCGCGCCGGCCAACCGCAGGCCTTGACCGGCCGCGAGTACGCGCTGCTCGAATACCTCGCGCACCGCCGCGGCGCCGTCGTCACGCGCGCCGAGCTCTACGAGCACCTCTTCGACGAGAACGAGGACACGCTGTCCAACCTCCTGGAGGTCCACGTCTGCAACCTGCGCCGGAAGCTCGGCAACGAGCTCATCCGCACCCGCCGCGGGATGGGCTACGAGATCCCCGCCGCCTGACCATGGTCTTCCACTCGATCCGCTGGCGCATCCTCGCCTGGAACTTCGGCCTCCTCGCCGCGACGACCACCGTCCTGCTGGTCGCGTTTCATCGCCATGAACGGGCCAACCGCCTCCAAGCGGCCGACCTCCGTCTCCGCCAACTCATGACCACCAGCATGGGCGCCATCGGCGAGATCGTCCCCGGCGTCGCCGGCCCGGCCCGCGCACGCACGAACGACAACACCAACCAGCGCAAGGCGAAGGCAGAGCAGACCATCGCCGCTCTCGCGCAGGAGGATTGCCGCGTCCTCGTCGCCTCCCAGGCCGACTCCCGGCTGCTCTACTCGACCCTCGCCGCGGAACCGGCCGCCCGCGAGGTCGTCGCCGCCTGCCTCGCGCAGCTCGATTCCCACGCGGACGAGCCTGGCCCCGCCCGCCCCGTCGACCTGATCTTCGCGACCGACGGCAACCGCGTGCTGCTGCACCGCCCCCCCGGGCCGAACTTCGTCGCCTTCGTCCTCGACGTCTCCGCGCTCGAAGCCGACCTCCGCCTCCTGGCCTGGAAGCTGTTCGCCGTCGGCTTCGCGCTCACCGGCGTCGGCTGCAGCATCGGGTGGATCCTCGCCGGCCGTTCCCTGCGCCCCATCGACCGCATCGCCGCGGACGCCGAAGGCATCGCCGCCGGGGATTACGGCCGCCAGATCGACGTCGAGGACACCGAGAGCGAGCTCGGCCGCCTCGCCGTGGTGCTCAACGACACCTTCGGCCGCATGAACGCCGCCCGCGACCGCGTCACGCAGTTCACCGCCGACGCCTCGCACGAGCTGCGCACGCCCCTGACCGTCATCCTGTCCGACAGCCAGCGCGCGCTGCGCCAGGACCGCTCGCCCGAGGAATACCGGGAGGCGCTGGAGACGATCAAGCAGGCCGCCGTGCGTATGAAGACGATCTCCGATGGCCTCCTCGAGCTGGCCCACGGGGACCTTGCGCAGCCCGTCGAGAAGGCGCCGTGCGACCTCGCGGACCTCGCCGACGAGGCCGTGGCTTTGCTGGCGCGGCTCGCCCGCGAGAAGGGCGCGACCCTGGAGGCCAAGCTGGAAGGCGCCCAGATCCTCGCGGACCCCGCGCGCCTCGGCCGCGTGATCCTCAACCTCGTCATGAACGCCGTCCTGCACAATCCGGCCGGCGTGCGGGTCACCGTCGCGACCGGCGTCGTGGATGGCCAGGCCGAGCTGACCGTCGCCGACGACGGCCGCGGCATCCCCGCGGAAAGCCTCGGGCAGATCTTCGAGCGCTTCCGGCGCGTAGCCCCGGAGTCCTCCCGCCACGCCGAAGGCGCCGGCCTCGGCCTGGCGATCGTCAAGCAGGCCGTGGAGGCGCACGGCGGCACCATCGCCGTCGCCAGCGAAGTCGGCCGCGGCACCACCTTCCGCGTGCGCCTGCCCTTGGCCGCCTGACGCCGGGCGTCAGACGGTCGCCAGGATGCGGGCCTTGATCTCCGCGACGGGCATCGCGTTGAGCAGGACCGGCGACAGGCGGTTCTCGTTCACCTTGGGCAGGGCCGTCAGGTGTTCGCTCAGCACGAGGCTGCGGTTCGCGGCGACCTCGTCGACGCGGTCCACGGGCGTGAAGCGCGGCGCGGACTTGAGCACCTCGGGGTTCGAGCGGATGAGTTCGCCGATGGCCTGCACGGCGTCGGCGAAGCGGTCGAGCTCGGCCTTCGTGTAGGACTCGGTCGGCTCGATCATCAGGCCGAAGACCTCGGGGAAGGCGACGGTCGGGGCGTGGAAGCCGAAGTCGAGGAAGAGCTTGCCGACGCGGGAGATGATGTTCGCGCGCGGGATGCCGGCGGCCTCGATGCGCTTGAAATCCTCCTCGGTGAGCGTGAGGATGAACTCGTGCATGCGGGGCACGCCGTCGGCGGCCGCGGGCAGCGACGGGAACTGCTTGCCCAGGCGGGCGAAGAGGTAGCGGCTCGCGAGGACGGACATCGCGGACATGCGCTGGACGCCCGCGTGGCCGAGGCGCAGCAGGTAGGAGTAGACGCGGACCTTGTGCGCGAAGTTGCCCCAGTGGCGGTGGAAGGAGCCGATGCTGTGCTTCGGGCGGACCGGCACGAAGCGGTCGCCCTGCTTCTCGACCTGGAAGCCGGGCAGGAAGTCCGCGAGACGGGAGGACACGCCGACGATGCCGTCGCCCGGGCCGCCGCCGCCGTGCGGGACGGTCCAGGTCTTATGCAGGTTGTTGTGCACGGCGTCGACGCCGAGCTTGTCGAGGTTCACCCAGCCCGCGATGGCGTTCATGTTGGCGCCGTCCATGTAGACGAGCCCGCCCGCGCGGTGCACGGCGTCGGCCATGCGTTTGAAGTCGGTCTCGAAGACGCCCGACGTGTTCGGGTTGGTCACCATCATGCCGGCGACGCGGTCGCCGTACTGCGCGATCTTGGCGTCGAAGTCGGCCTGGTCGACGCGGCCGTCGGGGGCGGACTTCAGGATGACGATGCCGGAGGGCGCGCCGTCGGCGCGCTGGCGGTTGACGTAGCCCGCCGTGGTGGCGGTGGCGAAGTTGGTGCCGTGGGCCGTGGACGGGATGAGCAGGATGTCGCGATGGGCCTGGCCGTGGTGCCGGTGGTAGGCCTGGAAGAGCTTAAGGCCGACGAGTTCGCCTTGCGCGCCCGCGACCGGTTGGGTCGTCACGCCCGGCAGACCGGTGATGGCCTGCATCCAGCGCTGGATCTGCCAGAGCAGCTCGAGCGAACCCTGCGCGTCCTCGACGGGCGCCTGCGGGTGCAACGCGGTGAAGCCCGGGAGACCGGCGGCCCAGTCGTTGATGTGCGGGTTGTACTTCATCGTGCACGAACCCAGCGGGAAGCAGCCGGTGTCGGGCGAGACGTTCAGTTCGCCGAGCTTGGTGTAGTAGGCCTTCAGCTCGGCCAGCGGGAAGGACGGGAGCCCGACCGGGGCGGAGCGGAGCAGGTGGGCGGGGACGGCGGGCAGGGTGGCCGCGCCGGTGGCCTTGCCGTAGAGACCTTCGAAGAACGCCACCAGGCGGTCCGCATCGGCGTCGGTCTGCACATCGCTGAAGGAGATCTTGAGCAGCGGGCACTTGCAGGGCGTGCGGCCCGTGATGTCGACCCCGAGGTGCAGGCCGGCGGCGCGGCCCTTGGCGAGCACTGCGGCGGCGGGTTCCGGGAGCATCAGGCTGAACTCGTTCCAGAAGGCCTGTTGGGCGTAGCAGACCTTGAGGCCAGGGATGGTGTGCAGCTTGGCGGCCGCGCGGTGGGCGCGGTCGCGGCCGGCGACGCAGCTGGCGGCCATGCCGGCCTCGCCGCGGGCGAGGATGGCGGCGCCGGCGATCGTGGCGATGAAGGCCTGGTTGGAGCAGATGTTCGACGTGGCCTTGTCCTTGCGGATGTGCTGCTCGCGGGTCGAGAGCACCATCACGATGCAGTCGCGGCCGGCGTTGTCCTTGGCCTTGCCGACGAAGCGGCCGGGCGTCTCTCGGACCTCGTTCTTGCGCGCGGCGTTGTGGCGGACGGCGAAGACGCCGAGGCCCGGGCCGCCGAAGTTCGCGCCGATGGCGAGGTGCTGGCCCTCGCCCACGAGGATGTCGGCGCCCTGGCGGCCGTAGTCGGCGGGGGCCTTGAGGCCGCCCGTGGCGAGGAGCATCGGGTCGACGACCGCGATCGACTTCACGCCGGCGTCGGCGCACGCGTCGGCGAGCTCGTCGGCGTCCTCGACGAGGCCTAGGTTGTTCACCTGCGGGAAGATGACGGCGGCGACCTTGCCGCCGAGCGCGGCGACGCGGGCCTGGATGGCGGCGCCGCGGATGCGGCCCGTGGCTTCCTCGGCTTCGAGCAGCTCCAGCTTCACCGAGGTCTCGGCGCAGTGGGTGCGGAGCACCTCGAGGTCGCCGGGGAAGAGGTTCGCCGCGACGAGCACGGTGTCGGCCTCGGACATGCGCACGGCGCAGACGGCGGCCTCGAACAGGGCGCTGGCGCGGTCGTAGAGCGAGGAGTTCACGGCCTCGAAGCCGGTCAGCTGCGCGAGCGTCGACTGGTAGATCCAGTGGGTGATCAGCGTGCCTTGGGAGCGCTCGGGCTGGTAGGGCGTGTAGGACGTCGTGAGGTTGCGGATCGAGCAGACGTGGTCGACGATCTCATGCGTGCGGTAGACCTGGAGGCCGTCGCCGAGGAAGCCCGTCTTGGCGTCGTTGCGCCGGGACAGCGCGAGCATGCGGTCGGCGAGGGCGGCGTATTCGAGCTCGTCAGGTAGGTCCAGCTGGCCGGCGAACTTCACGTCGTCGGAGATGTGCCGGTACATGTCGGCGAGCTTAGCGGATCCGACAGCCTGGAACATCGCCTGGACGTCCGTTTCGCTCGCCGGGATGTAGTGGCGGGCGAGTTCTCGCGAGATCTTGGAAGGGTCGTAGGGCAGTTGGGCCATGGAGGAAAGAGTGGGTGGTATTTCGAGGTGGAGGGACGCCCCCGCAACCGTCCACCGTGGTGGGGTGGGGGTATTAGCGGAAGATGGTTTTGCCATTAGCCGACGCCACCCCGCAGCGGCCGCTGTGAATAAGTCTTCATGGGCGTTTGCCATCATTACCCTCAGCCCTAAAGTCCCGCCGATGACCCGCCAGCAACGAGCCGATTACATCGCCCGCGAGCTGGCGCGCCTCTATCCGACCACGCCGATCCCGCTGGACCACACGGATGCGTTCACGTTGCTGGTGGCGGTGGTGCTGTCGGCCCAGTGCACGGACAAGAAGGTCAACGAGGTCACGCCGGCGCTGTTCGCCGTCGCCGGGACGCCGGCCAAGATGGCCGCCCTGCCGGTCGAGAAGGTGCTTGGGCTCATCCGCCAGCTCGGTCTGGCTCCGCAGAAGTCCAAGGCGCTCGTCGGTCTGGCGAAGCTCCTCATGGCCAAGCATGGCGGCGAGGTCCCGCGGACGTTCGAGGAGCTCGAGGAACTGCCGGGGGTCGGGCACAAGACGGCCTCGGTCGTGATGGCGCAGGCGTTCGGCGTGCCGGCCTTCCCCGTCGACACGCACATCCATCGTCTCGCCAAGCGCTGGAAACTGAGCCCCGGCAAGTCGGTCGAACAGGTCGAGCGGGACCTCAAGAAGGTCTTCCCGGAGGGCGAATGGAACAAGCTGCACCTCCGCATCATCTTCTACGGCCGCGAACATTGCACCGCCCGCGGCTGCGATGGGAGGACCTGCGGGATCTGCGCGGCGTTGCGGGCCGGTTGATCAGCGCAAGAGGGCCTCGTGGCGGGCCCGGAATTCCTCGCTCCAAGCCGCCGGCTGGTGGGTCGTGCCGTCCATGCGGCAGACCGTGCGCGAGGCCTTGGCGTAGAGGGTCCGGCCGTCTTCGCTGCGGAACTCGAAGTCGATGGTGAGGCCGGCGGCGCGGACCTTGCGGACGGAGAGGTGCAGCTTGACCGTGCACTCCGGACGGATCGGCACGAGGTAGCTGAGCTCGAGGTTGCGGACGACGACATAGACGTCGGGCGCGATCGCCGGGTCGAGCGTGTCCTTGCCCATGGTCGCCACGAAGAAGCTCTTCTGGGCGCGCTCCATCAGCAGGACGTAGTGCGAGTGGTGCAGGATCCCCAGCCCATCGGTCTGGTCGAACCAGGTCTTCATCGAGACCACGAAGGTCTTGTCGGGCTGGAGTCCGTCGGCGGGCATGCCGGCAACCTTGGGGGAAAGCCTCCCGCCTGCAAGCAACCACCCGCGAAAGGGTGGGCGGCTGCTCAGCGACGCTCCCTGAACGTCGCCGCAAGGCGGTCGAGTTCGGTCCAGGTTTCGACCGCGGGCTTGAGCCCGAGGTCGCGTCGTGCGGCGGAGACGTCGAACCAGTGGTCCTTGGCGAGTTCGACGGCGACGAAGCGGGTCATGGGCGGCTCGCCCTTGAGCCGCAGGATGGTCCAGAGGCCTTCCAGGCAGGCGCCGAGCGCGTAGGCGCGGCTGAGCGGGATCTTCCTGGTGACGGGAGGGAGTCCGGCGCCGACGACGAGGCGGTTGATGAACTCCCAGAGGTTCACGGGCTCGCCTTGCGAGAGGAAGTATGCCTTCCCGTTGGCGCGGCCGGCGAGGAGCGCGTCCAGGGCGCCGAGGTGCGCGTCCGCCGCGGTGTCGACGTGCGTGACGTCGACGCGGTTGGCGCCGTCGCCGACGATGCGTAGCTTGCCGGCGCGGGCGCGGGCCAGCACGCGCGGGAAGAGGTGGTGGTCGCCCGGGCCCCAGATCAGGTGCGGGCGCAGCGCGCAGACCTTCAGGCGGTCGGAGGCCGCCTCGAGCGCGCGGCGTTCGGCGGTGGCCTTCGTCTCGGCGTAGGCGCAGAGGAAATCCTCGCCGTAGGGCAGGGTCTCGTCGGCGCCGCGGAAGGATTCCCCGCTGAACACGACGCTCGGGGTGCTCGTGTAGACCAGGGCGCGCACGGCGTGCTCCTGGCAGGCCCGGACGACCGCTTCGGTCCCGAGGATGTTGCTGCGCACGTAGTCGTCCCATGCGCCCCAGACGCCGGCCTTGGCGGCCACGTGGAAGACGTAGTCGCAGCCTTTCACGGCCGCCCCGATGGCGCTGGCGTCCGCGAGGTCGCCGCGGTGGAACGCGACGCGCGGGGCCAGGTCGGCGGCGAGGTCGGACCGGCCGTACACCCGCACGGCGTAGCCGCGCGCGAGGCAGCGTTCGACGATGGCGCGGCCGAGGAAGCCGTTGCCGCCGGTGACGAGGACGGTGGGGCGGCTCATGCGCGGAGGCGGGCCGTCCATTCCTTGGACAGGCGCAGGCGGTGGATCTTGGCGTTATGCCGGACGTCCACCGGCAGCTTGGCCTGGAAGAGGAACGTCCCGACGCGGGCCGCGGCGGGGTTGCCGCGGGCGAGTTCGCGCAGGGCCGCCACGAACTTCTCGCGCTCGCCGGCGTCGCCCGGGAAACGGCCGGCGCGCGGTTCGACGACGAGCGCGGGCGTGAACGGGGCTTGCGCGCCGAGCGCGATCAGCGCGCAGCGCGCGACGTCGGGATGGGCGCGGAAGGCCGGCTCGACGGCTTCGGTGTGGAGGTCGCCATGGGCGGCGCGGACCTTCTCCGCGCGTCGCCCGAAGAAGCGCAGCAGGCCGTCGGCGTCGAGGCAACCGAGGTCGCCCATGCGGTGCCACACGCGGTCGCCGTCGGGGATCTTGGCCAAGGCAGTCGCGGCGGGCAGCCCGTCGTAGGCGCGGGTCACGCTCGGTCCGGTGGCGACGATCTCGCCGACCTCGCCCGGTCCGCAGGCCGTCGCTTCCGCGAAGGACCGCAACGCTCCGTCGTTCTCGCGGATGATGCGGATCTCGACCCCGGCCACGGGGCGGCCTACGCAGGTGCCGCCGCCTTGGCGGGCCGTCGCGCGCTGCGTGGCGAGCAGTTCGCCCGCTTCGATCGTGCTGACCGGCAGGCATTCCGTCGCGCCGTAGGGCGTGTGGATCTCGGCCTGCGGGGCGATGCGCCGCAGCTGCTCCAGCAGGCGGTCGGGCACCGGTGCGCCCGCGATGAGCAGGCGACGCAGGTGCGGGAGGGCGAGCCGGTGGCTTTCGCAGTGGTCGGCGATGCGGGCCCAGATGGCGGGGGAACCGAACGAATTCGTCACCTGCTCGGAGAGCAGCGCCGCGACGAGCGGAGCCGGGTCGGCCGCGGCCGGTTTCGTCGGATCCAGCAGCGGCGTGACGGTCGTCATCCCGAGCGCCGGGTTGAAGAGCGCGAACACCGGCAGCATCGGCATGTCGACCTCGCCGGGCTGGATGCCGTAGGTGGCGCGCACCAGTTCGATCTGGGCGTCGAACATCCCGTGCGTGTAGGAGACGCCCTTGGGCGCGCCCGTCGAGCCCGAGGTGAAGAGCACCGCGGCCGGGTCGTCGGCGGACAGCGCCGTCAGCGGGCGCGGCTCGGACGACAGGCATTGCGTCAGTTGCGCGCGCCAGCGGCGGCCGCCGACCTGGACGCGGGTTTCGAGGGAACCGAAGGCGTCGAAAGGCAGCAGGCTGAGCCAGTGCGCCATGCGGATGGCGACCAAGGCCGTCGGCTGGGCGTGGCGGACGCAGCCGAGGTAGCTCCGCAGGCCCATCCCGGGGTCGATCGCGACCGGCACGGCGCCGAGCTTGAGCAGCGCGAACATGCAGACGATCAGGTCGTGGCCGGGGCGCACCGCCAGCAGCGTGCGGGTACCGCGGGCGATGCCGGCGGCGTGGAAGAGCCGGGCCGCCGCGTCGCTTTCCATGTCGAGTTCCCGGAACGTGCAGCGCGCATGGACGACCCGGCCGGACGGGCTCACCGAGAGCGGGGTCAACGTCGCCGTCAGGTCCGGCGTCCGGGTGGCGGCGGCGCGGAGATGTCGGGCGACGTTGCGGCCAGGGTCGTGCATTTTGCCTGGAAACGAAGAAGCCCCGTTTCCGGGGCTTCTGCAAGGCCTCTTGTCAGGCTTTAGTAGTCGGTGATCGTGATCGCGCCCCAGAGGAGCACGATGCGGTCGCCCGAGGAGGTGCGGCGGCTGTAGAGCTCGTTGGTGCTGAGGCGGAGGGTCGAATTGTTGTTGGCCGAGTAGGAGCCGGGCTCGGTGCGGATGATGCCGAGGAAGTTGTGGCTAGGCTCGAGGGAGACCGCCTTACCATGGTTGGGCGTATCGTACGTGTTGCATCCGACGAGGCCGGCGGAGGCGAGGAGGGTGGCAAGGGCGAGCTGCTTCATGATGGGGGTGGGTTTATTTGGGCGAGGGGGGGAGGGGGCGGCAAGCCAGAAACCTTAGCCGTTGACCCAGAGGTGCCAGGCTTGGACCAGTTCGGGCCCACGGAAGAACCAGATGGCCCCGGCGATGGCCATGCTGGGGACGAACGGAACGTGGCTATCGGCCTCTTTTTTGGTGAAAACGGCGATAACCATCGGGAATTTCAGCAGGACCCCGATGACCGCCCCGCCGAAGAGGCAGAACAGCGCGCCTTGCCAGCCGCAGAACGCGCCGACCCCGGCGCAGAGGATGATGTCGGCTTCGCCCATGGCCTCCTGGCCCATGACGATCTCCCCGATGATGCGGATCCACCAGACCAAGGCCGTGCCGACCGCGATGCCGACCAAGGAGTCGCCGGCGGCATGCAGCCGGTTGACCACCTCGAGGGACGCGCTCGTCTCCCCGTGGAGGGAGGGCAGCAGGATCGAGAAGATGAGGCCGAGGGCCACCAAGGCCAGGTTCGGGGCGTCGGGCACCAGCATGTCGTCGAGGTCGCAGCCCGCGAGGACGATGAGCAGGGGAAGGAAGACCGCGGCGACCGCGGCCTTCGCGGGCGGCAGCGTGAGGATCGAGGCCGCGAAGAGCAGGGCGGTGAGCAGTTCGACGACCGGGTAGCGGACGGAGATCGCCGCGCCGCAGCAGCGGGCCTTGCCGCGGAGGGCGAGCCAGCCGAAGAGCGGGATGTTGAGCCACCAGGGGATCGGCTGGCCGCAGGCGCAACGCGACGCCGGCGTCACGATGGATTCCTCCTTGGGCAACCGATGGATGCAGACGTTGAGGAAACTCCCGACGCAGGCGCCGACGGCGCCCGCGCAGACGGCGGCGACCGCGGGATGCAGCGCGATGAAGATCTGGGCTTCGACGAGGTTCATGGGTTCGCGGGAGGTTCGCCGAGGGCGGCGCGCATCGGGGCGGCAGGAGGCATGATGCCGGTCCAGAGGCGGAAGGCGAGCGCCCCTTGCCAGCGGAGCATCGGCCGGCCATCGCATCCGTCGACGCCGCGTTCGGCCGCGTCAAGCAGCAGCCGGGAGCGGTGCGCGCCGTAGGTCGTGTCGAAGACGAACTGCCCCGGGCGCAGCAGGTCCGCGGCGAGCGGGGAGGCGTCCGTGGCCTTGAGCCCGAGCGTCGTGCAGTTCACCACGACCGCGTCGGCCGGCAGCGCCGCGCCGGCGTCGCCCGCCTGGGCGCGTGGGTCGGCGAGGGCCGCCACGAGCGCCGCGCCCTTGGCGGCTTCGCGGTTGCTGACGCGCAGGTCGGCGCAGCCGGCCGCCAGGCAGGCCGCCGCGACCGCGCGGGCCGCGCCGCCGGCGCCGAAGAGGCGGACCGGCCGGCCGGAGACGCCGTGGCCCGTGCGTTCGCGCAGCGCCTCGAGGAAGCCTTGGCCGTCCGTCGTGTGGCCCGCCCAGCCTTGCGGCGTCGGCACGAGCGTGTTCACCGATTCCGCGCGGCGCGCCTCGTCGGAAAGCTCCGCCGCGAGCGTCAGCGCCTGGATCTTGTGCGGCACGGTGAGGTTGAGGCCGGCGAAGCCGAGCTCGCGCAGGCGCCGCAGGGCCTCCGGCAGCTCCTCCGCCAGGATGTGCAGGCGCAGGTAGGCGAGATGCGCCAGCGCGGGATGCGCGGGCCGCAGCGCCGCGAGGGCCGCGTTATGCATCGCGGGGCTCAGCGAGTGCGCGATCGGGTCGCCCAGCACGCCCAGCTGCGGCTGAGGGAAGGCGCGGGTGCGGAGGTCCGCCAACGTCAGGGTGTCAGGCGCGCTCATCGATTTTCTCCAGGGCGTGGACGACCCCGACGAAGAGCCGGCTGCTGCGGTCGTCGCCTTGGGCCTCGAACTGCGAGACCAGGTTGCGGCAGCAGCGCGCGATCGTCTGGAGCGGCGTGACCGGCCGCAGGAACGCCTCGTCCGCCGGCAGCTGGTTGTCGAGCAGCAGCAGCTGCACCTCCGCGCGGGTGCGGAAGGCCCCGCCTTCGTAGCAGTCGATGTACAGCGGGTCCTTGCCGCGGAAGACCCCGACCATGAAGCGGCCCGGCAGGCCGACGGGTTCGACGGGCAGGCCGAGCCGGCGCGCGACGAGGAGGAAGACCAGGCAGAGCGAGATCGGGATGCCGCGGCGGTCGGCGAGCACGTGCGAGAGCAGGGAGGACTGCGGCGTCGCGAAGGATTGCTGCGAGCCGCGGAAGCCTTCCTCGCCGAAGAGCACGCGGCACAGCAGGCGGCATTTCGCGCGGACGTCGAGCGGCTCGGCGACGAGTTCCCGCGTGCGTTCGCAGTATTGGTCGAGCTTGGCCCGGTAGGCCGCGTCCGGCAGCTTCGGGTCGTGGATGCGTTCCAGCAGCAGGCAGGCCTCTTCGAGGTCGACCTCGCCGGCCTGGAGGTAGCGCACGAGGGCCTGGGCGGAGGATTCCGGGGTGCGGAGCTCCGAAAGGAGGGCCTTGGCGTGCGGTCCGAGGGCTTCGTCCGCGCTGAGTTCCTCGAGCCAGAGAAGGCCTTCGGTGCCGGCGGCCTGGACCCCTTTGAGCACGGCTTGGCGGACCACCGGCGAGGGGTCGTCCATCAGCCGTTCCAAGGCGTTCAGTTGCGCGGCGCGCGTCATCGGGTTTCTATGGCCGAATTGCCCCTGCGGGGCAATAAGGGACTGTTTTCGGCGGGCAATTCTGCGACAACTCGTCGCGTCCGTGACGGCCTGTCGCGTCACGGGTCTTTTCTGGCCGAAATCCCGCCATGTTTGCGGGGAGTTTCCGCGGCTGGGTCTTGGAACGTTTTGTGCAGGATGGGGGGCAACATGAGTTCTCCCTTCGGCAACCTGACGGACAAGACCAACGAAGCCCTCCAGCTCGCGCAGAGCGAGACGGTGCAGCGCCGGCACAGCCAGATCGAGCCTGCCCATATCCTCCACGCGCTGCTGTCGCAGGAGGGCGGGGTGGTTCCGTCGGTCTTCCGCCGCGCGGCGAAGGACGACCAGGCCTTGGCTTCCGCCTTGGCCGGCATCCTCGCGCGCCTCCCCAAGCTCAACCAAGCCCCGAGCCAGCCGGGTTTGTCCGGCGAGGCCCACGGCGTGCTCCTCAAGGCCAAGGAGGAAGCCGCCGCGATGAAGGACGACTACGTCTCCGGCGAGCACGTCCTCCTCGCGCTGTCCGAGGCGCCTTCGCTCCGCGCGGCCTTCACGGGCATCGATTTCGCCCGCCCCAGCATCCTCGGCGCCCTCAAGGCCGTCCGTGGTTCGCAGCGCGTGACCACCTCCAATCCCGAGGCCACCTACGAGGCCTTGTCCAAGTACGGCATGGACCTCACGGCCCGGGCCCGCACCGGCAAGATGGATCCGGTCATCGGCCGCGACGAGGAGATCCGCCGCGTCATCCGCATCCTCTCCCGCCGGACCAAGAACAACCCCGTCCTCATCGGCGAACCCGGCGTCGGCAAGACCGCCGTCGTCGAGGGCCTCGCCCAGCGCATCGTCAACGGCGACGTCCCCGAGGGCCTGCGCGACAAGACCATCTTCTCCTTGGACATGGGCGCGCTGCTCGCCGGCGCCAAGTACCGCGGCGAGTTCGAGGAGCGCCTCAAGGCCGTCCTGGCCGAGGTGAAGTCCGCCGAAGGCGGCATCCTGCTCTTCATCGACGAGATGCACACGCTCGTCGGCGCCGGCAAGGCCGAGGGCGCGATCGACGCCGCCAACCTGCTCAAGCCCATGCTCGCCCGCGGCGAGCTCCATTGCATCGGCGCCACCACGCTCGACGAGTTCCGCGAGCACGTCGAGAAGGACCCCGCGCTCGAGCGCCGCTTCCAGCAGGTCCTCGTCGACCCGCCGAGCGTGCCCGACACCGTCTCCATCCTGCGCGGCCTGCGCGAGCGTTTCGAGGTGCACCACGGCGTGCGCATCGAGGACGCCGCGCTGGTCGAGGCCGCCGTGCTTTCCGACCGCTACATCACCGCGCGCTTCCTGCCTGACAAGGCCATCGACCTCATCGACGAGGCCTGCGCGCAGATCCGCACCGAGATCGACAGCGTGCCCGCGGAGCTCGACGTGCTCAACCGGCGCGTGCTCCAGCTCGAGGTCGAGGAGTCCGCGCTCAAGAACGAGAAGGACGATGGCTCGAAGGCGCGCCTGGGCGTCCTCCGCAAGGAGCTCGCCGAGGCCCGCGAATCGCAGCGCACCGTCCGCGCGCGCTGGGAATCCGACAAGGCCTCCGTGACCAAGGTCCGCACCGCCCGCGAGCAGCTCGACGCCGCCCGCCGCGAGATGGCCGAGGCCGAACGCAAGGGCGACCTCAACGCCATGGCCGCGCTCCGCCACGGCCGCATCCCGCAGCTCGAGAAGGACGTCGCGACCCTGGAGAAGGGCGCGAAGTCCGGCACCGGCCTCTTCCGCGAGACCGTCACGCCCGAGGAGGTCGCCGAGGTCGTCGCCCGCTGGACCGGCGTGCCCGTCGCGCGCCTGCTCTCGGGCGAACGCGAGAAGCTCCTGCGCCTCGCGCAGAGCCTGCAGAAGCGCGTCGTCGGGCAGGAGGAGGCCGTGCTCGCCGTGGCCGACGCCGTCCAGCGCTCCCGCGCCGGCGTCCAGGATCCCCGCCGTCCCGTCGGCTCGTTCCTCTTCCTCGGTCCCACCGGCGTCGGCAAGACCGAGCTCGCCAAGGCCTTGGCCCTCGAGCTCTTCGACAGCGAGAAGTCGATGGTGCGCCTCGACATGTCCGAGTACATGGAGAAGCACTCCGTCTCGCGCCTCGTCGGCGCGCCTCCCGGCTACGTCGGCCACGAGGAAGGCGGCCAGCTCACGGAAGCCCTCCGCCGGCACCCCTACACCGTCGTGCTGCTCGACGAGGTCGAGAAGGCCCACCCGGACGTCTTCAACATCCTCCTGCAGGTGCTCGACGACGGCCGCCTGACCGATTCGCAGGGCCGCACGGTCGATTGCCGCAACGCGATCTTCATCCTGACCTCGAACATCGGCAGCCGCCACATCGCGGCCGGCGCGGGCCTCGGCCAGATCACCGAGAGCGTGCGCGAAGCCGTCATGACCGACCTCCGCGCCCACTTCCGCCCGGAGTTCCTGAACCGCGTGGACGACATCGTCCTCTTCCGTCCGCTCGGCCTCGAGCAGGTCTCCGCCATCGCCGGCCTGCTGCTGCAGGGCCTCAACGCCCGCCTGGCCGCCAAGCGCATCCGCCTGGAGCTCACGCCGCCTGTGCTGGCCTGGCTCGCGGACCGCGGCCTCGACCCGGTCTACGGCGCCCGGCCGCTGCGGCGCTTCATCCAGCGCGAGATCGAGACGCCGCTGGCCCGCCAGCTCCTGTCCGGGGCCGTCGTCGACGGCTCGGTGGTCCGCGTCACCTTGACCAAGGACGGCGTGGCCTTCGAGCCCCAGGCCGAAGGGTTTTCGGGTTGAAGAACGCGGGGCGCCGCTGAATCCTCCGGCCATGACCGCTACGCGCATCCGCTGCGGGGTGGCCGGCACGGGTTCGCTCGGCCAGCACCACGCCCGCATCTACTCGACCCTGCCCGGCGCCGAACTCGCCGGCATCTTCGAACCCGACGACAAGCGGGCCGCGGAGATCTGCGCCCGCCACAACTGCGCCCGCTTCGCCACCTTGGACGACATGGCCGCGGCCTGCGACGCCGTCAGCGTCGTGGTCCCGACCAACCACCATGCCGCCTTGGCGGTGCCGCTGCTCGAGAAGGGCGTGCACCTCCTCGTCGAGAAGCCCCTCTGCGTCACGTTGGACGAGGCCGAGAAGATCCTCGCCGCCGCCCGCAAGGCCGACCGCATCGTGCAGGTCGGGCACATCGAGCACTACAACCCCGTGATGTCCTACCTCGAGAAGGCCGTCACCGACGCCCGCTACATCACCGCGGAACGCCTGGCGCCCTTCACCCCCCGCGGCACCGAGGTCGGCGTGGTCCTCGACCTCATGATCCACGACATCGGGATCGTCCTGCAGCTCGCGAACTCCGAGGTGGAGAAGATCGACGCCGTCGGCGTGTCGGTCGTCACCAAGACCGAGGACATCGCGAACGCCCGCATCGCCTTCCGCAACGGCTGCGTCGCGAACCTCAGCGCCAGCCGCGTCTCGCTGAAGAAGAACCGCGAGATCCGCGTCTTCCAGACCGGCGGCTACGCGTCCATCGACTTCATGGGCCAGAAGGGCCATACGGTCCGCGTCGACCCGACCGCCGAAGGCGGTTTCGCCAAGGAGGAGATCCCGATCGAGAAGGCCGAGCCCTTGGCCGTGGAGCTCGGTTCCTTCGTGGCCTGCGTGCGCGAGCGCAAGCGCCCGAAGGTGAGCGGCGAGCTCGGGCGCACGGCCTTGGAGGTCGCGCTGCGCATCACCGAGCAGATCCGCGCCGGCATGGCCCGCCGATGAGCGCCTTCCCGTCCATCCCGGCGGCCTTCGACAGGCCCCGCGCGGGCGGGGTCGACGTCCTCTTCGTCGCCGGCGAGCACTCCGGCGACCAGCACGCCGCGAAGGCGATCCGCGAGCTGGGCAAACTCCGTCCGGACCTCCGCATCGCGGCCTTCGGCGGCCCGCATATGCAGGCGGCCGGCGCGCAGCTCCTCTTCGACATGACGGGCTTCTCGGCCGTCGGCATCGTCGAGGTCCTCGCGGCCTACCCGTTCTACCGCCGCCTGTTCGCGCGCATGACCGCGTGGTCGCTCCAGTGGCGGCCCAAGCTGGTCGTGCTCGTCGACTACCCCGGCCTCAACCTGCGTTTGGCGAACGAGCTGCGCCTGGCCGGGCTCACGCGCGCCGGCGGCGGCGAGACCGCCGTCATCCAATACGTCAGTCCGCAGCTCTGGGCCTGGAAGCCCAAGCGCCGTTTCACGATGGCCCGGGACCTCGACGCCGTGGGGACCATCTTCCCGTTCGAGCCCGCGGTCTACGCGGACACCAAGCTCGACGCCCGTTTCGTCGGCCATCCCTTCGCGGAACCCGACCACGTGCCGGCCCTGCGCTACGACCCCGAGGGCCCCGTGCTTCTGCTGCCCGGCAGCCGACCGAAGCCCGTCCGCAAGATCTTCCCCGCGCTGGTCGAGGCCTTCGCGCGTTTCCGCCGCGACCACCCGAAGCGTCGGGCGCTCGTCCTGCACACCGGCGGCGAGGTCCATGCCGAGCTCTACCGCCTCTGCGCGGAGTACGGCGACGAAGCCAAGGGCATCGACCTGCGGCCCGTCGCGGACGGCCCCGTGGCCGGGTGCGCCGCGCTCGTCAGCTCGGGCACGATGTCGCTCACCGTCGCGTTGGCCGGCATCCCTGGCGCCGTCGTGTACCGCGCTAACCCGCTCACGTGGATCGTCGGCCGACGGCTCATCGCCGGTCGCGTCGACCACCTCGGCATCGCCAACATCCTGCTGAAGCGCCAGGCTTGGCCCGAGTACCTGCAGGGGGCCTGCGAGCCGCGGGCCTTGGCCGCGCGCCTGTCGGAGTGCGTGGACGGTCCGGCGCCCCGCGCGCAGGCCTTGGCCGATGCCGGTGAGCTCATGGGCCTGCTGTCCGCCGCCGCGGGCTCCACCCCGGCCGAATGGATGGCCGGATTCCTTCCGCGGTGAGCGCCGGGAAGCGCATCGTCGTCCTGGGCTGCGGCTACGTCGGAGCCGCTTTCGCGTCGCAGGCGCAGGCCCATGGCCATGCCGTCGTCGGCGTGGTCCGGTCCGTCGAATCGCGCGACCGCCTGCGGGCCCACGGAGTCGCGGCGGTCGCCTGCGACCTGCAGGGCGATGATTGGTCTGCGTTGCCCGCGGCCGCGGACGTCGTCGTCTACGCCGCGAGCACGGGCGGGGCGGGCGCGGACGCGTATGCGCTGACCTACGACGCCGGCGTGCGGCGCGCCTTGGCTTGGGCGGGGTCCGTCGGTGCGGGGCACTTCATCTTCACCAGCTCCACGGGCGTGTACCGGCAGGACGACGGAACCGTCGTCACCGAGGACAGTCCCGTCGGCGGGACGCCGACGGCGGACGCGATCCTGGCCGGCGAGCGCGCGGTGCTGTCCTCGGGGCTGGCGCGCGCCACCGTGCTGCGCTTCGGCGGCCTCTACGGACCGGGCCGGCATTACCTCCTCGACCAGCTGCGCCGCGGCGAGAACGTCATCGGCGGCCGCGTCGACCACTTCGTCAACTACCTCCATCGCGACGACGCCGCCGGCGCGATCCTCGCGACGGTCGAAGGCGCCGCGCCGGGCGCGCGCGTCTTCAACGTCACCGACGGGCGGCCCGTGACGAAGGCCGCGCTCGCCGTGTGGCTTTCCGCGCAGCTTGGCCTGGCGGCGCCGGTCTTCGATGCCGCGGCCCCGGCCGGCCCGCGGATGCGCCGGACCGGCCAGGTCCAGCCCAGCCGCATCGTCGACGCCGGCGCCATCCGCCGGGAATTGGCCTGGACGCCGCGTTTCGCGAGCGTCTACGAAGGTTTCGGGCCTTTCCTGGCCTGAAGAGGGGGTGTTTCCGGCATCGGCCGTGTGGCAGTCTGTTCACCCGGCCGCCACGGGACCGTAACAATGGGATGAGATAGTCCCTCCGCACATCGCACCCAAACCTATGAACAATACCCTGAAGACCATGCTCGTCGCGGCCGCAGCCCTCACCGCTGTCTCCGCGCAAGCCCAAGACAAGGCCACGCTCGACCTCCTCGTGAAGAAGGGCGTGATCTCCGCCGAAGAGCGCGCCAAGACCCTCGACGAGGCCGCCGCCGCGCGCGCCGCTTCGGGCGTCAACCGCGTGTTCCCGAAGGAAGACGCCACCAAGCGCTTCACGATCGCCGGCTACTTCCAGACCCAGCTCGAGAACTTCGGCTACAGCCAGACCGTGAACGGCGTCTCCACCTCGAACTACCGTTCCCAGAACGCGTTCCTGATGCGCCGCCTCTACATCGAGTTCATCGCCGACGTCGGCGAGGGCATCCAGGGCGACGTCGTCTTCGACATGTCGGGCAACACCGCCAACAGCATCGACCGCGCCATGGTCTCCCACACCAGCTCGATCGGCACGTTCGACTTCGGCTACAAGAAGGTGACCTGGGGTTATGAAGAAAGCACCCTGAGCTCCCTCTTCAAGGCCTCGTCCTCGAAGCTCCTCACGGTCGAGCGCGGCATCACCAACCGCTACTGGAACGAATCCGAGAACGGCTCCTCCACCGCCACCGTCTCGACCGGTCGTCGCCTGGGCTTCGGCGCGCACCATACCGGCCTGCACTACACCAGCGTCGCCAACCCCCAGGGCTTCGAGTACGGCGCTTCCGTCACCGCCGCCGCCCAGGGCTTCAACAACTACAAGGGCCTGAACGACCTCGCCGGCTTCGCCAACGTCGTCTACAACTACAAGGTCTCGGACAACCAGAAGTACGCCGTCGGCGTGAACTACGGCAAGACCCGCTACTTCTCCGCCGCCGGCTCCGCCAACACCATGGCCAACATGGAGGGCTACAACCCGTTCGTCCAGGCCCAGTACAACAACTGGACCGTGTACGCCGAGTACCTCTCCACCAAGGTCAATGGTTCGGCCGATGGCGTCGCCGGTCTCCTCGCCGGTGACCACAAGCCCGTCGGCGAGAACCTGACGGTCGCCTACAAGATCAACGACAACTGGGAAGCGGTCGCCCGTTACACGAACCTCAACACGGATGGTCGCGGCCAGGCCATCTCCGATGGCGTGCGCGACTTCTCCCTGCCTGCCGGCACCGGCATCAGCGACAAGCTCTTCAACAAGTCGAACTCGTTCTACGTCGGCATGAACTACTACTTCACCCTCCCGGTGGCCGGTGGTTCGACCGTCAACGGCGCGAACGCCAAGATCCAGTTCGGCTACGAGCGCTCGTCCTTCAAGGACGTGATCAACACGGCCGCCAACACCCCGGTCGCCGCGACCGCCGTCGGCGTCATCACGTCTGGCTACAAGGCCAACGTCGATACGTTCCGTCTGCAGGCCCAGGTTGCCTTCTAAATCCTCGGATTTAGGTTTCATAGCTCGAGGGCCGACGGAAGTCGGCCCTCTTTCTTTGGTGGAGTCCGCCAAGGGACGGGCCGGGCGCTTGCGTGCCCGGCCCGTTTTCCTATCGATGATAGGACATGGCCGACCGCCTCACCAAAGCCGCCCGCAGCGCCCTGATGGCGAAGGTGCGGGGGCGCGGCAACGCCACCACCGAGGAGGCCCTGCGGCGGATCTTCCGGGTCGAGGGGCATGTCGGCTGGCGGCGGCAGGCCACGCTGCGGGGCCGCCGTCGCGACGGGGAGGCGTGGCGGGTCCGGCCTGACTTCGTCTTCAGGGCACGGCGGCTGGTGGTCTTCGTCGACGGGTGCTTCTGGCATGGCTGTCCGCGGCATGGCACTCGGCCGCGGGACAACCGCGCCTTCTGGGCGCGGAAGTTCCGGCTTAACCGCGCCCGCGACCGCCGCAACACGCGCGACCTCCGGGCCGCCGGTTGGCGGGTGCTGAGGCTCTGGGAGCACGAGCTGCGTCCGCCGGCCCAGGCCGCGTTGCGTCGCAAGCTCCGCCGCGTCCTCGCCGTCCGTTGAGGTCGGCCAACGAAAAGGCCCGGCGAGATGCCGGGCCTTGTTCAGCAAGTCCGCGTGGGCTTACAGAGGGCGGTGGTCGGGATTCGAGCTCGAATCCAGTTCGCGCGCGCGGGCCTTGAGGCGGTTGTTCTCCTCGGTGAGGATCGCGGAGTTCTTCTCGATCGCGGCCATCTTGGCGTTGGCTTCGCGGAGGGCGGCGGACGCGGCTTCCAGGTCGGCTTCGGCCTTCTTGGACTTGGCGTTGGCTTCGCGGACTTCGGTGCCGTCGCGGAGCTTGGCGACCTCGGCGGTGAGCTCGTTGACGCGGGCGGCGGACTCGGAGCGGGCCTTCTCGAGCTCGGCGATCTTCGTGGAGTTCTTGGCGAGGTCGGTCTTGGCCGTGGCGAAATCCTCGTCGGTCTTCTTGTGCGCGTCGTTGGCGGCGGTGACCTTGGCGGTGGCGGCTTCGGCGGCCTTCTCGGCGTTCTTGGCCTTCACTTCGGCTTCGGCGGCCTTGCGTTCGGAGGCGGTCTGCTTGGCGAGGGCGGCGCGGACCTGTTCGCGGGAGTCTTCCTGCACCTTGGCGAGGGTCTCGGTGGCCTGGTTCTCGCTGGAGACGCAGACGATGGCGACGCCGGCGAGGGCAGCGGAGACCAGGCTGAGGATGATGGTGGTGGGCTTCATGTGATGCTGTTGCCTACAGGAATTGCCGTAAAACCCCGTCTGGTCAAGAACCTAGGCGACCGCGTCGGCCGCCGGGAGGCCTTAAGACAGGCGGTTTTTGTAGTCCGCGTAGCCAAAACGGCGGATTACCTGCGTTTGCCCCGTGGCCGGGTCGAAGGTCGCGATGGCCGGCAGGGGGACCCCGTTGAAGGTCGTGTTCTTGACGAACGTGTAGTGGGACATGTCCAGGAAGACCAGACGCTGTCCGACCTGGAGGGGTTGCGCGAAGGAGTAGTCGCCGATCACGTCGCCAGCGAGGCAGGTGGCGCTGCCGAGGCGGTAGGTGTGCGCGAGCTTGCCGGGCAGGTCGCCGCCGACGATGTCGGCGCGGTAGGGCATCTCCAGCGTGTCCGGCATGTGGCACGTCGCGGACAGGTCGAGGATGGCGATGTCGACGCCGTTGTGGACGAGGTCGAGCACGGTGCCGACGAGGACGCCGGTGCCGATGCCGATGGCTTCGCCGGGCTCGAGGTAGACCTGGATGTGCTCGCCCCAGCGGGCGCGGAAGCCGGTGATGACCCGCACGAGCCGGTCGAGGTCGTAGCCCGGGCGGGTGATGTGGTGGCCGCCGCCGAAGTTGACCCACTTCATGCGCGGGATGAACTCGCCGAACTTCGCCTCGAACGCCGCGACCGTGCGTTCGAGCACGTCGGAGCCCTGCTGGCACATCGTGTGGAAGTGGAGGCCCTCGAGCCCGTCGAGGTCGGACGGATCCTTGATCTCGGAGCGCGGCGTCCCCAGGCGGGAGCCGCGGGCGCACGGATTGTAGAGTTCGACCTCGACCTCGGCGTGCTCCGGGTTGACGCGCAGGCCGAAGGAGACCTTGCGGCCGGCGGCGAGCGCCGCGGCCTTGTGGCGCTTCCACTGCGAAGGCGAGTTGAACGACACGTGGTCGGCCACGAGCAGCAGGCGGGCGAACTCCTCGTCCTTGAAGGCTGGCGAATACGCGTGGACCTCGCCGCCGAACTCCTCGCGCCCGAGCAGGGCCTCGTGGATCCCGCTGGCCGTCGTGCCCGCGAGGTACTTCGACACGAGCTTGGCCTCGCTGAACTGCGCGAAACCCTTGAGCGCGAGCAGCACCTTGGCGCCCGAGCGGTCCATCACGGAGCGAAGGATGCGGAGGTTGTCCTCGAGCAGGCCGCGGTGGAGGACGTGGCAGGGGCTCGGGACCTGCGAGAGGTCCACCGGGCGGAAGGCGGCGGTGAGGGCGTCGGACTCGTTCACGCGACCACGCTGGACGCGCGTGGACCCGGGGCAAAACAAAAAGCCCGCCGGGTGGCGGGCTTCGTCGCGGTCGCTTAGACCGGCAGCTCCTTGACCTGCCAAGGCAGGCCGCGCTTGTTGAGCTCGTCCATGAACGGATCGGGATCGCACTCCTCCATGTTCCAGACGCCCGGCTTGAGCCACTTGCCCGTGGCGAGCATCGCGCCGCCGATCGCGGCGGGGACGCCGGTCGTGTAGCTGATGGCCTGGGACTTGACCTCGGCGTAGCATTCCTGGTGGTCGCAGACGTTGTAGATGAAGACCTTGCGGGGCTTGCCGTCCTTGGTGCCGGTGATCTCGCAGCCGATGCACGTCTTGCCCTTGGTGCGCGGCCCCAGCGAGGCCGGGTCGGGCAGCAGCGCCTTGAGGAACTGGATGGGGACGATCTTGTGGCCCTGGAAGTCGATCGGGTCGATGCGGGTCATGCCGACGTTCTGGAGCACGCGGAGGTGGTTCAGGTAGTTGTCGGAGAAGGTCATGAAGAAGCGGATGCGCTTCAGGCCCTTGATGTTCTTGGCCAGGGACTCGAGCTCCTCGTGGAAGAGCAGGTAGCTCGGCTTGGGGCCGATGACCGGGTAGTCGTAGTCGACGCGGAGCTTCGGGTCGAGGGGCTCGGTCTCCTTCCATTCGCCGTTCTCCCAGAAGCGGCCGCGCTGCGTGATCTCGCGGATGTTGATCTCCGGGTTGAAGTTGGTCGCGAACGGGTAGCCATGGTCGCCGGCGTTGGCGTCCATGATGTCGACGGTCTCGATGGTGTCGAAGAGGTGCTTCTGGGCGTAGGCGCAGTAGACGTTGGTCACGCCGGGGTCGAAGCCTGAGCCGAGCAGGGCGGTCAGGCCGGCCTTCTCGAAGCGCTCGCGGTAGGCCCACTGCCATGAGTATTCGAACTTCGCGAGGTGCGGCGGCTCGTAGTTGGCGGTGTCGACGTAATGGATGCCCGCGTGCAGGCAGGCGTCCATCAGCGGGAGGTCCTGGTAGGGCAGGGCGACGTTGATGAGCAGGTCGGCGCCGAAGGACTTGATCAGGGCGACGGTGGCCTTGACGTCGTCCGCGTCGATCGCGGCGGTCTTGATGGCCCGGCCGGTAGCGTTCTTCACGTCGGCGGCGATGGCCTTGCACTTGTTCTCGTTGCGGGAGGCCAGCATGACCTCGGAGAAGGCTTCGGGGTGCATGGCGCACTTGTGGGCGACGACGTTGCCGACGCCGCCGGCACCGATGATCAGGACTTTTTTGCTCATAGGGTTGGTTGATTTCTGTCCACAAGCAGGGGTGGGGAAAGAAAAAAGGATGCACAGTCCGGTGACGGGACCGCGACAGCCCTGGGCCGCCCGGGAGGGCGACCGAAGAAAGGGACTCCTTTTGGCTGGCGGGATGGACGGGACTCGAACCCGCGACCTCCTACGTGACAGGCAGGCGCTCTAACCAACTGAGCTACCACCCCGGACAGCCAAAAGGAAGGTGAACAAAGCCCCCTGCACCCCCGGGTGTCAAACGGAAAACCTCGGCAATTATCCGCGAATCTGGCCGTTACCCACGACTTCGAACTTCCAGGTGGTCAATTCCCTGATTCCCATGGGTCCGCGGGCGTGGAGGCGGTCGGTGCTGATGCCCACTTCGGCCCCGAAGCCGAATTCGCCCCCGTCCGTGAAACGGGTGCTGGCGTTCCAGTAGACGCAGGCGCTGTCGACCTGGGCCAGGAAGGAGCGGGCCGCGGCCTCGTCCGCCGTGATGATGGCGTCGGAATGGTGCGAGCCGTAGGTCTCGATGTGGGCGACCGCCTCGGCGAGGGACGCGACGACCTTGACGTTCAGGATCAGGGCGAGGTGTTCGGTGCGGAAATCCTCGTCGGTCGCAGGGCGGGCGGTCGGGATGAGCGCGCAGCTGCGTGCGCAACCGCGGAGCTCGGTCCCGCGCGCGGCCATCGCGCGCCCGAGGGCCGGCAGGAAACGATCGGCCACCGCGGCGTCGACGAGCAGCGTCTCGGCGGCGTTGCAGGCGCTCGGGCGCTGGCACTTTGCGTTCAGGACGATCGCCTCGGCCATCGCGAGGTCGGCCGCGGCGTGCACGTACACGTGGCAGATGCCGGCGTCGTGCTTGATGACGGGGACCTTCGCGGAATTGACCACGGCCTCGATCAGGCCCGGACCGCCGCGCGGCACGATGATGTCCACGACGCCGCGCAGCGAGCCGAGCGCCGGCACGGCTTCGCGGTCGGTGAAGGGCAGGAGCGTGACCGCCGCGGTCGGAAGGCCGGCGGTGGCTAGGCCGGCGGCGAAGGCCTGGGCGAGCGCGAGGTTCGTCTGCAGCGCCTCGCTGCCGCCGCGGAGCACGCAGGCGTTGCCGGACTTCAGGCAGAGCGCGGCGGCGTCGACGGTGACGTTGGGGCGGGACTCGAAGATGATCGCCACGAGGCCGATCGGCACGCGCCGGCGCACGATCTTCAGGCCGTTGGGGCGGTCCCAGGCTTCGGTGACCTCGCCGACGGGGTCGGGCAGCTTGGCGACGTCCTCGCAGGCGACCGCGATGGCTTCCAGGCGGCCATGGTCGAGGCGGAGGCGGTCGGTCATCGCCGCGGAAAGGCCCTTGGCCTGGGCGGCGGCGAGGTCCTGCGCGTTGGCCGCGAGGATGGCCGGTTCGGCGGCGCGGAGGGCCTGGGCCGCGGCGCGGAGGGCCTGGTCGCGGACGGCGGTCGGGGCGAGGGCCACGGCGCGCGCCGCCGTCTTGGCCGCGCGGGCCAGGGCCGTCACGCGCTGCAGCAGGTCGCTCATCGCAGGGAGAAGCGCGTGCCGAGCTTCTTGCCGGCGGCGAGCTGGAGGAGCACGTTCGGCTTGCGGCCGTGGGCGATGACCGTGTCGACGCCGCCTTCGGCCGCGATCTCCGCGGCCTGCAGCTTCGTGACCATGCCGCCGACGTTGCGTTCGGAGCCGGCGCCGCCCGCGAGCCCGCGGATGGCGTCGTCGATCTTCGCGACCTTCGGGATGCGGTCGCCGGTACCGTCGGACTTCGTCATGAGCCCATCGACGCCGGAAAGGATGACCAGCAGGTCGGCGCCGACGAGCGCGGCGACGTGCGCGGAGAGGCGGTCGTTGTCGCCCACGCGGATCTCCTCGTCGGCGATGGCGTCGTTCTCGTTGATGATCGGCACGAAGCGCTTCCGCTGCAGCAGGAGGTCGAGCGTGCCGCGGGCGTTGCGCGTGCAGACGCGGCTGTCGAGGTCCCAGTACGTCAGGAGCATCTGCGCGCCGAGCAGCTTGTGGCGGGCGAAGTGGCGGCCGTAGACGGACATCAGCTCGGGCTGGCCGACGGTGGCGCAGGCCTGCAGCTCGCGGGCGTCCTTGGGGCGCTTCTCGAGGTTCATCGCGGTCATGCCGGCGGCGACGGCGCCGGAGGAGACGAGGACGACCTCGATGCCTTTGCGCATGAGGCCGGCGACCTGGTCGGCGATGCGGCCGATCTGGGCGCGGTCGACCTTGCCGTCCTTGCGGGTGAGCAGGCCGGAACCGAGTTTGATGACCCAACGTTTTGCCATAGGAGTGGGGACGAACCTAACGGACGGAATCCGCCGATGTCCAGCGTCAGAGTGCGCCGGCGTCCCGGACGGGAGGGGGCAACCCGACGGCGAGCCAGCCCTTGTCCGTGAGCACGCGGCCCTGGGGCGTCCGGGCGACGTAGCCTTCCTGCACGAGGAACGGTTCGTGGACCTCCTCGAGCGTGTGCGCGTCCTCCCCGATGGAGGCGCCGATGCTGTTGAGGCCGACGGGGCCGCCTTGGTGCTTTTCCGCCAAGGCGCGGAGGAAGCGGTGGTCCATGTCGTCGAGTCCGTGCCGGTCGATCTCCAGCAGTTCGAGGGCCGCGGCCGTGACGGCGGCGTCGGCCTTGCCGGCGGCGCGCTCGAGCGCGTAGTCGCGCGTGAAGCGCAGCAGGTTGTTGACGATGCGCGGGGTGCCGCGGGCGCGGCGGGCGACTTCCTCGGCGCCGCCTTGGTCGAGGTCGAGGTGCAGCAGCCTGGCGTTGCGCGCCACGATCGTGAGCAGCTGTTCGCGCGTGTAGTAGTCGAGCCGGGTCTGGAGCGTGAAGCGGCTGCGCAGCGGCGCGGTGAGCAAGCCGGTGCGCGTCGTGGCGCCGATGAGCGTGAACTTAGGCAGGTCGAGGCGGACCGAGCGGGCGTTCGGCCCCTGGTCGATCATGATGTCTATGCGGAAGTCCTCCATCGCCGAGTACAGGAACTCCTCGACGGTCTTCGGGATGCGGTGGATCTCGTCGATGAAGAGCAGTTCGCCTTCCTGCAGGCTCGTGAGGAGGCCGGCGAGGTCGGACGCCTTCTCGACGACGGGGCCGGAGGTGACGCGGATGGGTTTGCCCATCTCCTCGGCGAGGATCATCGCGAGCGTCGTCTTACCCAGGCCGGGCGGGCCGTGGAGCAGGATGTGGTCGAGCGTGCGGCCTTCGCGGCGCGCGGCGCCGACCATCACTCGCAGGCGTTCGACGGTGCGGGGCTGGCCCACGAAATCGGCGAGGGACGGCGGACGGAGCGCCTGGTCGAGCGGGCGGTCGGGCGCGCCCAGCGCGGCCTTGCCGGCCAGCGGCTTCTTCGGTTCCGGATCGTCCTTGGCTCGGGCCATGTCGGGAAAGTGTCGGAGGGGTTGGTCGTTGGCAACCCTCAGTCCTCGGCGAAGCCCTTCGGCATCGCGGAGGCGGGGAGGCGTTCGATCTCGGCGCCGAGAGCGCGCAGGCGTTCCTCGAATCGTTCGTAGCCGCGGTCGAGGTGGTAGAGGCGTTGGACCCAGGTCTCGCCCTTCGCGGCCAAGGCGGCGAGGATGAGCGCGGCGGAGGCGCGGAGGTCGGACGCCATCACGGGCGCGCCCGAGAGGGGCTTGCCGCCGACGACGACGGCCGTGGCTCCGTCCATCGCGATGTCCGCGCCCATGCGCTGCAGTTCGGCGGCGTGCATGAACCGGGCCGGATAGACCTTCTCGGTGATGTGGCTCTTGCCGTCGACGAACAGCTGCAGGGCGAGGAACTGCGCCTGGAGGTCGGTGGGGAAACCCGGGTAGGGCTCCGTGACGAGGTCGACGGCGCGCGACGGGCGGCCGTAGGCGCGGACGAAACCGGGGCCCGTCTCGACGCCGACGCCGGCTTCGCGGAGCTTGTCGAGGAACGCGCCGAGGTGGTCGGCTTCGGCGCCGGCCACCGTGACGTCGCCGCCGGTGATCGCGCCGGCGACGAGGTAGGTGCCGGCTTCGATGCGGTCGGGGATGACCGCGTGGTCGGCCCCGCGCAGGCTGGCGACGCCGCGGACCGTGATGGTCTCCGTGCCGTGGCCGCGGATATCCGCGCCCATCCTGAGGAGGAGCGCGCAGAGGTCGACGACTTCGGGTTCGCGCGCGGCGCATTCGATGCGCGTCTCGCCGGGCGTGAGCGTCGCGGCCATCACGAGGTTGGCGGTGCCGAGCACGGTGCTGCCCATCGGGCCGCCCATGAAGACGGACCCGCCGCGCGCGCGGCGGGCGTCGACGGAGACCACGCCGCCTTCGACGGACACCGCGCAGCCCAAGGCCTCGAGGCCCTTGAGGTGGAGGTCGATCGGGCGCGGGCCGATCACGCAGCCGCCGGGGATCGCCATCTCCGCCTGGTGGAGGCGGCCGACGAGCGCGCCGAGCAGGCAGACCGACGCGCGCATCTTGCGGACGAGGTCGTAGGGCGTGCGGTGGACGATCGACTCCGCGCGGATGACCCATGTCCCCGGCTTCGGGTTGGCGACCGACGCGCCTTGGTGGCGGAGGATCTCCGCCATGAAGCGCACGTCGCTCAGGTCGGGCACGTTGCGGAGCGTCACCTCCTCGGACGTCAGGAGCGACGCGGCGAGCAGGGGCAGCGCGGCGTTCTTGGCGCCGGCGGCCTGGACGGTGCCGCGGAGCGCGCGGCCACCGACGATGCGTGCGACTTCAAGCATGGCGCGGAAAAGAGCGGGGGCGCCTGGTGGCGCCCCCGTTTCGTTCAGCCTTCGCGAGGGCCTCGGCGGTCGCCACGGCCACCGCGGTCTCCGCCGCGGCCGCCACGGTCTCCGCGACCACGGCCACCGCGGTCGCCACGGCCGCGACCACCACGGTCGCCGCCGCGATGTTCACCGCGGTGTTCGCCGCGGAAGCCGCCGCGGTCGCCGCGATGTTCGCCACGCGGCTGCTCGCCGCCGGCGGAAGGCACGAAGACGGCCTTGGTCGGGATGCCGAACAAGGTCGCGAGCTTGCGTTTCAGCGTGGCCCAGAAGCCGATCGGCTCCTGGACGGGGATGACGACGGGCTCGATCTGGATGCGCGGGCGCTCCTCGCGGCGGGGACGGTCCTCGCGACGCGGGCGGTCGCCGTCGGCGCGGGGTTCGCGCGGTTCGCGGCGCGGGCCGGCGCCTTCGGGGCGAGGCTCGCGGGGTTCGCGACGGGGGCGGTCGCCCGGGATGCCGGGCTGGCGGCCTTCCTCGGACGCGGCGCCGTCGGCGCGCGGTTCACGCGGCTCGCGGCGTTCACGGGGTTCGCGACGCTCGCGGGGCTGGTGGGCGCCGGGCTGCTTGGCGAGTTCGCCCGAGATGTTCTCGGTCACTTCGCTGGGGTTGGCGACCACGCCGATCGAAGGACGGGCGCCGTCGGCCTTGCCGCCGGGGGCGACGTTCTGGGGCACGCCGCGGCGGCCGAACTGCTTCGGGGCGACGATGGTGCCGGGCTTGGCGGCGGGCTCGCTGGAGGCGCCGATCACGGAAAGGGGAGGAAGTTCCGCATGGGCGGACTCCAGCTTGGATTCGGTGATGCGCGGCGCCGGGGTGGCGGGGGTCGTGTGCGTTTCCGCCACGGGGGCGGGGTGGGCGGACGTGTCGTCCGACCCGGGGGTTTCTTGGCTCATGGTTTCTCTTGGTGTGGCGACCGGATGTTCGGTCGCCTGGTGAAGGCCGTTTCCGCCGTCGTGGCGGAAAGGCCGGGTCTCCGGGACGTCCCCGGCGCTTCGGTGGAAGGAGGGGAGGTCCGGTTGGTGGCCGAGACAGGTGTCTCGGAACCATTGTGGATAAAACAACGGTTCCGAGTTAACAATAAGAAAGTCCCCGGCGGCCGAAAAAAGGTGAAAATCCGTTCACCTTCCGGCCTGGGCCGGGCTTTTCGGCGTTCAGCGGGCCTCGTCCGTGAAGCGCTGCTCGCGGATGAGGATGATTTTGACCGTCCCTTGGTAGGAAAGCTCTTCCTCGATGGCGGTCCGGAGGCGGCGCAGGAGCTCGGTCGCGCCGAAGTCGTCGACCTTGCCCGGGTCGACGATGACGCGCAGCTCGCGGCCGGACTGGAAGGCGTAGGCCTCGCGGACGCCCTCGAAGCCGAGCGCGAGGGCTTCGAGGTTCTTCACGCGTTGCACATAGCTCTCGAGCGTGGAGGCGCGGGCGCCGGGCCGGGAACCCGAGGCCGCGTCGGCGATCATCACGAGAGGGGCGTAGAGGCTTTCGGCTTCGACCTCGCGGTGGTGGGCGGCGACCGCGTTGACCACGCGATGGTCCTCGCCGAGCCGGCGGAGCAGGGCGGCGCCGATGAGCGCGTGGCTGCCGCCGTCCTCGGCTTCCATCGCCTTGCCGAGGTCGTGCAGCAGCCCGGCGCGCTTGGCCGGCAACGGGTCGAGCCCGAGCTCGCTGGCGAGCACGGCGCAGAGCTGCGCGACCTCGATGGAGTGCGCCAGCGTGTTCTGGTTGGAGGACAGGCGGAAGTGCAGGCGGCCGAGCAGCTCCTCGACGCGGCCGTCCATCGGCGGCAGGCCGAGGTCGCGGACCGCGTCGCGGCCCAGCCGCTGGGCGTGGCGGACGACCTCGTCGGCGGCCTTGTGGACGAGGTCTTCGATCAGGCTGGGCGAGACGTTGCCGTTCTTGATGATGCGGTCGAGGGCGATGCGCGCGACCTCGCGGCGGACCGGGTCGAAGCAGGAAACCAGGACCATCCCGGGCGTCTCGTCGATCATGAGCGTCGCGCCCGTGGCCTGTTCGAAAGTGCGGATGTTGCGGCCCTCGCGGCCGATGAGGCGCCCCTTCATGTCCTCGGAGGGGATGTCGACGGACACCGCGGTCGCGTCCTGCGTCGTCTGGGTCGTCAGGCGCTGCATCGCCGCCAACAGGATGCGGCGGGCCTCGTCGTCGACGTCCTGTTCGGGACGGTCGAGCATCTCGTGGCGGAGCCGGCGGGCCTCGGCCTCGTACTGCTTCTGCAGGTCGAGCCAGGCTTGGCGCTGGGCGTCCTCGGCCGACAGCCCGGAGCGGCGGAGCGTCTCGCGGGCGAGGAAGTCGCGTTGGCGGACGCTGTCGGCCTTGAGCGCCTCGGCGGCCTGGGCTTCGGCCTTGGCCTCGGCGAGGAGCCGGTGGGCCTCGCGCTGCTCGTCTTGGGCTTGGGCGTGGAGCTCGGCCGCCTCGACGGTCGCCTCGCGGCGGGCCAGCTCGATCTCGTTCTTCAGGCGGGCTTCGCGGAGCGCGCCGAGCGTGGATTCGCGCCACTTGGCGACCGCGTAGGCCACGATGGCGCCCGACGAGAAGGCCACTGCGGCAAGGATACTTTGGTCGGCGGCCTCGGCCATGGTTGCGGAGCGGGCGGTGGGCCCACGGACGGCTACCCTTGCGTCCAAGCCCATGTCCGCAAGCCCTTTCGGGCGGTTGGCCTTGCACCTTGCCGTTTTGGCGGTTCTTTCCCGGGCATGTCTCTCCGCACCCAAGACGAAGGCTCCACGGCCTCCCTCTGGTGGGATAAATTTGCCAATTTCTCCTGGAGGACCGACTGGACCCAGGTGGTCGTCATCGCGCTCCTGAGCACCTTGGGCGTCATCGCGATCGATTCGGCCGGCAGCTATCGCCAGACCACCTACGCCCGTTCGCAGGTGGTGTTCATCGTGCTCGGTTGGATCGCCTACTGGACCATCTCCGCCTTGGATTACCGCCAGCTTCGGATCCATGCCCGCCGCATCTATCTCGGCGGCGTGCTGCTCCTGCTGCCGGTGGCCGCGTGCGCGTACTTCAAATACGACCTCGGTAGCTTCATCCGGAGCATCAACGGCGCCCGCCGCTGGATGGATTTCGGGCCTTTTTCGATCCAGCCCTCCGAGTTCGCCAAGGTTTCGGCCCTCGTCTTCCTCGCGGCCTTGCTGGCCCGGCATCCCATCGGCTCGTTCCGGGCGACCTGGCCCACCGTGCTCAAGGTCCTGGGCGCCGCGCTGGTGCCGTTTGGCTTGATTTTTGTGCAACCCGACCTAGGGTCTGCGCTCATCTACCTGCCGCTGTCATTCGCCCTCCTATTCGTCGCCGGCCTGAGTTCCAGGTTCTTCATGGTGGCGGGGTTAGCGTCTCTCCTGTTCGTGGCGGTCGTCGCCGTCGACCTCGTCGCCTACGCAGGCAAGGTGGCGGAATATTCCCAGGCCAATCCCGATGAGCGCGACCCCGCCAAGGCCGTCCGCGGCAAGCATGAGGCCACCGCCTGGTTCGTGCTCCTGAAGGACTACCAGCGCGAGCGGCTGCTCTCCTTCGTCGCGCCCTCGGTCGTCGACCCCAAGGGCCTCGGCTCCACCTGGAACGTCCGTCAGGCCGTGATCGCCGTCGGTCGCGGCGGCCTGAGCGGCCAAGGCGTCGGCAAGGGCACCCAGGCGCGCTTCGGCTACCTGCCCGAGGCCGCCGCGCACAACGACTTCCTCTTCTCCGGCATGGCCGAGGAGATCGGCTTCGCCGGCGGCCTGCTCGTCATCGCCGGCTTCACCGTCCTCTTCTGGCGCGTCGTCCGCACCGCGGCCCGCGCCGCCGACCGTTTCGGATCCCTGTTGGCCCTCGGCGCCGCCGCCATCCTTGGCGCGCACGTCGTGGTCAACATCGGGATGAACATCGATCTCATGCCCGTCACGGGCGTACCACTGCCTTTCCTCAGCTACGGGGGGTCTTTCGTGCTCAGCTGCTTCCTGCTCCTTGGACTAGTCCAGAGCGTCCACCGGCATTCGGCCGATGGCGGCGAACACGCAGGCTCTCCGGCAACCGGCCTTACCGCCTAACTCCGAGATGTCCGACCACCAAGAACCCGCAGACCACCTAGAAGATTCCCCCGAAGAAGGCACGACGCCGACCAGCGGGGTGGATCAGCAGAAGCTCGCCGAAGAGGCCGCGCGCCGCCGCAAGGAGCTCCCCTTGCTCCAGCGCATCGTCAAGCACTTCTCGAAGGACCGCAACACGTACCGCGAGCTCGTCATCAACGCCGAGACCCTCGAGAAGCGCGTCGCGCTCCTGACCAACGGCGTCCTCGACAAGTTCGAGATCGAGCACAAGGGCGAGAACCGCATGGTCGGCGCGATCTTCAAGGGCCGCGTCCAGAACCTCGAGTCCGGCCTCAAGGCCGCCTTCGTCGACATCGGCCAGCCCAAGAACGCCTTCCTGCACTACTGGGACATGCTCCCGGCCGCGAACGACTCCCAGGTGGAGTTCATCCGCGACAACGAGTCCGCCGAGCAGAAGCAGCGCAAGGCCCGCTACCAGGCCAAGGACATCCCGCAGCTCTTCCCTTCGGGCTCCGACATCGTCATCCAGGTCGTCAAGGACCAGATCGGCACCAAGGGCCCCCGTTCGACGACGAACATCGCCTTGCCGGGCCGCTACCTCGTCCTGATGCCGTTCAGCGGCGCCTGCGGCGTCTCCCGCAAGATCGAGGACAACGCCGAGCGCGACCGCCTCAAGGACATCCTCCGCTCGCTGACGATCCCCGAGGGCATGGGCGTCATCATCCGCACCGCCGGCGAGGGCAAGCAGGCCCGCTGGTTCGTCCGCGACCTGCACATGCTCCTCAAGCGCTGGCAGGCGATCGTCGAGAAGATCAACGCGCCCGACCGCAAGCCCGTGCTGCTCTACCAGGAGCCCGGCCTCATCGAGCGCACCGTGCGCGACTTCCTCACCGAGGAGGTCGACCGCATCCTCGTCGACAACCCCGGCGACTTCAAGCTGGTCCAGGACCTCGTGGGCGAGATCTCGCCGCGCTCCCGTTCCCGCGTCGAGCTCTACGGCGACCCCATCCCGGTCTTCGAGCGCTACAACATCGAGCGCCAGATCGAGCAGCTCTTCCAGCGCCGCGTGCCGCTCCCGAGCGGCGGCGAGATCGTCATCGACGAGACCGAGGCCCTCACCGCCATCGACGTCAACACCGGCTCCCACCGCGGCAAGGAAGGCAAGGACGGCAGCTTCATCACCCAGGCCAACCTCGAGGCCGTGACCGAGGCCGCCCGCCAGATCCAGCTCCGCAACCTCGGCGGCCTCATCATGATCGACACGATCGACATGAAGAACGCCAAGGACCGCAAGAAGGTCTTCGACACCTTGCGCGACGCCATGGAGAACGACCGCGCGAAGCACCAGATCCTCCCGATCTCGCAGCTCGGCGTCCTGCAGATGACCCGCCAGCGGCACACCGAGTCGAACACGACGTCGATGTACACCGCCTGCCCGCATTGCCAGGGCCGCGGCATCGTCAAGAACCCCCGCACGGTCTCCGTCGAGGTCCAGCGCAAGCTCCTCGGCCTGATCCGCCGCCTCCGCACCGAGAAGAAGGTCTCCGGGGAGATCGTCATCCGCATCGTGCTCCACCCGATCAACCTCGACCGCATCAAGCTCGAGGACAAGGAGTTCTTCATCGACCTCGAGAAGTCCTGCAACGTCCGCCTGCTCTTCAAGCACGACGCCACGTTCCACGTGGAGACGTTCAAGCTGATGGACGAGGCCGGGAACGACTTCCGCTGAGCCGGCGCCGCCGGCGGGCGCTCAGGCGCCCCGGCGGGCCCGGTGGGCGAGCAGCCGCAGTCCGTTGAGGCACACCACCACGGTGCTGCCTTCATGGACGGCCACGCCCAAGGTGAGCGGCGCGCCTTTGAAGACGACGATCGCCGCCATGGTGAAGGCCGCGCCCACGGAGAGCGCGATGTTCACGCGGATGGCCCGGCGGGCCGCGCGGCTGAGCTCGATGGCGGTGAGCAGCCGTTCGATGCGGTCGTCGGTCAGGACGACGTCGCTGGACTCCAGGGCGGCGTCGCTGCCGCGTCCGCCCATGCCGATGGCGACGTCGGCCGCGGCCAGACCGGGCGCGTCGTTGACGCCGTCGCCGACCATGGCGACCACGTGGCCTTCGGTGGAAAGGCGGCGGATCGCCTGCATCTTGGCGTCGGGCGTGAGCCCGGCGAGGTGGCCTTGGATGCCGACCTGACGGGCCGCGACGGCGGCGGCCTCTTCGCGGTCGCCCGTCAGCATCAGCGTGCGGATGCCTTGGCGATGGAGCGCGGCGAGGGTGGGGGAGCTGGCCGGCCGGATCTGGTCGACGAGCGTGGCGCGCACGATCACGGAACCATCCGAAGCCCAGACCTCGCTGACGATGGCGCCGGCGGCGACCGGCGCGCCGGGGAGGTCGTGCCCGCCGACGAATTCACGCGAGCCGACGCTCCAGCGCGCGCCGCCGACGCTGCCGGCGATGCCTTGGCCGGGTGAATTGGAGAGCCCGGTGACGGGCTGGACGCTCGCACCTTCGGCTTGGCAGGCCTTGACGATGCCGAGGGCGAAAGGGTGGGTCGAGTTGGCCTCGATGGAGAGCAGGGCGTCGAGCGCCCGGCGGCGGTCGGCGTCCGCCGGGAAGACCTCGAGCGCGGCCACCGCGGGTTCGCCGGCCGTGAGCGTCCCGGTCTTGTCGAAGCAGATGCAGTCGACGTCGGCGAGTCGCTCGACCGCCGCGCCGCCGCGGAAAAGGATGCCGTGGCGCGCGCCGTTGGCGATGGCCGCGAGCACGGCCGAGGGGACCGAGAGCACGAGGGCGCAGGGGCTGAGGACCACCAGCAGCGTCATCGCCCGGTAGAGGGCGGAGTCTTCCGCGCCCAAGGCCGGTCGGCCCAGGAAGAGCTGCAGGACGAAGAACGCCGCCGAGGCGGAGAGGGTGAAGATCGCATAGGCGTCGCCCCAGCGGTCGATGGCGCGTTGGGCGGGCGCCTTGCTCTCCTGCGCCTCGCGGATGAGGGCGACGATGCGGTGGAGGGCGCTGTCCTTCTCGGCCTTGGTCACGCGGACGACCAACCGACCCCAGCCGTTGAGCGTGCCGCTGGAGACGCCGGAGCCCGGGTGCTTGTCGACCGGCTTGGCCTCGCCGGTCAGGTTGGATTCGTCGATCCCGCTGGCGCCCTCGATGACCTCGCCATCCGCCGGGACGAGCTCGCCCGGGAGGACCAGCACCACCTGGCCCGGGCGGAGGTCGGCGACCGCGATGACGCTCTCCAGACCGTCGGAACCCAGCAAACGGGCCTGTTTCGGGGCTTTATCGAGCAGGGCGTCGATGGCCCCGCGGGTCCGATCCATGGCGTAATGCTCGATCGCTCCCGCCGTGCTGAAGAGGAAGAGCAGGAGGGCGCCCTCCTCGGGATGCCCGACGCTCCAGGCGCCGGCGGCGGCGACCAGCATCAGCAGATGGACGTCGATGCGGCGCTCGCGGAGCGACTCTAAGGCGTCGACCGCGGCATCCCAACCACCCGCCAGGCAGGAGAGCGCGAGGAGCAGCGTCGGCGTCCACGACCACGCGTGCGGCGCCGGGAAGAACCGTCCGCAGGCCAGCGCGGCGAGTCCGAAAACTCCGCACGCGGCGGCTTGCGATGCGATTTTTTTCCACTCTCCCGGAGCTTCGTCGTGCATGCGTTCCTTCTACGACGTTGCTTTCGTCGCGTCAATCTCAGTGCGATGGATAAAGGGTGAAATCGATGTAGTGATTCCCTGTTTACGGTTTTCGCGCGCGCCGCGCCGCGCGCGCCGTCCATCGCGTCCGCGTCGTCGCGAAAGATTCCTCTTGCGCCGCCGCGCGGAAAGTCTACTACTTGCGGCAGAGTCAACCGCAACGTGACGAACCGAACCGAAACCCCCAGCGAAAGCCTGATCACCGTGTCGCTTCCCCCGAAGCTCCACTCTGATGCGGTCGCCTTTCAGCATCGGTCCGGTTTCTCGACCCTCAGCGAGGTCATCCGTCACGCGCTCGATTGCTACGACGAGGCCCGTCCGGCCCTCGAGCCGACTCGTTCCCGCCAAGTTTCTTTCCGCGTACCGTCGGAGCTCCGTACTCGCATCACCCGTCAGGCGCGCAACGCCAGGGTGAGCGTGGGGCGAATCGTCAGGGTGGCGCTTCAGGCGCTGCCCTTTAACCCAACAACGATCCAAAAAAAGGAAACAACTATGGCTAAGAAGAAGGCTGCTGCTAAGAAGAGCACCAAGAAGGCCACCAAGTCCAAGAAGAAGTAATTCTTCTTAGACTTTCCGTCCTACGCGACGGAGGCCGCCGGTACCCCCGGTAACACAAGGACCCTCGCAAGAGGGTCCTTTTCTGTTTGTGGGGGTCGCGGATGGTGTTGGCTTGAAAACCCCCTAGGGGGGTCTTTGTTTCCCTCCCTAACCCTTACCAATGAGCACCCCTCCTGCCAACGCCGGCCGCATCACCATCGCCAACGGCAAGCTGACGGTCCCCGACCGCCCCATCATCCCCTTCATCGAAGGCGACGGCACCGGTCCCGACATCTGGCGCGCTTCCGTCCGCGTCCTCGACGCGGCCGTGGCCAAGGCCTACGCCGGCAAGCGCCAGATCCAATGGCTCGAGGTCCTCGCGGGCGAGAAGGCCTTCAACAAGACCCAGAACTGGCTGCCCGAGGAGACCCTCACCGCCTTCCGCGATTACCTCGTCGGCATCAAGGGCCCGCTGACGACCCCGACCGGCGGCGGCATCCGCTCTCTCAACGTCGCCCTGCGCCAGCAGCTCGACCTCTACGTCTGCCTCCGTCCCGTGCAGTGGTTCACCGGCGTGCCTTCCCCCGTGAAGAACCCCGGCAAGGTCGACATGGTCATCTTCCGCGAGAACACCGAGGACATCTACGCGGGCATCGACTTCGAGGCCGGTTCGGAGATCGCGCTCAAGACCCTGGAGTTCATCAAGACGAACTTCCCCAAGGAGTTTAAGAAGATCCGCTTCGGCGCCGAGCAGCCCGGCACCGTCGGCATCGGCATCAAGCCCGTGTCCCGCCCCGGTTCCGAGCGCCTCATCCGCTCGGCCATCCAGTACGCCATCACCAACAAGCGCAAGTCGCTCACCCTCGTCCACAAGGGCAACATCATGAAGTACACCGAAGGTGCCTTCATGAAGTGGGGTTACGACCTGGCCAAGAGCGAGTTCGGCGCGGTCGAGATCGACGGCGGCCCCTGGTGCAAGATCCCTGAAGGCAAGCCCGGCGCCGGCCTCGTCATCAAGGACGCCATCGCCGACATCACGCTCCAGCAGGTGCTCACCCGCCCGACGGACTTCGACGTCATCGCGACGCTGAACCTCAACGGCGACTACCTCTCCGACGCCCTCGCGGCGCAGGTCGGCGGCATCGGCATCGCCCCCGGCGGCAACATCAACTACCTTACCGGCCACGCGATCTTCGAGGCGACCCACGGCACCGCGCCCAAGTACGCCAACAAGGACGTCGTCAATCCCGGCTCGGTCGTCCTCTCCGGAGAGATGATGCTCCGCTACATGGGTTGGACCGAAGCGGCCGACCTCGTGCTCAAGGGTCTCAACGGCGCCATCGGTGGTGGCCGCGTGACCTACGACTTCGCCCGCCAGATGCAGGGCGCGACCGAGATCAAGTGCTCCGAGTTCGGCGACGCGATCATCGCGTCGATGTAACCGGTCGGTAGCCTCACCCAACCGACGTTCCGCCGCGATGGCAGGCCTCTAAAGGGGGCTTGCCATCGCTTGTTTTTGGGGTACAAAACAGCCTCCTGACCCAACCTATGAAGAACATCACCGCCCTGGCGCTCGCCGCCCTCACCGCTGGTTCCGCCTACGCCCAGACCGCCACCTCGGCCGTCTCCGCTCCGGCCGCCGCCACCCCTTCCTCCGACATCTCCGTCGCCGGCCGCTTCGGCTGGAGCGACAAGAACGTCTACCTCGGCAAGACCCGCTCCGACACCGAAGGTAAGATCCAGTCCACGGTGACCGTCGAGTCCGCCGTCCCCGGTTTCGCCGGCGTCAACGCCTACGTCAGCTTCTACAACGCCGACAACTTCGAGCGCTCCCTCGCCATCGGTGCCCGCACCGATTGGACCAGCGTCGGTCAGGTCGAAGTCGGCGTGTCCCGCAGCAACACCGCCGGCGCCAACGCCGGTGCGACGCTCTCCGCTAAGGGCTACACGCAGGCTGACCGCAGCCGCCAGGTCTACGCCGGCCTCAAGCTCTCGAAGGCCTTCCTGACGCCCTCCGCCTACCTCTACTACGACACCGACCTCAAGCAGACCAACTTCGTGGTCTCCGCCCAGAAGGACTTCGAAGGCAAGGACCTCGGCGTCCCGGGCTTCGACCTCGAAACCAAGGCCTACCTTGGCCTTGTCGACGCCAAGGCGACCTCCTACGACGTCAAGAACGCCTACGTCTACCTCGGCGCCTCGGCTGACGTGACCCGCCGCATCGGTACCGGTGCCAAGGTCGGTCTCGGCCTGAACTGGGCCTACAACACCGACGGCCAGGTCAAGACCTCCGGCTCCTCGGTCTGGCTCAAGGCCTACGCCAACTTCAAGTTCTAAGCCCTGCTTAGGATTTTGGCCCGAAAGGCGCGACTCCGGTCGCGCCTTTCTTGTTTTAGGGCCTTGGACACCGGGGGAGGGTGTTATCCCCTAAAAACCCGTAATCAGGTGTTGACGGAGGGGGGTGACTTCTCATTTTCCGACTTTCCCTCTTTATGAAGACCACGCTAGCCAAGAACGTGCAGCTCAAGGACAAGACCTGGTACGTCATCGACGCCAAGGACCAGGTCCTCGGCCGCCTCGCCGTCAAGATCGCCAATGTCCTCCGCGGCCGTCACAAGCCCACCTACACCCCGCACGTCGACACCGGTGACTACGTCATCGTGATCAACGCCGACAAGGTCCGCCTCACCGGCGCCAAGGAAACGGACAAGACGTACATGTTCTACACCGGTTGGGTCGGCACCGCCTACCGCCGCACCGCCGCCGCCATGCGCGAGCGTCGCCCCGAGTTCCTCGTCACGCACGCCGTCAAGGGCATGCTCCCGAAGAACCGCCTCGCCAACGACATGCTGACCAAGCTCCGCGTCTACGCCGGCGACAAGCACGAGCACGCCGCCTCGAATCCGGTGCCTTTCCCCGAGTTCAAGAAGGTCTAATCGCCCCACCTCTTCCTTAAATGAGCGCCACCAAGTCCTCCGCCATCACCGCCGTCGGCCGTCGCAAGACCGCCTCGGCTCGTATCCGTCTCACGACCGGTACCGGCTCCATCTCCATCAACGGCAAGCCCCTTGAGGAATACCTCTACACCGAAGCCCTCGCCAAGGCCGCGACCGCCCCGATCCGCACCGCCGGTCTCGAAGGTCAGGTCGACGTGACGGTCAACGTCATCGGCGGCGGCCCCAACGGCCAGGCCGGCGCGATCTCCCACGGCCTCGCCCGTGCGATCCAGAAGATGAACCCCGAGCTCCGCGCGCCCCTGAAGAAGGAAGGCCTGCTGACCCGCGACGGTCGCATGCGCGAACGTAAGAAGCCCGGCCGTCCTGGCGCCCGCAAGCGCTTCCAGTTCTCCAAGCGCTAAACCGCGCCGAGACAGGAACCACGAAGGCCCCGGACTCCGGGGCCTTTTTGTTGCCTAGTTTTCTGTGTCCAACCGCCTATTCGTCCTCTAATCATCTGATAATACAGCCATGTCGCAGCCCTTGACCAAAGTCGGCATCGTCGGCGCCTCCGGGTACACCGGCGAAGAACTCGTCCGCGTCCTCGCGCGCCACCCCCACGTCCAGCTCGCCGCCGTCTGCTCGCGCAGCCTGGCCGGCAAGGCCGTCGCGGACGAGCTCCCGCGCCTGCGGGGGATCGTCGACGCCGACCTGCGGTTCTCCGCGTCCTCGCCCGCCGAGTGCGCCGCCTCCGACGTCGCCGTCTGGTTCCTCGCGCTGCCGCACGGCGTCGCCGCCGAATACGCACAGCCCCTCGTCGCGGCCGGCAAGCGCGTGCTCGACCTCTCCGCGGACTTCCGCCTCCGCGACCTCGCGCTGTACAAGAAGTACTATGGCCATGACCATCCCGCCCCGGCGCTCGCCGCCGAAGCCCGGTACGTCGTGCCGGAGCTCCAGCGCGACGACGCCTGGAAGCAGGCGAAGCTGATCGCGTGCCCCGGGTGCTATCCGACCAGCATCCAGGTGCCGCTCGTGCCCTTGCTGCGTGCCGGTCTGGTCAAGCCCGCGCCCGGCCAGCTCGTCATCAACTCCTACAGCGGCGTCTCCGGCGCCGGCAAGAAGGCCGACGTCGGCTACCTCTTCTGCGAGCGCGACAGCTCGATCAAGGCCTACGGCATCCCCGGCCACCGCCACCTCGCGGAGATCGAGGAGCAGTTCGGCGCCGCCGCCGGCCAGCCCGTCGTCGTGCAGTTCAATCCGCACCTCGCGCCCATGCACCGCGGCATCGCCACGACCATCGTCGTCCCCGCCGCGGGCGTGACCGCCGCGCAGGTCGAGGCCGCGTGGCAGCAGGCCTACGCCGGCCGCCCCTTCGTCACCGTCCTCAAGTCGGGCGACTTCCCCGACACCGCGCACGTCGCGAACACCAACCGCGTGGCGATGTCGGTCGTCGCCGACGCGCGCACGGGCAACCTCGTCATCACGTCCGTCATCGACAACCTGCTGAAGGGCGCGGGCGGCCAGGCCGTCCAGGCGCTGAACCTCCTGATGGGTTGGTCCGAGACCGCCGGCCTCCGCTAAGCTTCCCATGTCCCTCGAATTCACGAACGATTCCCCGGGCGTCACCGACGTCCCCGGCTTCCGGGTCGGCGCCGCCGCCTGCGACATCCGCAACAAAGGCCAGGACCGCCTGGACCTCGCGCTCATCGTCGCCGACCAGCCGTGCGCGGCCGCCGGCGTCTTCACCACCAACGACGTCAAGGCCGGCCCCGTGCGCATCTCGCAGGCGACCTTGGCGTCGGCGCAAGGCCGCGTCCGCGGCGTGATCGCGAACAGCGGCAACGCCAACGCCTGCACCTCGACGCAGGGGGACGCCGACGCCGTCCGCATGGCGGAGCTGGGCGCCACCGCCGCCGGCCACGCCGGCGAGGCCTTCCTCGTGTGCTCCACCGGCCGCATCGGCGAGCTCCTCCCGATGGCGAAGATCGCCGCCGGGGCCCAGGCCGCCGCCGCGCGCCTGTCCCGCGACGCCGCCGAAGGCGTGCGCGCGGCCAACGCCATCCTCACCTCCGACACGCGTCCGAAGACCTGCACCGCACGCTTCACCTGGCAGGGCAGGACCATCACCGTCGCCGGCTTCGCCAAGGGCGCGGGCATGATCGAGCCCAACATGGCCACGATGCTGGCCTTCGTCTGCACCGACGCCGCCGCCGAGCCCGCTTTCCTGAAGACCGCGCTCAAGGCCGCCGCCGACCAGTCCTTCAACTGCGTCAGCGTCGACGGCGACATGTCGACCAACGACACCGTCATCCTGCTCGCCTCCGGCGTCTCGCAGCTGTCCGTCGGACCCGGCGCGCCCGCCGAGCTCAACCGCCTGTTCCAGGAGGCGCTGGACCGCGTCTGCTTCGCCTTGGCGGAGAAGATCGTCGGCGACGGCGAGAAGATCACCAAGGTCGTGGCCGTCGAGGTCGACGGCGCCCGCACCCGCGCCGACGCCGAGAAGATCGCCCGCGCGATCGGCAACTCCCTGCTCGTGAAGTCCTCCTGGTTCGGCGAAGACCCGAACTGGGGCCGCCTGGCGGATGCCGCCGGCTACGCCCGGACCGGCCTCGACGAGGCCAAGCTCGACATCCATTACGAGGACGTCCCGGCCGTGCTGGGCGGTCGCCCGCTGCCGGAGAACAAGCCCAGGTGGAAGGAAGTCGTGAAGGCCCGCCAGTTCCGGGTGCGCCTGCACCTGCACCTCGGCGACGCCCGGTTCCGCCTGCTGGCCTCGGACCTCACCGACGGTTACGTGAACTACAACAAGAGCGAGTAGGGTCCATTTTCCGTTTGCCCGACCCGCCGACCCGCCGACACTTCCCGTCCGCCAGATGAGCACGCAAGCCGCGCACAACAAATCCGAGGTCCTTCTCGAAGCCCTGCCGTACATCCAGAAGTTCCGCGGCTCCACCTTCGTGGTGAAGTACGGCGGCAGCTTCATGGACGACCCGAACCCCGAGGGCCGCGACCGCGTGGCCACGGACATCGCCTTCCTCGCGGCCGTCGGCATCCAGGTCGTCGTCGTGCACGGAGGCGGCAAGGCCATCACGCGCGCCATGGACAAGGCCGGCATCAAGTCGGAGTTCCGCGGCGGCATGCGCGTCACCGACGCCGCCACCGTGAAGATCGTCGAGGAGACCCTCAACGGCGAGATCAACGGCCAGATCTGCGAATCCCTCAAGGCGCGCGGCGCCAACCCGCTCGGCATGCCCGGCAACCACGTCAACCTGTGCGAGAAGCTCATGGGGACGGACGAGCAGGGGAAGCCGTGCGACATCGGTTTCGTCGGCGACATCAAGTTCGTGAAGACGAAGCTGATCAAGAAGGCCCTCGCGGACGGACACCTCCCGGTGGTTTCCCCCATCGCCTTGGACGCCGACGACCAGGCTTACAACACCAACGCCGACGTCGCCGCCGCCGCCGTCGCCAACTCGCTCCGTGCCCGCCGCCTCATCTTCATGAGCGACGTCCCCGGCCTGCTGGCTGACCCGAAGGATCCCTCCACGCTCATCACCACGCTGAAGGTCAGCGAAGTCGACGAGCTCAAGCGCAAGGGCGTCATCGCCGGCGGCATGATCCCGAAGGTCGACAGCGCCGTGAAGGCCCTGAAGGAAGGCGTGCGCCGCGTGCACTTCATCGACGGCCGCGTCCCCCATGCCTTGCTGCTCGAGGTCTTCACGGACAAGGGCATCGGCACCGAAATCGTCCACGGCTGATGAGCACCGCCTCTTCAGACCCGACGGCCGAGCTTTACGCCAAGCATCTCGCGCACAACTACGGCGCTCCGCCCGTCACCCTGGTGCGGGGCGAGGGTTGCCGCGTCTGGGACGCCGCCGGCAAGCCTTACCTCGACTTCGCCTCCGGCATCGCCGTCAACGCGTTGGGCCACGCCCATCCCGTGTGGGTGAAGCGCGTGCAGGAGCAGGCCGCGAAGCTCGTCCACGTCAGCAACCTCTACCGCAACGAGCCGCAAGGCCGTCTGGCGGCCGCGCTGAGCCGTTATTGCGGGCCGGGGCGGGCGATCTTCTGCAACAGCGGGGCGGAGGCCAACGAAGGCCTCCTGAAGCTCGCGCGTCTGCACGGCCTGCGGAAGTCCGGCGCCGAAGGCGCCTGCATCGGCGTCGTCGTCGCCGAGAAGGCCTTCCATGGCCGCACCTTTGGCGGCATGTCCGCCACGCCACAGGAGAAGATCCAGAAGGGCTTCCGTCCGCTGCTGTCCGGCTTCGCCGCCGCGCCGCTCAACGACCTCGCCGCGTGGGACAAGGCCATCGACGCCAAGACCACCGCGGCCGTGCTCCTTGAGACCATCCAAGGGGAGGGCGGGGTGTTCCCCGCCACCGTGGAGTTTCTGCAGGGCCTTCGGCGCATCTGCACCGAACGCAACGTCCTGCTGATGATCGACGAGATCCAATGCGGCGTCGGCCGGACCGGCACCTTCTTCGCGTTCGAGCGTGCGGGCGTGAAGCCGGACGCCATCGCCATGGCCAAGGGCCTCGGTGGCGGCTTCCCCATCGGGGCCATCTGGATGGCTCCGCCCCACGACGACCTGTTCACCGCCGGTTCGCACGGCACGACCTTCGGCGGCGGCGCGCTCGCGGCCACCGCGGGCCTCGCCGTGCTCGAGGTCATCGAATCGGAACAGCTCCTCGCCAAGGTAAACGCCCAGGTTCCGGCTTGGCATGCGGCCCTGCGTGGCCTCGTCGCTCTACGCCCCGACCTCGTGAAGGAGGTCCGCGGCGCGGGCTACATGGTCGGCGTCATCCTGACCATCGATCCCGTTCCGGTCGTCACGGCCCTGCGTGAGGCCGGTCTGCTGACCGCCCCGGCGGGCGGCGTCGCCGTCCGGTTGCTGCCCCCGTTGGTGGCCACCGAAGCCGAGCTGGCCGAGTCCGTGGCGATCCTGACGAAGGTCTTGCGCGACTGGAAGGTCGCCTAGGCCGCGTAGGCCCTTATTTTCCGCTGTCCAAGCAGGCGACTCTGCCTATCTTCAACCGCTTTCCGAGATGCGTCACTTCCTGAAGGAGACCGACCTTTCCGCCGCCGAGATCTCGGCGGTCTTCGCCCAAGCCGCCGCGCTGAAGGCCGCCCGCGGCCGGGCGACGGCCTCGGACCTCGCCCGCCAGTCCTGGGGCCTGATGTTCTTCAAGAAGAGCACCCGGACGCGCGTCTCCTTCCAGGTCGGCGTGCATGAGCTCGGCGGCCTGCCGGTGATGCTCAACGCCGACGACCTGCAGCTCTCGCGCGGCGAGACCGTCGCAGACACCGCGAAGGTCCTTTCACGCTACCTGCACGGCATGGTCATCCGCTGCCACGAGCACGCCCTCCTCGAGGAGTTCGCCCGCTGCGGTACGATGCCCGTCGTCAACGCGCTGTCCGACTTCCTGCACCCCTGCCAGTTCATGACGGACATGTTCACGTTGGCCGAGCGCTACGCGCCGGGCCGTCCGGAACAGTACGCCGCCTCGCTGAAGGGCAGGAAGATCGCCTTCCTCGGCGACACCGCCTGCAACATGGCGAATTCGTTCGTCCTCGGCGGCGCCGCGCTCGGCGCGGAGATCGCCCTCGCCGGTCCCGCCGGCTACGAGCCGGGCGCGGAGGTCCGTGCGCAGCTCAAGGCCGACGGCCTCAAGGAGACCTTCACCTTCACGACCGACGCCGCCGCCGCCGTCAAGGGCGCCGACATGGTCTACACGGACGTCTGGGTCAGCATGGGCATGGAGGCCGAGAAAGCCGAGCGCCTTAAGCTGATGCAGCCCTACCAGGTAAACGCCAAGCTGATGGCGCTCGCGAAGCCCTCGGCCTACTTCATGCACTGCCTCCCGGCGCACCCCGGCGAGGAAGTCTCCGCGGACGTGCTGGCGAGCCCGCAGAGCATCATCTTCGACCAGGCCGAGAACCGCCTGCATGTGCAGAAGGCCATCCTCGCCCACCTCGCCGCCCACCGCGGCTGAACCCCTTTACCCAACACATCATGAGCAAGCAGAAGAAAATCGTCCTCGCCTACTCCGGCGGCCTCGACACCTCCGTCCTCCTTTCCTGGATCAAGGACAAGCACAACGCCGAGATGATCGCGTTCTGCGCCGACATCGGCCAGGAAGACGAGCTCAAGGGCCTCAAGCAGAAGGCCATGAAGACCGGCGCCTCCAAGCTGTACGTCGACGACCTCCAGGCCGAGTTCGCCCGCGACTTCATCTTCCCGATGATGCAGGCCGGCGCCATCTACGAAGGCCAGTACTACCTCGGCACCTCCATCGCGCGCCCGCTCATCGCCAAGCGCATGGTCGAGATCGCCCGCAAGGAAGGCGCCACCGCCATCGCCCACGGCGCGACCGGCAAGGGCAACGACCAGGTCCGCTTCGAGCTCACCTGCGCCGCCCTCGCCCCCGACCTCGAGATCATCGCGCCTTGGCGCAACGAGGCCTTCCGCAAGGACTTCCCGGGCCGCGCCGAGATGATCGCCTATTGCGCCGACAACAAGATCCCCGTCGAAGCCAGCGCCAAGAAGCCCTATTCCTCGGACCGCAACCTCCTCCACATCTCCTACGAAGCCGGCATCCTGGAAGACCCTTGGATGGACGCCTTCGCCCCGGCCAACAAGGCGATGTTCAAGCTCTCCGTCTCCCCGGAAGACGCCCCGAACAAGCCTGAGTACGTCGAACTCGAGTTCCGCCAGGGCGACTGCGTCGCCGTCAACGGCAAGAAGCTCGATCCCCTCGGCGTCATGCGCACGCTGAACAAGCTCGGCGGCCGCCACGGCGTCGGCCGCGTCGACATGGTCGAGAACCGCTTCGTCGGCATGAAGAGCCGCGGCGTGTACGAGACCCCGGGCGGCACCATCCTGCACTTCGCCCACCGCCAGATCGAGTCGCTCACCATGGACCGCGAGGTCATGCACCTCCGCGACTCGCTCGTCCCGCGCTACGCGACCCTCGTCTACAACGGTTTCTGGTACGCCCCGGAGCGCCTCGCCCTCCAGGCCCTCATCACCGAGTCGCAGCGCAACGTCACCGGCACCGTCCGCGTGAAGCTCTACAAGGGCAACACCTACGTCGCCGGCCGCAAGAGCCCGCGTTCGCTGTACAACCCGCACATCGCCACGATGGAGGCGGATCCGACCAAGGCCTACAACCAGGACGACGCCACCGGCTTCATCCGCCTGAACGGCCTGCGCCTGCGCGTGAACTCCAAGGTCAACGGCGTCGCCAACCTCAGCAAGACGGTCCGCTAAGGTCCGCCGGAGCGCTTAAGAAGAAGGGCGTCCCGATCCGGGACGCCCTTCTTGTTTAAACTGGAGGCGCGGGTCGGAATTGAACCGACGCATGGGGCTTTTGCAGAGCCCGGCCTTACCACTTGGCTACCGCGCCTAACGAACTGACTGGTTTGTAAATGCCTTCTCTAGGACGGCGTTTCAAGGGTTTTGTGCAAAGTCTTTCCTTTGGCCGCTTTCTCGCCTAAATAACGCCCATGAACCCGAACCAGATTCGCGTCGGCCTCGGTTACGACATCCACCCGCTGGTGGCTGGTCGCCCCTGCATCTTGGGTGGGGTGAAAATCCCGTCGGACGTGGGTCCGGATGGGCATTCCGATGCGGATGTCTTGCTGCATGCGGTTGCGGACGCGATTTTGGGCGCGGCGGGGCTGCGTGATATCGGCCATTATTTCCCCAACCACGACGCCACCTTGGCGGGCATGGATTCGGCGATCATCGCCCGGCGCGCCGTGGCCGAGGCAGGCGCCTTGGGCTGGAAGGTCGGCAATGTGGACCTGGTTTTGATCGGCGAGCGGCCTAAGATCATGGCGCATGTGCCGGCCATCCGCGCCAGCGTCGCGGGCATCCTCGGCGTGGAGCCATCGCAGGTGGGCATCAAGGCGACCACCAACGAGGGCATGGATGCGCTAGGCGAGGGCAAGGGCCTCGCGGTGCACGCCATTTGCCTGCTTTATAGGGGGTAAACCCCGTTATTTGAAGGTTTTCACGCCTTTTCTGGCTTGTCAAAGGGGAGGGTACTCCGAAGACTGAACGACCCTCTCCTCGGAGGGTAACGCTATGGAACAGACCCTCATCATCTTGAAGCCCGATTGCATGGAGCGCCGTCTTTGCGGCACCGTCCTGGGCCGCTTCGAAGCCGCCGGCTTCGATGTCCAAGCCTGCAAGCTGGCCCGTCTATCCTCTGCCCAGCTCCGCGAGCATTACGCGCACGTCGCCGACAAGCCTTTCTACCCGGAAATCGAAGCCTTCATGTCTTCCCGTCCGGTGATCATCGCCGTCCTCAGCGGCAGCAACGTCATCGCCCGCGTCCGCGAACTCCTCGGTCCGACCAACTCCAAGGTCGCCCCGAAGGGCACGATCCGCGGCGATTTCGGCACCGAGATGATGCGCAACGTCTGCCACGCTTCCGATAGCCCCGAGGCCGCCGCCGCCGAGATCCGCCGCTTCTTCCGCGCCGAAGAAGTCTTCGCGCCTGCCGCGGTCCGCATCTAAGCGCCGCGAGGTCGTCTTCGAGAAGCCCATCGGTCCGCCGATGTGCTTTTTCTTTGCCGCCCCGCCGCCGCGACCTAGCCTGCGTCCGGTGACGATCCATTGCCCCGAGTGCGGCCTGCCTATCTTGGCGTCGGAGATCACGCCCGCCGGCGACCTCGCCTATTGCCGCCTCTGCGAGCGTACGTCGACCGTCGAGGCTTGTCGTGCGGCGACGCCTTTGGCCAAACGCCCGCCCGATTCGTCTGCTCCGCCCAAGGGACTCCGGCTCACGGAGTCCTTGACCGGCTTCCGGGTCGAGTCATCCACGCGCAGCTGGGCCGCGCTGTTCCTCTGGCCCTTCATGCTCTTCTGGTCCGGTGGTTCCCTGGGCGGCATCTATGGTTCGCAGATCAAGGCCGGGAAGTTCGATTGGGTGATGTCGCTCTTCGGACTGCCCTTCCTCGTGGGTTCCTGCTTCCTCTTCGGCCTGACTTTCATGCTGACCTTCGGTCGGGTCGTCGTGGAATCCGGCCAGGATGGCCGCTTGCGCATCCGCAAAGGAGGTCTGGGGCTTTACTGGACGAAGTCCGTGCCGTGGCTCGACGTCGTCTCCGCCGAGGTGGAGGAGAACACCAGTCGCCGCAAAGGCGGGTATCAGACGACCTACGCCTGTCTCCTGAAGCTGCGGTCGGGCGACGTGCTGCGGGTGGGGACCGGCGGCGACCGGGCACAGGCCGGCTGGTTGGCCCGTTATCTGGCCGGACGAATTTACCTGCGGCGGTGACTTCCCCGTTGCCCTAGGGCGGGGGAATTAGGCAAAGTCGGGGCATGCTGGACCCCAAGTTCCTTCGCGAAAACATCGACCTCGTCCGCAAGGGCGTCGCCCGGAAGAAGTTCCAGGTCGACCTCGACGCCGTGCTCGCCGCCGACGAGGCCCGCCGCCATGCGGTGGCCGAGTTCGAGGTCGCGCGTTCCGCGCAGAACGCCGCGAACAAGGAGATGGCCGCCATGCCGAAGGGGTCGCCGGAGTTCCAGGCCAAGGTCGCCGAGATGAAGGCCGCTTCCGCCAAGGTGAAGGAACTCGAGAAGAAGGTCTCGGAGGCCGAGGAGCAGATGAAGGCCGTCGCCCTCTCCGTGCCGAACATCCCGCACGACTCCGTGCCCGAAGGCCGCACCGAAGCCGACAACCAGGTCGTCGCCACGTGGGGCGACCAGGCCAAGCTCGTCTCCGCCGCCGCCAAGCCGCACTGGGACATCGCCTGGTTCAGCAAGGCGATCGACTTCGAACGCGGCGTGAAGGTCACCGGCGCGGGCTTCCCGTTCTACGTCGGCGACATGGCCCGCCTCGTGCGCGCGCTCATCCAGTACTTCCTCGAGGAAGCCGGCGCCAATGGCTACACCGAGGTCCACGCGCCGCTGCTCGTGAACGCCGCGAGCGCCACCGCGACGGGCCAGCTGCCCGACAAGGAAGGCCAGATGTACCACGCGCAGACGGATGACTTCTACATGATCCCGACGGCGGAGGTGCCGGTGACCAACTTCTTCCGCGACGAGATCCTGGACGAGGCCGCGCTGCCCGTGAAGCGCTGCGGCTACACGCCGTGCTTCCGCCGCGAAGCCGGCAGCTGGGGCGCGCACGTCCGCGGCCTCAACCGCCTCCACCAGTTCGACAAGGTCGAGCTCGTGAAGTGGGTCCACCCTGACCAGTCCTTCGCCGAACTCGAGCTCCTGCGCGGCGACGCCGAGCGTCTTCTCCAGAAGCTGGACCTGCCGTACCGCGTGCTCCTGATCTGCGCCGGCGACATCGGCTTCTCGCACAGCAAGCAGTACGACCTCGAGGTCTGGGCCGGCGGCCAGAAGCGCTGGCTCGAGGTCTCGAGCTGCTCCAACTTCACGGATTTCCAGGCCCGCCGCGCGGGGATACGGTTCCGCCCGAAGGAGGGGAAGCCAGAGTTCGTGCACACGCTCAACGGTTCGGGCCTCGGCCTGCCACGCGTGCTCGCCGCGATCCTCGAGAACAACCTGCAGCCCGACGGCACGGTACGCGTGCCCGAGGCCCTGCGCCGCTGGTACGGCAAGGAAACCTTGTCGTTCTGAGCCCGCTTTGGGTTGGCAGGGGAGGGACGGGCCTTATGTTCGCGTCGTGAGCCCGGACCTGCCGAACCTCGATGCCTTGCGCGCCGCCGTGGCGGCTTGGCCGCGCTTGCCGGCGCCTAGGTCGGATGACGACGCGCCCCTCGGCGTGGCGGTGTCGGGCGGCGCGGATTCGGTCTACCTGCTCGTCGCCCTGTGGGCCGACCCTGCGTTGCGTCCGCGGCTGCGCGTGCTGCACTTCGACCACCGCGTCCGCGGCGACGCCTCGGCCGCCGACGCGGCCTTCGTCCGGCGGCTGAGCGCGCACCTCGGCCTTCCGTGCGTCGCTGGTCTCCGCGCCGCCGCGGGCTCGGCGACCGAAGCGGAACTGCGGGCGGCCCGACAGGGCTTCTTCGCGGCCCAGCGCGCCGCCTTGGGCATCCGGGTCGTCGCGACCGCGCATCACCTCGACGACGTCGCCGAATCGATGCTCATGCGTTTGGCGCGCGGCGCCGGGTTGGCCGGGTTGGCCGCGCCGCGTGCCTGGCAGCCGTTCCGCGCCGGCCACGTCCATTGGCGTCCGTTGGTCGCCGCGCGGTTGACGAAGCAGGACTTGCTCGCCGCGCTCGCCGCCGCCGGTCTGCCATGGCGCGAGGACGCCACGAACCAGCAGCCGGTCGCCGTCCGCAACCGCGTGCGCGCGTGGCTGGGGCAGGGTGGGGCGGAGGCCTTGGGTCCGTCGTATGCGCAGGGGTTCGCCGCCTCGGCCCGTCACCTCGAGGAAGCCGCAGCTGCGTTGACGGCCTGGGCCGACGAACTTGGCTGCGGCCTGCGGCCCGACGGTTCCTTGCCGACCCTCGCGTTGCGTGGTCGCCCACGGGCCTTGGCGCACGCGGCCTTGGCGCCTTTCCTTTCGGCGCATGGCTTGGCCGCGGCCAGCGGCGCCTCCCTGGAAGCGCTCATCTCCGCGCTCGTCGACGGCCGCGAGACCCAAGCCACCTTGCTCGCGCGCCGCGTCGTCCATCAAGGTGGACGGCTGAGCCTGCCTGCCGAGACCCCGGAGCCCTATGGACCGAGTCTTCGCCCGTTGGCGCTTGGCCAAGTCGATGGCGAAAGCGGCTTGCTCGCCGAACGCGTCGACGTGGACGACGAGCTCTGGGAAAAACTGTCCCGGGGTGACATCCAGTCCTCCACCATGGCCTATCTCTCTGTCCCACCCTCGGCGACGTTGGCTTGGCGCGGGCGGGTGGACGGGGACCGTTACCATCCGTTGGGCGCGCCGGGGACCGCCAAGCTTTCGGACCTGCTCATCAACCGGAAAATCCCCGTTGGACAAAGGGATACGCTCCCCGTCGTCCTCGTCGACGAGGCGATCCATTGGGTGCCCGGCCTGTCGCCCGCGCAGTCCGCGCGACTGACCGGTCCGCTGAAGGGGGCTCTCCGGTTGACTTGGCTTGGGCCCTGCTTAATTTCTGACCTCCCCCGATGAGCCAAGACGACAACGAGGATGACAAGAACGGTAGCCGCGTGAACGGACGCTCCCTCCTCGTGTGGGTGGTCCTCATCGCCTTGGTGGCCCTGCTCGTCAACTACAGCGCCCCCGGGGGTGGTCATGTCCAGAAACTCAACGTCACCCAGGTCCTGGCCGCCGCCAAGGAAGGCAAGATCAAGAACCTCAACCTCAAGCCCGACCCCTCCGCCGGCTCCGACAGCTGGTACCAGATCGAAGGCGAACTCGACGTCAAGAACGCCGCCCCCGACGACAAGGCCCGCTTCACGGCCACCGGTCGCCTGACCGAGAAGGAGTTCGAGGCCCTCCGCGCCGCCGTCCCGAAGGAAGCCTTCAAGGAATCCCCGGCCCAGACCGGCCTGACCATGTTCCTGTACAACGTCCTCCCCACCTTGCTGGTGTCGGGCGTCGTGCTGTTCATGATGTACCGGTTCCTCAAGAGCTCGCAGAAGGGCGCGATGCAGTTCGCCAAGAGCCGCGCCCGCCTGAACTCCACGGACCGCGAGACCACCACCTTCAAGGACGTCGCCGGCTGCGACGAGGCGAAGGAGGAAGTGAAGGAGATCGTCGATTTCCTCCGCGAGCCCAAGCGCTTCACCAAGATGGGCGCCTCGATCCCGAAGGGTATCCTCATGGTCGGCCCGCCCGGCACGGGCAAGACCCTCCTCGCGCGCGCCGTCGCCGGCGAGGCCAAGGTGCCCTTCCTCAGCATCAGCGGCTCCGACTTCGTCGAGATGTTCGTCGGCGTCGGCGCCGCGCGCGTCCGCGACACCTTCGACCAGGCCCGCAAGCTAGCGCCCTGCATCATCTTCATCGACGAGATCGACGCCGTCGGCCGCCAGCGCGGCGCCGGCCTCGGCGGCGGCAACGACGAGCGCGAGCAGACGCTCAACTCCCTGCTCGTCGAGATGGACGGCTTCGACGGACAGGCCGGCGTGATCGTCATCGCAGCGACCAACCGCGCGGACGTCCTCGACCAGGCGCTGCTGCGTCCAGGCCGTTTCGACCGCCAGGTCTTCGTGGACCTGCCCGACCTCCGCGGCCGCGAAGCCGTGCTGGCCGTGCACGCCAAGCGATTCCAGCTCGCCCCGTCGGTCGACCTCCAGCGCATCGCGCGCATCACCACCGGCATGTCGGGCGCCGACCTCGCCAACCTCCTGAACGAAGCCGCGCTGCACGCCGGCCGCCGCAACCGCGACAAGGTCGAGATGTGCGACGTCGAGGAGGCCCGCGACAAGATCGCGCATGGCCGCGAGCGCCGCAAGGGCGCCGACCAGGAGGACCTGCGCAAGACCGCCTACCACGAGGCCGGCCACGCGCTCGTGCAGGCCGTGCTGGACGACGGCACCTTGCCCGTCCACAAGGTCACGATCATCCCCCGCGGCCGCGCCTTGGGCATGGCGATGTTCATGCCGACCAAGGACAGCTACGGCAGCTCCAAGACCTGGCTCACCCGCTTCATCTGCACCGCGATGGCGGGCCGCGTCGGCGAGCGCGTCATCACCGGCGACATCTCCAGCGGGGCCGCGCAGGACATCAAGCAGGCCACGCGCATGGCGCGGCAGATGGTCTGCGACTGGGGCATGAGCGACCTCGGTCCCATCTCGTACAACGAGAACACCGACACCGTCTTCCTCGGCCGCGAGATCTCCCGCACCCAAGGCCATAGCGACGAGACCGCGCGCCGCATCGACGAGGCCGTCGCCAAGATCGTCAACGAACAGTTCGCCTTGGCCGAGAAGCTCATCGCCGAGCATGCCGCCGCGCATCGCCTGATCGCCGAAGCCTTGCTCGAGCACGAGACCCTCGACGGCGTGCACATCATGGAGATCCTCAAGACCGGGGCGATCCAGACCCCTGTGGTCGGCAGCCCGGTCGCGAACCCTGCGCGCGAGGCGGCTCCGGCCGGCCCGGCCCCGGAAGCGGGTGCGCAGTCGGCCCCGACCCCCGCTTGAGGTTTGCCCTGCGTCGGTCGCCGGCCTAGCCTGCTCCCATGGTCCTAGGGCTCACGGGAGGCATCGGCTGCGGCAAGTCCGCCGCCTTGGCCGTGTTCGCTCAGCTCGGCTTCAACGTCGTCGACGCCGACCAGTTGGCGAAGTCGGTCCTCGTCCGGCCCGACATCGTGGGCCGGCTGGTCGCCCGGTGGGGCCGGGCCTGCTTGGGGCCGGACGGCTTGCCGGACCGTGCGTGGATCGGCCGGCGGGTCTTCGGAGCCCCGGACGAGCTCGCCTTCCTGGAAGGCATCCTGCACCCGGAAGTCGCGCGGCTCCGTGCGGCTGCCGTCGCCGATCCGCAGCGTCATCACGTCGTCGAGATTCCGCTGCTTTTCGAGAAGGGCCTGCAGGCCCAGTATGATTGCGTCATCTGCGTCGCGTGCTCCGACGAGGTCCGTTTGGCGCGACTCGAGCAACGCGGCCTTTCGCGGGACGATGCCATGGCTAGAATTAATTCGCAAATGCCTGTAGTTGATAAGGTTGCAAAATCAGACTACGTCCTTTGGAACGACGGGGACCGCGCGGCCTTGGAAGCGCAGGTCCGTCGCTTGGTAGACCAGCTTTCGGTCGCTGCTCAGTCCAGTATTTGACCGCTTTTGCGATTGCCGAAGAGGGGGTGTGATTTAGGTTTCAGGACTCCCGTGTTCCTCTGTCCCAGAGAGGCGCATCCCTCACCCCATCTTCCGCCAAGGATACCCCTACTGTGACGACCGCCGACGATTTCGTCATCCAATTCATCCAGGACAAAGCCCTCGTCTCCGCGGGCGACGTCGCCGAGGCCCGCGCGGCCGTGGCCGCGACCCCGGATGCCAATCCCGATACCCTCGCCTTGGCCAAACTGGTCGAGACCGGCAAGGTCACCTGGGCGAAGATCACCGAGGCCCTCGGCGTCGAGTTCGACATGGAAGTCGTCGACCTTTCGCAGGTCTCCCCGGCCGATGAGCTCCTGAAGCTCGTCAGCCGCGAGCAGGCGGAGCGCTCGAACCTCCTGCCGCTGCAGATGGACGGCGTCGAGCTCCTCGTCGCGATCGCCGACCCGCTCGACACCGAGACCCTCGATTCCCTTTCGCGCGTCCTGAAGCTCACGCTGAACCCGAAGCTCGCCCCCCCGGACGAGCTCCGCAACGCGATCGCCCGCTGCTACAGCGGCGGCCAGGTCAACGTCTCGTACGAGGACGTCTTCGGCAAGGCTTCGGAGGACGGTCTTTCCGTCGAGCTCCCGCAGGGCGGGGAGGCCAAGGAAGACGACGCCCCGATCATCCGGTACGTCAACTCGCTGATCGTCGACGCCATCCGCCGCAAGGCGTCCGACATCCACCTCGAGCCCCTTGAGAAGCGCTTCCGCGTGCGTTTCCGCATCGACGGCGTGCTCCAGGAGATGAAGGGCCCGCCCAAGCGCCTGCAGGCCTCCGTCATCTCTCGCCTCAAGCTCATGGCCGAGGTCTCCTTGGCCGAGAAGCGCATCCCGCAGGACGGCCGCATCCAGGCCCGCACCGGCGGCCGCGACATCGACTTGCGCGTGTCCGTCCTCCCGACCGTCTACGGCGAGTCGATCGTCATGCGAATCCTCGACAAGGAAGGCCTCAAGCTCGGCCTCCCCGAGCTCGGCTTCTTCGCGGACGACCAGGCCAAGTTCCAGGGCCTCATCTCCGGCTCCGACGGCGTCTTCCTCGTCACCGGTCCGACCGGTTCCGGCAAGTCGACCACGCTCTATTCCGCGCTCAACTACATCAACAAGCCCGACCGCAAGATCATCACCGTCGAAGACCCGGTCGAGTACCAGATGGCCGGCATCAACCAGGTGCAGGTGAAGCGCGACGTCGGCATGACCTTCGCCGCCGCGCTCCGCGCGATGCTCCGCCAGGCGCCGAACATCGTCATGATCGGCGAAATCCGCGACCTGGAGACCGCCGAAATCGCCATCAACGCGGCCCTCACCGGCCACATGGTGTTCTCGACCCTCCACACCAACGACTCCGTCAGCGCCGTCACCCGTCTCGTCGACATCGGCGTGAAGCCGTTCCTCGTGTCCGCCGCGCTCCGTGGCGCGCTGGCCCAGCGCCTCGTGCGCCGCGTCTGCCAGTCGTGCGCGCAACCCTACAAGCCGACCGCGAAGGAGCTCTACACCATCGGCATGACCGAGCAGGACATCGCCGGGGCGACCCCGATGAAGGGCGCCGGCTGCGCCAAGTGCGGCGACCGCGGCTACAAGGGCCGCCGCGGCGTCTTCGAGCTCTTCGTCATCACCGAGGAGATCCAGGAGATGATCTACTCCGGCTCGAACCTCGTCGACCTCCGCCGCAAGGCCCGCGAGGCCGGCATGCGCACCATGCGCGAGGACGGCCAACGCAAGGTCGCCTCCGGCATGACCACGATCGAGGAGGTCATGGGCGCCACCGTCGCCGACGACGTCATCTGAGCGCGCCATGGCGTACGAGATCAACCAGCTCCTGGAAGCCATGATCGAGAATGGCGCCTCCGACCTGCACCTGCACGTCGGCCGCGCGCCCAGCCTCCGCGTCAGCGGCAGCGTCGTCTCGATCGAAGGCCCGGCCCTCACGCCTGAAGACACCCAGGCCCTGGTCGCCTCCATCGCCCCGTCGGACCAGCTGGAGCGCCTGAAGCGCGACGGCGGCTGCGACTTCGGCTTCTCCTTCCACAAGAAGGCGCGCTTCCGCGTCAACGTCTACCGCGGCAAGGGCGTGCTTGGCATGGTGCTCCGCCTGATCCCCTCGGCGATCTTCACCCTCGAGCAGCTCCGCCTGCCCCCGATGATCAAGGACCTCCTGCGCCGTCCGCGCGGGCTCATCCTCGTCACCGGCCCGACCGGTTCCGGCAAGTCGACGACCCTCGCCTCGATGGTCAACTGGATCAACGAGAACGAGGACGGCCACATCGTCACGATCGAGGACCCCATCGAGTACTACCACGCCCACAAGGGCTGCGTCGTCACCCAGCGCGAGGTGCACAACGACGTGCCGACCTTCGCCGAGGGCGTGCGCGCCGCGCTCCGCCAGGACCCCGACGTCATCCTCATCGGCGAGATGCGCGACCTCGAGACCATCGAGGCAGCCGTGTCGGCCGCCGAGACCGGCCACCTCGTCTTCGGCACGCTGCACACCACGGGCGCCGCCCGCACCGTCGACCGCATCCTCGACGCCTTCCCCGCCGGCGCGCGCGACCAGATCCGCGTCCAGCTCGCCTCCTCCATCGTCTCCGTCATCTCCCAGTGCCTCCTGCGCACCGTGGACGACAAGCGCGTCGCCGCGTACGAGATCATGGTCCGCACCGACGGCATCGCGGCCAAGATCCGCGAGAACAAGACCTTCCAGATCACCTCCGACATCGAGACCGGCGGCGGCCGCGGCATGCGCACGCTCGATTCCGACCTCCTCGCCCTGTTCAACCAGGGCAAGGTCTCCGAGGAGGAAGTCATGAACTACTGCCAGGACTCCGAGATGATGCGCGCCCGCCTCAATCCCGGGGCCGCCAAGAAATAACCCCTTACCCGACCATTCCCCATGTTTGAAGACCACAGTGACGTCATCCGCGACATCGCGCTCGAAGCCGGCCTCGTCGACCAGACCCAGTCCGACGAGATCTGGGAGTCGCACGCGAGCACCGGCAAGTCCTACGCCGACAGCCTGATCGACGCCGGCCTCGCCGACCGTCCGGGCCTGCTCCAGGCCATCGCCGACCACCTCCAGGTCCAGTACTACTCGGCCATCCCCGCCGACCTCGGCGAGGAGCTGACCCGCACGCTCAAGCCCGCGCAGGCGCACAAGTACATGGTCGTGCCCGTCGCCGACGAGGCCGGCAAGCTCACCCTCGTCGCCAAGGACGCCTTCAATTCCGCGGCCATCAACGAACTGACGTTCATCCTGAAGCGCGACATCGAGCTGGCCGTGGCCGACCCCGACGCCGTCGAGACGGCCGTCGTCCGCGTCTACGGCGAAGCCTCCGCGACCTCGATGGAGGACCTCCTCGGCGAGTTCGAGGAAGGCGCCGCCGCCGCCACGAACGACGAGGACGTCGCCGCCGCCGCGAGCCAGGCCCCGATCATCCGCTTCGTCGACCTCGTGCTGCAGGAAGCCGTCAAGGCCAAGGCCTCCGACATCCACTTCGAGCCCTTCGAGGACCAGTTCCGCATCCGCTACCGCATCGACGGCTCGCTGTACGAGATGGCCCCGCCGCCCAAGAACCTCGCCTCGGCCGTCATCGCCCGCGTCAAGGTCCTCTCCGCGCTGAACATCGCCGAACGCCGCATCCCGCAGGACGGCCGCATCAAGACGACCATCGGCGGCCGCGCCATCGACCTGCGCGTGTCCACGCTCCCGACCCAGTTCGGCGAATCCGTGGTGCTCCGAATCCTCGACAAGACCGTCGTCAACCTGAGCCTCGACGCCCTCTCCATGCAGGAGGACATCAAGGAAGGCATCCGCGCGATGGTGAACCGCCCGAACGGCATCTTCATCGTCACCGGCCCGACCGGTTCCGGCAAGACGACCACCCTGTACTCCGCGCTCCGCGAGGTGAACACCGAGGACGTCAAGATCCTCACCGCCGAGGACCCCGTCGAGTACGAGGTCGAAGGCATCATGCAGGTCCCGATCAACCACCAGGTCGGCCTCACCTTCGCCGCGGCGCTGCGCTCCTTCCTCCGTCAGGACCCCGACACCATCATGGTGGGGGAAATCCGCGACCTTGAGACCGCCCAGATCGCCGTGCAGGCCTCCCTGACCGGCCACGTCGTGCTCTCGACCCTCCACACCAACGACGCCCCGGGCGCCGTGACGCGACTCATCGACATGGGGCTGGAGCCGTTCCTCATCTCCGCCTCCCTCGAAGGCGTGCTCGCCCAGCGCCTCCTGCGCCGCATCTGCAAGGGCTGCCGCACGGCCTACGAGCCCGACAAGGAAGTCATCAACATGCTCGACGTCGACGCCCTCGAGATCGCCAACAAGAAGTTCTACTTCGGCAAGGGCTGCCCCGAGTGCAGCCGCTCCGGCTACCGCGGCCGCCAAGGCCTGTTCGAGCTGATGACGATCAGCGACTCGCTCCGCACGATGATCACGCAGCGCGCTCCGACCCTCGTCCTGAAGCAGAAGGCCATCGAGGTCGGCATGCGCCCCCTCCGCGAGGACGGCCTCCGCTGCATCTTCGACGGCCACACGACCATCGAGGAAGTCCTCAAGTACACCTAACCCTTTCCAAACCCCATCCCCATGCCCGAATACAAGTACAGCGCGATCGACCGCAACGGCGCGCAGACCTCCGGTAAGATCGAAGCCGCCAGCGACGAGCAGGCGCGCCAGAAGCTCATGGCCCGCGGCCTCATGGTGACCACGCTCGCCGGCGACGGCGGCGCCGCCAAGGCCGTGGTCGCCTCCGCCTCCGCCCCGAAGAAGTCCCGCTTCAGCTTCGGCGCCCAGGTCTCCGAGGAGGAGGTCACGATCATGACCCGCCAGCTCGCGACGCTCATCGTCGCCGGCCTGCCGCTCCTCCGCGCCCTCGAGCTCATCCACAAGCAGGAGCGCAACCCGGCGTTCAAGGAAGTCCTCGCGAACATCGCCGAAAGCGTCTCGCAGGGCAACAACCTCTCCGAGGCCCTCCAGGCCCACCCCAAGGTCTTCGACCGTCTCTTCATCAACATGGTGAAGGCGGGCGAAGCGGGCGGCGTGCTCGACAAGGTCCTCGACCGTCTGGCCAAGTTCCGCGAGAAGGCCCAGCGCATCCAGAAGAAGGTGAAGTCCGCGATGGTCTACCCGGGCGTCGTCGTGACGGTCGCCGTGGTCATCGTGTACATCCTCATGGTGAAGGTCGTGCCGTCCTTCCAGAAGCTCCTCGACGGCCAGAAGACCAACATGCCGGCCCTGACCCAGTTCGTCGTCGCGATCTCCAAGGCGCTGACCGAGTTCTGGTATGTCACCCCGGTCGCCGTCTTCGGCATCTACTACGGCCTGAAGGTCTGGCTCGCGACCGAGAAGGGCAAGGAGATCTTCGACCGCATCGTCTTCCGCCTCCCCAAGGTCGGCGGTTTCGTGCAGATCGTCTCGGTCTCCCGCTTCGCGCGCACCTTCGGTACGCTGATGGCCTCCGGCGTGCCGATCCTCCAGTCGATCACGATCACCCGCGACACGCTCGACAACGTCGTCATCGCCAAGTCCCTCGAGCGCGTGCATGACCGCGTGCGCGACGGCGAGCCGCTGTCCGTGCCGCTCGAGCAGACCGGCGTCTTCCCGCAGATGGTCACCTCCATGATCCAGGTCGGCGAAGAGACCGGCCAGCTGCCCGAGATGCTCAACCGCGTCGCCGACATCTACGACGAAGAGGTCGACAACGCCGTCACGGCGCTGACCTCGATCATCGAGCCGGTGCTCATCGTCTTCCTGGCCGTGGTCGTCGGCACGATCGTGCTCGCGATGTTCCTCCCGCTCATCGCGCTCATCACCAAGATGACCGGCGGCGGCTGAGCCGATCCCGTCCGACGCGCGACGGCCCGGGTCACCGCAAGGTGCCCGGGCCGTTTCGTCGGGGGACCGTTCGCGTCCCCCAAAAAAGGAGCCGGCTTGCATACCCCTATGCAAGCCGGCTGTTTTTTACTGCTTTATCTTACTTACCCCATTGCCCCGTAGGACAAATTGAATGATTAATATCCTTCCTAAAGGTCCTGCTTTGGCAAGCAGAAAGATCAGGGAAATGACCTCGATCTTAACTTTCTGTCTAGGAACGACTTGAAATTGGGTGCAGGGGTAGGATTTGAACCTACGACCTTCAGGTTATGAGCCTGACGAGCTAACCGGGCTGCTCCACCCTGCAATCAGTGGGAGGTGGAGGAGAAGGGCAGTGGGGAGCGGTCGCAAGCCCTTTTTTCAGGCTTCTGCGCAGGAGCCCCCGGCGGCCTAAAAAGGGTTTGAAGCACCATCCGCGCACGGGATGATGGAGGTCGTAGGCCATGACCGACGCTACCCCCCCGCCTCCTCCGCCCGAGGAGTCCCATGAGGCTTTGCCTCCGCCGCTGCCCGAGGATGACTTGGCGGCGACGGAGGGGTATGAGGAAGAGGCGTTCGAGCTCGAGGATCCGACCCTCGGGTCCGGTCGGCTCAAGCGGTCGTTCTGGAGCCGTTTCGGCGGCGAGGGTTTCATCGTCTCCGTGGCGATCCACACGGTCCTGGTCCTCATCGCGGCCTTCCTGATCATCTCGGTCACCAAGGACTCCGCGAAGAAGGACCCGAACGCGTTCGCGACCGGCGCGGGCGGCGGCAGCGCCGGCGACAAGGCCAAGAACTACGAGACCAAGGTGAAGATGAAGAACGTGAAGACGTTGGCGAAGAACGCCGCGCGCATCACGTCCAAGAGCTCCACCGCGACCATCGCGTTGCCCGACATGCAGGTCTCCAGCAACGCCTCGATGCTCTCCGGGATGCTGTCCGGCGGCTCCTCCAAGGGCTTCGGCGGCGGCGCCGGCGGCGGCATCGGCAACGGCATCGGCATCGGCGTCGGCAACGGCAAGAACTTCGTCGGACGACCCGTCATGGGCGCCAAGATCTTCGCCCAACGCATCGCCGTCTACATGGACGCGTCGGGCTCCATGACGTCCTACCTCGACAAGGTCGAGGAGGCCATCCGCCGGCAGTTCCCGGACGCCGATGTCTACATGTACAACGGGATCTTCACCTATGTGCAGGACGGCGTGGTCATGGGCGGCGAGCGCTTCAAGGGCCAGCCGATCCGCACCTTCGGCACGGGTGCGCGCGAGACCGACGTCAAGAAGCTGACGGCCTCGGGCAAGAACATCTTCAAGAAGTACGACGACAACTTCAAGCAGGGCTCCGTGGGGGCTTGGCTCGACATCATGCGCATGCAGAAGAGCTACGACGCGCTGGTGCTGTTCTCCGATTTCGAGGATGGCGTGACCCAGTACCGCATGAAGGGCGAGAAGGCCGACAGGAACGTCCAGGGCGGCGGCTTCCCGATCGTCTACTACGACGGCATCCGCACCGACATCGCCCGCGGGGCCGACAACCGCAAGCCGGCCGAGAAGGCCTGGGAGCAGGAGTGGGTCAATTCGTTCGCGGCCGCCAAGAACGGCCAAGGTCCGCGTCTGTACCTCTTCTCGACCGAACAGGAGCCCCAGCCGCTGCTCGCCAAATGCGTCGCGGCTTCCGGAGGGCAGGTCAAGATGGTCACCTGGCTCCGCACGGGTGGCCAGCCGCCGCCGGAGATGGATGATCCGGCGATGGCCGGCGACAAGGCGATGTCGACCGATCCGGTCGCCCCGAAGACCTTCAAGCCAGCCCGCTGAGCCTCCAAGGTTCCGCCGGGTCGTGGCCTCAGGGAATGGCCCTTAGGTCCGTCGGCTTGTCGCTGGACGGTGCCTGGGCCACTGCGGTGGCATGGCTCCTCCTTCCTTCACGCGCGAGCGCCCGCGGGCGCGCTCATGGCGCAGCTTGCTGGCGTCCCTGCTGCTGCACGTCGGCCTGGTCTTGGCCGCATGTTGGATCGTGTTCCGGTCCCCGCCGCCGTCGGCGCGTCCGGATGGCCCGTCGGTCTTCGTGGCGCCCGCCGGACAAGGCGCCGCCGATGAAAAGGAGCACACGGTGCGCGCCCAGCCGAAGGCGAACTTCCGGCCTCACGCACGGCTGACGGTGGATAATCCGAACGCGGCCGTGACGTTGCCCAGCCTGCCCCCGGTGGCCGGGAACGCCGCGGGTCCCGCGGCCGGGGCGAAGGGTAGCGGCGCCATCGGGCAGGGATTCGGTCGCGGCCAAGGGTTCGGTGGCCCCGCGGGGGCTGCCCAACGCTTCGTCGGCAAACCCGTCATGGGGGCGACGATCCGCGCCCAGCATGTCGCCGTCTACCTGGACTGCTCCGGTTCGATGCGGCCGTACTTGGCCCGCGTCACGGCGGAGATCCGGAAGCAATACCCGGACGCCGACGTCTTCCAGTTCGACGGGGCCCGGGTCGTGGCGCTGGAGGAGACGATCGTGCACGGTCGGAACTTCCATCGGGAGCCGCCGCGGCTGACCGAGGCTCCGACCCAGACGGTGGAGGCGGAACTGACGCCTGCCGGTCGGCAGCTGCAGGCCCGTCTGCGCGCCGCCTGCGAAAAAGGTTCGCTGGGGGCTTGGCTCGACCGGCTGCTGGTCGAGAAGTACGACGCGTTGGTGGTCTTCTCGGATTTCCAGGACGGCATCCGCGTCTATGACGAGAAGCAGAAAGGCCATCCCTCGCTCATCTATTCCGATAGCTCCTTCCGTCGGGTCGGACATGCCTTGCCGAAGGGGCGTTGGCAGGAGCAGTGGTTGCAGGCCTTCGGCAAGGCGGAGCAGGGGCAGGGGCCTCGCCTTTACCTCTTCTCCATCCAGGAGCCTCCCCAGGGCTTCCTGCAGCGCTGCGTGGAGGCTTCCGGCGGGGCCGCGGTCGACGTCCATTGGTTGCGGTCGGGTCGCCGGGCTCGTTGACGCCTTGGCGGTTGCACCAGCAGGGGACTTCGCTTGCATAAGGTCATGGTGACCTTCACGGCCGAATACCGCGCGCATTTCTCCGACACCGACGCCGCCGGAATCGTGCATTTCTCGACCATCTTCTTCTGGGTCGAGGCCACCGAGGAGGCCCTCTTCCGCCACCTGCACCTGCCGTTCCTCAAGGCCGAAGGCGCCAAGCTGACCGGCTTCCCGCGCGTCCGCGTGGAGTGCGACTTCCTTTCCCCGATCTACCGCGAGGACGTCGTCAAGGTCGCGCTGACGCCCGCCGAGATCGGCGACAAGAAGCTCGTCTGGCTCTTCGACGCCCATGTCGGCGAACGCGCCGTCGCCAAGGGCAAGCTCACGACCGTCTATGCGTGGCGGGAAGGGCAGGGCCCGATGTCCGCCGCCTTGGTGCCCCTCGAGATCAAGCAGGCCCTGCAGCGCCACTTCGGCGAAGTCTGACACATGGGGCGTTTCGCCAAAGTCCTTTGGGTCGGACTGGCCATCCTGCTGGTGCTTGGGTGGATGATCTTGGTGACGGGGGTCGGCATGATCATGCATTCCCCGGTTAGCCCAGACGGGCTTCAGGATATCCCGCCAGGCGTCCATGCCGACGAGGCCGTGCAGTGGTCCTTGGCGAAGGATTCGGCCTCCGGGATCCCGTATAGCGAGAACCAGGACAAGTTCCATGGCCCGGCCTTGGCGGTCGCGACCAAGACGGTGTTCGCCGTACGCGGCCTGAAGTTCGATGACGCGAGCGAAGGCGATCTCCGGTTCGTGCCGTTCCTTTTCTACCTGCTGGTCTGCGCGGCGCCGTTCTGCCTGCGCGATGTCGCTTGGCCGACCCGTTGGATGGCTGCCTTCGTGCTGCTGATGGGCTCGGCCGGCTGTTACTTTGGACACTACTTCATCCAGGAGCCGTTGCTCGTGGCAGGCTTCGTGTGGGGTGTGCTCCTGTGGAATCGTTCGGCTGAGGCTGTCCGCCCTGCGTGGTGGGCCGTGTTCTCCGGCGCAGCCTTCGGCCTGTCCTTGGCCTGCAAGGTGACGGCGGTGGCTTATTTGGGCATCTTGCTGCTGGCGCTGCTCGTCTTCGCTCGCGAGACCCTGACCTGGCGTCGCGTCGCTTGGGCCACGGTCGGAGCTCTCGTCGTCTGGATCAGCCTGCAGACCGTGCTCTTCACCGACTGGGCAGGCATGGTCGCGTGGGGACATCAGTTCTGGCGTTCGTTCGCGGTCGCGTCCGGCAATGACGACACGCTTATCCAAACCAATCCCGGCTACTGGTGGGCCGTCGGGCTCTGGCTGGCGGCTCTCGTGGCCATCCGGCTGGTCCGTGGTGGCCAGCGTTCGGCCAACGACGTCCCTCTCGCCGCCTCCGTCGGATGCTTCCTCTTCCACCTGGCCTTGCCCTACAAGACCCCGTGGCTGCTCTTCCTGCCTGTCTGCCTGAGCCTGTCGCTGGCTTGGCCTTTGTTGGCGGAGCGCCGCGTGTTCACGTGGGCTGCGTCCTTCGCCGCCGCCACGGTCTTTGTCCTCGCCTGCGCGTTCACGCTGAAGCCCCATACGCCGACCAGCCTCCGCGGAGTGCTTTTGGCAAAGGACGTCGGCGAGTACCAGCAGGCGTGGCAGAAGGCGCATCCCGGAAAACCGTTCTATGTCGCCGTCGACGGTGGGCACTATTGGCCGTTACCCTATTACCTGCGGGCGTTTCAAGTCGGTTACGGCGAGTTCGATGGGGCCGAGCGCGCGCCCGTCCGTATCTTGGTGGCCCATGATGACAGCCGTCCGGCCGTACCAGGTTACCAGACCTTTAGGCTACGTCTCCGCCGGGACGAATGGTACTGGGTGCTGGTCGACACCACCAACAAGGTGGACATCCCCCACATGTTCGGCGAATGGTGATGCAGCCCCTTTTCCCATGAGCGAACGCAACGTCATCCACAACTTCTCCCATGAGGCCATGGGCACGCGCTTCTGGATCCGCATCGCGGATGAGGACCGCTCGTACGCCGAGCGCGCCGCGGAATCGATCTTCTACTCGATCGACGAGCTCGACTTCCAGGTCGACGCCCGGCACGACAGCGGTCCGCTGGCCGGCGTGAACGGCATGCCCGACGGCGCCCTGGTGGCCGTGGGCGAACACTTCCAGACGCTCTGGAACTTCTCCCAGGCCTTGAAGGAGGAATCCCAAGGCGCTTTCGACGTCACCGCTGGCGCGCTCTTCCGCTACTGGGAGGCCCGCGGCACGCCGTCGTTCAATCCCGACGACGCCGAATGGACCAAGGTCTACAACGATTTCCGCGGGGCCTCCTTCAAGCTCGAGGGCACGGAGTTCACCTGCGTCAAGGCCGGCGCCAGCGTCGACTTCGGAGCCGTCATCCGGGGCCTCGCCGTGGACCGCATCTCCGATATGCTCGAGAACAGCTGGGGCATCCACCGCGCGCTCATCCTGGCCGGCGGTGGCGTGGCCTTGGCCTTGGACCCGCCCGGCGACGCCAACGGTTGGCGGATGGGTCTCGGCAAGGACAAGGAGATGAACCTCTGCCGCTTCGCCCTCGCCAGCAAATCCAACGAACGCCAGCAGACGCAGTTCGTCGACCCGCGTACCGGCCAATGCGTCACCTTGCCCGCGCCGGTCCGGGCCCTTGCCTCGGGCGCCTTGGAGGCGACCGGCCTCGCGATGGCCGTGGCGGTGCAGTCTCCGTCCGAAGCCGAGGAGCTCATCCGCCAAGGCTGCAGCCGCGGCGCCTGGTTGCCCGACGGCACGCGCCTCGGCGCGGCCGCCAACTTCGACCTCACCGACCGCCCGGCCCCGACGCCGGCTAGTTGAGAAGTTTCTCGAGGTCGGACAGCAGCCGCTCGCGGTCGCCCGAGAACAGGAAAGTGTCGGAGCCCACGCAGCGCAGGGCCGCCTCGAGGACGTCGCGCGGCGGCTTACGCGTGGCCATCAGGCGCCGCAGGTAGGTCTCGAGGTCGCCGGCGATCTCGGGGTGGGCGAGCTTGAGCTGCACGATCTGCAGCAGGATGGACTGGTTGGACTCGTTCTGCAGGTGCGCCGCGATGAGCATCTCGTTGGCCTCCACGAAGCGCTTGGCGGCGATGAGCTTGCGGCCCGAGGCGACGAGGAGCTGCGGCGGGACGTTCTTGTTCTGCATCAGGCGCCGCAGGTTGATGAGCCCGATCTCCGGTTGGCCGTCGGCGAAGTAGCCGATCGTCCTCAGCGCGTCGAAGGCGATGCGGGTCTCGTTCATCCATTGCTCGCGGTCGCTTTGGCGGAGGAGCCCCTCGATCAGCATGACCGCCGCGTGGGCCTGGTCCGCGTTGATGAGGCATTCGGCGTGCGTGAGCGCGAACTTGAGGCGCGTCGGGAAGCGATGGTCGTCGGCCCACTGGAGGAGCCGGCCGGTCAGGGCAGGCTGCAGGCTGTCGTTGGCGTACTGGGCCAGCTCCAGCATGGCCTGGTCGTTGCGGCCGTGGTCGCGCAGCAGCTTCGCCACGATGGCGTCGCGCTTGGCGGCGTTCTCCGGACCGGGCAGGAGGAAGAGCGACTGGATGACCGGACCGGGATTGCCGGGGTCCTTGATGATGAGCAGATCGAGGCAATCGCGCGCGCCCGCGAGGTTGCCGTTCTCCTTCAGCCATTTCGCCTTCAGCTCCAGCAGGCGGCTGACGCCGGGGTAGGCGCTGGTCGCGGCGTCCAGCAGCCGCAGGGCTTCGGTGCGTTCACCGGTTTCCCAGAGCACCTGGCACTTGAGCAGGAAGCCCTCCGGCGTGCGGTCGAGCTGGTGCTCGCGGATGAGGCGGGAGGTCTCGGCGTAGTTGCCGCGGAGGAAGTTCGCCTGGGTCTGGGCGATCAGGAGGTCGCTGCGGATCCCTGGGTCGAGGCCGGGCATGGGCAGGTACTTCTTGGCGCAATCGATGATGCGCTGGTCCTGGTCCAGCATGAAGCTCCGGTAGAGGAAGGAGCGGAAGTGCGGTTGGTCCTGGAGCGAGAACTCCAGGGACTCCTCCAGGATCTGGTACGCATCGAGCGGCCGGCCGAACGCGAAATAGAGGTCGGCGCAGAGGCGCTGGGCTTCGAGGTTCTTCGGCGCGAGGTTGGCGCCCGTGCCGATGTACTTGGAGAACTCCGCGTAGTCCTGGCGGGCGAGGGCGGCCTTGGCGACGGTGACGAAGTATTCGCCCTTGTGCTGGAGATGGGCGACGCGGCCGTACTCGTCGCGGCTCCGGAGGATGTTCGCGCGCTCGCGGAGGCGGACCTCCTCCTTCGTGAGGGGCAGGTTGGCGAACCAGTTCGCCACGGACTGCGGGAAGTACAGGTACATGTCGCCGCGGCGGGTGGTGGAGATGCCCCCCATGTAGCGTTCCTTGAAGTAGTAGGCCTCGGCGCTGAGCAGCCACCCGGCCAAGGCCGTCACCGGCAGCACCCAGGCCAGGCGCGGCCAGTTCGGACGGTAGCTGAGGTCGTGATAGCCCTTCTGCTCGACGATGACCAGGCCCAGCAGCATCCGCCGGCTCCGTTTGCTTCCCGGGCCCTGACCGTAGACGTAAGAGGGTTCGTCGGCCATCGCTGCACCCAATCAATCTCCGCCCCTCCGGACGGGCAAGAGCGGAGTAGGGACGATCAGAGCGCCGCGGCGATGGCCGTGACGTCGGTCGTCGGAGCCAGGCAGGTCGACCCGACGCAGAGCTGGAATCCGGCCGTTCCGGGCTCCGGTTGCAGGTGGAGTCCGCGGAAGGGACGCGCGTGGGCTGAGGTGTTTACCTGGCCGCACAAAGCGGCCTGCAGACGGTCCATGTCGGCGTTAGGGGCATGCTTCAGCACCGCGAGGCCGAGCGCGTGGCGGGTCAGGCCGTCCAAGGCGTGCGCGACGCCGTTGGGGACGTTGCGGGCCATGCCACCGTAGGCTTGGGCGAGGTCCGTCAGCGCGACCTGCCAGCGCTCCTCGCCGGTGAGCGCATGGCTCTCGGCACAGGCGTGGATGAGCGACGAATTGCCGGCCGGTACGGCGTTGTCGAACCAGTCCTTCTGGCGCACGGAAAGGTCCTCGCGGTCCGCGGTCGCGAAGAAGTAGCCGACGGCGTGCGGGTCGGCGAAACGCGTGGCGGCGGCGTCCATCAGCGCGTGGGCGCGGGCGGAGAAGCGCGCGGTCTGCCCGGGCAGGCCCCACGAGGCGTAGGCCGCGAGGGCGAGCTCCGCTTGCGCCAGCCAGACGTAGTCGGTCAGGTTGCCGGCCAGCGTCGCTTCGTCGCCATGGGCGACGGCGCGCAACGCGACCGTGGGGCCTTCGGTGGCGAAGAGCCTCCAGATCGTGTCCTCGGCCGCGGCGGCGAGGGCGAACCAGTCCTTGCGGCCGAAGATCCATGCGGCCTTGGCGAGCTGACGGACCAGCAAGGCGTTCCACCCGAGGAGGGCCTTGTCGTCGCGAGCCGGTTGCGGACGGAGGTCTCGGGCGGCGAGGAGCTTGGCGCGGGCCGGCGCAAGGCGGTCGCGTTCGGCGGTCTTGGCCCGGAGCTTCGGGATGTTGGCGCCCTCGAAGTTGCCCTGGTCGGTGAGCCCGTAGGCGGCCGCGAAGGGCAGGGCTTCCTCGCCGAGCAGCGCGACGACCTCGGCGGGCTTCCAGACGTACGTCGAGCCCTCCTCGTGGTCGGTGTCCGCGTCGAGCGCCGCGGCGTAGAGGCCGTTCGGCAGGCGCATCTCGCGCCGTAGCCACGCGACGGTCTCCTCGCAGATGCGGGCGTACAGCGGGTCGCGGTAGCGGGCCCAGGCCTCGGCGTAGGTGCCGAGGAGCAGGGCGTTGTCGTACAGCATCTTCTCGAAGTGCGGCACGGTCCAGTCGCGGTCGACGCAGTAGCGGTGGAAGCCGCCGCCGACCTGGTCGAAGAGCCCGCCACGGGCCATCGCGCCGAGCGTCACCGTCAGCACGGCGTCGAGCCGCGTGGCCAAGGCGCGGTCCTGTTCGGCGGCGGCCGTGGAGCGGATCGCGAGGAGGAAGTCGAGCGTCGGCGGCGAGGGGAACTTCGGCGCGCCGCCGAAGCCGCCGTAGGTGTCGTCGTGCTGTTCGCAGAGCCGCTTCGCCGCCGCGAGGAGGTCGGCCGGCTGGGGCGAGCTCCCATCGGCGTCCGGGGCGCGCGTCAGGTGCGTGAGGTTCTGCGCGATGGCGTCGGCGTTGGCGGCGAGCTCGGCCTTGCTCCGGTGGAAGAAATCGGAAACCCGCATCAGCAGCTGCGGCCAAGGCACCTGGCCATGTCCGCGGTCCTCGGGCGGGAAGTAGGTCCCGCCGAAGAACGGGCGACCGTCAGGGAGGCAGAAGCAGTTGAGCGGCCAGCCGCCGTGGCCGTTGATCATCTGCACCGCGTCCATCATCAGCTTGTCGACTTCGGGGCGTTCCTCGCGGTCGACCTTGATGCAGATGAAGTGCTGGTTCATGAGCTCCGCGATCCAGGGCTGCTCAAAGGACTCGCGGGCCATCACATGGCACCAGTGGCAGGAGGAGTAGCCGACCGAGACCAGGACGGGCTTGCCGCTGGCCTGCGCGACGGCGAAGGCCTCCGGGCACCACGGCCACCAGTCCACGGGGTTGCCCGCGTGTTGTTTCAGGTAGAGTGAGCGCTCTTGGGCCAGTCGGTTGGGCACCCTCGCAAGGTTGCGGCTCTTTGGCCGGGTGCAATCCCGCGGTTTCGGCCTGTTCGACTTGCAGGGGCGGGGGAGTGGCCCAATCCTCCTCACATCATGCCCCGGTCCCTGACCATCCTGCTCGCGCTGTCCGCGTTCGTCCAGGCCGCCGATGCCCCGGTCGCCGTCCCGGCCGCGCCGGCCGTCGCTCCCGCGGCGGCGGCCCCCGCGCGCGCCCTTGAGGTGCAGGTGGTGTTCGACGATCCCGCCAAGGAACCGAACCTACAGGCCTTCGCCGCCCGCGCGACGGAACTCGTCAAGGAGTGGGAACCCAAGGTCGCCGCCTTGCTCGGCACGGCCGAAGCCAAGCGCCCGAAGCGCCTCACGATCCGCTTCAAGGACATGGACGGCGTGGCTTTCTGGAACGGCAAGGCCATCACGATCTCGACGCGCTACGCCGCCAGGCACCAGGACGACGTGATGCTCGTGGTCCATGAGCTGACCCACGTGCTGCAGGGCTACCGCGGCATCCCTGGTTGGATGACCGAGGGCCTCGCCGACTACGTCCGCTTCGGCGTGGCCGAGGGCGGCAGGTTCGGCATCCGCCTCGACCCCGCCAAGAACAAGCCCCGAGATTCCTACCGCGTGACGGGCTACCTGATCCTGCAGGCCGAGAAGCGCTCGCCCGGCCTGGTCAAGAAGCTGCACCTCGCCGGCGTCTCCGGCGGGGACGTCGAGAAGGTCTGGGCCGAGCATTGCGGCAAGACCATCGACGAGAGCTGGGCGGAGTTCGTGCCTGCGAAGGCGAAGTAAGCATGTCCACGATCCGCGTACTCGACCCGACCGTCGCCAACCAGATCGCCGCTGGCGAGGTGGTCGAGCGTCCGGCCGCGGTGGTCAAGGAGCTCCTCGAGAACGCCCTGGACGCCGGGGCGACGCGCGTCGTGGTGGACTTCTCCCGCGGGGGCAAGGCCCTCACGGTCGTCGAGGACAACGGCAAGGGCATGACGCCCGAAGAGGCCCTGCTGAGCGTGGAGCGCCATGCGACCAGCAAGATCCGCCTCGCCGCCGACCTGGACCGCATCGCCACCTTCGGTTTCCGCGGCGAAGCGTTGCCGTCCATCGCCAGCGTGGCGCGCTTCACGCTCCAGACGCGGCCCGCCTCCGCCCCTTCCGGGACCGAGCTGCTCATCAACGGCGGCCGCGTCGTGCACCAGCGCGAACACGGCATGGCGCCCGGCACCCGCATCGAGGTCGCCAACCTGTTCCACCCCGTTCCGGCGCGCCTGAAGTTCCTGAAATCCGACGAGACCGAGGCCGCCCACATCATCCGCCTCGTGCGGCTCTACGCCGTCTCGCATCCGCAGGTCGGTTTCCTGCTCCGCGAGGACGGCCGCGAGATCTTCCGTTCGCCGGGGAACGTCCCGCTGCTCGACCGCGTGCGCGAGATCTGGGGCCGTCAGGTCGCCGACGAGGTCGGCCTGATGCCGGTGTTCGAGCGCGATGGCATGCGCCTCAGCGGGCTGCTCGGTAAGCCGGGCGTCAGCCGCGGCACGCGTCAGGACCTGGTCACGGTCGTCAACGGCCGACCGGTCGACAGCCGCACGATGGCCTTCGCTCTCACGGAGAGCTACCATACGCTGATCCCCAAGGGCCGCTACCCGCTGGCCTTCGCGTTCCTGGAGATCGATCCTGCGTGGGTCGACGTGAACGTCCATCCCGCCAAGCGCGAGGTGCGTTTCCGCGACGAGGCCCGCGTCCGCGGTTTCCTCATCCAGTCCGTCCTCTCGGTCCTGCAGGCGAGGCAGGACGAGGGGTTGCCCGCGACGACGATACCTGCGGTCGTCCCGACGGTTTTCCCGCAGTCCGTCCCGCCCGTGGTTCCGCCTGAAGTCGTCGCTCCGGTTGGGTCAGCCCAGGCCGTCACGCCGTCGCCTCTCCCTGTTTCCGCGGCTCCCGTCACGCCGACCCCCGGCGGCGCCATCCGCCTCGGTTGGCGTCTCCTGGCCCGCTTGCGCGAGGAGCGGGCCGTATTCGAGACCCCGACCGGCCTGGCCATCCTCGACGTCGGCGCCGCCCACCAGCGAGTCTTGTACGAGGGCATCCTGCGCCAGTTCTCGGAACGCAAGCCCGTCAGCCAGCCGTTGCTCGTCCCGTTGAGCCTCGAGCTGGAGCCTCTGCCGGCCGCCGTGCTGAAGGAACGCCTCGGCCTGCTGCAGGACGCCGGTTTCGACTTCGAGGAATACGGCCGCAACTTCTGGCGCATCGCGGCCTTGCCCCTTTGGCTCGAGCCGTCCGACGCCTTGCCCTTCCTGCGCGACCTCCTGGCCGAGATGGCCCGCCGTGAAGGCGATTTCGGTCGCCCGGCGTTGGCCTACGACGCGTTGGCGCGCCTGGCCGTCCACAAGGCCCGCCGCAAGGGCGACGCCTTGGCCGATGCCGAACTGCTCGAACTCGTGCAGGCGCTTTTCCGCACCTCGCAGCCCGGGACCGATCCCAAGGGCCGCCGGACCTATGTGGAATGGACGGACGCCGACCTCGGGCGCCGTTTCGGCTGATCAGCGCCGTCCGCCCTTGCGACGTTGCTTGGCCGGCGCCGGCTTGCCCGTGCGCAGGGCCTCGATCTGGTCGCGCAGCATCGCCGCCTTCTCGAACTGCAGCTCGTCGGCCGCCGCCAGCATCTCGGTTTCGAGGTCGGCGAGCACGCGCGCGATGTCGCGGTCGTCCGTGCCTTCCGCGACCGTGAGCATGGCCTCTTCCTCGTCGACCAGGCTCTCCTCGATCGCCCGGACCGTGCTCTTCGGCGTGATGCCGTGCTTCAGGTTGTAGGCCTGCTGGCGTTTGCGCCGGTCGCCGCAGATCGTCAGCGCCCGCGTCAGCGACTTCGTCATCACGTCGGCGTAGAGCAGCACCTTGCCGTCGACATGGCGCGCCGCGCGGCCGGCCGTCTGGATGAGGCTCGTCTCGCTGCGCAGGAAGCCTTCCTTGTCCGCGTCGAGGATGCCGACCAGCGCGACCTCCGGCAGGTCGAGGCCTTCGCGGAGCAGGTTGACGCCGACGAGGACGTCGAACTTGCCCGCGCGGAGGCGGCGGAGGATCTCGACGCGCTCGATGGCGTCGATGTCGGAGTGCAGGTACTCGACCTTCAGCCCGTGCTCGCGCATGAACTGAGAGAGGTCCTCGGACATCCGCTTCGTCAGGGTCGTGACCAGCGTGCGCCAGCCGAGCCCGGCGACGCGCTTGGCCTCGCCGATGATGTCCTCGACCTGGCCGCGGATCGGGCGGACCTCCATGACGGGATCGAGCAGGCCCGTCGGGCGGATGACCTGTTCGGCGATGACGCTCGAGACCTTGTATTCGTGCGGCGCGGGCGTGGCGGAGACGTAGACCGTCTGGCCGGAGATGGCGTCGAACTCCTCGGGCCGCAGCGGCCGGTTCTCCAGGGCGGACGGCAGCCGGAACCCGAAGTCGACCAGCTTCTCCTTGCGGGCGCGGTCCCCGTGGTACATCCCGCCGATCTGCGAGACCGACACGTGGCTTTCGTCGATGAAGACCAGCCGGTCCTCGGGGAAGAAGTCCAGCAGGCAATGCGGACGTTCGCCGGGGCGACGTCCCGCCATGTGCATCGAGTAGTTCTCGATGCCGGAGCAGAAGCCCGTCTCGCGCAGCATCTCGAGGTCGTGCTCGACGCGCATGCGGATGCGCTGGGCCTCGATCAGCCGGTTGGCCTTCTCGAAGACCGCGACGCGCCCCTCGAGCTCCGCCCGGATGGCTTCGGCCGCGGTCTTCACGCGGGCGGCGGACGTCACGTACTGGTTGGCCGGGTAGAGGTCGAACTTCTCGAGCGTCTTGCCCGGACGCACCGTGACGGCGTCGAGCTCGCGGATCTGCTCCAGCGTGTCGCCCCAGAACTCCAGCCGGATGGCGGACTCCATGTAGGCCGGCCAGATGTCGACGGTCTCGCCGCGGGCGCGGAACGTGCAGCGTTCGAGGATGGCGTCGTTGCGGGAGTACTGGTTGGCGACCAGGCGGGCGAGCAGCTCGTCGCGCTTGATGACGAGCCCTTGGCGCAGCGGGATCATCAGCGCCAGGAAATCCTCGGGCGAACCGAGGCCGTAGATGCAGGACACCGAGGCGATGACGACCACGTCGCGCCGCGAGAGCAGGGCGCTGCTCGCGCTGATGCGCAGGCGCTCGATGTCCTCGTTGATGGCCGAGTCCTTCTCGATGAACGTGTCCGTCTGCGGCACGTAGGCCTCCGGCTGGTAGTAGTCGTAGTAGCTGACGAAGTACTCGACGGCGTTCTCGGGGAAGAAGCGCTTGAACTCCGAGTAGAGCTGGGCCGCCAGCGTCTTGTTGTGCGAGATGACCAGGGTCGGGCGCTGCTGCCGGGCGATCAGGTTGGCCATCGTGAACGTCTTGCCCGAGCCCGTCACGCCGAGCAGCGTCTGCCGGGCGTTCCCGGCCCGGAGCGAGGCGTCCAGCGCCGCGATCGCCGCGGGCTGGTCGCCCATCGGCTGGTAGTCGGAATGCAGGCGGAACTCCATGCCGCTCAGTCGAGCCGTCCGCGGACGAGCCAACCGGCGTCGACCTCGGAGAGATCCTTCACGATGCGGTGGGCCTTCTGCGCCGACAGGGCTTCGCGGGTGTTCGTGGTCGCCAAGGCGATGGTGATGAAGCCGCCCGCGAGGCCCGCCTGGATGCCCGAGAACGAATCCTCGAATACGAAGGAAGCCGCCGGGTCGCCGCCGGCCAAGGCGCAGGCCTTGAGGAAGACCTCGGGGTCGGGCTTGCCGCGCGAGACGTCCTCGCTGCTGACGGCGCCTTGGAAGAACCCGCCGAGCCCGAAGAGCTCGAACGCCAGCGCCAGGTTCTCCTTCTGCGTCGAGGTTCCGATGACGCAAGGGATGCCCGCGGCCTGAAGGGCGCGGAGCAGCTCGAAGACGCCCGGCAGGACGCGGATGTGGCCCTGGCGGGCGATGACGCGGTAGAGCTCCTCCTTGCGGTAGGACAGCCGGCGGACCTCCGCCGGGTCGCGCGTCCATTGCAGGATGTCGGGGATGATGAGCTCGTTGCGCTTGCCGAAGCCGCGGACGAAGTGGTCGGTGGGCAAGGGGAGCCGTTCCTCGGCCGCCAGCTGCTCCCAGGAACGTTCATGGGCGACGGCGGAGTCGACGACGACCCCATCCCAATCAAAGACGACGACGGTGCGGCCCATGGCTCAGTGCTTATCCCAGGCGAGGGTGACCTTGACCGGACGATGCTCCCACACGTTGAGGGGCTCGAAGATCTGGCCCGGGGCGAGGATGTTGTTCGGGTCGAGCGCGCGCTTCACCGCGACCATCGCGCCGATCTCGGCCGGGGAGTGCTGGAGGCGGAGGAACGGCGACTTCGCGATGCCGATGCCGTGCTCACCCGTGATGGCGCCGCCCAGCGCGACGACCTTGGTCATCACCTCATGGATGGCCTGCTCGGCCTTGCGGCAGTGCTCGGGGTTGTCGCGGTCGTACATGATGTGCACGTGGAAGTTGCCGTCCGCCGCGTGGCCGAAGGTCGGCGTCGCCAGACCCACGCGGTCGCGGACCTCGCGGGTGTAGCGGATGAGTTCCACGTAGCTGCGGAAGGGCACCACGATGTCTTCGTTGAGCTTGGCGTTGCCGAGGGCATACATCGCCTGCGAGCAGGTACGGCGGATGTCCCAGAGTGCTTCGGCTTCGGCTTCGACATCGGTCTCGCGGAAGGCCACGGCGTACTTCGCGATCCAGGCGCGGACCTTCTCGGCGTCCTCGGCGAGGGCGGCGGGATGACCGTCGATCTCGACGAGCAGGATGGCGTGGGTGGCTTCGACCCCGTGCAGTTCGGCGGTGGAGAACACGCGGCTCCCGCGGCGCTTCTCGGCGGCCTCGACGGTCTGCGTGTCGAGGAACTCGAAGACAGCGGGGTTGACGCGCGCGCCCATTAGGGCGGCGGCGGCCTCGAGCGCGCCTTCGTCGGTGCGGCAGGCCAGCAGGAACGTGCGGCGGGCCTTGGGCTTGTTGACGAGTTTCAGCGTGGCCTTGGTGATGACCCCGAGCGTGCCTTCGGAACCGATCCAGAGGTCGCGGAGGTTGAGCCCGCTGACGAACTTGCGCAGCGGGGCGCCCCAGGTGACCTTCTCGCCCGTGGGCAGGAAGCCTTCGAGGGCGTAGACGTGATCGCGGACGACGCCGTATTTGGCCGCCCGGAGCCCGCCGGCGTTCGTGGCGATGTTGCCGCCGATGCTGCAGTGCTTGAGCGATGAAGGGTCGGGCGGGAAGAAGAGGCCGTATTCGGCGGCGAGCTCGTTGATGCGCGCCGTGATCGCGCCGGGCTGGACCGTCGCCATGGCCGAGATCGGGTCGATTTCGATCTTGTCCCAGTGGTCGAGGTGGATCACCCAGCCGCCGCGGATCGGGGAGGACGCCCCGGTGTTGCCGGTGCCGCGGCCGCGCACGGTCACGGGCACCTGGTGTTCGTTGGCGAGCTTCAGCACGACGCCGATGTCGTCTTCCACGTCGGGGCGGATGACCGCCTCAGGCATGAAGGACAGGCGCATGTTGTCGAAGGAAGCCGCGAAGCACGTGGCTTCGTCGGTCTTGACCTTGGCGGCGCCCAGACGGGCGAGCAGCGCCTGCGTGGCGGCGGGATGGGTGCGTACGGGAGTCGTCACGCCCCCCAGCAAACACCCTTACGCGAGTTCCGCAAGCCACGCCGTGGCCTCGGCGTCGGACGGCATGCGCCAATCCCCGCGGGGCGAGAGGGCGACCGAGCCGACCTTGGGGCCGTCGGGCATCACCGAGCGCTTGTACTGCTGGCTGAAGAAGCGGGTCAGGAACGTGCGGAGCCAGTGGCGGATCTCCGTATGGTCGTACTTGCCCGCGAACGCGTGCTCGGCGAGCCAGGCGACCTTGGCCGGGCGGAAGCCGTTGCGGACCACGTGGTAGAGGAAGAAGTCGTGGAGCTCGTAGGGACCCACGAGCATCTCCGTCTGCTGCGCGATCTCGCCGTCGCCGCCCGGGGGCAGCAGCTCGGGGCTGACCGGCGTGGCGACGATGTCCTCGAGGAGGGCGCGTTCGTGGCCGACGTGACGGGCGTGCGCCGCCCAGGAGACCAGGTGGCGGACGAGCGTCTTGGGCACGCCGATGTTCACGTGGTACATCGACATGTGGTCCGCGTTGAAGGTGCACCAGCCGAGCGCGGCCTCGGAAAGGTCGCCCGTGCCGACGACGAAGCCGCCGGCCTGGTTGGCCACGTCCATGAGGACCTGCGTGCGCTCGCGGGCCTGCGCGTTCTCGAAGGTGACGTCGTGCTTGCCCGGCGGATGCTGGATGTCGGCGAGGTGCTGTTCCACCGCGGCGCCGATGGGGATCTCGCGGGCGGTGACGCCGAGCGCTTCCATCAGCTTGAGCGCGTTCAGGCGCGTGCGGACGGTCGTGCCCGGTCCGGGCATGGTCACGCCGATGATGCCCTTGCGGTCGAGCCCGAGGCGGCCGAAGGCCTCCAGCAGGACGAGGAGGGCGAGCGTGGAATCGAGGCCGCCGGAGACGCCGATGACGACGTGGCGCGCCCCGGTGTGGCGGAGACGGCGCGCGAGGCCCGTCGATTGGATCGCGAAGATCTCCTGACTGTGCTCGTCGCGGCGATGCGCGTCCGAAGGCACGAAGGGGTGCTGGCTGAAGCGGCGGCGCAGCTTCTGGGTCGCGCCGGCGGGGTGGCCGAGCTCGAACGTCCGGACGCGGGGCTGCAGCGCGGCCGGGGCGCCGAAGAAGGTGCTGTTGCGGCGGCGTTCGGCCTGCAGCTTGTCGACGTCGATCTGGGAGACGAGCAGCGAGAGCTCGAAACGGAAGCGTTCGGATTCGCCGAGCACCACGCCGTTCTCGGCGATGAGGCCATGGCCGCTGTAGACGACGTCGGTGCTGGATTCGCCGGCGCCGGCGGCGGCGTAGACGTAGGCCCCGAGGCAACGGGCCGACTGGGCGCGCACGAGGTCGCGACGGTAGGCCGCCTTGGTCAGGAGTTCGTCGCTGGCGGAGAGGTTGCAGAGCAGGGTCGCGCCGGCGAGGGCCTGCGCGCCGCTCGGGGGCTCGACGGCCCAGAGGTCTTCGCAGAGTTCGAGGCCGACCACGCAATCCGGCAGGTCCGAGGCCTGGAAGAGGAGGTCGGTGCCGAAGGGGACGGTCTGGCCGAGGAGGTCGATCTCCTTGACCGGGGCGACCCGGGCGGAGGCGAACCAGCGCTGCTCATAGAACTCGCCGGTGTTGGGCAGGTGGGTCTTGGGGACGACGCCGAGTACCTTGCCTCGGGAGACGAACGCGGCGACGTTGAAGAGGCGTCCGGAGACCTCAAGGGGGAGTCCGACGAGGGCCGTGAGCCCGAGACGGGCGGTGGCCTCGGCGACCTGGCCCAAGCCCTTCAAGGCGCCTTGCAGGAGGGTGCGTTGGCCGAACAGGTCGCCGCAACTGTAGCCGGTCAGGCAAAGTTCAGGGAGGACGACGATCTCGGCGCCTTCGGCCGCAGCCTTCTCGAGCGCTTGGATCACCAACAGCGCGTTCGCCGCCGGATCGCCCAGGCGGAGGGAAGGGGAGGCGGCCGCGACGGTCACGAACCCGAACTGGTGAGTTCTTTTGGGCATTTTAGGCTCGGTAACGCTCATGTTCACCGTTGACCCGTGGGGTGGCAACCCGAAAGGTCTTTCCTGCACCGTTTTCGGGGCTGTCATGACCAAACAACCGCTGCAGGAAGTCCGTGTTTTCTCTCCCGCCACCGTGGCCAACGTGGCCTGCGGGTTCGACGTGCTGGGGTTCGCCATCGAGCTGCCAGGGGACGAGATCGTCGTCCGCGCTTCGACCCAGCCCGGCCTACGCATCACCAAGATCACGGGTGACGAGGGTCGCCTGCCGCTCGACGCCAAGCTGAACACCGCCGGCGTGGCCGCGTTGGACCTGCTGCGCCACCTCGGCAAGACCGACGTCGGCATCGAGATGGAGATCCACAAGCGCATGCCCTTCGGCAGCGGCCTCGGTTCCAGCGCCGCCAGCGCGGTCGGAGGCGCGTTCGCCGTCAACCAGCTCCTGGGCGAGCCTCTGACCCGTCGGCAGCTCCTGCCGTTCGTCGTCGCCGGCGAGGCGGCCGCCGACGGCGCGTGGCACGCCGACAACGTCGGACCTTGCCTGCTCGGCGGCATCACGCTCATCCGCTCGAACGCCGAGCTCGACGTCCACAACATCCCGATCCCTGCGAATCTGTGGGCCGCGGTGGTGCACCCGGACATCGTCGTCCTCACGAAGGTCGCGCGCGAGATCATGCCGCGCCACATCCAGCTGGAGACCTCCACGCAGCAGAGCGGGAACCTCGGCGGCCTCATCTGCGGGCTCTACCAGAGCGACTACGCCCTCATCGGCCGGTCGGTGCACGACCTCATCGCCGAGCCGCACCGCCAGCGCCTGATCCCCGAGTTCTACCGCGCCAAGCGCGAAGCCCTCGCCGCGGGCGCGCTCGGTTTCTCCATCTCCGGCGCCGGTCCCAGCGTCTTCGCGCTCTGCGAAGGCGAGGCCACCGCCCGCAAGGTCGCCGCGGCCGTCGCCAAGGTCTTCGATTCCGTGGCGATCAAGCCCACGCAGTACGTTTCGCGCATCAACCCCAAGGGCGTCCATGTCCTCTCCCAAAAGTAAGCTCGAGTTCGTCTCGACCGCCGACCCCGCGCAGCGCGCCGGCCTCCGCGACGTGCTGTTGGCCTCCATGCCCGGCAAGGGCGGGCTGTGGGTGCCGTCCGTCATCCCGCAGCTTCCCCCGGGCTTCCTCGACGCGCATCGCGCCGACGGCTACGCCGACCTCGCCGAGGCCGTCATCGCCCCGTTCCTGCGCGAGGAGCTCGGCGCCGACGTGCTGCGGCGTCTCTGCCGCGAAGCCTTCGACTTCCCGGTCCCGCTCGTGCATCCGCCCGGTTTCGCGGGACAGCCCGCCGACCGCATCCGCGTCCTGGAGCTCTTCCAAGGCCCGTCCGCGGCCTTCAAGGACTTCGCCGTCCGCCTGCTCGTCCGCGTCACCGCGCACGTGCTGGGTGCCGGGCACCCGCGCTTCACGATCCTGGCCGCCACCTCCGGCGACACCGGTGGCGCGGTCACGGAAGCCTGCGCCGGCGTGCCCGGCGTGCGGGCCGTGGTCCTCTACCCGCGCATCGGCGTCAGCCCGGTGCAGGAATCGCAGATCGCCCGCGCCCGACCCGGCGTGGTCGCGCTTTCGGTCGACGGGACGTTCGACGACTGCCAGGCGCTGGTGAAGCGCGCCCTGGCCGACGACACCTTGCGCCGCGTGGGGCCTCTGCTTACGGCGAACTCGATCAACCCGATCCGGCTCATCGCGCAGGTCCCGTTCGCCTTCCACGTCCGTCGGCAGCTGGCGGCGGGCCGTCGCCTCGGCATCGTCGTCCCCTCCGGCAACCTCGGCAACGTCGGCGCCGTCCAGCTCGCCCGTCGCATGGGCCTGCCCGTGGACGTCCTCGTCGCCGCGACGAACATCAACTCGCCGCTGCCCGAGCTCTTCGCGACGGGCCGCTACCAGCCGCGCCGTTCCGTCCCCACCGCGTCCAACGCGATGGACATCGGCGCCCCCAACAACCTCGACCGCCTCCTGGCCTGGCGCCAAGGCGGTCCAGCCGTCTCGGCCGTCACCGTCGATGACGCCGCCACGCTGGACACCATGCGCCGCGTGCGCGCGGCCGGCGGCTACGTCCTCTGCCCGCATACCGCCGTCGGCTGGAAGGCCGCGGAGGACCTGCTCGCGCAAGACCAAGCCGGGGACCTTGACGTCGTCGTCTTCGGTACCGCCCATCCGGCGAAGTTCCCCGACGTCCTGCAGGCGGCCTTCGGCGATGCCCGGGCTTCGGTCTTCCCGTACGAGATGCCGAAGCCGGCTCCGCTGAGCATCGGCAACGACTACGAAGCCGTCCGCCGCGTGCTGGATTCGACGCAGGGCTTCGCCTGAGCGCCTGAGGGAAGGCCCCCGTGGCTTACTTGGCGTCGGCCTTGGCCGTGGCGGCCGGGGCTTCCTTCTTTTCCTTGGCCTGCTCGATCACGATGATGCAGCCGGAGAGGCCGAGGCTGAGGAGGAGCAGGAGGGCGGCGGTGAGTTTCATGGGGCGAAGTGAAACCTGCCGGAACGGCTTGGCAAGCCCGCCCAACAAAAAGGCCGCCTGACGGCGGCCTGTGGCGGGAGGTCGGACCGCCTATTCCGGCTCCGCGACCGCGAAGGTCACGTTGTTGATCTCGGCGCGGGCCAGCACGTCGAGCACGTTGATCACGCGCTCGTACTTCGCGGCCTCCTCGGCCTGGACGGTGATGAGCAGCTTCGTCTTGGACTGCTTGGCCGCGGCGGCCATCTTCATCATCTCGTTGTACAGGTTCTCGAGGGCCTTGTCGTTCGGCTGGCCGACCGGGTCCTCGTTGATGGTGACCGTGCCGTTCTCGGAGACCCCGATGGTGATCTCGTCGGGCATCTCGGTCTCCTTGGCCGTCTCGGCGTTGCCGGGAAGGGTCGTCTTGAGCTCGTGCTCCACCTTGACGGCGCCGGCCATCACCATGAAGAAGAGCATGATCACGAAGACCACGTCGATCATCGGGGCGATCTGGAAGCCGGCGTCGGCCGGGGCCTCTTGAGGGGCTTGTTTCATGGCTTATTCTTCGCGGTTGAGCCCGGAGAAGGCGATGTTGTCGATGCCGGCCTCGGCGCCCCATTCGAGGGCCTTCGAGATGTACTTCGCGTGGCACTGGCGGTCGGCGCGGATGAGCAGGCGGAACTTCTCGTTGGTGCCCTTGCGGTCCTTGAGCTCCTTCGCGATGCCGTCCTTGTCGTTCACGTCGAGCTCGCGGTCGTCGAGCTTGTACTTGGCCTGGCCCGTGTTCTTGTCCCAGGAGATGTTGATCAGGCCAGCCGCGGCCTTGTCGTCGCGCTTCACGCCGTGGGAAGCCACGGGGAGGGCGATGTTCTTGTCGACCTTCAGCACCTGGGCCGAGGTGATCGACATGAAGAAGATCAGCAGCACCAGGAGGACGTCGATCATCGGCGCCACCTGGAACTCAGGTTCCCCGTCTCCGCCTCCGCCTCCGCCTGCCATTGTTCGTGTGTGGGTCTAGGGGTGGGAAGGACCTTAGGCCTGCGGGGCCTCAGGGGCTTCGACGGCGGCCGAAGCGTTCCAGTCGGGCTTCGCGGCGTAGATCACCTCGTCGCCGATCTTGCGGCCGGCCACGTCTTCGTAGGGGAAGGCGCGGAAGAGGCCCGTGACGATCTCCTGGATGTCATGGATGCCCTTGGTGATGCGGTTGCGGAGCAGGTAGTAGGCGATGAACGCCGGGATGGCGATGAAGAGGCCCGAGGCGGTCGCCACGAGCACTTCGCCGATGGCGCCGGCGAGCTGGGAAGGGTCGCCCACGCCGGAGGAGCCGAGCTTGTCGAAGGCCTTCATCATGCCCGTCACCGTGCCGGTCAGGCCGATCATCGGGGTGCAGACGCCGATGACGGAGAGGTAGGAGGCGCGGCCCATGAGCTCGCCCTGGATGCGGGTGACTTCGGAGATGATGGCTTCCTCGGTCATGGTCTTGCCATCCGGGGTGAAGGCCACGCCCGCGCGCACGACTTCGGCGACCGGGGAACCGGCGCTCTTGGCGAACGCGTAGGCGCCAGGGTAGTCGCCGCGCTGGAAGAGGTCGCGGAGCTGGGTGACGTGGCTGGCGGGGTAGAGCTTGTTGACGCTCGTGCGGATCCAGCCGTCGACCACGAACCAGATCATGGCCACGGAGGCCAGGGTGATCGGGTACATGACCCAACCGCCTTCTTCGAAGAGCTTGAGCAGGGTCTTCTCCTTGACGCCTTCTTCGGCGGCGGAGGCGACGACGGTCATCAGCCCGAGGAAGGCCATGGTGAGCAGGGGGGTGCGGAGTTTCTTCATGGGGAACTGTGGGGTGGTATAGTTGGGATCAGGAAAGGAGCAAGGTCACTTGTTGGCGTCGTTGTTGTTGGCGCCGTCGGCCTTGGGGGCGTCGGGCTTGGCCGGCGCGTCGGGGAGCACGGCCGCGTCCTTGATCTTGGCGGCGTCGGCTTCGGCGGCGAGGCGGTCCTCCTTCGGGAGGAGCTTCTTCGCCTCCTCGGCCTCCTTGGAGACCGGGAACGTGGCGATGAGGTCGCGCAGGTAGCGGTTGGAGACCTCCTCGAGCTTCTGCTCGCGGGTGGCCGGCGTATCCATGCCGCGGAAGGCGCGGGCGGCGCCGAGCATGGCCTTGGGCAGGTGTTCGGCCTGCGAGCCGTAGAAGACCGGGATGCGCAGGTAGGTGTTCATCGCGGCCTCGTACTTCTTGGTGGCGAGGAGCGAGCCGGCCTTGACCAGGTGGAGGCGGGCGAGGACGTCGAGGTCGTCGAGCTTGCCGATGAGTTCGGTCGCGTCGGCGATCACGGCGTCGTGTTCGCCGCGGCGGGCGCGCTGCATGAGGCGCGCGAGCTTGATCTTGTTGGCCAGCTCGGGGTTGGAGCCGTCGTCGTTCTTCTCGAGGTTGTCGAGGAACGAGCCGATGGCGGCGTCGTTCTCGAGGCGGTCGAGGGCGTCGAGCTTCACCATGGAGGCCTTCAGCCAGAGGCTGCCAGGGGTCTTCTTGAACGCGTCGAAGAACTTGATGATCGGTTCGACGCTGTCGAGGGCCTTGGCGGGTTCGCCGCGGCTGACGAAGAGCTGGGCTTCGGCGAGGCGCTCGGAGTTGGGCCAGATGATGCGCTCGACCTCGGAGAGCTTCCGGGTGGACTCGATGTCGGTGCCGCCGGCGTTCACGGTGCGGACGACGGTGCCCTTGATGCTGCTGATCGTGCCCTTCTTCGGGTCGATGAGCGGCTTCGGCGGGACGGACGTGTCCATCTTGAAGGGGTCGTTCACTTCCCAGCGTTCGCCGCCTTTGAAGATGAGGGCCTGGCCGAAGGAATGGGCGGCCGCGCCGAGGAGCGCGGCGGTGAGAAGGGTGCGGACTGCGGGACGCATGGTCGGTTAGAGCTGGGCGGAGAGGGTGCGGGCTTCGGCGGCCTCAGGGGTGTCCTTGATGCGGTCCTTGGAAAGCATCTCCGCGATGACTTCCTTGGCGGCCTGCTTCTGGTCGAGCTTGGTGGCGAACAGACGGGCGGCGCCGAGGTAGGCCTTGGCGGACCAGACCTCGTACTTCTTCCAGGCCTGGTAGGTGCGGCGATAGTAGCCGACGGCCTCGGCCGGGCGGCCTTGGCGTTCTTCCATGAGGCCGAGCCAGTAGAGGCAGCCGGCGGTCGTCTCGCCCTTCCATTCCTTGGTCTTGGCGATCTCCTCGAACTCCTTCTTGGCCTCGTCGTACTTCTGGGTCTCGGCGAGGGCGCGGGCCTTCACGAAGCGGATGTCCTTCTCCTTCGACATCGTCACGTTGTTGTCGATGGCCTCGGCGCAGAGCTCGAGGGCCTCCTTGTGTTTCTTCTGGCCCAGACGGATCTCCGCGAGGCCGGCGAAGCCGAAGTCGGCGTACTCGGAGGAGCGGTGGTGCTCCATGATGTACTGGAAGTAGCCTTCGGAGTTCTTGGTCTCGCCGCGGGCGAGCATGTGGTCGCCGACGATCGCGAGGATGGTCGGGCTGAGCTCCTCGGCCTTGTAGTTCGCCGAGATCTTCTTGAAGTAGAAGTCGGTCTTGGCGGGGTCGCGGAGGAAGGCGGCCAGCTGGCCCTTCGCGAAGAAGCCACGGGCCTGCGCGATGAGGGAATCCTTGTTCTCCTCGAGGCGGAGCAGGCGGGTGATCTCCTCCTCGGCGCTCGCCGCGGTGTAGGCGTCCGGGGCGGCGGTGGCGCCGGGCTTGAGGCGCTTCACCTTGCGGGCAAGCTTCTCGGCGAGGAACAGGATGAGCTTCTCGGAGCCCTCCTGCCTGCGGTCGTTGATCGATTCGGCGACGGCGCCGGAGAGGATGCCCAAGGCCTCGCCCTTGGCGGCGAGGATGCTGGCCTGGCGGGCCTTCTCGACGACGTCGAGTTCGGCGGCGAGTTCGGCGGAGAGCTTGGCGACGGCGTCCTTGGCGGCCTTGACGTCGGCGGGCTTGCCGTCGCTCTTGACGAGCTCGTCGACCTTCTTGCGGGCGGCGGCGAGCTGGGCGCTGAACTTCTTCTGCACGGCCTCGGCCTGCTGGGCGAACTCGGGCTTGTCGCCCATGCGCTCGGTGGCCTTGATGACCTCGTAGAGGTAGTTGAGGGCCTTGGCGTCGGCGTGGTTCCAGTCGTAGATCTCCCTGTAGAGGTCGCGCATGCGCGCGTGTTCTCCGCGGCCCGGGAGGAGCTTGCCGAGCTCGCGCAGGACGTGCTCGAGGGCGTTGGGGTTGGTGCGGCCGGAGCGGGCGGCGGCGACGTAGGCGTCGATGGCCTTGACGGTGTGGCCTTCCTTCTCCTTTTCGAGGCGCTCCTTCTCGGCGCGGTACTTCGCCTTGGCGGCGGGCTCGGGGTTGGTGCGGACGTTCTTGTCGGCGGCGGCGATGTCGCGGTCCAGGTCGGTGGCGAGGCGGATCTCCGCGTCGGCGATGAGGGTGTGGACCTCGGGGATCTGGTTGACGATGGCTTCGTTCTTGCTGACGGCGAAGTCGCGCAGCCATTCCTGGCAGAGGCGGAGGGTCTCGGCGACCTCGGGCGGGTTGAGGCCGAACTTCACGATGGCCTGGCGGTAGCGGACGTCGGCGATGAAGTCGCCCTTCGGGTAGGCGGCCTGGTATTCGTCGAAGCCGGCCTTGGTCTCCTTGAACTTGCCCTGGTAGAACCAGCAGAGGGCGCGCATGTACGTCGCCTGTTCCTTGGCGAAGGAGCGCTGGTGCTTGGCGAGGAACTCGTCGAGCGCGACGCGGGCCTTGTCCCATTCGACGTGCGCGAACAGGCAGCAGATGATGCGGAAGTCGATCTCCTCGAGCGTGGCCGCGTCCATCTTCTTCACGTTCGCCTTGGCCCAGTTGTAGTGGCCGATGGCCTCCTCGTACTCCTCGCGGTCCTGCGAGATCTGTCCGAGGATCACGGCGACCATCGAGACCTCCTCGGCGTCGGGGTACTTGGCGAGGAACTCCTTGCACTTCGCCTGGGCCTCGGCGTTGCGGCCGATCTCGCGGAGGGCGAGGATGTAGTAGTAGTAGGCCCCGGAGACCTTGGAGAAGCCCGGGTTGTTCTCGAAGATGTCGCGGAAGGCGACGAAGGCCTCCCACGGGCGCTTGAGCTCGAGGAGGCAGAGTCCGATGCGGTAAGAGATGAAGGCGTCGTAGTCCTTGTTCTTCTCGAAGTCGGCCTGGATGGTCTTGAAGCTTTCCACTTCCGCGCGGGCGGCCTCGATCTTCAGGGTCGCCTCAGGCGTCGGCTTGGCGTTCTCCTTCACGAGCTTGTCGAGGTCGGCCTGCTTCAGCTCGACGGCCTTGGTGACGGAGCGGCTGACGGTGGCGCGGCGCAGGGCGCCTTGGTAGCTGGCGAGCGCCTGGCGGTAGAGCTCGTCCTTGTCCTTCTGCTCGGCGGCGTTCTCGCCGGCTTCGAAGCGGGCGTCGCCGATCTCGATGCGCTGGAAGTTGGAGCGGACGACCTCGGCGGGCGAGCCGGTGCCCTTGGCGTCGATCTCGGCCTTGAGCTGCTCGGCGTCCTTGACGAGCCCGAGCTTGGTGTAGACCTCGACGAGGCGCATGCCGGCTTCGCGGGCCTCGGGCGTGCCGAGGCCGCCGGCGGTGGCCTGCTTGAGGAGCCCGACGGCCTGGCCGAGGGCCTGCTTCTTGTCGGCTTCGGAACCGCTGCGGGCCTTCTCCTCGACGATGCGGGCGGAGAGGGTGTAGGCGTTGAGGCGGTCCTTGGGCTGGATCAGGGGGTTCGTGCGGAGGACCTGGAGGAGCTTGAGCGCATCGTCCCACTTGGACTGGTTGGCGTAGACTTCGACGAGCGTCAGCTGGGCGACGCCGCGCATGTTGTCGTTGTCGTCCAGGAACTTCTCGGTGCCGTTCGGGAACTTCGTCAGGAACGAGTTGAGCTCGGCGTCGGCCTTGGCCCAATCCTTCAGGAAATAGAAGACGGAGGCCTTGCGGAAGCTGATGACGGCCTGCAGGAAGGGCGGCAGGGCGGCGGCCTTTTTCTCGAGTTCCTCGAGGTTCTTGAGCGCGGCGGCGTACTGCTTCTTGTCCATGGCCGCCATGGCCTTGTTGTAGAGCGCCGCCAAGGGGTCCTCGGGGGGCTTGGTCGCGGCCGCCGCCGGCTTCGGCGTGGTCTGGGCGCGGAGGACGGTCGTCGCCGGGATGACGGCGATCAGGACGGCAAGGATGGCGGCCTTGGCCAACTTGTAGGTTCGGGACTCTTGGGTAACCATCGGAGATTAGTTGAGGCAGGGGAGCCTCGGTGGGGTGCCCGCAAACCTAGCCGTTTTGCGGGGATACTGCCAAGCACTATCCCCGCCTTTTGTTCCCAATAATCGGCCGGATGACCTCCGTTCCGGCTACGGGTATTGGCCTTTAGCGATAAGACTTCACCGCCGTGCCCAGAAGAGTCTCGAAATGAGGCTCCTGGGGTTCCTTGGCGACGACGCGCACCTCGGAATGGTGGAAGCCGGCTTCCTCGATCCAATCGTGCAGGTCGTTCTCCTTGAACCCGAGCCAGCGGTCGGCGTAGAGCTCGCGGGCTTTTTCGAATCGGTGCGCCCTGAGGTCCAGGATCAGCAGGCGGCCACCTGGCTTCAGGATGCGAAAGGCCTCCGCCAACGCCTTTCGCGGGTTTTCCGCGTGGTGGAGGGCTTGGCTCAACAGGACGAGGTCGACGCTGCGGTCCTTGAGGGGGACTTTCTCGATATCGCCCAGGACGTAGTCGACGTTCTTAAGTTCCTCTTTATCAGCGAGTTCCCTTCCAAGTTCGACCATCTTAGGGGAATTGTCGACGCAATGGACGAATTCGGCCTGACGGGCCAGAAGGCGGGAGATGGTACCGTCGCCTGAGCCAAGGTCGGCGATGCGGACCTTGGGCGCCAGGAGCAGGAGCATCTGGCCGATGGATTCCCACGAGCGTCCGGGGCAGTAGTTCCGTCCGAGGCGATCGGCGACGAGGTTGAAATGCTGTTCCGACTTGCGCCGACGCTTCTCCGCGAGGCGGCGGAAGGCGCGCTGGTCTGCCAACGTCGTGGCGTCCTTCGCGGTCGCGGCCAAGGCGGCTTCCAGGATCTGGTGCACGCCGGCCGGCAGGTCGGGCGCCAGCGCATAGTACGAGTGCTTGCCGTCGCGTCGGTCGCCCGCGAGTCCCGCCTTGCGCAGCAAAGACAGGTGCGTCGAGATGCGTGATTGGCGCATCCCGAGGATCTCCTGGAGTTCGCCGACCGAGAGTTCGCCCTTCGCGAGCAGGAAAAGGATGCGCGCGCGGGTGGGGTCGGCGAGCAGGCGCAGGGATTCCCAAGGGTCGGGCATAGGCCCACCTTGGACGGCCTTCCGGTCCGTGTCAAAAGAGGAAGCCCCAGATGACCGGGGCTTCGTAAGGGGCGCCTGGGCGTGGGCTTACTTCTTGTCCACCCAGCGGCGGATCGAGCGGATCTTCCAGTTCTCGGTCTTGCCGTTGATGTTGGTCGTGAAGGCTTCGTCCGGCTTGCGGTTGAGGAACTGCTTCGCGAGCGGGGAGACGTAGGCGAGGATGTTCAGCTCCGGCTGGCCGTCCCACGCGCCGAGGATGTCGTAGGTCACCTCGGTCTTGTCCGACTCGCGGAGCAGCGTGACGGTCGAGCCGATGGAGACCTGGGCGTTGGTCGCTTCGGTGAAGTCGGTCACGCGGGCCTTCTTGAGCATCGCGTCGAGCTCGGCGCGGCGGGCGGACAGCGTGTCATGGTCCTGGCGGGCCATCTTGTACTCGGAGTTCTCGCGCAAGTCGCCGTGCTCCTTGGCGATCTGGATGGCTTCCTTCACGGCCGGCAGCTTGACCTGCACGATGTCGGTGAGCTCGGCTTCGCGGGCCTCCTTGCTCTTCTTCGAGACCACGAGTTCCTTCTCGACGGTCGAATCGTCCTGGCGGGACTGGACGAGGCGCTGGACGTGCGGTTCGATCTTGGCGAGGCGCGCGAGGAGCGAGTTCTTCGTCATCTTGTCGAAGCCCTGGTTGCGCAGCATGATGCGCGCGAGGTCGAAGATGGTCTCGCTGTCGGCCGGCTTGCCGCCCTTGGGAGCGATGATGTCGGCGATGAGGGCCTTGTCCTTGATGAGCTCGTTGGCCAGCGGGATGCGGGCCGTGGAGTTGGACTCGAGGGCTTCGGTGTCGATGCTGGCGAGGATGGAGCCGAGGAAGCTCGGGACGATGAGCGGGGCGACGATCTCGGCGTACTTCTTGGAGTCGCGGTTCTTGATGACCCAGATGATGACCGGCGGGCGGAGCTCACGGGTCTCGAGCCACTGGGCGAAGCGCTGGCCGACGTGGGCGTTGAGGCCGGCGTCGCAGAGGTAGGAGATGCATTCCGAGACGAGCTTGGCGGAGCCGCTCTTGGTGCCGCCGATGTCGCGGTTGCGGAGGAGGTCGAAGGCGCGTTCCGACCAGTTGTCGCCGTGGTGCGCGCGGACGAGGTCGAGGAGGTTGCGGATCTTCTCGGTGGTGTGCGGGATGCTGAGCGCGACCTGGGCGAGGTCGTTCTCGTCGCAGAGGGCGATGATGTCCGAAGCGGTCGGGCTGAAGGTCTCGACGGTCTCGACGGCGGTGCGGAAGAACTTGTCGCGGTTCCAGATGGCGCAGAGCACCTTCGGGAGGTTGGCGGCGCGGCGCGAGCCGGTCAGGCCGGCGACGGCCTTCGCGAGGTCGCCGGAGACCTTGGCGAGGTTGGCCTCGGTGGCGGCGGAGCGGGTCTCGGCGGAGGCGCTTTCGGCGAGCTCCTCGAGGAGGGCGAGCTTGCGCTCGAAGGTGGGGGCGAGCTCGTACTGCGCGAAGAGGTCTTCGCCGAGGTCGACGGGGGCTTCGAGGAGGGCGTAGTTGCCGCCCTTGCGCTCAGGGATGAGGATGGCGCGGTCCTTGCGGATCGCGGCACGGCCCTTGGTCCACCAGGCCTTGAAGGCGGTGGCGCGGTCCTTGCCGGCCGGCAGGGAGGCGAAATGGATGCGCTCAAGGTTGGCTTCGAGGGCGTAAGAGGAGCATTCGCCCGTGGGGAGCTCGGCGAGGAGCGCCTTGACGAGGCCGGCAGGGTCGTCCGAGACGAGGGCGGCGACCTTGGCCTTGGCTTCGTCCGAGTAGGCCTGCGCGAGCAGGGAAGCGGGGTCGATGATGTCGATCTTGCCGGCGAAGAAGGCGGCGTCGATGGCGTGGCCCTTCTTGCCTTGTTCGGGGAAGTCGACGGAGAAACGGTTGGTTGCGGTGTCGAAGGCTCGGATGATGCCGATGCCCCAAGCCTGATGGATGCAGAAACCGGTCTGGCCTTCGGCCACCTTGGTCTTGGTGTTCTCCAGGGCGTTGATTTTCGCGCCTTGCGGGTTGGGGGCCTTGTTGCTCATTGCAAAAAGTGGTTTTGGGCATAACAAATCTCACTTGCAAGCAGGAAGGCGGAGCCGCTTCGGCTCCTCCCCTCCGGCCCGCCGCAACGACCCGCTGACCCATGGCTTTTAAGCCCGAAAAACCCTCCATTCACGGGGAAACTCCCGATAGTCTCGGCACCCGCCTAGCCGAGGCTGGACACCCGCGATATCGGGCCGGGCAGATCTTTGCTTGGCTCTACCCCAAGCGTGCCGAAAGCCCGGAGGTGATGACGAACCTTCCCGCTAACTTAAGGTCTTGGTTGTCAGATAATTACGATTTTTCAGCCACCGAGGTATTGGGCAAGAAAACGGCCTCGGACGTGACCCAGAAGCTGCTCCAGCGGCTCCGGGATGGTTCCCTCATCGAAACGGTCATCATCCGGGCTCCGATGGAGGGGGTGGGGCAGGATAAGTCCCGTCGGACGATCTGCATCTCGACCCAGGTGGGTTGCGCCTACGGCTGCAAATTCTGCGCCTCCGGCCTGGAGGGCTGGAAGCGTGACCTGTCGGTCGGGGAAATCGTCTCCCAACTGGTCCAGGTCTGCCGCATCGAGGACCAGGCCGACCCTGCACGCGCCGCCGAGGGGCTGGCGTCCTTCGACAACATCGTGGTCATGGGCATGGGCGAGCCGCTCGCCAACTACGACAACCTGTTGGCTGCCCTCCGGACGGTCAACGCGCCTTGGGGCTTCGGTTTCGGCGCCCGCCGGGTCACCATCTCTACTTCCGGGGTGGTGCCGAAGATCCTGAAGTTGGCCGAGGAGGACCTGGGCTTCCGCTTGGCGATCAGCCTGCACGGCGCGACCAACGAGGTCCGCGACCAGATCATGCCGGTCAACCGCAAGTTCCCCTTGGAGCAGCTCATCCCGGCGGCCAAGACGTTCGCCCGGACCCATGGCCGCATGCTCACGTTGGAGTTCATCCTGATCGAGGACATCAACGATTCGCTCGACCAGGCCAAGAAGCTGGCCGCCATCGCCCGCGAGCTCCATGCGCACGTGAACCTCATCCCGTACAACACGGTCCAAGGTCTGCCGTGGGTCCGTCCGTCCATCACGCGCCAGGAACGTTTCGTCAAGGAGCTGCGCGCCTTGGGCGTCACGGCGACGCTGCGCCGCGAGAAGGGCCACGACATCGACGCCGCGTGCGGGCAGCTGCGGCTGCAGAAGGAGAAGGCGCTTGGCGCCGACCCGTCGCCGCCCGCGGCGGCTTAGGCGGTCAGGCCCGCGACGAAGGCCCGGCGGTCCGGCGCCTTGTAGAAGGCGGTGCCGGCGACGAGCGTGTCGGCCCCGGCCGCGCGGCAAAGCAGGCCGGTCTCGGCGTTGACGCCGCCGTCCACCTCGAGGCGGAAGTCGAGCCCGCGCCTGCGGCGTTCGTCCGCGAGGAAGCGGAGGCTGTCGAGCACGCCGGGGATGAAGGCTTGTCCGCCGAAGCCGGGGAACACGGTCATGCAGAGCACGAGGTCGACGGCGTCGAGGAACGGGAGCAGGCGGCGCGGGTCGCCGTCGGGGTTCATCGCGATGCCGGCCTTGAGCCCGGCGGCCTTGATCGCCGCGAGCGTCTTCGCCATGTCGTGCTCGGCCTCGATGTGCACGGTGAGCCGTTCGGCGCCCGCCTTGGCGAACGGCGCGATGAAGCGGTCGGGGTGCGTCAGCATCAGGTGCACGTCGAAGTGCAGCGCCGTGCGCGGACGGAGGTCGGCGACCACCTGCGGGCCGAAGCTGATGTTCGGCACGAAGTGGCCGTCCATGATGTCGAGGTGGACCCAGGTCAGGCCGGCTTCCTCGATCGCGCGGATACCGGCGAGGAACTCGCCGTGGTTCGCGGCGAGCAGGGACGGGGCGACGACGGGGGCGGGCATCTTACCAGGCGGTCGTGGCCGCCTCGCGGATCTGGGCGGAGAGGTCGTTCAGGAGGCCCGGGGCGAGGCTGCGTTCCTCGGAGGCGGCGTCGCCCGCGAGCTGCAGCGTGGCGACGGCGGTGAACTCGCGGTCCTTGAAGAGCACCTTGCGGCCGCCATCGGTCGTGAGCGTGCAGCGGGCCGAGACGGTCACGCGGTAGCTCGAGTAGCTGTAGGCGTCGGTCGACTTGGTCGTCAGGCCGTCGCGGCGGTACTGCGAGACTTCGACGTCGAGCTTGGCGCCACCTGGGCCGACCTTGACGCGCGGGTCGCGGCCGAAGTCTTCCGTGAGCTTCTCCTGGAAGATGGCCTGGAGGCCGGGACGGGACGAGGCGTTCTTGATCGGCGAGACCTCGATGCGCGTGAAGGCGGGTTTGGGGCCGCCTAGCTGGTACGCGGAGCAGCCGACGAGGAAGGCGGCGAGGCCGGCGGTCAGGAGGCGGTTCATCAGCGGCGTTCGGTTTCGGTGGCGGACTTCGGCGCTTCCTTGCGGAAACCCAGCGTGTCGAGGTCGTCGCCGACCGCGGTCGGCTTGGCGTCCGCGACGGTCCGGGGCCGCGGGTAGCGGCCGAGCAGGGTGTCCGCGATGGTCGTCGGCGGATTCGGGTTCGCGGCGATCTCGGCCAGCAGTGTCTCGGCCTCCTTGGCGGCCTCGGATTCCGGCGACAGGCTGCGGCAGGCGTTGGCCATCAGCTTGGCGGCCTCGGGGTTGTTGCGCTTGTACCAGTAGAACTTGCCGAGGTTGAGGCGGGCGCGCGCGGCGCGGTCGCGCAAGGCCTTGATCTGCTCCGCGGCGTCCCGCGCGCGCGGGTTCTGCGGGAACTGGTCGGCCAGCGTGCGCCAGTGGTCGGCGGATTCGAGCGTGGTGGCCTGGTCGAAGTCCGGGCCCATCGACTCCGAGCCGCGCAGCTTCGCGAGGCGCTCCAAGGCCTCCGGCGCGTGTTTCGAGTTCGGGTAGTCGCTCACGAGGCGCTCCAGCATCTCGTTGTAGACCTCGTTGCGGTCCTCGCGCGCGGCGAGGCGCGCCGCGTGGATGAGGCTTTCCTCGGCGAGCGGTCCGTTCGGCGCGACTTTGAGGATCTTGTCGTAGATGGTCAGGGCGTGGAGGGGGTCCTTGAACCACGGGAACCAGCCTCCGAGGTAGCGTCGCTGGCCTTGCTCGAAACGCTGCGCGAGGTCGAAGGCGGCCTGGACGGCTTCCCCGAAGCCGGAGAAGTTCGAGTGGCCCTTGTAGAGCGCGTCGAGGTCGGCCTCGGCGCTGTCGAGCTGGCCGCGTCGGGCGTAGAGGCGCGCGCGGCCGAGGAGCGCGACGGCTTCGGCGTCCGTGCCGGCCTCGGTCTCGATCAGCTTGGTCCAGAGCGCGAGCGCCGCGCGTTCCTCCTGCATGATCGCGAGGTTCTCGGCGTGGTCGATGGCCTTGATGACTTCTTCGGCGCGCGCCGCGGGCTTGGTGTCCGTTTCGCTGCCGGGCTTGAGGCGCCAGCCGCCGTCGACGTGCACGAGTTCAGCGGAGGCCGAGAGGCTCAGCAGGCAGCAGGCTGCGAGGAAGGTCTTAACGGGTAGGTTCATGCCAGCGGAGGAGGGTTGCGCCCCAGGTGAGGCCGGAGCCGAAGGCGACGAGGAGCACGAGGTCGCCGTGCTTGATCTTGCCGCCGCGCCACGCCTCCTCGAGCGCGAGGGGGATGGAGGCGGCGGAGGTGTTGCCGTAGCGGTCCAGGTTGGACGGGAAGCGGTCGAGCCCGACGTTCAGCTGTCCGGCGACGGCCTCGAGGATGCGGGCGTTGGCCTGGTGCGGGATGAACCAGGCGACCTGGTCCGAGGTGACGCCGCACTGCGCCAGGACGCGCTGGCAGGACTCGGACATGACGCGCACGGCGAGCTTGAAGACTTCCTTGCCGTTCATGCGCAGGCAGTGCTCGCGGGCCGCCAGGGTCTCCGCGGTCGCGGGCTTGGCGGAGCCGCCGGCGACGCAGTGGATGAGCTCGGCGTTGCCGCCGTCCGAGCCGAGCAGGTTGCCGAGGATGCCGACGTCCGGGGTGGTCGTGGTCTCGATCACCGCCGCGCCCGCGCCGTCGCCGAAGAGGACGCAGGTGGTGCGGTCCTGCCAGTCGACGACGTTGGAGAGCTTCTCGGCGCCGACGATGAGCGCGCGGCGGTAGCGGCCCGAGCGCAGCATGTCGGTCCCGACCTGGAGCGCGAAGACGAAGCCCGAGCACGCGGCGGAGACGTCGAAGGCCGGGATGTCTCGGCGCAGGCCGAGCTTGGCCTGGAGCAGGCAGGCGGTCGAAGGGAAGGGGACGTCGGGCGTCATCGTCGCCACGATCAGCAGGTCGATGTCCGCCGGGGTGAGGCCGGCGTTCCGCAGGGCTTGCGCGGCGGCCTTGGCGCCCATGTCCGAGGGGTTCTCGTCGGCGCCGGCGATGCGTCGCTCGGAGATGCCGGAGCGCGTCTTGATCCACTCGTCGTTCGTGTCGACGAGCTTGGACAGGTCGTCGTTGGTCAGCTTCCGCTCCGGAGCGTGGACTCCGACGGAGCGGATGAAGACTGATAGCGCGGCAGTGCTCATCAAGGACCGTGAGAAAAGACCCGCCGGGGCGGGAAGGGAACACTAAAACCTCAGGCGACCTCGGGGTTGGCCGAAATCACCGCGTTTGCCTCGCTCAGGCCGGCCTGCATGCGGCGGCCGGCGCCGTGGCCAAGGGCTTCGTAGCCGAGGCGGATGGCGCTGGCGATGCCTTGGCGGTTGCTGGAGCCGTGGGCCTTCATGACGAGGCCGGCCAAGCCGAGCAGGGGCGCTCCGCCGTAGCGTTCCGGCTTGAGCTTGCCCTTGAGGTCGCGGAGCAGCGGGAACATGGCGATGCCGCCGGCCAGGTAGACCGGATTGCGCTTCACCTTGCTGCCGATCATGTCGCGGACCATGTAGACGAGGCCTTCCAAGGTCTTGAGGATCACGTTGCCGGTGAAGCCGTCCGTGACGACGACGTCGCAGCAGTCGCCGAAGACGTCGAAGCCTTCGACGGGTCCGACGTAGTTGATCTTGTCGCCCATCGCCTTGAGCAGGGTGTGCGTGCGGTTGATGCGCGCGCCGCCCTTGCCTTCCTCGGTGCCGACGGTGAGCAGGCCGACCCGCGGGTTCGCGATGCCCAGCGCGCTCTGCGCGTAGATCGAACCGAGGACGGCGTTGTGCAGAAGGTGTTCGGGCTTGGCTTCGGGGTTGGCCCCGACGTCGAGCATGACGAAGTGGCCTTCGCGGCGGGGCATGATCGCCGCCAGCGCTGGGCGTTCGGCGCCTTCCATGGTGCGGACCTTGATGGTGCCGGCGGCCACGAGCGCCTTGGTGTTGCCCGTCGAGACGACGGCTTCGACTTCACCGGCCTTCAGCATCTCGAGCGCGATCACCATCGAGGAGTCGCGCTTGGACTTGATGACGGTCATCGCCGCGTCGTCCGGGTTCACGACGCCGGGGGCGTGCTTGAACTGGATACGCTTGGAGTTGTGGATGCGGCTCTCCATCGCCAACAGGCGCAGGTTGTCCTCGTGGCCGACGAGGACCAGGGTGTCGTCAGGCCCGACGATGCCTTCGCGGATCGCCAAGGCGGCTGCGGCGACGGCTTCGGCAGGACCAAGGTCACCACCCATGCAGTCTAAGGCGATCTTATGGCCGACGGGCTGGGTGACTTCACTCATGCGCTACGGGCAAGGGCCCGATGGGAGGCTTTAGGCCTCGGTGTCGAGGACCTGACGGCCGCGGTACTTCCCCGTGGTGGGGTCGACGCGGTGGGAGCGGCGTAGGGCGCCGGATTCAGCGTCACGCACGAGCTTGGGAGCACGGAACTGGTTGGCGCCACGACGGAGGCGGCTGCGACGCTTGGACTGTTTACGTTTCGGATTGGCCATGGTTCTGCGCTGGGATGAGGGTCGGTTCTATCCCTCCACCCCCCTCGGTCAAGCCCCCTTTCAAGGGCTTGCGCCTAGGCGGGGGGTGGTTTGGCTCTTTTCATGGCTTTAGCCCCTGCGCTCTTCCTCGATCGGGACGGAAACCTCATCGAGGACCACCACCATACGTGCGAGGTCCACCAAATCAGCCCGATTGCCGGGGTTAAGCCTGCCTTGGAAGCCTGCCTAAACGCGGGCTATCGGCTATTCATCCTGACCAACCAGAGCGGGATCAACCGCGGTAAATTCACGTGGGCGCAGTATCATGCCTGCAATCGCCGGATGCTTGAATTGCTCGCGTTGCCGACGCCTGGCATCCTTGAGATCAAGGCCGCCCCTGAACGCCCGGACGAACCTTCGGTCTACCGTAAGCCGAGTCCACGGTTCATTTCCGAGATGATCGCCAAGCATGGGCTCGATCCGGCTCGTTGTTGGATGGTGGGCGACCGCATCACGGATTGGGACGCAGGCAAGAACGCCGGAATCCGCTCCTGCGCGGTGCGGAGCGGCGCTGGTCGTCCCGAGGATTTCGCCTATGCAGAGGCCCAAGGGTTCACGATCCGCGCGGACTTCCCGGAATTCGTCCGTCTCGACCTGGGTTTGGCGTTCTGAAAACAAAAAGGGCGGACCAGTTGGTCCGCCCTTTGCGCTAGTTTCCTAAGGAATTAGGCCTTCGGAGCCGGAGCGTCGGGGCAGTTGGGGCACTTCTTCTCGCCGTCCTTCTTGACAGGAGCTTCTTCCGCGGCGACGAGGGCCTTGGGGGCCGGAGCGTCGGGGCAGTTGGGGCACTTCTTTTCGCCGTCCTTCTTGGCCGGGGCTTCTTCGGAAACGATCAAGGCCTTGGGAGCGGGGGCGTCAGGGCAGTTAGGGCACTTCTTCTCGCCATCCTTCTTGGCCGGTTCTTCGGCGAAGGAGACGACTGCCGCGAGAGCGAGGACGCTGGCGGAGGTGAGGAGGAGTTTGAGGAACTTGGTGTTCATGGTGGAGGATTACACTCTGTACCTTTTCTAAGGTCTGTCAAATGCCCGAAAACAGTAAGGTTACCTAGGTCAGGGAAGGTTGTTCCTGATGGCTCGCAGTTGCTCGGCTATCTGTACCAACCCACTCCCTGGCAGCCAGTCGCTCCCGCTTTGGGTGGAGTAGACCTGCTTAGACTTAACTAACTTAAGTTCTTTTATGCCAACGATTTCTGATAGTTCTTTGAGGTGCTTTTCAGAGGGACTGATGGGCTGGTTTTCGGGTGCCGATTCAACCCAGAGGACGGCGTCCGGATCCGCTTTGAGCAGCGTTTCCCAGTCCAGTTTGATCCAAGTGCCCGTGGCCAGGGGGGAGACGAAGCCGGCCTGCCTCAACGGCCAGGCGACATAGGCGTCCGGGCCTGCCATCATGCCGTCCCAGATCACCAGGAGGGTCTTGGTGGCTCTGGTCGGCGGCGGCGTTTTGGCGATGAGTTCCCGGGCGGCGGTTTCCCGTCCTGTCGCCTGCGCGAGGCTGGTGATGTCCTGTTGGGCGGAGGTCGCGCTTTCGGGTCGGAGCACCAGTACCCGCAAGCCAGCGCGTTCGCAACGTTCGGCCCAGAGCGGATTCGCCAAACGCGGCAGGATCACGAGGTCGGGTTTCGTCCGCAACAGGGTCTCGAGGTCCGGGTTGAAGGCATCGCAGTCGCGCGCCGCAGGATGGGCTTTCGGCAGCGGACACCAGCGCGTCGCGGCGACGATCCGTCCGCCGAGACCGAGGTCCAGCAGCGTCTGCGTCGCGCCGGGGCTGTAGCTGGCGATGCGCGCTGGGGGTTCCGTGCCGCTGGCCACCGCGACCCAACCCAGCAGGAACAGGAGGGCTCGGAGCATCAGGCGGAAAGCGCGAAAGCGAGCCGCACGGCGGCGTCGAAGCTGCCGCGGTCGGCTTGGCCTTGGCCGGCGAGGGCGTAGGCGGTCCCGTGGTCTGGGCTGGTCCGCACGTGGCGCAGGCCGAGCGAGAGGTTCGCGGAGGTGCTGAAGTCGATGGCCTTCAGCGGCGCGAGGCCTTGGTCGTGGTAGGTCGCCACGATGGCGTCGAACTCGCCCTGCAATTGGCGATGGAAGACGGTGTCGCCCGGCAGCGGGCCGCTCACGTCATGGCCTTCGGCGCGGAGTCGTTCGACCGCCGGCCTGATGACGGCGTCGTCTTCGGCGCCCAGCAGCCCGCCTTCGCCCGCGTGGGGGTTCAGGCCGCAGACGGCGATGCGCGGTCGGGCGTCGCCCAGCTTGCGCCGGAGCTCGATCAACGCCAACGCCGTGCGGCGGATGTCCGCGGCGGTCAGCGTGTCGGCGACGGCGCGCAGCGGGATGTGCCAGGTCGCCAAGCCGACGGTGAGACGTCCGCCGGCGAAGGCCATGACGGGGTCGCCGCCCCAGCGGTGCGCGAAGAATTCGGTCTGTCCGGGGAAGGTGTAACCGACGTCCGCCAGTCCTTTCTTGTTCACGGGGCCGGTGACGACGCCACCGAAGCGCCCACCGGTCGCGCCGCGCGCGGCGAGCTCCATCGCCTCCAGGGCGATCAGTTGGCCGGTCTCGTCGGGCCGCCCAAGGTGGGCTTCGTAATCCGCCGGGCCGACGGCCTGACCGTGCCCGAGGCGAGCGATCCAACGCGCCGGCCCGATGGGTACGACCTGCGCGGCGAGCTCCTGATGCGCGCGCAACCAGCCTTCGATGAGTTCGGGACCGACGCCCGCGGGGTCGCCGCAGGTCAGCGCTAAGGGCGGTCGGCTCATGCGGGCTGGACGAAGCGGCCGCGCTTGCCGCCGAGGAAGAAGCGGAGGAACGCCTCGGCTTCGGCGGAACGGAAGGCGCCCGCGTCGAGCGCGGCCTGCGCGAGGGCGGCGCAGTTCCCGCCCGGGGCGTAGACGCGGTGGTAGGCCTGCTTGAGTTCGGCGACGGTCTCCGTCGGCAGGCCGCGGCGGCGGAGGCCGATGAGGTTCAGGCCGGCGCATTCGTTGCGGCCGTAGGCCAGGACGTTCGGCGGGACGTCCTCGGTCACCACCGCGTTGCCGGAGGTCAACGAGCCTCCGCCGACTCGGCAGAACTGGTGCACCGCGACGCCGCCGCTGACGAAGGCGCGGTCGCCGACGTGCACGTGTCCGCCGAGCATGCAGCCGTTGGCGAGGATGACGTGGTCGCCGAGGACGCAGTCGTGCGCGACGTGCGCGCCGGCCATGAGGAGGCCGTCCGCGCCGACCACCGTCTCCGTCCCGGGCTTGGTGGCGCGGTGGATGGTGACGTGCTCGCGGATGACGGTGCGGTCGCCGATGCGCACGCCCGAGGGCGTGGTCCGGTCGAACGAGAGGTCCTGCGGGTCGCCGCCGACGACGGCGAAATGGTCCACGCTGACCTGCGCGCCCAGCCGGGCGCGGGCCTTGACGATGGCGTGCGCCGCGATGCGGCCGCCGGCGCCGACCACGACGTCCGCCTCGACGATCGCGAACGCGCCGACTTCGACGTCGGGCGCGAGGTTCGCTGAGGGATGGACTTGCGCGCTGGGATGGATCACCGGGAGGAAGGGGAGGAGCCGCCGAACAGTTCGAGTTGGGTGGTGCGGACCATATCGTAGGCTCGGAGCAGGCGAAGCAAGGCCAAGGTCGGCGTCTCCGGTCCGGCCTGCGCCTCGGCGTGCTGGACGAGGTTCTCGACGACGGTGCGGATGGAGATGACGTGGTCGACGCCGGCTTCGCGGAGGAGCCGGATGCTTTCCGAGCGCGCCGGTTCCTGCGAAGGCAGGCCGGGCAGGACCAGGATCCTCGTGGCCGGGGGCGCCCCGTCCGCCGGGCCGCCGCCCCACGCTTCCTTGGCGACGGCGCAGGCGTCCTCTCGGATGAAGTCCAGGAAGTCGCCGCGGCGGATCGCCGTCGGCGTGACGGCCTTCAGGCCGTGCCAATCGCGGACGATGGCTACGCCCTCCGTCAGGCCGACGAGGTCTGAGCCGAAGAGCTGGAAGCCGCGTTCGCCGGGCAGCGGCGGCCGTGGGTTCCGGAAATGCGTCTCCGTTTCGGGTTCGGCGCGCTTGCGCTTGCCGGCGACGGCGGCCTTCTGCGCGCGGCGTACGTAGAAGCCGTTCACCTCGAAGAACTCGCGGACCAGACTGTCGTCGAATCCCGCCATGGCCGAAGGATGCAGCCGGTAGGGGCCGCAGGTCAACCCGCTATCCGTTCAGAGCACGAAGCCGGCCGGCGCGATGGCCACCGTGAACTCGCCCTTGAGCGAGCCGGCCTTCAGCGCGGGCACGAGCTCGCCCAGCGGCGCGGTGCGGATCGTCTCGTGCAGCTTGGTGAGTTCTCGGCCCACGCAGACCACGCGGTCCGGGCCGAGGACCTCCAGCATCTCGTCGACGAAGTCGCCGATGCGGTGGCACGACTCGTGCAGCACGATGGTCTCGTCCGCCGCGACGGCGGCTTCCAGGAAGCGGCGACGGGCGGCCGACTTCGGGGCGAGGAAACCGACGAAGCGGAAGGCGTTGGTCGGGAGTCCCGACGCCGAGAGCAGCGCCACGATCGCGCAAGGACCAGGCAGGGGCGTCACCGTGAGCTTCCGGCGGCGGCATTCGCGCGTCAGGCGGAAGCCGGGGTCGCTGATGCCCGGCGTGCCCGCGTCCGTGATCAGCGCGACGACGGCGCCGCGTTCGATGCGGTCGGCGAGCTCGCTCGCGAACTCCTTCTCGTTGTGCTCGTGGTAGGCGAGCATCGGCTTGTTCAGGCCGAGGTGCCGGAGCAGGCCGCCCGTCACCCGCGTGTCCTCGCACGCCACGACGTCGCAGGCCGCGAGTTCGGCCTTGGCGCGTTCGGTGATGTCCCCGAGGTTGCCCAGCGGGGTGGCGACGACCCAAAGCCTGCCGGACGCTCCACGAGGGCTCCCGTGTGCGTCTGCGCTCGGCGTGGGCATCTTAGCGGAAACCGGAACCGCCCGGATTGCTCAGACCGGGCAGCCCGCCCTGCCAGCTGGCCGGCTGGGCCTGCGGCAGGGTGGAGTCGATGGGCTTCTCCGTCGTCTCGCAGCCGACCAGGCCCAGGAGGGCCAAGGTGGCGGCGATGAGGAGGAAGGCACGCATGGACGGCTTACTTGTTGGCGATCTTGCCGGTGAAGGGCACCAGCGTCACCACGCCACCGCGGGTGAAGGCTTCGATCTTGGCGCCGGGCAGGATCTGCGCGGTGGAGAGGGCGGCCTGGACCGCTTCGACGCGGATCTGGCCGACGTTCTGGCTGCCGATGCGGACGTAGTAGCCGTCCTGGGGCTTGATGCCGTTGAGTTCGCCGACGGAGAAGGAGACGAGGCCCTTGGAAGGGTCGATCACGACGATGCGGGTCTTGATGGTCTCAGGGCCGAACTCGACCTGGACGGTGTCGGCCTTCTCTTCGAGGAGAGGGTCGCGGGGGTAGGGAGGCTTGTTGCCGGTCGTGGCGACGGTCCAGTTGTAGAGCTGGACGTACTTCTGGGTGGCGACGTTGCGGTTTTCCTCGGCCTTGTTGGACTTGGCGATCTCCGCGTCGAGCTGTTCCTTGGTGAAGAGGGCGGCGATCTTCTCCTTGTCCTTCGCGAGTTCTTCCTTGGCGGAGTTCAGTTCGGCGGTGAGGGAGTCCTTCTTGCTGTTGGCTTCGGTGAGCTGGCCGTTGAGTTCGTCGCGCTTGCGGGTGAGCTCGGCGCGTTCGCCTTCGAGGGTGGTGACGTTGGCGGTGAGGCCTTCGATCTTCTGCTTCTTGTCGGCGACGTCGGCGGTGAGGTCCTTCACGTTGCCTTCGAGTTCGGCGATCTTGGCGCGCTTGGTCTCGAGGAGGCTCTTGGCCTTGGTGTTGATGTCCACCATGCGCAGGTCGAACTGCTTGTTGGCCAGGATTTCGGCATCGGTCGTGGTCCAGGCGGTGTTCTGCGTGGCGGTTTCGATCTTACCCTTGAGCAGGTAAGCGAAGACGCAGGCGGCGATCGCGGCGACGACGCCGACGATGCGGAGGACCAGATTGACGGACTTGTTCATGGGGGGGTGGGGAGGTAAACGGGGTTAGGAATGGCGGAAAGACGTCTTCGCCGGGTCCGGGGATTCCTGTCGTTCAACAGGGCCGGGGTTCGACGAAACGTGCAGGAGGACTTTGAACACCAGTTCCTCCGACCCGACAAGTCCTATTTCCTTGCACAATTGCGTCGCGGTCAGCCACTTTCCGGGGGCTTTGGCCAGGCCTGCCAACGCTTGGGCTCGGATCTTCAAGGTCTCCGCGGCGGCCTTCTTGCCAGCCTCGACGCCAGGCTGGTGGTAAGCGTTGATGGACAATAGGTTAGCGTAAAGTCCCACGGCGCGCTCGAAGAGGGCGATGAGCATGCCGACGGACGCTGCATCGACCTTTTGGAGGGTGATGGTGAGGTTGGCGCGCCCGCTGGCCGAAAGGGCCTCGCGCGAGCCAAGCAGGAAGGCCTGAAGGTAGGCGCCTGAGGTGACGCCGGGCTCGACTTCCGGCGAAGGGCCTTGGCGGTCTTGGAGGACTTCGATGAAGACGGCGAAGAAGTTGTTCACGCCGTCCCGCAGCTGCTGGACGTAGGCATGCTGGTCGGTGGAGCCTTTGTTGCCGTAGACGGTCAGGCCTTGGAAGACCTGGCGGCCGGCGAGGTCGTGTTCCTTGCCGAGCGACTCCATGACGAGCTGCTGCAGATAGCGGGAGAAGAGCAGGAGGCGGTCCTTGTAGGGGAGCACGACCATCGCCTTGGTGCCGCGGCCTTCGGTGAGGTGATGCCACGCCAACGCGAGCTGGGCTGCCGGGTTGCCGGCGATGTCGGCCGAGCGCGTCAGGGCGTCCATGGCCTTGGCGCCGGCGAGCAGGCCGTCGATGTCCAGGCCTTGCAGCGCGGCGGGCAGGAGTCCGACCGGGCCGAGTTCGCTCGTGCGGCCGCCGACCCAATCCCACATGGGGAAGCGGGCGAGCCACTTGTCCGCGACGGCGACCTTGTCCAGTTGGCTGCCTTCGCCGGTGACGGCGACGGCATGGGCCGCGAAGGAGAGGCCGGCCTGCTTCCAGCGCAGCGCGGCTTCGATCTGGCCGTTGCGGGGCTCGGGCGTGCTGCCCGACTTCGAGGTGACGATGGCGAGCGTGCTGCCAAGGCGCTGTCCAAGGGCGGCGAACACGCGGTCCATGCCGTCGGGGTCGGTGTTGTCGATGAAGTGCACGCGGAGGGCGTCCTGCGCGGTGCCGAGGGCGTCCGCCACGAACTGCGGGCCGAGGGCCGAGCCGCCGATGCCGATGCACAGCAGGTCGGTGAACTTGCCGGCTTGGCCGCGCACCTCGCCGTTGCGGACCTTCTGCGCGAAGGCATGGATCGAGCGGACGGCGGCCGTGATCTCGGCGCCGATGGCGGCGGTGGGGGCGAGCTCCGGCGCGCGCAGCCAATAATGGCCGACCATGCGCTTCTCGTCGGGGTTCGCGATGGCGCCCTGCTCAAGCGCGGCCATGTCGGCCAGGGCCTGACGCATCGCCGGGGCCATGCGTTCGGCGAAGCCGGCCGGGGCGGGCGCGCGGCTGAGGTCCAGGGAGAAGCCGAGCTCGGGGTGGTTCAGGAGCTGGTTGCGGAAAGCGTCGAAGGTGGAGGCCATCGCCGTGGTTGTGCCCGCGGCCGCCCCCGGACGCAACACCGTTCCCCGGTCAGCGGCGCTCGCTCAGGACGTGCACGCCCTTCTTGTTCGCCGTCACGATCTCGGCTCGGCCGTCGCCGTCGAGGTCCGCGACCGCGAACTGCGTCCCGATCCCCGAGGCGTCGTCGGCCACGTGCGGGGTGAAGACGATCCGGCCTGAGGCATCCTTCTCCCATGATAGCCAGACGACCAGAGGAAGGGCGCCGGGATTGGCGTCGCCCTTCGGGCCATGCGCCCAGAAGCGCTTGCCGGTGACGAGGACGGTCCGCCCTGCGACGAGCTGGTTCGTCAGGACGAGGGCGTGCATCTGCCCCAGCGCGAGCCCGCCGGCGGAGTTCTCCGGTTTGTCGTCGAGGATGCGGTGTTCGGTGAAGCTAATGGCGCCGTCGGCCGCGCGGCTTTGCCGGAACCAGGAAAGGCCGAAGCGATGGGCGTCGAGCGAGGTGAGGACGTCGGGCAGGCCGTCGCCGTCGATGTCGACGACGAGCATCTGCGCGCCGCCGTTGCGGCCGGCGGCGAAGGCTACGGGGTGGAATCTCCACGGTGCGCCCGTCGGCGCGGTCGGGCCGGGGTTCTCCCACCAACCGTTGCGTTCGAGGATGTCGGCGCGACCGTCGCCGTTGAGGTCGCCGACGCCGAAGCCATGCGTGAAGCGCGCGTATTTCTTAGGGTCCGCGGGACTGACGGGGAAGAACTTCGCTGGCTGCGTCGGATCCTTCGGGTCGAGTTTCGCGAATCCGACCGCGCCTTCGGACATGCAGACCAGTTCGGGCCGACCGTCGCCGTCGAGGTCGACGAGGTGCGGCGATTCGTTGTCGGTCTTGGCGAGGAAGAGGTGGCGCTTCCACGGCGCTTCGGTCGGTGCGCCGGGGTTCTCGTACCAGTACGTCTCCTTGCCCGGGAAGCCGACCGTGACGACGTCGGGATGGCCGTCGCCGTTCAGGTCCGCCACGAGCTGGACGAAGGATTCGGAATAGCCCAGCGGGTCGTAGGGCTTGCCGGGGTTCGGCGCGAAGGCATGGCGCACCCGGAAGTCCGGACCGGCGTACCAATGCGGCCCTGCGACGAGGTCTGGTTTGCCGTCGCCGTCCAGGTCGCCGACGGCGCATCCTTCGGAGAAGAAATCCGTCCTGAGGGTGCGCCGCTCGAACTTCGGTTCCGGGGCGTCGGCGAAGGCGTGCGCGCAGGCGCCGAGGCACGCGAGGGCGAGCAGGGTGGGGCGGGGCATGCGCACAGGTTGCGGCCAGGCCGCGGCTAGGCAAAAACAAAGCAGGCGAGGCCGGAGCCTCGCCTGCGGGGCGGTCGACGCGGTGGCCGGACCTAGTCGGCGTCGGTGATGGCGCCTTCGGTCGCGGAGGTGACGAGCTTGGCGTACTTGGCCAGCGCGCCGCGCTTCTCCTTGCAGGGCGAGGGCTTCCAGGCCTGCAGGCGGCGGGCGATCTCCGCGGCGGGGACGTCGAGGTTGATCTCGTTCTTCACGGCGTCGATGACGATGGTGTCGCCGTTCTGGATGATGGCGATGGCGCCGCCGACGGCGGCTTCGGGGGTGATGTGGCCGACCACGAAGCCGTGGCTGCCGCCCGAGAAGCGTCCGTCGGTGATGAGCGCGACGGTCTTGCCGAGGCCCTTGCCCATGACGGCGCTCGTCGGTCCGAGCATCTCGCGCATGCCGGGGCCGCCCTTGGGGCCTTCGTTGCGGATGACGATCACGTGGCCGTCCTTGACCTCGCCGTCGAGGATGCCCTTGAGGGAGGCTTCTTCGGACTCGTAGACGATGGCCTTGCCGGTGAAGGCGTTGCCTTCCTTGCCGGAGATCTTCGCGACGGAGCCGTCCGGAGCGAGGTTGCCGCGCAGGATGCGCAGGTGGCTGTCGGCCTTGATCGGGTTGGAGAAGGGACGGACGACGTCCTGATCGGCGGCGTAGCTGCCGACGTGCGCGAGGTTCTCGGCGACGGTCTTGCCGGTGACCGTGAGGCAGTCGCCGTGCAGGAGGCCCTTGTCGAGGAGCATCTTGAGTAGCGGCTGGAGGCCGCCGATGCGCGCGAAGTGCGCCATGTTGTACTTGCCGCTGGGCTTGAGGTCGGCGAGCACCGGCACCTTGCGGCCGACGCGCTCGAAGTCCTCGAGGGTGAGCTTGATGCCCGCGGAATGGGCCATCGCGATCAGGTGGAGCACCGCGTTCGTCGAGCCGCCGAGGGCGATGACGACGGTGATCGCGTTCTCGAAGGCCTTCTTGGAGAGGATGTCCGAGGGGCGGATGTTCTTCTTGAGGAGCTCGAGCACGGCCTGGCCGGCGCGTTCGCAGTCGGCGAGCTTGTCCTTGGAGTTCGCGAGCTGCGCCGAGCTGTCGGGCAGGCTGAGGCCGAGGGCTTCGATCGCCGAGGCCATCGTGTTGGCGGTGTACATGCCGCCGCACGAACCTTCGCCGGGGATGGAGCACTGCTCGACTTCCTTGAGTTCGCTGTCGCCGATCTGCTTGCCGGCGTGCTTGCCGACGGCTTCGAAGACGGTGACGATGTCGGCCGACTGGCCGCGGTAGAGGCCGGGGACGATGGTGCCGCCGTACACGAAGACGGACGGGCGGTTGAGGCGGGCCATGGCCATGAGGCAGCCCGGCATGTTCTTGTCGCAGCCGCCGATGGTCACGAGGCCGTCGAAGCCTTCGGCGCCGGTGACGGCTTCGATGGAGTCGGCGATGATCTCGCGGGAGACGAGGGAGTAGCGCATGCCCGGGGTGCCCATCGAGATGCCGTCCGAGACGGTGATGGTGCCGAAGATGACGGCCTTGCCGCCGGCGGCGTCCGCGCCCTTCGCGGCCTCCACGGCCAGGCGGTCGATGTGCATGTTGCAGGGGGTCACCATCGACCAGGTCGAGGCCACGCCGACCACGGGCTTCTTGAAGTCGGCGTCGGTGAAGCCGACCGCCCGGAGCATGGCCCGGCTCGGGGCGCGGTCCGGGCCGTCGACGACGATGGCGGAGTGGTGGCGGGTGCAATCAGGGGAGCTCATGAGGGTGTGAAAAGTCTGCGGTTGTCAGTGGGGGGTACCCCCCTAATAAGTGGGAAGGCCGACTCTGCCGTCCGCCCCCTTTTCCGACAACCCAATTTTACGCCCTTCCTCCCCGTGGAATTCAACCTCAAGAAAATCATCAAGGCGCTGCTGCTCTCGACCTCCGAGGCGGTCTCGATCAAGGACATCCAGAAGGTCGTTCAGCGCTACCACGCCCAAGCTGCTTCCGAGGCCACCGAGGAGCGTCCCGCGGGCGAACCCGGCACCGAACCCGCCGCTCCTCCGGTGCAGCCGGTGCAGGAGGTCATCCAGGATATCATCGACCAGGTGCCGACGCTCCTCACCGCGACGCAGATCCGCGAGGCCGTCGACGCGCTCGAGGTCGAGATGCGCGACGGCAACGATTCCTGCCGGATCCTCCAAGGGCCCGAGGGGTTCCGTCTCGTCATCTCCCCGGTCTACGCCGATTGGGTCCGTCTGCTCCGCGGCGAGCCGCGCCCGCAGCGTCTCAGCCCCGCCGCGCTCGAGACGTTGTCCATCGTCGCCTACCGCCAGCCGGTCACGCGCCCTGAGATGGAGGCCATCCGCGGCGTGTCCGTCGACAGCGCCCTCAACCGCCTGATGGAGCTCGAGCTCGTCGCCGTCACCGGCCGCGCCGACCTCCCGGGCCGTCCCATCCAGTACGGCACGACCGACAAGTTCCTCGATTTCACGGGTCTCCGCACCCTGGGCGAACTGCCCGCTTCCGACGTCCTTTCCCCGGCCCAGATCTCCGAATGGATCGCGCGCGCGACGACGCCCGTCGCGGTGGGTGATGCCGAGATGGGCCTGCCCGCGGCCGATGGTTCCGCCGGCGTCGCGCTCGAGTCCCCGCCGGCCGACGCGTCCTCCTCCGAGCCCACCGCATGAGCCTCGACCAACACCGCCGCGAGGTCGACCGCATCGACCGCGAGATCCTGCGCCTGCTCGGCGAGCGCCTCGAGGTCGCCCGCGCCATCGGCGAGGCCAAGCTGAAGACAGGAGCGCCGGTCTACGCCCCGCAACGAGAGGAGCAGGTCCTGCGTGCGCTCGTCGAGGCCGCGCCGAACATCCCGGCGTCCGGCGTGCGGTCCGTCTTCCGCGAGGTCATCTCGCTCTCGATCGGCGCCCAGATGGCCAAGCCGGTCGCCTACCTCGGGCCCGAGGGCTCCTTCACCCAGCAGGCGCAGCTGCGCGCGTTCGGCTCCAGCGTGCCGTCGCTTCCGCTGCGCTCCATCGGCGACGTCTTCGCGGCCGTGGAGTCCGGCGAGGCTTCCTACGGCGTCGTGCCCGTAGAGAATTCCACCGAAGGCGTCGTCAGCCACTCGCTCGACCTCCTCGCCGAATCCGAGCTCAAGGTCGTCGCCCAGGTGACGTTGTCCGTCGAGCAGTGCCTCGTGGGCTTCGGCGCGCTGGCCGACGTGACGCGCGTGCTTTCGAAGGACATCGCGCTCGCGCAGTGCCGCGGCTGGCTCTCCCGCCACGTCCCCGCCGCCGCGTTGGTCGAGACCGACAGCACCGCGGCCGCCGTCGAGCAGGTCGCGCGGTCGCCCCAAGGCGCGGCCGCCGTCGCGTCCGCCTCCGCCGCCGAATCGCGCGGCGTGCCCATCCTCGCCCGCGGCATCCAGGACCGCCGCGACAACGCGACGCGCTTCTTCGTCATCGGCTCCGCCGCCAACGCGGCCGGCGCGAAGGAGGAGGTCACGAGCGTCGTGCTGACGCTCAAGCACGAGCCGGGCGCGCTGCAGGCCGCCTTGAGCTCGTTCTCCGACCGCGGGATCAACCTGATCCGGATCGAGTCCCGGCCGAGCCGCCGCCGCGCCTGGGAGTACCAGTTCTTCATCGATTTCCCGGGTCATTGGGATACGCCCGCCGTCCAGGAGGCCGTCGCCGCGCTCAAGGGGCGCTGCGAGGTCGTGAAGTGGCTGGGCAGCTACCCGCAGTCCGCCGGATGAGCCGCCGCGCCCTCGGCGGCGTGCTGCTCGCGTTCCTCGCGCTGACGTGCGGGGTCGCCCTCTGGTCGTGGTGGCGGGCCTGGAACGCGCCGTTGGTGCGCGTGGTCTTCCGTCCGGCTTTCTCCGTGCAGGGCATCGCCACGGGAACGCCCGTGCGCGTGCAGGGCGTCGTGGTCGGTCAGGTCACCGCCGTCGGGCTGGCGCTGGACGGCGAACGCCGCCTGCGCCCTGAGGTCGCGCTGAGCCTCGACCCGTCCGCCCTGCAGGACCGCGGATTCGCGGACCGGCTGCGCGGCGACCGCCTGCCGGAGGAGGTCCGGCGCGGCCTGCGAGCGCACCTCGTCGCGGTCAACCCTTCCTCCGGCCTGCTGCAGGTCGAACTATTCTGGGATGAGCGCGACCCCGTGCCGGCCGGGCTGGCGCGCGACGAGATCCCGGCGTCCGGCGCCACGACCCAACGCGCGATCGAGCGCGTCGTGAAGGAACTCGAGCGCGCGACTTCCCGCGACCTCGCCTTGATCGCCCAGGAGCTCGAGGCCGACCTCGACGGCTTCCATGCCAAGACCGACCCCGCCCGCGCCGCCGCCTTCTCCGCCCGGCTCGTCGGCGCGACCGCGTCCTTCGCGGAGGCGACGTCCGACGAACGTCTGGGTGCCCAGGCGCGCCGGCTCACCGAAAGCTGCGCGGCCTTGCGCGCGGCCGCCGCGGCCGCCGACCAGCGGCTCGACGGCGAGACCATCGGGTTGCTGCAGGTGCGGCTCGCCGACGCCCGGGCGGCCCTCGAGGCGTTCACGGCTTCGATGGAGGGTTCCGAGGCCAGGATGAACGGCGCCGCCGCCGAGGTCGCCGAGCTCTTCCAGGCGGTCTCCGCGGCCGCCCGTGGTTGGACCAAGAAGGCCCGTGGCCTCTCGACCGAACCCCAGCCTCGCTGAGGGAAGAGGCTTGCGGGGCCGGCGTGCCTAGGGCTATGCAAAGGGTCTTTACCGACCATGGCCGACCCGACCGACAAGATGGAGAACATCATCAACCTGTGCAAGCGCCGCGGGTTCGTCTTCCCTTCCTCCGACATCTATGGCGGCTTCAACGGCTTCTTCGACTACGGCCCCCTGGGCGTCGAGCTGAAGAACAACATCAAGCAGGCCTGGTGGCAGGACTTCGTCCATCGCCGCGACGACATCGTCGGCCTGGATTCCTCGATCATCCACCACCCGACGACCTGGAAGGCCTCGGGTCACATCGACAACTTCACCGACCCGCTCGTCGACTGCAAGGAGTCGAAGATGCGCTACCGCGCCGACCAGCTCTTCTTCGCCCCGGTGCGCGTCGCCGGCGAGACCATCGGCTACGTCTCCGTCCTCGAGGACGAGACGATGCAGGCCAAGGCCGAGGAACAGGCCAACGAGATGAAGCGCAAGCTCGCCAAGCAGGGTGCCCTCGACCCGGTCGTGCTCAAGGACTACACCGAGGCCAAGCCCGAGGAGCACGCGCTCATCCCGTCGCCCGCCACCGGCAAGCCGGGGTCGCTCACGCCGCCCCGTTCGTTCAACATGATGTTCCAGACGTACGTCGGCGCCATGCAGGACGCGTCCGCGACGGCCTACCTCCGCCCCGAGACGGCGCAGGGCATCTTCATCAACTTCAAGAACGTCGTCGACACGGGCCGCGTGAAGCTGCCCTTCGGCATCGCCCAGGTCGGCAAGGCCTTCCGCAACGAGATCAACCCGCGCAACTTCATCTTCCGCTCCCGCGAGTTCGAGCAGATGGAGATCGAGTACTTCGTGGCCCCGACGGCCGATTGGGCGGCCGCGCACAAGGACTGGATCGAAGGCTGCCTCGCCTGGTTCGAGTCCATCGGCATCCCGCGCGCCAAGCTCTCCCTCTACCCGCACCCGACCGAGAAGCTCGCCCACTACTCCAAGGGCACGACGGACATCATGTTCGAGTTCCCCTTCGGCGTGCAGGAGCTGCAGGGCGTCGCCGCGCGCGGCGACTTCGACCTGACGCAGCACAGCGAGGTGTCCGGCACCAAGCTCGACTGGTTCGACGAGACCGCCAAGGCCCGCTACATCCCGCACGTGATCGAGCCGTCCGTCGGCGTCGACCGCGTCTTCCTCGCCCTGCTCACCACGGCCTACCATGAGGACGAGGTCGAAGGCGAGAAGCGCGTCGTGCTCCGCCTGCCCGCCCGCGTGGCGCCGTTCAAGGCCGCGGTCTTCCCGCTGCTGAAGAACAAGCCGCAGCTCGTCGAGCGCGCCGAAGCCCTCTACCGCCGCCTCAAGAAGCGCTTCAACGTCTTCTACGACGAGTCCGGCAACATCGGCCGCCGCTACCGCCGCCAGGACGAGATCGGCACGCCGTTCGGCATCACCATCGACTTCGACACGGTCGAGAAGGACGCCGGCGTGACGGTGCGCAACCGCGACACCCTCGAGCAGATCCGCATGACCGAGGACGAGGTCGTGCGCTTCCTCGACGCCCAGGTCAACGGCTGAGCGCCGGGTCCGCCGCGAGTTCCGTCGCGAGCCGCGCGATGCGTCGCTTCCCGCAGAGGGAGGCGGCGATCGCGAGGTTGCGCAGGCCTTGCGGCAGGTGGGCGAGGAAGTCCGCGCGGCCCTGCTTGCGGCCTAGGAACGCGTACGCGCCGCAGGCCTGCAGCAGGCGCTGCGTGGCGGCGACGTGCAGGAGGTGCGAGAACTCGTCGAGCGAGCCCTTCCAGTCGGCGACCTCGCGGGCTTGGTCCTCGAGGTCGATGCGCCAGAGGTCCATGTCCTTGCACGTGAGGTACGGGTCGAAGGCGAGCGAGGCGTAGTCGTAGAACTGGCAGCCGAGGCGGGCGCCCTGGAAGTCGATCAGCCAGGCCTGGCCGTCGCGCATGAGGATGTTCTGCGACTGGAGGTCGCGGTGCACGAGCACCTGCGGGCGCGCGCCGAGCTCCTTCGCCAGCGTGGCCATCTCGTTCTGGAGGTCGCGGTCGGGCTTGCGGCCGGCGAGGACGTTGTCCGTGAAGTACTGGCGCTCCCAGGCGTAGAGCTTGTCGCCGAAGGGCTCCATGAGCTGGATGCCGGCCTTCTGCGCGGCTTCCGCGCCGAGGCGATGGAGGTGCCCGACCTGCTCCAAGGCCGACGCGTAGGCCGACCAGGGGAAGGCGGGTTGGTTGGTCAGCGACCAGAGGTCGACGTCACCGAGGTCCTCCAGCACGAGCACGCCGGTGTCCGCGTCTTCGGCGAGCACCTGCGGCACGTTGATGCCGGCGGCGAAGAGCGCGTGGCCGAGCTGGCCGTAGATCAGGTTCTCGGGCCGGGCGTCGTCGTAGACGCAGAGCATCGCGGTCGCGCCGTCGGGCTTGGCGACGCGGTGGAAGCGGCGGCCGGAACCGCCCTTGAGCGGGGCGTCGCCGGCGGTCAGGGCGTAGCCGAAGCGCGCGGCGGCGTCGGCGGCGGCGATCGCGCCGCGCACGGGTTTCTCGAGCTCGGCCTTCACCTGCTGGTATTCCTCGACGGTCCCGAGGTCGTGCCAATGGGCCGAGGTGTCGAGGTAGCCCTGGACCGAGCCCGGCGTCGCCTGGACGCGGCGCAGGAAGTGTTCGACGAGCGATTCGACGGCGAGGGGCACGCCTTGGGCGAAGGCGCGGGTGACGAGGCAGACGCCGGTGTACTGGTACGCGGGGTCGGTCTTGCCGAGGCGGTCGCGGAGGTCCGTGACGAAGCCGTCATCGGTGATGCGGACGTTGGCGTTGGGGCCTTTCTCGCGCACGACGAGCGTGGCTTCGGCGCCGTTCGCGGCGTGGTGGGCGAAGGCTTCCGCGAGGTTGCAGTCGGAGAGGATGTCGCCGTTCCAGACGACGAGGTGCGCGTCGTCGGGTGTCAGGTGCTTCGCGATGTTCGCCAGGCCGCCGCCGGTCTCGAGCAGTTCGGGCTCGTGCACGAACCGGATCTCGGCCTCCTGCCAGCGGCCCGTCGGGAAGGCCTGCGTCCAGGCTTCGGGGCAGTGGTGAGTGTTGATGAGGAAGCGGCGCGTGCCGGCCGCGTACAGGCGGGTGAGCGCGCGTTCGACCATCGGGCGGCCGGCCAAGGGCAGCAGGGGCTTGGGGCAGCGTTCGGTCAGCGGGCGGAGGCGCGTGCCTAGGCCGGCGCCGAGGATGAAGGCGGTCTTGGGGAAATCAGGCATGGGAAGAGGGGGTGGAAGCGCAGGTCGGACAGATGCCGTAGACTTCCATGATGTGGGTCAGGTCGGTGAAGCCTTTGCCGCGGGCGGCGGCTTCGACGCGGCCGGTGTCGCAGCCCGGCAGGCGCTCGATGCGGCCGCAGCGGCGGCAGATGACGTGGTGGTGGTGATGGCCGGCCGCGATGAGGGCGTAGAGGCTGCGGCCCCGCTCCAAGGGGTGCCGCTGGACGATGCCGGCGTTGTCCAAGGCTTCGAGGCTCCGGTAGATGGTCACGAGGTCCGCGGCGCCGTCCCCGGCGAGGGCGTGGATCTCCTCGGCGCTGAGCGGACGGGTCGCCTCCGCCAGGATGTTCAGCATCGTCAGCCGGGGGGTGGTGACGCGCAGGGCCTTCTCCTTCATGCGCTGGACGGCCGCCTCGACCCGCGGCGCCGGGTTTCCCCCGCAGCATTGGTCGTTGTGTCGGTGTCCCTGGGCCATGCGGTGAGGTTTGCCGTGCCCTATGACGTGGCAACACCGAATGGCCACTTGCCAGCCGTCCCGGTCTGGTTTCTCTCGTGTCACGCATGTCCGACCGTCCGGCCCAGTCTGCGGCCCCGCGCGAGCTGGGGCCGACGTCCTTCCAGGACTTCGTTTCGACCGAGCCTTTCCCGCTCGAGCTCGGTGGCGAGCTGCCGGGCCTGACGCTCCGCTACGAGACCTACGGCACGTTGCTGCCCGACAAGTCCAACGCGATCCTGGTGCCGCACGCGCTCAGCGGCGACCACCACCTCGCGGGTCGCTACCAGCCCGACGACCCCAAGGCGGGTTGGTGGGATCATTTCGTGGGTCCGGGCAAGGCCATCGACACGGACCGATTCTTCGTCATCGGCGTGAACTGCATCGGCGGCTGCCGCGGCTCCACCGGCCCGCTGTCCATCGATCCCCGCACAGGCCAGCGCTTCGGCGGCTACTTCCCGGAGATCACTTTGGGCGACATCGTCCGCGGTCAACGCATGGTGGTGCGTCATCTCGGCATCACGAAGCTCCACGCGGTCGTGGGCGGATCGATGGGCGGGATGCAGGCGCTGCTCTGGTCAGGCGACTACCCCGACGAGGTCGGCCGCATCGCGGTCCTCGCCGCTGGGCTCAGCCAATCCCCGATGGCCATCGCGCTGAACGCGGCTTCCCGCGCGTGCGTCGAGACGGACCCGAACTTCCGGGGCGGCCATTACGTGCCCGGAGAGGGGCCCGACACGGGTCTCGCGGTCGGTCGCATGATCAGCCACATCAGCTACCTGTCGTCCGCGGCCTTCGACCAGAAGTTCGGCCGCACGCGCGTGCCGGGGGCCCAGCCGAAGGACCCGGTCTTCTGGCAGGTGGAGAGCTACCTGCAGCACCAGGGGCAGGCGTTCGTGAAGCGCTTCGACGCTAACAGCTGGCTGCGCATCACGCGCGCGGTCGACCGTTTCGATCTCACCGCCCGCGCCGCGGCCGGGCGGCTCTTCCGCAAGGACGGCCCCGAGATCCTCGCGGTCGGTTTCTCCAGCGACTGGCTCTATCCGACGAGCGAACTGCGCATGGTGGTCGCCGCCGCCACGGCCGTCGGCGGCAACGCGGCCTACCTCGAGGTCGTCACCGACGCGGGCCATGACGGCTTCCTGCTGCCCGATACGGGCCTGAGCGTCCGCCTGCACGCCTTCCTGGGCTGAGTCAGAGCAGAGGGGCGAGCACCCGCGACACGGCCTCGAGCGCCTGTCCGGAGAGCGTCCGGCTGCGGCGATGGAGGTCCTCGGAGTAGGGCGTGGATTCAGCGGCCAGGCTGGCGATGAGGTCCGCGGTCGCCCGCAGGGTCGCCTCGTCGCGCACGACCGCGGCGATCTCGTAGTTCAGGAACAACGAGCGCATGTCGAGGTTCGCCGAGCCGATGACGACGCGCTCGTCGTCGACGATCAGGAGCTTCGCATGCAGGACGTCGGGCTTGTAGAAGAGGATCTCGGCGCCGGCTTCCTTGAGCTGGCGGAGGTACCAGCGGCGCGCGAAGTCGAGGAGGCGGTGGTCCGAGCGGCGCGGCACGAGGACCCGCACGCGTCGGCCTTTCGCCGCGGTCGCGACGAGCAGGCGGAAGAGCGCCCGGTCGGGCACGAGGTAGGGCGTGACGATGGTCAGCGAGGCGCGCGCGCCTTCGATCAGCTCGACGTATTTCTCCCAGAGGGGGTCGTTCGCGCAGTCGGGGCCGGAGGCGATGACGGCGACGTCGGCCTCCCCGGCCGGCGCGGGCTGGACCCGCAGCAGGTCCGTGAAGACGGACGGGTCGGTGTCCGTGGCTTGGCACCAATCCGCGAGGAAGACCTGCTCGAGCGCCGCGGCCGCCGGGCCGGCGATCCGGAAGGAGCAGTCGCGGAAGCGCCGGTTGGAGGGCTCGCGTCCCATGTAGCGGAGGCCGAGGTTCTGTCCGCCGACGATGGCCACGGCGCCGTCGAACACCGCGATCTTGCGGTGGTTGCGCCAGTTCGCCGATCCCTTGCCTTGCATCGGGAGGACGGGGTTGAAGCGCGCGACTTGCCCGCCGGCTTTCTTCAGGCTCCGGCAGAGGCGCATGGGCGTGCCCCAACTGCCGACGGCATCGACCAGGAGGCGCACGTCGACGCCTTCGCGGGCACGGCGCACCAGGAGCCCCATGATCTCGCGGCCGACGGCGTCGGGCGACAGGATGTACGTGGAGATGTGGATGCGGTGCCGGGCCGCGAGGATCTCGGCCTCGAGCGCCTCCAGCGTCTCGCGGCCGGCGCGGTCGCCGAGCAGGCGGACGGCGTTACCGCCGGTCGGCGTCTCGCCGCTGAGCCGACGCGCGGCGGCCTTGATGCGTTGCTTCGCCTGCGCCAAGGCGCCATGCTTGCGCCCGCCGAAGAGGAAGAGGACCGTCGCGGTGATCAGGGGAAAGAAGACGACCGCCGGCCCCCAGAGCAGGGCGTAGCCCAACGAGACGCGCGCGCCGATGGCCCGCACGATCACGTAGACGCCGGCGGCGACGCGCAACAGCGCCCAGCCGAGCTCGGCGTCGAGCGCGAAGGGGAGCGTGGGGGACCAGACCGCCATGGCCTCACGTTAGCCCCACGCGCCGGCGATGGGCACAAAAAAAGACCCCGGTCGCCCGGGGTCTGTTCGTTTCCTGCGCAGGACGGCTTAGTTGCCGGCCTTGTCGAGGAGGTCGCCGAGGCTGTTGAAGTCGCCGCTGCCCGAGGAGGACGAGGACGAGGAGCCGGACGAGGGAGCCGGAGCGCCGCCGGTGGACGGGCCCTTGATGCGCTCGTACGAGCTGATTTCGGCCTGCAGGCGCTCGGGGTCGTAGTTCGCGGCCTTGATCGAGAGACCGATGCGGCGGTCTTCCTTGTCGATCTTGATGACGCGAGCGGTGACTTCCTGGCCGACCTTGACGACGTCCTTGACGTTCTCGACGCGCTGTTCGGCGAGCTGGGAAACGTGGACGAGGCCGTCGATCTCATCGGAGAGCTCGATGAAGGCGCCGAAGTTGGCGACCTTGGAGACCTTGCCGTTGACGAGGTCGCCGATGCGGTACTTGCGGTCGATTTCGCTCCAGGGATCCTGCTGGGTCTGCTTGACGCCGAGCGAGATGCGCTGCTGGTCGACATCCACGTCGAGGACGATGGCTTCGACGTCGTCGCCCTTCTTCATGACTTCGGCCGGGTTGTTGATGCGGCGCGTCCAGCTCATGTCGGACACGTGCACCATGCCGTCGATGCCGTCCTCGAGTTCGACGAAGGCGCCGTAGTTGGTGAGGTTGCGCACCTTGCCGCGGACGCGGGCGCCCACCGGGTAGCTGTGGCGGACCTTTTCCCACGGATTGGTCTCGAGCTGGCGGATGCCGAGGGAGATCTTCTGCTCCTCCTTGTTGACGTTGAGGATGACCGCGTCGACTTCCTGGCCGACCTTGAGGATGTCGGACGGCTTCTGGACGCGCTTGGTCCAGGAGAGCTCGGAGACGTGGACGAGGCCTTCGACGCCGCCTTCGATCTCGATGAAGGCGCCGTAGGCGACGAGGTTGACGACCTTGCCGTGCACCTTGGTGCCGACCGGGTAGCGCTTCTCGATGCCTTCCCAGGGGTTGGACTGGGTCTGCTTGAGGCCGAGGGAGACGCGCTCACGCTCGCGGTCGACTTCGACGACCATGACGGTGATTTCTTCGCCGACCTTGACGACTTCGCTCGGGTGGCCGATGCGACCCCAGGACATGTCGGTGACGTGGAGGAGGCCGTCGAGACCGTCGAGGTCCACGAACGCGCCGTAGTCGGTGATGTTCTTGACGATACCGCGACGGATGACGCCGGGCTTGACCTCTTCGAGGAGCTTGCGACGGCTTTCGCCGCGCTGTTCTTCGATGAGCTCGCGACGGGAGACGACGAGGTTCTTCTTCTCCTTGTTGATCTTGATGATCTTGAAGTCGAAGGTCTGGCCCACGAAGCCTTCGAGGTTCTTCGGGGGGTTGACGTCGATCTGCGACGACGGCATGAAGGCGTCGACGCCGACGGAGACGATGAGGCCGCCCTTGACGACGGACTTCACGCGGCCCTGGACGATGGAGCCTTCCTGGCAATTGGCTTCGATGCTCTCCCACTTGCGGATCTGGAGGGCGCGGTCGTAGGAGACGGTCGGGGTGCCGTCCTTGTTCTCAAGGCGTTCGAGGTAGACTTCGATTTCCATGCCGACCTGGACTTCGGCCATGTCGGGGAATTCGGCTTGGGGGATGAAGCCCTCGGACTTGCCGTTGATGTCGACGATGACATCCTTGTCGCTACGGATTTCCGTGACGGTGGCCTTGATGACCGAGTGTGCTTTGAGCGCGCCGAAATTGGAGTCGGCGAGCAGTTTTTCCATGAGGCTCATTGTGTTTTGACTGTTTGTCCTGGTCGTCGCGGAGGACGGGTCCAGGGTTTGGTTGTGGTTGGGTTTTCCCTCCGGAGGTTCCACGGGCGATCGCCTGCGGGCCAGAAGGAAGTCCGAAAGAACCCGCCCGAAAGGGGGGTGGCAAGCCCCGATTATCGACTTAAAGCCTCGAGGTGGGTCTTGAGTTCAGGGTCGTCCTTCCACCGGGGGCGGGCTTGGAGGGCACGGAAAGCCGCCAGAGCAGGGTCTTTGTGGCCGTTTTTCTCTAGAAACAGCCCGATTTCCCATAAAAGACCTGCGTCGGCCCGCGTGAGGTCGGTTTCCGGTGGTAGGGTCCAGCGGATCGGCAGGCCTTGCCGGGCTTGGGCTTGGACGATCGCCCAAGCGACAGGGAGGGAAGGGGACAGGCGTTGGGCTTCTTCAAGGCCCGACAAGGCGTGGGTGCTCCCGGCGAGTTCCGCCGCCCGCAAGGTCACATAGGGCGCGAGTTCGTCCGGTCGGTCCCGTTGGTCGGCTAGCTGCTGTCCGAGGTCGTGGGCTAAGGGGCGGTAGAACGGGTCCCCGAGGATGACCCCCTGCCAGCTCACGGCGGGCGTGGCGTACCAAGCGGCTTCGCCGGCCGAGAGGCCTTGGGCGAGTCCTGCCAGCAGCAGGTCCGGGCGCAGCGTGTACTCCAGGTAGGGCTCGAAGACATTGCCCGAAACATGGGCGGCGCCTTGCTGCACGAGCCAAGGGGCCCAGTTCGTCGTGGGCTGCCGGAGGGTCTCCGCGGAGAAGCTGTGCAGGTGCAAGGCGATCGCCCCGGGGGCCAGCTGCACGTCCGGCGCGGCGAACCGGCCTTCGGGTTTCTGGCTGTACCATCCCAGGTAGAACGCCGGCGCATCCGCGCGCGCCTTCGGGCCGAACTGCTGTCGGGTGGTTTCGAGGTCCGTCGGGAAGCCTAGCTTCCCCGTGGTTTCGGCGGCGTCCTTGAACCAGGTGTCGGCCGCGTGGTATGGGCCGCCGGAGTCGACGTAGGCGCGGCCGCGCAGGCCTTGCGCTTCCGCCCGCCAGGCGCCCAGCAGCGCGCGGCGCGCATCCTCCACGGTGGCTCCGTCGAGGCGGGCGGTGCGGATGACTTCGCCGGCGCTCGCGCCCGTGAGGGTCGCATGACCGAACCACGGATTGCGCTTCGCGCCGTCGGGGTCGAGGTTCACCGTGGCGAGGAGCGCCAGCTCGCTGTCGACGCAGGCCTGGTCTCCGCTCAGGCCGCCCTTGGGCGCGGCGGGGGTCTTCAGGCCGGAGGCGCGGATCCTCAGCGGGACGCCGTGCACCAGCACGAGCCACGCCAGCTTCGGCGCGGCCGTGGGCACGAAGTCCCGGCGCCCGCGTGCGTCGGTCTCCGTCCCGAGTTCGCCGGCGAGCAGGCCGGCCGCGCGGAGCTTGGCCCTCAAGGGGTTGAGCAGCTGCTCGCCGTATTGCGGCCAGGCGATGGTCTCGTCGGTCGGGAGGTCGAGCACGATGAGGTTCGCGGCGGGGATGCCGCGGTGCCGGCTGAACTCCTCCGCCAGCGCCACCCCGGCCGGTACGCGCGCGTTGGCCACCACCACCGTCGCCGTCGGGTCGATCGCCCCGCGCAGGGCGGTCAGCGCGCCGAGGAGGAGCAGAAAGCACCGGGGCATGCGCGCAGTCTAGGCCCGGGCCCGCCGGTGCGGAAGCGCAAAGGGCGCCTACTGCTTCGCGCGGACGCGGCCGACGTACGCCATCACGCCTTCGCCGATGGCTTCGGCGAGCCGCTGGCGGTAGGCCGCGTTGGCGATCTGGGCCCCTTCGGTCCGGCTCGAGATGAAGCCGCCTTCCACGAGGATGCCGGGGCAGTTCAGGGTGCGCAGCACCGCGAAGCGCGCGCGCCGCACGCCGCGGTCTTCGGCGCCGGTCGCCTTCAGCACGGCGCGGTGCACGTTCCAGGCGAGCAGCAGGTTGAAGGTGTCGAAGCGGTTGCCGGGCTCCGGCGAGATGTCGGCCTTGCCCGCGGCCTTGTTGGTCGAGAACTGGCCGGCCGGCGTGAGGCAGTACGTCTCGATGCCCGCGCTGGTCGCGTCGCCCGCGGCGCCGCCGTTGTAGTGCAGGCTCACGAAGAGGTCGGCCTTGAGCTTGTTCGCCGCGGCGGGACGGTCCGGGAGCTCCACGAACGCGTCCTTGTCGCGGGTGAGGAACACTTCGAAGCCGCGCTTCTCGAGCAGGAGCTTGAGGCGGAGGGCGGTGTCGAGCGTGGCGGCCTTCTCGTCGTAGCCGAGGCCGGCGTTCTGCTTGCCGGGATCCTTGCCGCCATGGCCAGGGTCGAGCAGGATGCGGCGCGAGCCGGGCAGCTGCGGCGGGAGCCGCCAGAGCAGCGGCACGAGCACCTTGTCGTAGTCGAGCCGCGTGACGGTCAGGCGGCCTTTCTTGGCGTCGATGTTGTCCTCGAGGTAGATCTTCGCGCCGCCGACGTATAGGAACTCGCGGTTCCTGTCCGCGAAGAGGTCGGGCCAGCCTTTGGCGGCGTAGCGCTCGACGGTCTCGGGGTCGCCTTTCTGCGCGACCTGCTGGAAGCCGAGGAGGCGCACCGACTCGCCGAGGAAGATGTCCTGGCTGGCGGCGCGCGCCGCCGGGAGCCCGAGGCAACAGGCGAACAGCAGCCCGCAGATGCTCAGGCGGCCGCGCACGACCTCACTCCGGATCGTTCTCGCCGTTGTCCACTTCGGAGTCGTCCTCGAGGTCGTCCTCGGCGGGCTCGGCGTTGTGGATCAGCTTGCGGCGGTTGGCCTGGACGGGCGTCATGCCGACCACGATGGCGCGGCCGCTGCGCTTGGGCTCGTTGTCGCGCGTGGCGATGTGCAGCAGGGCTTCGATGGCACGCTTCATGGTCTCGAGGCCGATCTCCGGGTGCTCGAGCTCGCGGTAGCGGTACTGCAGCAGCAGCTTCACCTTGTGGCCGTGGTAGAGGAAGTTCTCGGCGCGGCGGACCTTGATGAAGAGGTCGTGCACGTCGATGCGCGGGCGGAGCTTGATCTCCTTCACCTTGCTCGCGGTCTTCTGGTGCTTGTGCTTCTTGGCTTCCTCGTAGAGGTACTTGCCGTACTCCATCAGCTTGCAGACCGGCGGCGTGGCGGTCGCGGCGATCTCGATGAGGTCGACGCCGAACTCGCGGGCGAGCTCGAGCGCCTTCGCGGTCTGCATCACGCCCATCATCTCGCCCTTCGGGGAGATGACGCGGATCTCGGTCGCCCGGATGCGGTCGTTGCGCTTAGGACCTTTGTCCTCCCGGCTGCGGAAGTTCCCGCGTTGCTGGCCGGGGGCGCTGGAGGAGGAACTGGGTCGGGGGCCGTTCGGGCGATAGGGCGTGGGCATTAGGTATCTTCGGGCGTGTCGTTGCCCGCCTAAACTCCGCATGAAAGCGGTCGGGTTCAAGCACCGATTCGCGCGGAAGTCCCCCGTCGTCGGACGGGCGGAACGGCTTAGGACAAAGCCGCGATGGCCGCGAGGACCTGGCTACCGTGCTCCGCGGCTTCGACTTTCGGGACCGTGGCCAGGAGCTTGCCGGTCTTGTCGAAGAGGTAGGCGGCCCGGAGCGGACCGAGGTATTTCTTTCCGTACATGGACTTCTCGACGATCGCGTCCATGGCTTGGGAGAATTGGTCGTCCGGGTCAGCTACGAGGGTGTACTTGAAGCCGTGCTTGGCGGCGTACTTGGAATGGGAGGCGCAGGTATCCCGGGAAACCGCTACAATCGTAAATCCTTGCTTACCAAGGGCTTTCTCATGTTTGGCAAGGTCGGCTGTCTGCTTGTCGCAGGCCGAGGTGTTGTTGCGCATGTAGACCGAGACGACCGTCGGGCCGTCGATCAGGTCCGCAAAGGGCACGTTCACGGGCTTTCCGTCGACCAAAGCATCGACTTTGAAGGATAATTTAGGCTTTTTACCGGGGGTCAGCATGGGGGAGGTGGGTCTGCGGGGCAGGGGAAGGGTTTGGCGGGCTTTGTCAAACGGCGCCTAGGGTCGGCAAATAACTGCCCGTTCCCCGGCTTCCTTCGCCCTTTCCCCTTTACAAACCACCCCCGGTCTCCTTTGTTCCGACCCTTTCCGCCATGCAAAAGACCCGCAAGTCAGTCTCCAAGCGCTTCAAGGTGACCGGTACCGGCAAGGTGATGCGTCGTTCCCCGAACACGCGCCACCTGCTCAGCTCCAAGTCCCGCAAGCAGCGCCGTCGTGCCAACAAGTCCAAGCGCGTCGACTCCGGCTTCGAGAAGAAGATGCTGGCTTCGATGCCTTTCGCCTAAACCGGCGTTCCCCCTCTGGCCAAAAGGGTGTTCTTAAGGCGACCCCGCGGCCTCTCATAAACCAAAAAAACATACCATACCAACATGCCTCGTGCAACCAACGGCCCAGCCACCAAGGCGCGCAAACGTCGCGCCATCCGTGCCGCTAAGGGCTATTTCGGCAACAAGTCCCGCCTGTACGTCTACGCTCTCGAAGCCGTGCAGCGCGCGCAGAAGTTCGCTTACCGCGATCGTCGCAAGAACAAGTCCACCTTCCGCCAGCTGTGGATCGTGCGTCTGAACGCCGCGTGCCGTCCCCTCGGCATCAGCTACAGCCGCCTGGTCAACGGTCTCAAGAAGGCGAACATCACGATCGACCGCAAGAACCTCTCCGAGCTCGCGATCCACGACTCTAAGGCGTTCGAGGCGATCGTCGAGAAGGCCAAGGGCGCGCTGAAGTAAGCGCGCCGCCAGCGGCTCAACGAAGGCCCCGGTCACCCCGGGGCCTTTTTGTTTTCGGAGGGGTGCTTTCGCTTGCCGATTGGCCCCGCCCACGCACAAATCAGAGCCATGCAGCAGCAGCTCGCCCAGCTCGTCGCCACCGCCCAGCAGGAGGCCCTCGCCGTCGCGTCCCGCGCCGAGCTGGAGGCCTTCAAGGCGCGCGTGGTCGGCCCCAACGGCTCCCTCACCGCGGTGATGAAGGGGATGGCCACGTTGTCCAAGGAGGAGCGTCCGGTCGTGGGCAAGCTCATCAACGAGGCCAAGAAGTCCGTCGAGGAGCTGCTCGCCGCCTTGCTCCTCAAGGTCGAGGACGCGGAGATCGCCGCCGCGCTCGGCGCCCCGTGGGACGCCACGCTCACCGGGCCCGACGCGCCCGCCGGTTCCCTCCACCCGCTCACGCGCACGCGCGAACGGATCCTCGCGAGCTTCCGCAAGCTGGGCTTCACGGTCGCCGAGGGGCCCGAGATCGAGACGGAGTGGCATTGCTTCGACGCGCTCAACACGCCGGCCGACCACCCGGCCCGCGACATGCAGGACACGCTCTACCTGCCGAAGTCCTTCCGCTCCGCCGACGCGCCGCGCAAGGGCGACGAGGCGCTCGTGCTCCGCACGCACACGTCCAGCGTGCAGGTCCGCACGATGCTCTCCCGCAAGCCGCCGTTCCGCATCGTGGCGCCGGGGCGCTGCTTCCGCCGCGACGCGGTCGACGCGACGCACTCCGCCAACTTCCACCAGGTCGAGGGTCTGTGGATCGACCGCAACGTGACGCTCGCCGACCTGCGCGGGGTGCTCGATTTCTTCGTGAAGGAGACGTTCGGCGCCGACGCCGAGATCCGCCTACGTCCGTCGTTCTTCCCGTTCACCGAGCCTTCCTTCGAGATGGACCTGCGCTCGCCCAACCTGGGTCGTCTGTCCAACCGCTGGCTCGAGATCATGGGCTGCGGGCTGGTCGATCCGAAGGTGCTCGAGCTCTGCGGGCTCGATCCGAACGAGTTCTCGGGGCTGGCCTTCGGGCTCGGGCTCGAACGCATCGCGATGCTGGTCCACGGCATCGACGACATCCGCCATTTCTACAACAACGACCTGCGCTTCCTGCGCCAGTTCGCCTAAGCCATGAAAGTCTCCTTCCAGGCGCTCTCCCGCCACGTCGACCTCTCCGGGGTCACGCCCGAACGTCTCGCCGAGGTGCTCCCGATGCTGGGGCTCGAGGTCGAGTCGGTCCACTCTTTCGGCCTCGCGCCGCTGCCCCTCGTGGTGGTCGGCGAGATCGTGTCGTTCGAGAAGCACCCGTCCGCCGACCGCCTCAGCGTCTGCCGCGTCGACGTGGGCGACGGCCAGCCGCGCCAGATCGTCTGCGGCGCCAAGAACTTCAAGGCCGGCGACCGCGTACCGGTCGCGCTGCCGGGCACGGTCATGCCGGGTGGTTTCGAGATCAAGGTCTCGAAGCTTCGCGACGTGGATTCGGCGGGCATGATGTGCTCGTCCGAAGAACTGGGCCTGGGTAAGGGCGAGGATGGTCTGCTCATCCTGACGCCGCAGAAGCCGGCCCTCGGCACGCCGCTCAACAAGCTGTTCGGCGCGCCCGATACGGTGCTCGAGATCTCCGTCACGCCCAACCGCGGCGATTGCCTGGGTCTCCGCGGGGTCGCCCGCGACGTGGCCGCCGCCCTCGACCTGCCGCTGAAGCCGCTGACGGTGAAGACGGCCGCGGGCCTCGCCGCGGCGCCGTCCGCGCAGGATGCTTTCGGTTTCGTGCGTTCGACTTCCGAGTTCTGCCCCTACTACACGCTGCGCACGCTGAAGAACGTGAAGGTCGGTCCGAGCCCGGATTGGCTCCGTCGCGACCTCGAGGCCGCCGGCCTGCGTCCGATCAACAACGTGGTCGACATCACCAACTGGGTGCTGCTCGAGCTGGGCCAGCCGCTGCATGCGTTCGACGCCGCCAAGGTTTCCGGCGGCATCGAGGCGCGTCCCGCCCGGGAGGGCGAGGAACTGGTCCTGCTCGACGGCAAGAAGGTCAAGCTGGAGACGGGAATCTGCGTCATCGCCGATGCCCAGCGTCCGCTCGTCGTCGCCGGTGTCATGGGTGGCGCCGAGAGCGGCGTGACCAACGCCACGACGACCGTCCTGCTCGAGGCGGCTTGGTTCAGGCCCGGCGAGATCCGCCGCGTGGCCCGCCGTCTGGGCGTCTCCACCGATTCTTCCCATCGCTTCGCGCGCGATGTCGATCCGGCCGGCGTGGAGCTGGCCTCGCGCCTCGCCACGGACCTGCTCATCGAGCTCGCCGGCGCCGAAGTGGTCGGCCCCGCCGTCGTCGTCGGCCAGCCGCCGCGCGCCGACGCGACCATCGCCCTGCCGGCCGGCTACGTGGCCGCCAAGCTGGGTACGGCCGTCGCCGACGCCGACGTGACCAAGGCCTTCCAGCGCCTTGGCTTCACGGTGTCGCCGACCGCGTCGGGCTTCTCCGTCCTGGTGCCGTCCTTCCGCTCCGATGTGACGCGCCCCATCGACCTGGTCGAGGAGTTCATCCGCATCCACGGGACCGACAAGGTGCCCGCGGGTCGTCCGGTCGCCCCGCTGCCGGGCGACGAGGACACGCGTTCGTCCGCTTTCACGCGCGACGTGGCCGGTCGCCTCGCCGGCGCCGGTTTCACGGAGTGCTGCCATTACACCCTGCGCGACGCCGCCGAGGTCGCCCGTACCCTTGGTGATGCCGCCGCCCCGCAGCTGGCGCTCGAGAACCCCCTCACGGCCGACCAGACGCATGTCCGCGCCTCGCTCGTCCCTGGCCTCGCCGCCGCGCTCGCCCTCAACGTCTCGGTCCATGCGGACCCGCGCGGTCTCTTCGAGGTCGGCGTGGTCTTCCGCCCGCAGGCCGACGGCACCGTCCGCGAATTCCTGGCGGTGGCCTTCGCCGCCCCGGCCGAATCGCTCGTGCGTTCCTGGAAGTCGCGCGAGGCGTTCGACGTCCTCCGCGCGAAGCGCCTCCTTTCCGATGTCGCCACGCTCGCGGGCGTGACGTCCGCGCGCCTGTCCTTCGGGGTCGCCACCGGCGGTCTCTGGCAGGCGGGCCACGCGTCGTCGCTCGTCGACCGCGGCCGCTCCGCCGACGGCGCCTGCGGCGTGCTCGACCTGCGCTGGACGCGTTCGTTGGGCCTGAAGGGTTCCGTCGTGGCCGGCGAATTCCTGCTGCCGCGCTCCGCCTTCGCCGAGGCCCTCCGCATCCCGCGCTTCGAGGCGTTCTCGTCCTTCCCGCCCGCGACGCGCGATGTCGCCGTCATCGTGCCGGCCGCCACCGCCGCCGGCGAGGTGCTCAACCGCGTCCAGCAGGCCGCCGCCAAGGCCGCCGGCAAGGAGTTCGCCCTGGAGTCGGTCAACTGCTTCGACGTCTTCAGCGGCCCCGGCCTGCCCGAAGGCACGCGCAGCGTCGCCTTCGAGGTCCGCTGGCGCCACGCGGCCCGCACGCTCACCGATGAGGAAGCGAACCGCGCCATGGCCGCCGTGATCGCCGCGCTCGAGAAGGGCGCCGGCTGGACCATCCGCCGCTGACCGCCATGGCCGAAGGTTTCGACATCGACCATCTCGCCAAGCTCGCGCGGCTCAACTTGACGGACGCGGAGAAGGCGCTGTATTCGACGCAGCTGAGCTCCATCCTCGGCCACTTCCGCGCGCTCGCCGAAGCCGACCTTCCGTCGTCCGTCGACGACGCCCGCGTGGTCCGCGAGGCGGCCCTGCGCTCCGATGAGCCGGGTCCGTCCCTCGGCGCCGAAGCGGTCACGCGCATCGCCCCGGCCGCCCGCGACGGCCAGATCTCCGTCCCGCGCGTCGTGGACGACGAATCCTGAGCCATGGCCGACGCACTCCATACGCTTTCCGCCGCCGAACTGGGGCGCCGCCTCGCCGCGGGTTCGCTGACTTCCCGCGCGCTCTGCGAGGCTCTCCTCGCCCGCTACGACGCGGTGAACGAAAAGGTCGGCGCGTTCACGCACCTCGACCGCGCCGATGTGCTCGCCCAAGCCGATGCTTCCGACGCCCGCCGTCAGGCCGGACAGGGCAGGGGCCCGCTCGAGGGCATCCCGGTCGCGATCAAGGACAATATCGCCGTCAAGGGTCAGCCGCTGACCTGTTCGAGCAAGATGCTGGCTTCCCTGGTGTCCCCTTACGATTCGCATGTCGCCGAGCGTCTCCGCGCGGCGGGCGCGATCCTCTACGGTCGTCTCAACATGGACGAGTTCGCGATGGGTTCCTCCACCGAGAACTCCGCCGTCCGCAAGACGTTCAATCCTTGGGACCTCGCCCGCATCCCGGGTGGTTCCTCCGGCGGCAGCGCCGCGGCCCTCGCGGCCGGCTTGGTGCCGCTTTCGCTGGGTTCCGATACGGGTGGTTCCATCCGCCAGCCGGCGTCGCACTGCGGTGTGGTCGGCCTCAAGCCGACCTACGGCTTGGTGTCCCGCTTCGGCCTCGTGGCCTTCGCGTCGTCGCTCGACCAGATCGGCCCGATGGCCCGCAGCGTCGAGGATTGCGAACTGCTGCTCACCGCGCTGGCTTCCGCCGACGTGCGCGACATGACGTGCTTCGGTCCCGCCGAGCGTGCGCTCACGCCCGCCGGCGACGCCAAGCAGCTGCGCATCGGCGTCCCGAAGGGTTTCCTCGGCAAGGGCGTGGCCCCTGAGGTCGCCGCGGCCGTCGAGGCCGCCATCGCTTTCTACCGCGCGCAGGGTTGCGCGGTCTCCGAGGTCGAGCTGCCTTCGGCCGACCTCGCCGTGCCGACCTACTACGTCGTCGCGACGGCGGAGGCATCCTCCAACCTCGGGCGCTATGACGGCGTCCGCTACGGCCATCGTTCCGCCCAGGCGGGCACGCCGTTCGAGATGATGACGAACAGCCGCTCCGAAGGCTTCGGCGCCGAGGTGAAGCGCCGCATCCTGCTCGGGACGTTCGTGCTGAGCGCCGGCTACGCGGATGCCTATTACAACCGCGCCCTTCGCGCTCGCGCCAAGATCCGAGCCGAGTACCTCGCCGCGTTGGCGCAGGTCGACGTGCTGCTGACCCCGACCGTCCCGACGCCGGCCTTCAAGGTGGGCGAGAAGGCCTCGGATCCGCTCCAGCTTTACCTCGAGGACATCTTCACGATTCCCGCGAACCTCGCGGGTCTGCCGGCGTTGTCCGTGCCCTGCGGCAAGTCCGGCCACCTGCCGGTCGGCTTCCATCTCGTGGGCGCCCCGCTGTCCGAAGCCAAACTGCTCGCCGCCGGCCGCCTTTTCGAGGCCGCCCACGGCTTCGCCCACCAACAAGTCGCGCTATGAGTTCCTCCGCTGAATGGGAAGTGGTCATCGGCCTCGAGGTGCACGTCCAGCTGCGCACCCGCGCCAAGGTCTTCGCGTCTTCCTCCTGGGGCTTCGGTCAGGAGCCGAACGAACAGGTCGACCCGGTCGTCCTCGGCCTGCCGGGCACGTTGCCGGTGGTGAACCGCGAGGCGGTCGAGAAGTCCATCTTGTTCGGTCTGGTCGTGGGCGCCGAGATCCCCGCGCGCTGCGCCTGGGACCGGAAGAACTACTTCTACCCGGACAATCCGAAGAACTACCAGCTGACGCAGAAGGACTTCCCGGTCGTCGTCGGGGGTTCCGTCGAGATCGAGCTGCCGGGCGCGTCCCGCAACGTGATGGGCGAGCATAAGCGCATCCGCCTCCACCATGCGCACCTCGAAGAGGACGTGGGCAAGCTCAGCCACGCGGGCAGCGGTTCCCTGGTCGACTACAACCGCGCCGGCGTGCCGCTCCTCGAGATCGTCACCGAGCCCGACCTCCGTTCCGCCGCCGAGGCCGAAGCCTTCCTGCGCTCGCTCGTCGCGATGCTCACCCAGGCCGGCGTCGCCGACTGCGACATGGAGAAGGGGCAGCTGCGCTGCGACTGCAACGTCTCGATCCGCCGCCCGGGCGCGCCGCTCGGCACCCGCACCGAGACGAAGAACCTCAATTCGATCTCGAGCGTCCGCGACACGGTCGTCTACGAGACGGCCCGCCAGATCCGCGAGCTGGAGGCCGGCCGCGCCATCACCCAGGAGACCCGCGGCTGGAACGCCGAGCTGTCCCGCGGCTACGTGCTGCGCGACAAGGAGGACGCCCACGACTACCGTTATTTCCCGGATCCGGACATCCCGACCTTGGAGCTTTCCCGCGCGACGGTGGAGCGCTTGGCCAAGCAGGTCCCGGAGAACCTCTACGACCGCCAGCGCCGCTACATGGACAAGCTCGGCCTGCCGTTCACGGCGGCTTCGGTGCTCGTCGCCGACCGCGCCTTGGCCGAATGGTTCGAGGCGGCCGTCGCGGCCCACCCGGCCAATCCGCAGGGCATCGCCAACCTGGTCGCCAACGACCTGCTCCGCGATTTGTCGGCCGCCGCCGGCGCCGCCACGGGCTTCGGAGAAGCCGCGCCCGCCCCGATCTCGCTGGCGTCCTGCCCGATCAAGCCGGCGCAGCTCGCCGGCCTGGTGAAGCTCACCGATGACGGCGTCATCTCCAAGCAGCAGGCCAAGGAGGTCTTCGCCGAGATGTTCAGGTCCGGTCAGGACGCCGCCGCCATCGTCGACGCCAAGGGCCTCCGCCAGAACAGCGACACCGGCGAACTCGAGAAGATCGTCCAGGAAGTCATCGCCGATCCGGCCGTGGCCAAGTCCATCGCCGAATACCGCGCCGGCAACGAGAAGGCCATCAACGCGCTCAAGGGGCCGATCATGAAGCGTACGCAGGGCAAGGCCAACCCGGGCCTCATCGACCAGCTGCTCCGGAAGGCACTCGGATGAGCGAGGCCGTCGTCTCCGGATCGCCCTGGGCCGCGGGCGCCCGTGCCGCGCGCGACAACGCGCTGCCTTCTTTGTTCATCCTAGCGGCGGCCGCCGGCCTGGTGGTCAGCTACTACCACGTGCCCGCGGTCAAGGTCTGGCTCGACGTCATCGGCGCGGTCAACCGCGACCATCCGACGCTTTTCGCGATGCTCTGCACGGGCTTCACGGCTGGCTTGATTCCGTGGTGCTTCCGCATGGCCTTCCCGGGCCTCCGCCCGGCGCGCCCGGCGCTCGACCTCCTGCACAGCGTGGTCTGGTGGATGTTCCTCGGGGTGCTGGTGCGCTATTTCTACGCGTTGCAGGGCTTCTTTTTCGGGGTCGAGCCTTCGGTGGAGGTCGTGGCGAAGAAGGTCTTCGTCGACCAGCTGGGCTTCACGGTCTTCTGCGGCGCGCCGTTCAACGCGATCTCGCATCTCTGGAAGGATTCGAACTGGGACACGGCGAAGCTGCGCGCGGCGATGGGTCCCGGCTGGTACCGACGTCTGGTGCTCCCGAATCTGCTGCCCAACTTCCTCGTCTGGTTCCCCGGCAATATCATCTTCTACAGCATGCCGGCCGAGCTCCAGTTGCCCGTGGCGAACTGCATCGGCTGCTTCTGGGCCCTGATGTGCGTCCGCATCGCCGCCCACTCCGGCGTGCGGAGGTAAGGGCGCTCTCGCGCGGGTTGCGGGTTGAGGGGTGGGGGTTGCGAAACGACTACGGAGTCCTGATTCCAGATGACGGACCGACCTGCATCCTCGTTCAGCCCTGCTGAAATCAGCGATCCGTGCTCTGCAATCTTACGCCTCCCTCGACTTAGCCATCGACCCCGTCCTCGACGCTTCCCTCGACTCATCCCTCGACTCTTCCCTCGATTCCGCCATCTATTCTGCCTCCGCCATGCTCCGCCTCGCCTGCCTCCTGCCTCTTCTCGTCATCGCCGCCGAGCCGCCGTCCGAATTCCGCGGGTCTCCGACGCAGGCCACCGCGACGCTGAGCCGTCCGGCGGAAGAGGGGATGTACGTCGTGACGGTGGCTTTCGGCGGGTCCGACGTCGACTCGGTGACCACGGTGAAGGCCGAGGCGCGTCGTCTGCTCGCGCTCAATGTCGCCGTGCCTAAGGGGCAGGTCGTGACCAAGCGCTTCCTGGTCGATGTGCGTCGTCCTGAATACGCCGGTGGCCGGGTGTCCCTCAAGTCCCGCGAAAGCGGCGCGCCGGACTGGGATGACCGGTTGTCGCTCGAGTTCCTCGGCGCCACGGCCCGCGCCAAGGTCGTGTCGGTCGAGCCCGCGCCGGCCGCGACGGTCCGCCTCTTCCTCGTGGGGGACTCCACGATGACCGACCAGGTCCGCGAGCCTTACGTGGGCTGGGGCCAGGCGTTCCCGCTCTTCGTCGGTGAACGCGCGGTGGTCGCCAACCACGCCGAATCCGGCCGCGCGCTGCGCTCGTTCCAAGGCGAACATCGGCTCGACAAGGTCCTCTCCCAGCTGCGGAAGGGGGACTTCGTGCTCATCCAGTTCGGCCATAACGACCAGAAGGAGAAAGGGGAGGGCGTGGGCGCGTTCACGACCTACGCGCAGCGTCTCCGCGACTACCTCGACGCGATCCAGGCCAAGGGCGCGCAGCCGGTCCTGGTGACGGCCGTGGCGCGTCGGCGCTTCGACGACAAGGGGCAGGTGACGGAATCCCTCGGCGACTTCCCCGAGGCGGCGCGTCGCGTGGCCAAGGAGCGGGGGGTCCCGCTGGTCGACCTCAACGCGACCTCCAAGCAGGTCTACCAGGCCTTGGGCGTCGAGAAGAGCAAGCTGGCCTTGCTGCACTACCCGGCCGGGACCTTCCCGGGCCAGACCGAGCCGCTCCGCGACGACACGCATTTCAGCGCCTACGGGGCCTATGAGATGGCCCGATGCGTCGTGGAAGGCATCCGCCAAGGGGTTCCTGGCCTCGCGGCCTTCCTGGCGCCCGACGTGAAGCCTTTCGACCCGACCCATCCCGACGACCCCGCCCAGGTGGTCATCGCGCCGAGTCCGTTCGTCAAAGGCGAGAAGCCCGAAGGGAAATGATGCGTCGCGGCTCGGCCTCGGCTTGAAACCGGGGCGGGGCTAGGCGAACCTGTCCTGCGTGCCCGATCTCTTCGGCGAAATCGAACCCGGCGTGGCCGAGGTGGTCCCGTTCGACGGCGGGGCCCGGGCCTACTCGTACTCGGTCCCGGCGGCGCTCAAGGACACGTTGCAGGTCGGTCAGCTGGTCCGCGTCCCTCTCGGGGGTCGCACGAGCTTGGGCGTGGTCTGGAAATACCCCGCCGAGCCGCCGCCCGCCGCCAAGCTGCGCAGCATCATCCTGCTCGAGCACGAGCAGCCGGTGCTGACCCCCGATGTCTGCAGGCTCGCCGAATGGATGGCGGGTTACTACGGCTGCGGGCTCAACTCGGTCCTCGAGACCGTGCTGCCTTCCGCGGTGCGCAAGGGGGTCCGTCCCGTGCTGCGCCGTCTCCTGACGCTGGTCGCCTTGCCCGACGCCGAGGCGTTGGCGAAGCTCCGCCGTAAGGCCCCGCGCCAGGCGCAGGTGCTCGACTACCTGGCGTCGCAGAAGGAGCCCGCCGACCGCGCCAAGATGGTCACGGGTCTCGGGGTCTCCCAGCAGGCGGTCGATGCGCTCCTCAAGGCCGGTACGGTCAAGGAGGATGCCAGCGTGCTCTGGCGCGTCGCCTACGAGGACCCGTTCTCGGAGGCGGAATCCGTCGCGTCCTCCGGACATCAGCTCAACGTCGACCAGGCCGCCGCGGTGGCTTCGGTGTCCGAGAGCCTGGACCGCAAGGCGTTCAAGGCCCACCTGCTGCACGGCGTGACGGGTTCGGGCAAGACCGAGGTCTACGTGGCCCTGATCCGCAAGGTCGTCGCCGAAGGCGGCTCCGCGATCTTCCTCGTGCCCGAGGTCGCCCTGACGCCCCAGACGGTCGGTCGCCTGCGTTCGCGGCTCGCCGACCTCGGCGCCAAGGTGGTGGTCTGGCACAGCCATCTTTCCGCCGGCGAGCGTTTCGACGCGTGGATGGCGATGTCCCTCGGGCAGGCCCGCGTGGTCGTCGGCGCGCGTTCCGCCGTCTTCGCGCCGTTGCCCAACCTGCGTCTGATCGTGGTCGACGAGGAGCATGAGCCGTCCTTCAAGCAGGGCGAGACGCCGATGTACCACGGCCGCGACGTCGCGGTGATGCGCGCGTCGCTCCTCGGCGCGGCCTGCGTGCTGGGTTCCGCGACGCCGTCGCTGGAGACGTGGAAGAACGCGCAGGCCGGGCGCTACGTGCTCAACCCGATGCCGAAGCGCGTGGACGACCGCCCGATGCCGGCCTTCCGCATCGTGGACATGCGGCGCGAGGTGCTGCATTCGAAGGGCCAGAACGTGCTGTCGCGCGAGCTGGTCGACGGCATCCACGAGCGGCTTCGCAAGGGCGAGCAGGCGATTTTGTTCCTCAACCGCCGCGGGCATTCGCGTTCGCTCGTCTGCCCGGATTGCGGCGAGGCGGTGCAATGCCCGCGCTGCTCGGTGTCGTTGACGCTCCACTCGACCGACCACACGGCGCGTTGCCACCTCTGCGACCACCGCGAGCCGGCTCCGGCGGTCTGCCCGAAGTGCCGTTCGCCCAAGGTGCGCTGGAAGGGGTACGGCACCCAGAAGGTGGAGGAGGTCATCCATCGGATGTTCCCGCGCGCCCGCGTCGCCCGCATCGACGCCGACACGATGGCCAAGAAGGACCTGTTCCGTAAAGTGCTGTCGGACTTCCGCGCGGGCCGCTACGACATGCTCCTGGGGACGCAGATGATCGCCAAGGGACTCGATTTCCCGCGCGTGACGTTGGTGGGCATCATCGACGCCGACCTGTCCCTGCAGCTGCCCGATTTCCGCGCGTCCGAGCGGACGTTCCAGCTGCTGACGCAGGTGGCGGGTCGCGCGGGGCGCGGGAACCTCGAAGGGGCGGTGGTGGTGCAGACGTTCCAGCCGGCGTCCGACCCGGTGCAGTTCGCCAAGCGGCTCGACTTCCATGGTTTCGCCGCGGCGGAGCTGGTGAAGCGTTCCGAGTTCGGCTATCCGCCGGAGCGCCACCTCATCCGCCATGTGTTCCGGGGCCGCAACGCCGAGAAGGTCAACTTCGTCGCCGACGCGTGGGTCCAGGAGCTCGAACGCCTGCACCCCGGCCTCGCCGAGGTCCGGGGCCCGGCGCCGTGCCCCTTCGAGCGCGTGCAGGATCAGCACCGCGTGCACATCTGGTACTTCGTCTCCGGCGTGAAGTCCTTCCTCGCCGCGGCGTTGCCGTTGCGCGCCAAGATCCTCCGCGACGACGACGTCATCGACGTCCTCGACGTCGACGCCCAAGACTGCGGGTGACGGAGGTAGGGTCGGGACGGCGTCACGACCTAGTTGTATCGGGTAGGGACGCGACTGCGTCGCGTCCGTTCGCCGAATCACTTGCGCCACTAGCCATCCCTAGGTCGTGACGCCGTCCCGACCCTACCCGTAAAAAGCTTCGCCGCACCGCGGCGACACAACCCTTGGTCAACAGGTCCCCTGTAGACGCGGTTAGAGGTAAGCGGCAGGAAACACCCCGCCGCCTTATGCCCCGTAATCAGTAATCTGTACTCCGTACTCTCCTGTATCTCTCCACCCTCGACTCCGATCTCTACGCCTTCCTCGATCCAGCACTCGACTCAGCACTCCGCAATCTTCGCTCTCCTCAACCCGCACCCCTCAACCCGCAACCCTCCACGGGCTCCGCCGTGCTTACTTCTTCTTGTTGCCGTTGCGGCGGCCGTTCTTGCCGATGCCGTACGGGCCCATCTTGCCTTGCTGCACCTTCTGGAAGAGGTTGTTCGAATTCGTCACGCCGAGGCAGTAGAGCGCGGCTTCGACGTGCGTCTGGGCGCTTTTCTCCACGAGGCCGGTGTTGACGAGCCACTCGGCGAGGGCCCCATGGAAGTTGGAAGGGGTGAGCTCGAGGTCATCCCCGGTGTGGCGCAGCCAGAGGTCCGCGCGGAGCGACATCGTGCAATTGCACTTTTTCCCGTGAATCCCGTGGATTTCCTCCAGGGTTTCTTTGATTTGGTCGGAATTCTTGGGGTTTTCGGACATTTGCAGGTCGAAGTTGGAAGAAGGGACTAGGCGGCGACTTCCCACAAGTATTAATCGACAGTCGGATGGGAACATTTAATTACAATACTGTCAGTAAAATTATAAAATTATAAAGTAAGCCTGCGCGTACCCCGTCCCGCCGCGGCCGGCGAGAGGGAAGGGGAAACCGACGGTGGTGGTCGCGACAGGACTCGAACCTGTGACATCTACAATGTGAATGTAGCGCTCTAACCAACTGAGCTACGCAACCGGACCGACCGTAGGTCATCCAAAATGGGGGTCGGAAGGGGGGCGGGCAAGCCTGATTTGGCCGTGGGGCTTGCGTAGGGGGCCTAGGGGTCTACTTTGGGCGGGATGGATGCCTCCGTCCAGCCTGCCGAGCCCCGCGTCGCCGATGAACGCCTGATCCAGCTGACCGCCCCGGCCGGCACGAAGGTCCGCGCCTTGGCGGCCCGCGAGGCCGATGGGCGGTTCCTGCGCGTCGCCATCTCCGGCGGTGGCTGCAACGGGCTGTCCTATAAGCTGCGTTTCGTCGGGGCCTCGAAGGCCGGCGACATCCTCGTGCGCTCCCAGTCCGTCGAGGTCCTGGTCGACCCGAAGTCCGCCCTCTACCTCCGAGGAACCGTGCTCGATTACTCCGACAAGATGATCGGTGGGGGCTTCAAGTTCTCCAACCCGAACGCCAAGGCGAGCTGCTCCTGCGGCGAAAGCTTCTCGCTTTAGCCGTAGGCTAAAGCGAGAGGGTTGCGGGTCTCGGGTTGCGGGTTGAGGAGAAGAGTACGGAGTGCCGATTTCCGATTACAGAATCTGCAGTCCATCAGCCCCCGGTGAAAGCGGTTAGGGGTTGGCGGTTGGAAACTCCCCGCCGCCCTCTACGCTTTCCCCGACCCGCACCCCTCGACCCGCAACCCGCGTCGGACTCCGCCCTCTCTCCGTAATCAGTAATCTGAACCCGGTAATCTTCGGCTCTGCCCAACCCCCATCCCCCAACCCCCATCCCCCAACCCCTATCCCCTATCCCCTCTACCTCCCCCATCCCCTCCACCGCCTTCGCCCGCGATCAGTCCGCCGGGATTTCATCCTTCGCGCCGGCTTCGTAGCGTTCGCACCAGGCCTTGGACCACGAGGCGAAGTCGCCGGCGGCGATGTGCGCGCGGGCCTGCTCCATGAGGTCCTGCAGGAAATGGATGTTGTGCAGCGCGAGGAGGGTGCCGCCCAGCTGCTCGCCGGCGTGGTGCAGGTGGCGTAGGTAGGCGCGCGTGAAGTGGCGGCAGGTGTAGTTGTCCATGCCTTCGACGAGCGGGCGATGGTCCTCGCGGTAACGCAGGTGCTTCACGCTGACGGGGCCGTCCGGCGTGAACGCGCCGCCGTGCCGGCCGATGCGCGTCGGCATCGTGCAGTCGAACATGTCCGCGCCGAGCGCGACCATGCGCAGGAGCTGCGGGGGCGTGCCGACGCCCATGACGTAGCGGGGCTTGTGCGCCGGGAGGCGCGGGGCGACGAGGCCGACCTGGTGCAGCATGTGCTCCTCGGGTTCGCCGACGCTGACGCCGCCGATGGCGTGGCCGGGGAAGTCCAGCCCGCCGAGCTCCTCGGCGCAGCGGATGCGGAGGTCGTCGTACACGGAGCCTTGGTTGATGCAGAAGAGCAGGCGGCCGGAATCGAAGAAGCCGCGCGACTTCGCGAGCTCGAGCATCTCCTTGGCCCAGCGGATCGAGCGGGTCACGGCGACTTCGCAGGCGGCGCGTTCGCACGGGTACGGCGGGCACTCGTCCAGGACCATGGCGATGTCCGAACCCAGCGCGTCCTGGATGTCGAAGCAGTCCTTCACGTCGAGGAAGAGCTTGTTGCCGTCGAGGTGCGAGCTGAAGTGGATGCCTTCGTCGGTGATCGTGCGGAGCTTCGCCAACGAGAAGACCTGGAAGCCGCCGCTGTCCGTGAGGATCGGCTTGTCCCAATGCATGAACTTGTGGAGGCCGCCCGCGGCGCGGACGATCTCGCGGCCGGGCCGCAGGTTCAGGTGGTAGGTGTTGCTGAGCAGGATCTGGGCGCCGGTCTCCTCGACCTGCTGCGGGGAGAGGCCCTTCACGGTCGCCTGCGTGCCGACGGGCATGAAGACCGGGGTCTTGACCTCGCCGTGCGGGGTCTTGAGCACGCCCAGGCGGGCGGCGGTCTGCGTGTCGGTCTTCAGGAGGGTGAACATGGTGCGGCGACTAGGGAGGGGAGTATGGAGTTTAGGGCCGATGACAACACAAGCGGATAGCGGTCCGCGGCGGGGTCGCCCCTGCCTCGGGTAGGGTCGGGACGGCGTCACGACCTCGAGATGCATCAAGAGGACAGGGCGTGGCGCCATCCCTGCCTAGTCGCGCCGCATGACGGCGCCCCCGCCCCCGCTCGGCCTCACTTCCTGGCGTCCTGCTTCTCGCGCTCGAGGGACTGCTTGATGGAGTCGTTGAAGGTCTTGGTGCGGTCGGCTTCGCTCAGTTCCGCCGGAGCCGTCCGGACGCCAAGATAGGTCCCGCCGATCCAGCGCAGGTCCTGGATGCGCGGTTCGGTGCCCTTTGACCAGGCTTGGCCGTTGCTGAGGCCCTTGTCCTTGAGTTCCGCGGGCACGACGGGGGTGAGCGTCAGTTCGGTCAGGGTCGACCAGTCCTTCAGCGGTGTCTTCGCCCCGTTCAGCGGCGCGAAATCCGCCGTCGAGACTTCGACGTCGGCCCAGCCGTCCACGGGCTTCAGCGCGACGTGCGCGGCGTATTCGGTCTTGGGGCCAGGGCCGAACGCGCCCCATTCGTTAAGGGTGAGTCTCACCGCGAGGACATCCTCGGTGCGGGCGGCGACGCGGAAGGCGAGCTTGGCGCCGTCGGGGCCGCGCCATTTGGGGTCCTTGATCTTGCGCGTATGCAGGCTCCAGAGCGCGGCATGTCCGCGGTTCAGGAGATACCAGTCGGCGAGGCCGGCGCTGTCCGTCGAGACGAGGCGTTCGGGCTGGTCCAAGGCGATCGCTCCGCTGGCCCGCAGCTTCTCGGCGGTGACCCAGGCTTCGCGCGTGCTGAACTGGTAGGTGGGCGAGTTCGCGACGCCCGGGGTGGTCGCGATGTGCCCGTATTCCTCCGCGGTCGCGTAGCTGACGTTCGCGAACGCGAAGAGCGGGCGGGAGAGGTCCGTGAGCGGGACGATCGCGGCGAAGGCGGCGCCTTCGCGGCGGACGGGCACGCGCCGCCAGAAGCGCGAGAGCGCATGCGTGTCCTGCGTGACGTAGACGCGGACGTCGACGTTGGGCTTGAGCGCTTCGGGCGTGACCACGACGCGGGTGACGCGGCCGGCTTCGATGCTGATCGCGGGCTGCTCGGGCACCAGGCCGCCGCGGCCGACGAGGTGATGCTCGAACCACATGTGCTGGGCGAGCGCGCTGGCGTCGTCGTGCCGGTGGTTCAGGTGCGGCGAGATGCTCAGCCGGAGGAGGCGGTCCGGGACGTTCCGCCAGTTCCAGGCCATGTTGTCCATCTGCGCGTGGAAGTCGTTCGTGGGCGAGATCCAGAGGATGGGGACGTTGAGCCGCGCGATGTACGGGTTCTCCGAGGTGCACGCGAGCGCGAGGGGCGTGGCCTTCGAGCGCTGGCCGCCGGGCATCTCGTCCGGCGTGGCCAGAAGGTCGCCCGATCCGCCGCACGAGGGCGCGGCGGCCTTGACGCGCCTGTCGATGCCGGTGAGCTGCACGGTGAGCCGTCCGCCCATGGAATGGCCGTAGACGCCGAGGCGTTCGCGGTTCGCCTCGGGGCGGCGTTCCAGGTAGGTCAGGCCGCGGCGGGCCGCGAGGGTCACGAGGAACCAGTTGTCGTTGCGGGGGGAATCGACCGCATCGAGCGTGAAGGCGTCGGGCGCGGTGCCGCCGGCGAAGTGGTTGACCTTGTTGCGCTGCGGGGGGTGGGTGGCGTCGAGCGCGCCCCAGTCGGTGTTCGGCCCGTCGTAGGTGGAGCCGTCGGCGAGGGTCATCTTGTTGCCGCCCCAGTTCAGCGAGAGGCTGGCGTAGCCGTGCTTGGCGTCGGTCACGACCGCGGCGAGGCTGGCCGATTGGCCGCCGCCGTGGATGTGGAGCAGGGCAGGGAGCCCGAGCGCGCCCTTGGGGAAGGCGTAGAAGGCCGCGACGCGGACGGGCTGGCCCTTGAACACGCCGACCTGATAGCGTACGACGCGGCAGACGATGCCGTCCTTCTCCCACTCCTTGAGGGTCTCGTCGGCGAGCGGTTCCTTGCGCGGGTCGTAGTCATCCCAGAGCTCGGTCAGGTTCTGCAGGACCTTGCCGTCGCGCAGCGGCGGCAGCGAATCTTCGGCGTAGGCCAGGAGGCCACCAAGCAGAAGGCAGAGGAGTGATCGCGCGCTCATGGGGTTTCCTGATTCATAGCCCCTTACCCACAACCCGCAAACCGTAACAGGTAGGGGCAGCACCGCGTGCTGCCCTAGGTGCCTCGGGTAGGGACGGGACGGCGTCACGTCCTAGTTGCCTTGTGGGTTGGGTTGAGGGTTGAGGGGTGCGGGGTGTGGGTTGTGCGAAGAGTACAGAGTTCCGATTTCCGATTACAGAACCTGCAGCCCACTAGTCCTCTAATGTCGCGGTTACGGGTTAGCGGTTGGCGGTCAGAAACCCTCTCCGCCGCCCTCTGCCCTGTAATCAGCAATCAGTAATCCGTAATCTTAGTCTTCTCTCCAACCCTCACCCCTCAACCTACAACCCTCCACGGGCTATGCCCGTGCGTTTCCGTCGAAGCTCAGGCGCATCCCCTTCGGCGCGTCCGCCCGGAGCTTGCCGTCCTCGTAGACGCAGGCGCCGTTGACGAAGGTGCGGTCGATGCTGCAGGCGAAGGTGTGGCCTTCGAGCGGCGACCAGCCGCACTGGAAGAGGACGTTGTCGGCGCGCACGGTGTGCGGCTTGGAGGGGTCGACGACCACGAGGTCGGCGGCGTAGCCTTCGCGGAGGAAGCCGCGCTTCTCGACCCCGAAGAGGACCGCGGGCGCGTGGCACGCGCGTTCGACGATCGTCTCGAGGGGGAGCACGCCCTGCTTCCAGAGGTCGAGGAGCATCAGCAGCGAGTGCTGCACGAGCGGCAGGCCGGACGGGGCCTTGAAGTAGGTCTGGGCCTTCTCCTCGCGGGTGTGCGGGGCGTGGTCCGTGGCGATGACGTCGATGGCGCCGCTGAGCACGGCGGCGCGCACGGCGGCGCGGTCGGCCGCGGTCTTCACCGAGGGGTTGCATTTGATCTTATGGCCGAGGCGTGCGTAGTCCTCCTCGGCGAACCAGAGGTGGTGCACGCAGGCCTCCGCGGTGATGCGCTTGCCCTTGAGCGGGGCGTTGGAGAAGAGGCCGACCTCCTTGGCGGTGGTGATGTGCAGGATGTGGAGGCGGGCGTCATGGCGCTTCGCCAGGGTCACGGCCATCGACGACGAGGCGTAGCAGGCTTCGGCCGAACGGATCCGGACGTGTTCGGCGGCGGGGACGTCCTCGCCCCACTTGGCCTTGGCCGCGGCCTCCGCGGCCTTGATGGCCGGGGTGTCCTCGCAATGCGTCGCGATCAGGGTGGGGGAGTGGCGGAAGATGCCTTCGAGCGTGGCCTCCTGGTCGACGAGCATGTCGCCGGTCGAGGAGCCCATGAACACCTTGACGCCGCAGATGCGGCGGGGGTCGACGGCCTTGACGACTTCTAGGTTGGTGTTGGTGGCGCCGAAGAAGAAGGAATAGTTGGCGACGGAGGTCTCGGCCGCGCGCGCGTACTTGGCCTCGAGGGCCTCGAGGGTCGTGGCGGGCGGGTTGGTGTTCGGCATCTCCATGAACGACGTCACGCCGCCGGCGACGGCTGCCCGGGCCTCGCTCGCGATGGTTGCCTTGTGGGTCAGGCCCGGTTCGCGGAAGTGCACTTGGTCGTCGATCAGCCCCGGCAGCAGCAGCTTGCCGCGCAGGTCGAGCTCGCGGTCGGCGCGGGTGCCGGCCGGGATCGTCCCGATGCGTTCGATGACGCCGTCGCGCAGGAGGACGTCCGCCTGCAGACGGCGGCCTTCGTTGATGAGTTCGGCGTTTCGGAGGACGACGGTGGCCATGCCCATGACCTTCGGGGCCCGGGGCGTCCTCGGCAACGGGAAAGCGGCCTTACAGGACCGCCTTGATGACGTCCTGGGCCGCGCTCTTGGTGAGGCCCTCGGGCTTGATGTTCACCGCCGAGACGCGGAAGGTCGTGCCGGTGCGGTGGTTGAACTTCAGGGTGAAATTGGTGATGAGGAGGTTCTCTTCGGGGTAGAGCTCCTTCTTGCGCTCCAGCATCGTGGTCACGAGTTCCTCGACCTGCTCAGGGGACGAGCCCGGGAGGCCGGCGAGCTTCTGCTTGGCTTCGGCGATCTTCTCCGCGCCCTCGATCGAGGCGTTCCAGATGAGGATGGCCACGTTCATGGCTCCCTTGGCGGCGGTGCGGTTGCTGCCGGCCTGCTCGAGGATGGGCTGGGCGTAGGTCGCCAGCTTGTCGGCGAAGGTCGGGCCGGTCGGGGCTTCCGCGGCCGGGGCCTGCTTGGGCGCGAACTCGCGTTCGATCGAGCGGGGCTTGTTGTTGCCGAAGGCGCCCTTGGTGTGGCGGCGGGTGCGGGAGTTGGACATGGGCCGGTAAGTGGCTCCTACGAGAAACCCGACCCGTCCCGTCCGCAAGCCCTTTCCCTTCGGCGTCCCTTGACAGCCTTGGCCGCCTCGGCCAGCCTAGCGGCCTTCCCGACCCCTGCCGTGTCAGATTACAGCGAAGTCATCCGTTCCCACCGCCGCGACCACCTGACCCGCCCGCATTCCCTGCCTCGCGGCGTGCACCGCTACTTCGAGAGCACGTTGCTGCCGCTGCCGATCGAGCAGGTGTTCGAGTTCTTCTCCAAGGCCGAGAACCTCCAGGCGATCACCCCGCCGGAGCTCGACTTCCGCATCGTAACTCCGCTGCCCATCGTGATGGGGCAGGGGACGCTCATCGACTACAAGCTCAAGCTCAGCGGGGTGCCGTTCGGCTGGCGCACGCGGATCACGCATTGGGATCCTCCCTACGGGTTCGTCGACGAACAGCTCAAGGGGCCGTACGCCATCTGGCACCACACGCACACGTTCGCCGATGAAGGCGGCAAGACGCGCATGGACGACGAGGTGCTCTACAAGCTCCCGCTCTGGCCCCTCGGCGAGGTCGCCTATCCTTTCGTGAAGACCAAGGTCGAAGCCATCTTCCGCTATCGCCGCCGTCGCATGAAGGAGATCCTCGGCGCCTGAGGCGGCTTATGCCGAAGGGTTGAGGGTATCGGGTCGCGGTTATGCTGCCTCGGGTAGGGGCAGCACTGCGTGCTGCCCTAGGTGTCTCGAGGTAGGGACGGGACGGCGTCACGTCCTGGTTGACCAGTTGTTGTGTCGCGAACTTCGCCCGCGGGTAGGGACGCTGCGCGTGGGTTGCGGGATGAGGGTTGCGGGTCTAGGTTTGTGCTGCCTCTGGTAGGGACGCGACTGCGTCGCGTCCGTTCGCCGAGAGACGTGCGCACCTCCGCACCCTAGGTCGTGACGCCGTCCCGACCCTACCCATGAAAAGCCATGCCGCACTGCGGCGACACAATCCCTGGTCCCCTAATGAAGCGGTTAGGGGTAAGCGGTTGGCGGTTAGAAACTCCCCGCCGCCCTCTACGCTTTCCCCGACCCTCACCCCGCAACCCTCAACCCTCGTCGGCTTCGCCCGCGCTTACTTCGCGAGCGTATCCACCGGCCTCTTCCCCGCCCAGGCGATGCCGCGCAGCAGCAGGGTCTGCACGTCGGGTCGGGCGAAGTTCACGTAGGTGTGGCCAGGGATGAAGACGAAGGCGCGCTGCGCGCCGGGCTTCTCGTACGTCCAGAGCTGGGTCTGCGCCTCGAAGCCGTCGCCTTTCTTCTTGGGCGTGGGCGCGGTCGCGAGCGCATGGGCTCCGGGCAGCATCTCGAGGTCGTAGTAGATCTCGTCCTTCATGCCGAAGTCGGCGATGCCCTTCGTGATCGGGTGCTCCTTGTCCACGAAGTTGAGCTGCATCGGGCCTTCGCGCCACTTCGTGACCTTGTTGCGCCAGGTGCCGCCGAGGAGGTCGCGGTAGTAGTCGGTCGCGGGGTCGTCGACCTCGGGCTTGCCGGTCTGGCTGGCCACGGCGCCGGCGTGGATGACCACGAAGCCTCCGCCGCGCTTGGCGTATTCGTCGATCAGCGCGCGTTCGGCGGGCTTGAAGTTGCCGCCGACCTGGCGGTGGATGATGAGCACGTCGGTCTCGGCGAGCTCGGCGGCGGTCGGGAACACGTCGCCGCCTTTGGCGACCGCGCCGCGGGCGTTCAGCAGCGGCACCCAATCACGGAGGAACGACGGGTGGTCATGGTCGCCGGGGCCATGGGACTTCGGGCCGGAGCGCAGGAAGACGCGCAACGGACGCGAGCCCGGGCCGGACGTCGGAATCGGATCCGGGCCGCCGGTCTGCGGAGCGGTGTCCGCGGCGAACAGGCCAAACGCAGCAAGCAGGGGTAGCAGGAAACGCATGCCGTTTCCTAGCCCAATCCCCGGAAGCCTGAAAGCGAATAAGGTAGGGGCAGCACCGCGTGCTGCCCTGGCTGCCTTGTGGTAGGGTCGGAACGGCGTTACGACCTAGCTGCAACGGGTAGGGACGGGACGGCGTCACGTCCTAGCTGCCTTTTGGATTGGGTTGTGGGTTGCGGTTGTGCTGCGGCCTCTGGCCGCGTGCCAACATCCCGGTTTCCGCTCCCCCTTTTTCGCATTGCCTCGGGTAGGGATGCGACTGCGTCGCGTCCGTTCGCCGAACAACGTGCGCACCTCCGCAACCCTGGGTCGTGACGCCGTCCCGACCCTACCTGTAAAAGGCCACGCCGCACCGCGGCGGCACAACCCCTCGTCCCCTAATGAAGCGGTTAGGGGTAATCGGTTGGCGGTTAGAAACTCCCCGCCGCCCTCTACGCTTTCCCCGACCCGCACCCCTCACCCCGCAACCCGCGTCGGACTCCGCCCTCCCTCCGCACTCAGTACTCCGTACTCAGTCCTCTTCCCCTTGCCATCCCTCCCCCATCCCCTAAACCCTTCCCCCATACTCTAGTCCCCCATCCCCCTAGACCCCAACCCTCAACCCCATCTCCCTACTTACAACCATGGCCTGCACCGCTCCTACCTCCGCCTCCGAAATCTTCTGCCGCGCCGCCAAGTGCCGTCGTTGGTCCGCTCGCCTGGCGATCCTCCTCGCCGTCATCGTCGCGGTCATCATCGCTAAGGACGGCGTCGCCTTCATCCATAACGCTGCCGGCGCGGGCGAGCGCGGCGCCGCCGAGCGCATCGTCGGACACCTCACCGCCTTCACGGCGCAGCTGCTCCTGCTCCTCTCGTTCCTCTTCTACGCCCGCCGCGGTTTCTCCGCCGCTCACCACGCTTCGGTGAAGTCCGGCAACCTCAAGGCCCTCGAGCTTCTCGCCGCCCAGGCGACCGACGAAGCCACGAAGAAGGAAATCCTCGCACGCGCCGCCGACCTCGTCGCCGGCAAGCCCGGCTGCTGCAAGTAAGGTAGGGGCAGCACCGCGTGCTGCCCTAGTCGCCTCGCACCATGGGTTCTGGCTTTGTCGCGTTCACGCGACGTGGCCTGACCCCGTTGGTGCTATATCGGGTTGAGGGCAGGGGGTTGCGGGTCGCGGTTGTGCTGCGGCCTCTGGCCGCGCGCCATTATTCCGTTTCCCGTTTCGCCTTAGTTATCCTGCCTCGGGTCGTTCTGCTTTCCCTTACCGCCAACCGCTAACCACCAACCGCTTTTCACGGGTAGGGACGGAACGGCGTTACGACCTAGGTGACCAGTTGACCCGTTGACTAGGTGGCAAGCGGTTGTGCTGTCACTGAATCGAGGATGGAGGAATGAGTCGAAAGATGTGGCGGCTTCGCCGCCTGCAATTTCCCTCAACCCTCAACCCCCAACCCTCCGCGGGCTCCGCCCGCATCCCTACCCAAACCCCCATGCCCCGCCGCAACGCGGCGACACACCCCTCAACCCCCACCAGCACCCGTCACCTCCCTCGACTCCTCCCTCGACTCCTCCATCGATTCCGTCCTCTATTCCTCCCTCGATACAGCACTCGACGCTGCACTCTTTTCTTCCGCCCCTTCCTTCCGTGTCCAAGCTCCTGCTCCTCGATTGCGATTCAACCCTGTCTTCCCTCGAAGGCATCGATGAACTCGGCCGTCTCCGCGGACCCGACGTCTTCAAGGCCGTCGAGGACATGACCAACGCCGCCATGAACGGCGGCACGCCCATGGAAGCGATCTTCGCCAAGCGCCTTGACATCATCCAGCCCACGAAGGCCGAGCTCGAATCCATCGGCGCCAAGTACATCGCGACCGTCGAGCCCACCGCCGTCGCCGCGCTGGCCAAGCTCCGCGCGGCCGGCTGGACCATCGCCATCGTCAGCGGCGGCTTTACCCAGGCCATCCGACCCTTCGCCGACTTCCTCGGCATCGCGCGCGTCGAAGCCGTCGTCCTGAAGTTCAAGCCCGACGGCTCGTACGCCGGCTTTGACGAGACCTGCCCGACCTGCCGCACCAAGGGCAAGAACGAGGTCGCGCGCCGTCTCCGCGCCGAATTCCAGGCCACCCGCGTCGTCATGGTCGGCGACGGCGCCAGCGACCTTGAGGTGAAGCCGGACGTCGACCTCATGGTCGGCTTCGGCCGCTACGCACAGCGCCCCAAGGTCAAGGCCGGCGCCGACAAGTTCATCACCGCCCTCGATCAGCTCCCCGACTCCGTCGGGTAGGTTCGGGACGTTGCCTCAGGTAGGGTCGGGACGGCGTCACGACCTAGCTGCTTCGCACCATGGGGTCTGGCTTTGTCGCGTTCACGCGACGTGGCCAGACCCCGTGGTGTTGCCCTAGCTGCCTAGCTGCCCAGTTGACCTGGTGACTAGTTGTTGTGTCGCGGGCTCTGCCCTCGGGCAGGGACGCGACCGCGTCGCATCCGTTCGCCGAGCAAGATGCGGAACTCCGCATCCCTAGGTCGTGACGCCGTCCCGACCCTACCATTAAAAGACTACGCCGCACCGCGGCGACACATGAACCGAATCGCGGAAATGCCTTCATATGATTCCCTGCGGTTGCCCTCAGGGTTTGAGCCTCAGTCTTGGGTAATTGCTCAAGTAAGCGCCTTCGCACTGCAATCCCCCGATGCAGATCATCTACCTGGACGAGAGCGGCGATCCCGGTCTGTCCAATTCGCCGACTCGTTACTATATCCTTGCTGGGTTTTCGGTCCATCATGCCGATTGGCATTCGGTCGACCAAAGGTTACGTGAGTTCAGGAAATGGGCTGAGCAGACTTATGGCCTGAATGTCGGGCAGGAGATCCATTCGGCGGAATTCCTTGGTTCGGCCAAGATCCACTGTGGCCTCAGACGGGAAGAGAGGCTCCTTATCGTACGGAAGCTCATCGGGCTGCTGGCTCGCAGCAGCGAGTTGAGCTTCTTTGGTTGGACCTTGGAAAAAACCTCCGGCGATCCGCTCGAGTGCGTGGGAAGCAGGTGTCTCGCCGATCTCGTCTCATGGCTGGGCGATGCTGCGATGGGGCCTGGAAATCTCGGAATGATCATTCACGACCAGATGCACAAGCGTCCTGCCTGTTGGAGTTGCGATGGGCTTGCGCACATCATTGATCGGCCGTTGGCGCGCGCTTCCAGTGAATCGGTCCAGTTGCAACTCGCGGATTTACTGGCGTATCTACTAAAGCAGTCCAAGTCCCCAAACCGCTATCTCAAGGAGCAGGGGGCTCACCAGTTGATCCGACGTCTTAACGAGAGATCCTTGGGCTGGGTTGAACTCTAAATGAAGCGAGGCCGCCTTGCGGCGGCCCCCTGGTGGTATCATACGTCAGCCCTTCGGCTGGTTTCGGATACATTTAGTATTCAAGGTGGCCGCTGGCATCCGTCAAGCCCGCGGGCAGCGGATAACCCCTCAGGCAGCTACCCCGTTGACCAGCGATTGTGTCGCGGCCTCCGCCCGCGGGTAGGGACGCGACCGCGTCGCGTCCGTTCGCCAAACGACATTCGCAACTCGATATCTCTCCAGGTCGTGACGCCGTCCCGACCCTACCCATGTAAAGCCCCGCGCCGCGGCGACACAACCCCTAGTCCCCCATACTCTAGTCCACCAGCCCCCTTTGCTCCGTAATCCGTACTCTGCACTCTTCACCTTCCCCAACCCCCACCCCGCAACCCTCATCTGTCTCCGCCCGCGTCCGTTCACCAAACGACGCGCGGCCCTGATGGTTATTGCGTGAAGGATGTTCACTAAGGGCCGCGTATTGCGCTGGAATCTGTTTTCGAGCGCCAATTAGCCGTGCGCACCATCTTCTGCGATGAGACCGGCGATTCCGGTGCCGACGTCGCGGCTGGGGCTTCACCGCTGTTGGTGATTTGCGCGTTCATCTGCGAGGACGCCAGCCATTCCGCCCGTATCGCAGAGAGACACGAGTCCTTCCGTCAGGAGTTTTCTTGGCGCGGCGAGCTCAAATGGGCAAAGATGAGGCCCGAAATGCGGATGGAGTTCATGGAGCGGCTCTTGCCTGTGATTCCGGAGCATCTCGCGATTGTGTGGCGAAAAAGCAGGCCACTCATCTCCCCTTTGTCCGCTCCTGAGGGGGTGTTGCTGAATAGGTGCGTACAGGACTTGGTTGGTGACAACCGAAAGATCCGACTTGTGATGGACGGGGAGAGAAATCGTCGTCGAGCTGCGCAGTTGCGTTTGGCTACTGGCGTCTCGGAAGTAAGGATTGAGCCATCCCATGGAAGCCCATGCTTACAGCTGGCTGATATGTTGGTTGGCTTCCACTCCAGTTGCGCCAAGGGGCGAGAACCCGAGTTACCCAAGAGGCTCCACTCGCTGAGGCATCGCCGCGTCGAGTGGAGTTAAAAGAGGGGCGAGGCCAGGACTATCCGTCGCCGGAAGGCTACCCATGGTGAGGCAACCGTTCATCCCTGACCCCATTGCAGAGCAAGAATGCGTCCTCCAGACACATGAAGGCAAACCGTAAACCAAGGCAGAACTACCTATGGTCATCCTCTCGCAACCCTCGCGGGCCCCGCCCGCGGGTAGGGACAGCGCCTCGCGGCGCGGGTTGCGGGTTGAGGGTAGGGGGTTGCGAAATGAGTCCAGAGTCCTGATTTCCGATTACAGAACGAAATGCATCCTCGTTCAGACCCCGCCGTAATCCTGGACTTCCACGACCCGCACCCCTCAACCCGCAACCCACGTCGGACTCCGCCCTCCCTCCGTAATCAGTAATCTGCACTCGGTAATCTCTTCGCCGACTCATCCCTCGACTCAGCCATCGATCCAGCACTCGACGCTGCACTCGACTCAGCACTCTGTGCGTACTCCGTACTCCGTAATCAGTAATCCGTACTCTGTAATCTTGGACTTCCCCGACCCGCACCCCTCAACCCGCAACCCTCGTCGGACTCAGCCCATTCCTGGGGTATTAAAGCGTTTGCGCTCCGCTTTGGGGTCCGTAGCCTGACATTCTGAGTCCGAGAGCGCGCCAGTCGCGTGGGTAGCACTCCCTAGGGGCCGCGGCAACGCGGCCCCTCCCTATTTCAGCCACCGAACCGGTTCGGCGAGATGATCCAGAGCCTCGAAAAGCTCCGCTGTCTCGTTTGCCCTGAATAGACCGTTTTTCCGGTTACAGAACCCCTTGTCACCTAATGTAGCGGTTAGCGGTTAGGGGTTCGCGGTTGGGAGTTACACCCTCGGCTCAGCCCCTCCCTCCGTAATCAGTAATCTGTACTCAGTAATCTTCGACTTCCCCAACCCGCAACCCGCACCCCTCAACCCTCATCGGGCCTCACCCCTCATCCCTTAAAAACCGCCGGAAAATGCTGCTGGGCGAATTCAAGGGTGACTGGCGTGACGTCGCCGCCTCGGAACATGCTTTCTGTCACGCGGGTGGTGCGCTGCCAGGCTAGATCCTTCTTATTCCAGAACTGCTCATCCTCCGGGTAGCCTTGCGCATCCGCGATCGTGCGGAAGAGCGTAAGAGGGATCGTCTCCGCCCAATCTTCCCAGCTGACGTAATATTTGACGCTGGTTTTGCCGCTCATTTGGCCCTCTTCTTGCCCTTCGGTTCCGTCAGCAAAGCGATCGAGCTGGCGTACTCGTAGAGTTTGCGTCGGGCCTTGGCGCTTTTCGGCCACTCGCTCACGCGGTCGCGCATGTTCGCGTAGTTGTCCGAGATCTTGACCGCCGTCGCTAGCTTGTTGGGCAGAACCTTGCGGCGGACCTCCTCCAGGTAGTCCTTGCAGTCTTCGGGCTTCGTCAGCGCTTTGACCGCATCCACGATGCGCTTCGGGAACCCCACGCTCAGCAAGTCATCGGCCGTGATGATCGTGTCTTCGATCGTATCGTGGAGGATGGCCACCGTCTTGAGGTCCCAGCCGCTGACACGCGAGGCCACCTCCTTCACATGCTCGAAATAGGGCGTCTTGCCGTCCTTCCGGAAATCACCCCGGTGCGCCGCCTCCGCCAGTTCATAGGCCACCTTGTACATCTGCTCGCCTTTCAAGGTCTTGGTTTTGCTCATGAGTCTATCCTGCCCGAATTAGCCAACCACGCAATCTCAAGCGGCGACTATGACGCAGGCGCAGGACTCGTCTGTTTATCCTGCATGGCGAATGAATCCAAACTGCCCACGATCACCCACGGGGTGGTGGCTTCCCTTCGTTTTGGGTCTAATTAAAACTTTAAAACAGATGCGATGCATCTAAGGGTCGATGAAATGAAATACAGCGTTTCCCAGGATGGGAAGGTGATCGGCGACTTTTCGACCGAAGAAATCGTGAATGCCTTGGCGGAGGGGCGGCTCACCGGCGGTGACCACTTTTGGCGGAAGGGGATGGACGGTTGGATGCCTCTTCGGGAGTTTTCGAAACATCGCCGTGTCCACAAGAAGCCCTCTTCCACCGATGGCCATGTGGAGCCTGACTACGCCGCGGACGCTGAGCGGGCTCAACTGGCTGCCTTGAAGGGCCGAGCTGATTCATCCTCTCGTGAGCCTCAGTGCCCATCTTGTGGCTCGAAGAGCGTACAGGCCAGCGGTATGGCTTTTGCGGCTGGCACTCGCACGTCCGAGTCGGTCGGCGTATCTTCTCGAGGACGTTTCTTCTACAGGACTGGCCGTAGCTCTTCGCTGCTGGCTTCTGCTTTGGCTCCACCTCAGAAAAGAGGCGCCAACGCGTTTTTTGTTCTGCTGTTCTTCGGCGGTCTGCTCGGAGGGGTTTATTGGTATCTTAAATATAACGCGAACGGATGGAGGGCCGAAGAACAAGGCCAGAAGTGGATGGGGCTTGTCCTCGTCATGGTCGCCTTGGTTTTGGGTGTTTGCGGCTGGGTTTGGAGTGCCATGGCCGACGGAAAGGAACATGCCCAAGCCATGGACGAGTGGAGCAAGCAGTGGTTCTGCAAGAAATGCGGGCACACCTTTACCCGGTACTGAAAAGCGATGGCCAGCGTACCTGCCTAGCTTCGCTTCTTCTTCCCGGGCTTGTACACGACGGAGCTGCAGCCCTCGAACCGTCGTAGGATGCGCCGGAGGATCTTGTCGTCTTCGGTGCAGACTCCGACTGACCTGACCTCTTTTGCCTTCAGGTTGCGCAAGAGTTCGCGGGAGACCACGACCTGGCCGATGAGGCTCATGCCTAGCCGCCTGGCCTTGGATTGGATCACGATGACCTTCTTGCCTTGGACCAGTTTCCGGTCGCCTTCCGACGGTCCGCGGCGGCCGGACTTCAGACCCAGCACGATGACCCCGTCCATATGTCGCTTATTGTGGCCGCGCTTCTCGTTGCGCTTAATCGCCCCGAACTCCTCGATCAGCAGACCCCGGCCCCGGTTGGCCTTTTCCCAGTACCACCTGGTCATGGGGGTCTCGTGTTTGCTCATGGCTTCGGGGCAACTTTGATGGCTTCGCTGCCGTCTAGCCGGACGTGGATGAGCCAGGTCTCGACGGACGATTCGGGGAGGCCGCACATCGATGCCACCGACTTCCGGTACAGGTCCATCTGCTCTTGGTAAGTTTCGACCAGTTCCGCTCGGCTACAGGCGTTGGTCTTGTAGTCCACGATGATCGCCGACCTTCCGGGGGAAACCTGGACGCGATCGAAGACGGCGGAGACGTATTCGCTCGGCTTGTCTTGGAGGACGGCGTGCTTCTCGGTCCAGAGCTCACCCCCTTGGTTGCGCACAAGCAGCCCCTTGATGTCAGGGGAGGAGAGGCAGTTCTCTACCCGCGCAAAGGCCTTGGCCAGTGTGGCGTCATCCTTTGGCAAGGCTTGGCGGGTTTGCCGGAGGAAATCGTCGACATCCCACTTGAGGCCCTCGAAAAGCCCATGCACCAGCGTGCCGAACGCCTTGCCGGCCTGCTGGCCGCTACGGGAAGCCTTATGGGTCTTCTGCTTGCCCTTGGATGGCTTGATGCGGATCTGTCTCCGGACCGCCTGCTCGCTGAAGTCGCGGGTGCTGACCTGGGCGTCGTCCACGATCGCGGCTTTGGAGAGTTCATCCTTTAGTCGGTCCTCCACCCAGTCGGCGGAAGAACCGCTGGCTTTCCAGAGGCAATGGGCCGAAACCTCGTCCTTGATGCCGACGTCTTCATCCACCCTCGTGCCTAGGGAAGACTTGCCGATCAGTTTCCGGGTGGTGAGGTCCAGGAAGTCGAAATTCCCGGACTTCTCGTCGCGGGGGTTCGGGGCGACCTCGGCTGGCTTCATCTTCGTTGCCTTGGTCAGTCGTTGTTCGACTTCGTGCATAAGCACCAGCCGATGCTTGGCGCGGGTCATGCCGACATAAAGCCTGCAGAGGGAGCCATAGGCGGCTTCTGCCCGCATGTTCTCGACACCGGCGGTGATCGCGGGAGCCAGGGCATTGACCGACTTATGGACGTTCTTCAGCATCCATGCCGGGTTGAACCGGTCGGCAAGGGAGGTGGCGTTTCGGCCTAAGGGGGCGTAGACGATCGCGTCGTGCTTGATCTCCCCCATCGTGTTCGATTCCTCCAGCAATGGGATGTAGACAGCATCGTATTCCAGGCCCTTGGACTTGTGGATCGTGATCGCTTGCACGGAGTCAGGGGAGGGGGCGTCGCGTCGTGTGGCCTTGGAGGCGAAGGCCTCGAAGCCCGCCAAATCGCGTTGGCCGAGCTTGTCGAAGTCCGACGCCATCTGCCGGAGCTGCCCAAGGCGCTGGGCGACGAAGGCTTCGCCGTTGTTCCCGCTCAGGTGCGCTTCGTCCAGCTTCGTGCGTTGGATGAGGTCGTCCATGACTGCCCGGGCACCTTTTGCGGCGAAGGTCGTGGCGACATGCGCGCAAGCCATTTTCCAGGCGGACTTGAGGTCGCGGGAATCGCCGAAGCTTTCCAGCGCGGTGCGCACGGGCGGGCACATCTCGGCGAGGGTCTTGGCCTTTTGGTTGTCGGGGTGGATGGTCCGCTGCAGGACCGCGATCAATGCCAGGGTCACCGGGTTGTCTTGGCTGACCAAAGACTTCGCTTCGTCGGTCGCTCGGATTCCCAGATTGCGCAGTTCTTCGGCGAATAGGCGCGCGTCTTCGTTCTTGCTGACGAGGATGGCGCAGGACAGGCCGAGGTTCAGTTTGCCTTCGTGCAGCAAGCCGGGCGTCGAGCGCAGGTGATGGGCGATCCATTTAGCCTGGGCCTTGATTCCGACGTCCTTCGAGGAGCTTTGCTCCCCGGTGGTGATCTTCACCCACAGGGCTTCGCCCTTTTTCTTGGTGTCCATCGCCTCCTGCGTCTTGAAGACCTCCGACCAGTCGGAGAGGGCTTCGGCGGGGAAGGTCTCCCCGACGTGGGCGGACGTGAGCCCTCCGAGCTCCGCGTTGACCATCGCCAGCACCGCCGGCGCGCATCGCCAGGTCTTGGTGAGTTCGTCCGTCAGGGCCGTGCCCGGCTCCGCCGCGTTCTGGGTCTTGAAGGAGTCCTCGACCTGGGTCAGGAGCCGGCGATTGCCTTCGCGCCATTCGTAGAGGGACTGCTTGAGATCGCCGACGACGAAGACGCTGCGTCCGCTGAATTTCTGGCCGAGGATCTCGAGGATGTTGCGGCTCAGCACCGCATACTGCGTCGTGCTGGTGTCCTGGAACTCGTCCAGCATCCAATGCTGGATCTGGCAGTCCAAGCGGAAATGGATCTGGTCGATCCAGGCGTCGACCTCTTCCTTCCTTTCTCCGGGCATGAAGTTCGTCTGCAGGAGGTTGACGTAGTCGGAGAAGGTCAGCCTGCCGGTCCGGATGGCGATGGCGTCGTAGCGGTGTCGGTAGATTTCCAGCAGGTTGAAGAGGCCTTTGGTGGACCGCATCTTGGCCAAGATGTGCTGACCGCCCAGGCATTTGTGCAGGGTCGTCACGTGCTCGGCTACCTCGGATAGATCATGGGTTTCCCTCCCGAATTTGATGCTTTTCTCGCCGGTCGTCAGGTAGCCCTCGAAGAAGTCGTAGAGTGCGCGCAGGCCGGCCTCGTAGTCCGGCTTGGGCTTCTGGGACAGGGCGACACCTAGGTCCCGTAGCCCCGCCGGCTGCTTGCTGAACGTTTTCTTCGCCCAGTCCTCCACGGGCGACCAAGCGGCCGCCAAGTGCTGGTCGCAGTAGGCTTCGTTCATCCAAGCCGGGATGTTATCTCCCCAGATAGCCGAGGGTTCGCCCCAGCGGGTGGCATCCGGGCAGAGCGTGTAGAATCGCAGGTAGGTTTTGACCACCTTGTCGAAGATGGCCAAGGGCGAAGAGGAGACCTCGTCGTCCCGGTATTCCTGGATGCTTGCGAGTAGGCGCTTGTTGAGCTCGGGGTCGCTTTCGGCCTCGGCCATGATCTGGGCGATGACCTGCAGGCGATGCTCGTCTTCCTCGTGTTCCGGTACGGTTGAGGCTTTGCCAGGTTCCAGTCCGACCTCCAGGGGGAAGTTGTTCACCAGGCGCGCGAAGTAGCTATCGAGCGTGCCGAGCAGCATCTGGTCGTACTGGAGCAGCGTCTTCACCAGCAGTTCCTTGAAGAAGCCTTGGGTGTAGGTGCTGGGGTCGAGGTCCGCGCCTCGTTCCGCCGCGCAGATTTCCAAGTGTTTCTTGGGGTCTTCGGCCGCTTCCTTGATCAATTTGATGGCGCGACGGACGAATTCGGCGGCGGCAGTCCTGGTGAAGGTGAGCGCCACGATCTCGTGGGGCTCTGCTCCTAGGGCCAGCAGCCTCAGGATGCGGAGCGACAGGCGATGCGTCTTGCCGGTGCCAGCGGAGGCCTTGATGAGCTGGCTGGGGGTTTGGTTGGATGGAATCATGTGCGTTCGCTTAGCGGCCCTTGCCGAAGTTTTCTCCGATCATGTAGTCGGTGGGTTTGCGCTCCTTTAGTCCCGGCAGCATGGGGTATTTCGAGCCATCACCCGTGATGACGGCTTCAGTGAAGACCTTGTGGTCGCCGGACAGTAGTTTCGCGGCGGCTGCCTTGATGGCGTCACGCCCAGCCTCCCGGAAGAGGTGGAAGTCATCCCAAGTTTCCAGCCGGGTCTCGAGCGGGTTGTTCGAGATGTTGATGTAGGCCACTTCGACAATCGACCCCGCGGTGCGTAGTTCCATGATCGCCTTCTTGAGGATCGGATCGGCGATGATCCCTGCTTGGAGGCACCAGTCGTAGACGACCAGTTGGACGTCCTTCCAGCGGTACTTCGTACCGTCGGTTTCGAGGACGAAAGCAGCGTCGGCTTTGTTGCCTGCCGCGAATTTGGCGACATGCGCTTCCTTGGGCGTCTTGGGATTGTTCGTCGTCTTGTAGTCGTAGACGCGCCAGCGGTGGCGTTCGGTCCGGTGTCGGTCGAGGCGGTCGAATCGGCCGTGCAGGGTGAATCCGCCGATATCCAGTTCCGGCAAGGCGGCTTCGACGGCGACGGTTTCCCATTCCTGGGAGATCTGCGCTTCGACGTCCGCCAGCCAGGCCATGCGTTTGGCCGCCGCGGCCGCCTGGTTTTGCAGGGCCGGCGACGGGGCGTTCCCCAGTCGCTTGGCGACGATGGCCTCAAGGTGTTTGGTTAGTTCTGTGGAGATACGGCTCGCCTGCAGATTGGCGTCCTGGCCTTTGTCCGTCTTGAACTCCTCCATGGCTGAGTGGATGAGGACGCCGAATTCGGCGGCCGAGAGCTCGAGCGCGTCGTGGTCGTTCTCGCGCGTGCCCAAGGCTTTTTTGACCCAATATTCCTGAGCATTGTTCAGGAACATGCGTAGGTCGGTCGCAGCCGCCCGTGCGTGGACTTTTCCGGCCCGCTCCAAGGGGGCGGTGGGATCGAAGCGGCAGCCCAATGGGATTTCCCAGTAGGGCAGGGAGCGCTCCTGAGGGAGTTCGCGGAAGAGTTTGTTGATTCGTCCTTTCGGACCAAGCAAGGCGTCAAGCGAGCCTGCTGCGGGGTCGATGGGGGCGAGGAAGAGGAGCCGGGAGGGTTTGAGGCCTTCCCCTTCGTCGCTGAATTGCGGCACGATGACGTCCAGTCGCCCGGTCTCCGGGTTGCTGCGTCGACGTCGAAGTTGTTCGAACACGAACGCCGCGTTGGCGAAGGTCTGTTCGGGAGATTGGAGCCCGAGGGCGCGCCGCAGGCTGGCCGGGAGGTAGGGGTGGGCAGATTTGCCGCCCGGGACGAAGTTGTCGTTCATCCCGAACACGATGAGATGAGGGGCGGGTTCCCAGGGGGCGTCCTGCCAGCCTGGCAGGTTCACGGCTTCGGGATTGATGTCTCCACGGAAGCGGGTCTCTCCGGAGGTCTCGACCGCCAACCGCAGCAGCCTGGCTTCGTCTTCGGCGGTGGTCTCGCCCGCGCTCGCCTCCAGGCGCTCGACGATGTCGATGAAGTTCTCCACGACGGCGGCTCCGAAGGCATCGTCTGGCACGTCGTCGCTGCAGAGGTCCGCCATCTTTTTGGCCAGGTCATCCCAGCGCATCTGGACATGCTTGCGGTGAAGCTCGAGGGCTGTGCCTAGGATTTCTCGGGCAATGGCTAGTTTCCAGGCAGGGTCTTTCGCGGTTTGCGTCGGGGCTTCTCCGTCTTCGGTCCGGGCCTCGCTCGGCTCATCATCGGCGTTCCGGTGCTGCGATTCATGGGAGCCCTTGGCGGCTTCTTCCCTGAAGTTCTTGATCTGCAGTTCGCAGAAGGCCGCCGCGGCGTGGAGGTCGCTCGGCGGGTGCAGGGCGCTCAAGTCATCCAAGGCTAGGTTGCAGGTCTGGAAATCGCTTTTGCTGACGCAAAGCGCTCGGGCCAGCGTCGGGTGCAGCGCGACTTTCCGGAGCGAGCGGAAGGAAGGGTCGGGGAGGAAGTCCAGCCAGAGGCGCAGCGCATAGTGGGTCTCGTGGTTCTTGTGTGGTTCGCCCAGGGCGTTTGCCGTGGCGCCAGTGGGCCCGCCGGTCGCTCGGCGGACCGTGTATTCGAGCTCCTTCGGTTCGTTCTCACGATCGCAGGGGACGATCGCCAAGGTTCCGGGCGTGAGCGGGGTGGCGTTTGGTGAGCCCCGGCGGAGGATGGAGACGAGCTTGGCATGTGCGTCGGCCAGTTTGGGGACGACATGGACGCATTCGGAGAATCCCTCCCATGGGACGCGGCGGTTCTTCCAGGTCTCGGGTAGGGGCTGTCCCCATTCGTCGAACAGGTCCGCGGATCCGCCGCCGACCACGACTTTCACCGAAGCCTGTTTCCTTTGGCGGATTCCCTCGAGGGCCTTGAGGAGCAGAGGTTGGGCGGCAAGCACGCCGGCCAGCCAAATCACCCTGATTCCCTCGGGATGACCATCCCCCAAGGCGAGTTCCTTGCGCAGCGTATTATGGTCGGTCTTTCCGGCTGACTTGAGTTCGTCGGCGTAGAGGTCCTCCAGCTTCGAAAGGTCGCTCCAGCGATCGGGCTCGGCGTTCAGCCCGACGGCTTTCTGGGCCATCTGGGCGAAGTTCAGTCCCTCCTGAGAGCCGGCGAGTTCGTCGCGCAGCTGGATGAGCTCACGGGCGAATTCCAAGGCAGCCTCGTATCGGAAAGGCCCGGTTTGGCCCCCGGCGAAAAGGGCGGGGAATTCCGAACGATCGATGGAAGTCAGGATTTTGACCCAGGTAAGCAGGGCGTGCTCTTCGGATGCGACCGAATGCTGTTCGTCCCCCCAGTTCAGGAACCTGCTGGGCGTGGTGATGCGCGGCAGGAAGACCCCGCGGGCGCCGGCGGTCTCGGCCAGCTTTTCGGTCAGCAGTCGCGAAGCAAACTGAGAGGGCACGATCACCAAGTGGTCCGAAAGGTCCAAGGCGGCACCTGCCGTTGCGTCACGCAGCAGCAGCTCGGCGATGCCCTCGGCAAGCGGCTGCTCCCAAGGAAGGAAGATCGGTGACGACGAAGGTGCTGACTTGGCCATGGGGGTCCACTCTTGTTACCCAAGCCCGCCCCCTCTGCAACCCCCACCGCCTCAAGCAGGGCAGGGGTTATTCACAGGCGGGGCGTTTGATAACAAATAATAAAACCGTAGTTCCTGACGATTTATTACCTGCCTTCCACCAGCTCGCCAGGCATGAGGTGTTCGAGCTTCCAAACGAATGCGATGGGACATTCGCTTTTGTGTTCCACGTAACTGGCTTTGCCGAGGTACTGGAATGGTGCTGTGGCCGGACCGACCGTCCGGGTGCTACGAACGAATAGGTGAATAGCGTAGCCTCGCGTAACGTGATTGATGAGGTTCTGGCCGCTTTCCGAGGTCTGCGTAGTGTTAGATTGCGATTCCCAGTGGAAGAGCTCTCGGCTGATGGGGTAATCACGGTACATGGTAGACGGGGAGAAGTCTCGATCCGACTTGTTCAGGGTGATCAGAAGTGCGTAAGACTTGCACCAGGGGAAATGAAGAACGCCGACGCCTTTTTGGCCCGATTCAGAGAAGACGTCTCTTCCGAAGGCCGCCTGGATCTCGTCATTGCCGTAGTGGGCATGTAACTCAAGGGGGAGGTCGGGGTACGGGCGCTTACCGAGCGAATTGGTGATGCTTAGTTTGTAGTCAGCGACTTCGGCGATATCTGCTAGTCCGCGAGGGTTTTGCGAGAGGCGACTGAAGGTCTCTTCTTTGCCTTTCATGCCAAGTTTGGCCGCAGGTTTTTGCCAGAGTAGACCATGGAGCATCATGGCAGCCCTATCGCCGGAACTGAGGAGGCCCAGGCCTGACTGGGGTAGGCTCCTGATGACGCTAAGGTAATTAGGGCCGCTCGCTTGAGCCACGCGCTCGGCGGCCTGCTTGAGGGCATCATAGTCAGGTTCAGGTTCGGCAACCAGTCCAAGGGCTTCGTTCTTCCAATTGCTCCAGGACTTAACATCCAATAGCCGGGCTGGGTCGATGTCGTAGGTATGAATGTAGTTGCTGAAGGTGAGAGGCTTTCCTGTGTCATGTTCAAAGGAGGCCACGGTCTCTTTGACGTAGTTCTTGAGGTTGGCGTAGGCGGCCTTGATGTTCGCGACGACTTGTTCCATGGCCTGAGCTTCCAATTGGATTGAGCAGCCTGCAGGGACGTGAGGGAAACCAGCTTCAACCTCCTTCTTGATGTTGTAACGCCTTCCTGAAAGCAGGGCCGCAAATTTCCGGTCAATGCGGTACTTCTTGTGCATCTGGGCCACGAAATCCAGGACTACTAGGCATTCCTTGCCCCGTGCGTGACGGAGTCCGCGGCCGAGTTGCTGCAGGAAGACGGTTAGGCTGTCCGTAGGGCGAAGGAAGAGGACCAGGTTTGCCTCCGGGATGTCGACGCCCTCGTTGAATAGGTCGACCGTAAATATGAATTTGAGCTCACCCGATCGCAACTTTTGCACGGCAGCTTTGCGGACGTCGTCGTGGGTTTGGCTGGTCAATGCTACCGATGGGATCTGCTTCTCGGTGAAGCATTTCGCCATGTATTCCGCATGCTTGATGCTAACGCAGAAGCCTAGGCCTTTGACGGAACCGATATTCCCGAAGCAGTAGCGCTCAAAGGCGGAAAGGATCGTGTTGAGACGTTGAGATGCGGTAGTGCTGTCGTCTACGTAGGCCTTTTCGAGGGCTGAGGTCTTGTACTTACCTTGGTCCCAAAAGGCATTGTCGGCAATACTGACCGGGTCGGACACGCAGAAGTACTGGAAGGGGCAGAGGAGCTTCTCGTCCAGGGCTTCAGGTAGGCGCAGTTCGGCCGCTATGCGGTTATTGAACAATGGAAGGATGGAGTCGCCATCCATGCGCTCTGGGGTTGCGGTCATGCCGAGCAGGACCTTTGCAGAGAAGCCGCCCAGGATGTCTGTGTAGGTTCCGGCCGCGGAGTGATGGGCTTCATCCACGACGATGAAGTCGTAGTATTCCCGCCCTAGTTTCTCCCAGATCTTCCGTGATTGGGCCGTTTGTACGGTGCAGAACAAATGGCTCATCGAGTTGGCATCTCCGGCCGAGCCTCCCATAAGTTCGCCGAAGCTGGTGTCTTTTAGGACATGGCGGAACGTCTGCAGGCTTTGGGATAGGATTTCCTCTCGATGCGCTAAGAATAGCAGTTTGGGGCGCGTACCGCCCCTTGCGTCACAGAAGTTCTTATAATCAAAGGCTGAGATGACCGTCTTGCCGGTTCCCGTCGCTGCTACAAGGAGGTTGCGGTAGGAGCCACGAACGGTTCTTTCAGCCTCTAGCGTGTCTAGGATGCGTTGTTGGTAGGCACGTGGGGTGACGTCGAAGAGGATCATCGTTTGCCCTGGGCCTTGCTCTGTTTTACCCGCTTGAAGGGCTTCCTTCAGTTTTTTGACGTCACGTACCTTCTGGTAGTGTTGAAAGCGGCCATCATTCCAATATCCTTCGAATTCTGCCTCAAAAGCTCTAAGGATGTTAGGCAAATCGACTTGGGTGGCCTTGATGTTCCACTCCAGGCCGTCCGTCATGGCCGGGTTGGACATGTTCGAGGAGCCTACGTATGCCGTGGAGTAACCGCTTTCCCGATGGAAGTAGTAGGCCTTGGCATGAAGTCTTGTGCTCGTAGTATCGTATGAGACCTTGATTTCCACGTTAGGATAACCAGCCAAGCGCTCGATCGCCTCGGCGTCGGTCGCCCCCATGTAGGTCGTGGTAATAATCCGGACTGGTACTCTCCTTGAAAGAAGGTCTTTGAAGCCTTCGTCCAAGACACGTAGGCCTGAGTTCTTGATGAAGGATACGAGGATATCAACGCGGTCAGCTGATTTCATCTCAGCCAAAAGTTCCAAGCTGAGCTGGGTCTTTCCTGAGGATGTGCCGGTAAAGAGTGCGCTTTGACTGAGAGGCGTAGCTGGGGCTGCTGGTAGGATATTTTGGCCTACGGCCCTTACTCCTTGCATGTATTCGCTCGTGAGTTCGACTCTGTTGCCGCCCAGTACTGGGTTGAATCGTTCCAAGGTAGCAAGGAGCGCGTTCACGACCTCCAGCTGCTTGGTGCGAGCATCGTCTTCGTCTACAGACTCAAGCGTCTGAAGAGTCAGGCTGCCTAAGAACTGTGCAAGGAGGGCCGGGGCGTCTTCCTTTCCTAGTTTAGCGCGTTCATGGTCTAGTCCAGATGACTTTAGGGCATCAACCAGGCGCTGGGTGATGATTGCCTCATATAGCCCCGGCTTTAATTTGTCCATGCGCGGAGCTTTGAGCTCGTTGATCGGAGATCCAGGAGAATCTAAGAAGAAGGGGTCTTCTGGCATATTATTCCCCTGGTTTTTTATTCTACTTGCGCGAGCTATGCTATTTTAAGGCTGTTGTGTTGTTGAAGAATAATTTTATAACATCTACGTGTTGTTGCATGGTGTCGGTTATGTAAGACCTTCGAGCCATTAAACTACTTCTCAAGAATCGCCGCGGGGTTTGGGTTCCGAAGCCGTGTACCATCCCTCTGGTAATCCTTTGCCTGCTTGTCTTTGCCTTGGATAAGTGCTCTAGACACTGATTCGGATTCACGACCCCCTTAGGGTAATCACCACGTCCAGCGCTGAGGAATGAGCGACTGGGGTTTGGTTTGAGGGCAGGGAAGGGCGCTGCGCAGCATTTCGGCGCCATGAATACCCATGCACCCATCCGGCGCGGCAAATGCCCTCTGTGGACGACTGGGGCTTCCTGAGCAGATTAGCCCTTCTAAGGCCATTTGGTTGGCCCCTGGTGTCTCAAATGGGCTCACCGGTCCATCTAAGGGCATTCTAGGCCTATACCTGCTGCTGCTCACGGACGGTGTCGTGCCACCACCCTCAACCCAAAACCCAATACCCTGGAGCGAAGCTCCCGGCTATTGCTGGATCCCCTACGACTACCTCACCAACCCCCATCTCGCCTCCGACTTCTGGGCGATTAGGGCTGTGGCTTCAAAATAACCGATCCAGCGAATCCGCGTACCACAAGAAATGTGTGGTGCGCGGATTGCTTCGAATCCCATCCTCTGGGCTTAACGATGGCCCTGCCAGAGCGATTCGCTGGCCCACAGTGGGCGGTCGTTGGCGTATTTGCGGACCGCATCGATGGTTGTCTGGTAGGAGCGCGAGTCGAAGGTGGACCAGTTCGTAGCCAGGCGATCTTCCGGCGGCAAGGTGCGGTTAAGGGTCTTTAGGAGCAGCGAATCGATTGGGGGATGGAGCGCTGCGACGTTGGGGTGATAGGCGTGGCCTCCGCAGGTGAACTTGGCCTTGAGGTAGAGGTTGATGAGCTTGGCCGCGATGCCATGCGTGAACTCCAGTCCGAGCTTGCGGGCTTCCTGGATTACCGCCTTTCGCCAAGCGAGGTGCATCTCGTCCATCCGGGCAGGGGAGGGCAGTTGCTTCGGGTGCCTCAGCCTCGCATCGAATCCCGCCCGTTCCAAAATCGCCTTCCCCGCCTCGACCGTAAACCGACAACGCGGACTCGCTGAAGCCCCCGTCGCCGCCGCCCAAGCTGCGAATCGATGCGTGTGCTCGTGGATGTCGTAATTGGAGGCCATACTGAGTGCATAGCAGATGCCCGAGAGCTGTCGAATGCCTCTTGTTCTAGGGGAGGGTTCGTGCCGCCTAAGTGTCTCCTTGCTCATATGTATGATATAAATATTTAAGACTTATGGATTTTAAGAGTATCAAGAGGGTCCATGTCGTAGCCGCCTTAAACCGCCTGCGCCGCGGTGAGGTACCTGCTGGTTTTAAACCTTCGAAGGATTATGACGTGAAAGTGGGGGTGGAGCGCTTCGCCCCCAAGCAGGTCGTTGCCTTTGCTCATGAGTCTGCCACCGGCACTCTTCCACGCCCTTCCGATTTTGAGGGGGGTGCTGAAACCACCGCTTTCCGGGTGTTGACGCGTTGCCAGGTGCAGGTGGTAAGAAAGGCTGGATCGCGTCGCTCCTGGATCTTCCAAGGTAATCCCAAGATGTTCCGGATAGATGAGTACTTGGCGTCCCGGTCTGAGGTCGTCTGGAGCGTGAACCAGCACAAACAGGAGATTGAGCCAGGTGATCGTGTTTACCTTTGGCGCTCAGGGGCTGCGGCTGGGGTTATTGCAATTGGGCGGGTGATTTCCTCAGTGCAGCCTTTGCCCGATGATGTGCCCGAATTGTGGATTGGGCCTACTCGTAAAGATTCTGGTCTAGCCGATCGTGTGCGCGTCCAGATTATTAAAAGGCAGAAACCAGTACTTTCGCGTGAGCGAGTGATGGAACTGCTGCCAGAGTTGGCTTTTTTTCGTAAATCACAGGGCACAAATTTTCCCATCAGTGAGCGCGAAGCCAACATTTTAGATGAGGAACTTGGCACAGTTATTGTCGAGTTACAGGCGGACCTTGGGGTGCCAATTGCCATACTGGAGGCCCTTCCGCCTGATGATTTGCAGTCACTTAGCGGCCCCGTCATCCAGGGTAAGGAAGGGCGGGTTTCGCTTTACTCGCACTATGTTCGCGAGCGCAACGTAGCGGTTGCACGCGATGCCAAGCGTCAATTCAAGTCGAAACATAAGGTCTTAAGCTGCGAGGCCTGCGGGCTTGTCCCTTCGGTTCAATACGGTGTTGAGATCATTGAAGCACATCACAAGGTGCCGCTCTCCCTCAGTAAAGGTGAGCGAGAGATTTCCGCGTCGGACTTTCTCATGCTCTGCCCCTCATGCCATCGGGCTATCCACAAGATAGCAGACTGTTCATTCGAGGCACTCCTTGATACGCTCAAGAACCATCTCGCGAAATCTAAGATGGGCCACTGAGGTTTGTCTGGGTTTCCGCCGGCCACACACGAACTCATCGACGCCGTGCTCTGGCCGTCGACAATCACGTGCGTATCCGCGTCGCACAGTCCGACATCGCCGAATCCATCCTCCCCGGTGGCTTGAACTTTAAACTCTCCGAGCTCCACGGCCGCCCGCTCTCCTTCGATCCCCAAGCCACCCTCCGTCCTGACCCGACCCATCTCGCCTGGCACCGGCGGGAAATCTTCGCGCGGTCATAGTTGGCGCAACCTACGCGCTACGAGTTGGGTTTATGGCACCAACAATGGGGTCAGGCTACGACATTGGTGCCTGACCCCATTGTCATGGTCTGGCACCTTAGGCTTTTTGTAAGTTTGGTTGTTAGGTCACGATTACTAGTACTTGTAGTGTAATGAGATAGGAAATCGTCGTTGTTTTTAAAAAAGCGGTGTCAAACGAGACGCGGAAATTTTCGGAAAAAACGCGAGGTTCGTTTCGACCAATAGAATCAATGGTTTGGTGCATGTCCGCGGGGTGGGGGCGCGACCGGTTTTTTCTATAATATTCTGTAATCCGGAAAAACCGTGTTATCTTATGTGGACTGAAATCACTGATGCGCCTCCTAGCCCCCGATTCCTGGCCTCAACCCGGGAAATCCCGCTAAAAACGGCCTCTAACCAAGTCTAAACCCTCCTTTTCAAAGCTCCCACGCCTGGGAGACAGGGCCCCTCTGTGCCTAAAAACCAACAAACTTCCTTTTCCTCTTTCCTATGAACACCGCCATGCGCTCCCCCGCCAAGTCCCAGTCCAAGCTCGTCTCGATCGCCTGCAGCACGCTGCTCACCCCGGCCGTCCTCCAGGATCGGGTCGCCCACATCCTCCGCCACGACTCCCGCCTCGCCCGCTCGTTCGTCCCCGGGGCGGAGGTCTTCGGCTTCCGCGTCCAGGGCGTCGACCAAGCCACCAGCATCCGCTTCACGGTCAGCCCCCTGGCCGATGGCGTGAACCACGTTGACGTGGCCTTCCATCGGAAGGACGCCGCGCTCGCCGGCCTGATCGTCGACCAGCTCTTCGGGTGGAATTCCCGCACCCCCGACTTCATCGAGGACGTCCGCCTCGAACTCCTCCTCGCTTCCCGCCCGGAAGACACCAGCGCCTGGCCCCTCCTCGCCGCCTAACCCAACCCCCAACCCCCAACCCCCAACCCCTTCTCATGGACTACCCCGACGATATCGATCCGCAGGTGCTCGCCACCTTGACCCAAGCCTTGTCCGCCCCGCAGGGCGGTCGTGACTTCAACGAGCCGGTCCGGCGCCTGCTCGGGCTTTCGAAGCTGCACGGCTTCATCACGGTCCAGCAGGTCAACGCGGCTATCCCCGAAAGCGCCACCGACCCGGAGCTGATTGAGAACCTGATGAACATCCTCGATGTGCTGGAGATCAGGCTGCTCGACGACGATGAGGTCGAGGCCTACCGCAAGCAGCGCGAGGAGGATGATGGGGTGGTCGGGCCACGCGTCGAATACATCAAGGACAAGCTTTTCGATCCCTTCGAGGTCTACCGGAAGCAGGTGGGCAAGAAGCCCATCCTCACGAAGGAACAAGAGGTCGAGCTGTTCCAGCGGCTGGAAGCCGCGAAGCAGTCCGGGCCGGAGGCCGAGTTCGTGCGCATCCAGAACGAGCTGGCCGAGCGTAACCTCCGCCTGGTCGTCTCGATCGCGCGCAAGTACCAGGACCGTGGCCTGATCATCTCGGACCTTGTCCAAGAGGGCAACATGGGCCTCATGAAGGCAATCGAACGCTTCGATCATCGCCGAGGTTTCAAGTTCTCGACCTACGCTACCTGGTGGATTCGGCAGTCCATCCAGCGTGCCATTCCCGACCAGGTCGGGACGATTCGCATCCCTGTCCATATGTACGAAATCGTGAACCGGGTGGCCAAGGCGCGCCAGGAACTCCTCGACCAGCTCGACCGCGAGCCGACCCTTGAAGAGATCGCGCAGAAGACCAACCTGCCGCTCGACCGCGTCGAACAGGTCAAGAAGTCAGCCCATGAGCAGGCCGACCTGACGTCGTTCCGGGAGCAGGGTGGGGTGCCGACCTCAGAGGCGCCGGACGACTTCGCGGTCTTGGGACAGCTGCTGGAAGGCGCCCGTCTGGATGAAGCCCCGGACGCGAACGAGATGGCCGCGGTGCGCGAGAAGGTCGCTGAAGTGCTTAGTTCCCTGTCGGAGCGCGAACGGGAAGTGCTCACCCTCCGTTACGGTCTCCTGGATGGCGTCCAACGCACCCTCGAGGAAGTCGGCGCCCATTTCCAAGTCACCCGTGAGCGCATCCGCCAAATCGAGGAGAAGGCCCTGCGTAAGCTCCGCCATCCCACGCGCAGCCGCCAGCTCCAGGAGATGTCCGAAGGCGAAGCTGGCCCGTCCGGCCCAGGTTTCGACGACTTCGCCAAGGACTCGAACGACGGAGCCTAGCAACGGGGTCACCCACGCATGATGGGGTCAGGCTACAACATTGGTGCCTGACCCCATCATGCGTGGGTGGCCCCAGTTGGTTGAGAGGGAGTTCTCTCAGGGGCGGGGAGGTGTTGTTGGCTTGGCGGTCTTGGCGATGATTTAGGCATGGCTCGTAAACCAAGGGAGGAGAGTCCCGACGCAATCTTCCACGTCTATTCTCGGGGGAACTACCGCACGGATGTTTTTGATGATGCAGGGGCGTGCGAATCGTTTCTGACCTCCATGCATGAGGTGACCCTGCGGGCCGGATGGCATCTCTACACCTATGCACTGATGCCCAATCACTTTCACCTGATGTTGCGGACTCCTCGGGCGAACCTCGCCCGAGGTATGCACCTGCTGCTTTCCGGGTTTTGCCTGCGTTTCAACGGAATCCGCGATGAACGTGGGCATGTCTTTCAGGGGAGGTACAATGCCAAGCGGATGCCGGCAGGTATGTCAGCAGCTCGACTATTCGATTACATCAATCTCAACCATGTGCGCAAAGGTCTATGCAAAGTGGACGACTTGGCTTTATCGGAGATGAACGGAGTTTGGGCGCTTTGTGAGCCTGCCCGTCGCGGTGAGCTCAGGCCAGGAGAGGCTTTGGAGCGGTTCATCGGGTATCCAGATACGCCGGAAGGGTGGGCGAACTACAACCTGCACCTTAAGCAAGTGAGCCTGGAAGACCCGACAGCAGAAATCTTCGAGGCGGATTGGACTCACGAGGAAATGATGGAGTTTAAGGTTTTGGATAAACTGCCGGGTGGGCGCGCAGCTCAATCGGGATTGAAGGTCGCTGAAGTGGCTGCACTGGAAGAGCGGCATATCGAGGGGACGTATGTGAGGCTTCTGCAGGAGGCAGGGCGGACCCAGCAGCAGGTAGACCGCGAGCACGGCATCGTGCTCTGGAAGATGGAGCTAGCCAAGCAGATGCTCCGTCTCACTACGGTTTCAATGCCCTGGATTGTGCGACGACTTAATGCCGGCAGCGTAGGGCACTTTACCCGATCACTCCGTTCCGGTGCCAGGCCATGATAACGGGGTCAGGCCATGATAACGGGGTCAGGCACCAATGTTGTAGCCTGACCCATCACGCGGCTTGCGGGCGGCGGCAAGAATTTCGTCATCGGAACGGCGAGGCTTGGGTTTTGGCTTCCGGGGCTTGTGAGGCCATAGCGCGAACTTGGGCTTCTGTGTGGCTTTCTTGGCGGCCATGGGAGTCAGAGTATGGTCAGTTATTCTAGGGCTGTAGGATCAGTATTCGGCGGCGTGGGAAGTAGCCGGTGAGTCGACCAATCATCAGCTCGCTTCCGATGATTCCCGAGACGGCGCGGTCGTTGAGTGTTTGCGCAAGCTTGGGCGGAGGCACTCCGAACCTAGCCGAAGGGCTGAACCCGCTAAGTGCAACTTGGGCGTGGTAGGTCTCCGTGTTGAATTCGCCGATGGGGAGCCAGAAGTCGTCAGCCGGGGTGCACGGAACATGTCCATCTGGTTTCTGACCAATACGATAGGACAACTGGGCGCCAGTATCGAAGATGTAGGTGGCCTCCTGATCTCCGATGGAAGCACGGAGGGCAGGGATGCTTGGCATAACAGCGGTTTCCAGGCTGATAAGGTTCAGCGACTGCGCTCGACCTTCGCAGGTGAGTTCGTCCTCCGAGTATTCCAGGGACATGTGTTTGGACCGTAGGTCGATCACGTGGTCGTAGGCGTTCAGGGTGTCCGTGCCAATCAGGCCGACCACTTTAACACCTAAGAACTGAGATATGTCCGACATGCTCCTTGCCTTGATTGCATTGCCGTTCAGCGGGTTGAAGCCAGTCTCCCCAATGGTGGATGGGCTACCCGTATCAAAGACCCAAAGCCCTGCTGCTGTCTTGATGAAGAGGTGCTGTCGCTTGAAGACTAGGGGGAGATTCATGGTGCTTGACCGATTTCAGGGAACAGGCAGCGGTACCGGTCCATATTGCATGGCATGCCTCGCAGTCCGAAGGGAGTCATTAAAATATGCTTTGCCTCAGGCAAGTCGTGGTCATGGGCCACTCTGCTGACAGTTGTTGTGCGGTCAGAAGTAAGGGGTGATTCAAACATTAAAGTCATAGGATCGCTGGATGTCTGCAGGTGTAGGTTCTCGATGGTTTCCTGTACCCTAAAGAGTCGGAAGTCCTGGATGCCTCTTGCCTCGCAGTCCGCCTTCAGGCGCGAGATCACTCCGTTTGCCTCGCGGAGGCGTTCATCGCGCATCAGTAGTTCGGCTAAAAGCAACCGGTACTCCATGACGTCCGCATCCGTATTGGTTGCGTGGAGTCCTTCACATTGTGCGGCTTGTGGGCAGTCTTGGAGCATGGTGACGGCTTCGGATAGCTTACCTAGTTTGTATTTAATCCAGCCAGAAATGTGATGAAGACGACCCTGCGGTAGGTCCTCCGTGAAAATAAGGTAATCGATGATTTTTTCTGCTACGGCATAGTCACCGCGGAAATACATCTCTCGCGCGATGATACTTAGTTTAGCGCTTTCAGCAATTCTCCCAAACGAGTAGGTTATGCCTTCCCGGAATCTGGCCGTATCGATCATGGTCATCTCACAGGCGTATATCTGCGTGGCTCGGGCGTATTCGCCATTGCGGGCAAGGTCCGTGAGCAACGCGCACTCCTTCGTGCCAAGGTAGTTGTAGCCGTCTTCGGCCGGAATCATCCAGTCCTTTGTAATCGGGCAGGTTGATTGCAATTCGGCTCTGATGGCTAGCCCTACTGGGTCGTGGGCGGCTTCGGATTGAACGAGTGGGCGCCATGGCTGGAAGTGCCCGCTGCGGATTTCAACTCCCTTTTCGAAATCTTTGATGATTCGTTGGCTGCATCTTCCGGCCCGACCTAGGAAGTTGACGAAAGCTCGTTGGGAACCGTCTTGCTGCCAGCGGAATGCTTCGTTCTTGAGGTGTTCCTCCACCTTGTCTCGGATGGCAGCTAACATCGGATGCTGGCGGGCCATGGCTAGCTGGGGAATCTGTTCTTTGGCGGCGATTTCCGCTGCTCTCCCGTAAAGATAGCTTGTGAGGAGTATGCGTGGGGGCATCTGCATGCCCTTTTGCTTGATGCGGGGATTACAGATCGTTTGGTCCATGCATGACTTCATCGCCGTCTTCAGCGCAATGGCGTTACCTTGGGCGCAACCGAGCATAAGTCTGCCGTGTTCTTCGATTTGCTGGAACTCTAGTTCGGAGAGACGGCCTTGGGGTAGCGAAAGCTTCTCGAATCCACCGACGTGTCGCGACCCCTCAGGGTAGGGGTACCAAGTCGTATTCAGGCCATCAGGACCCGCTCCATTATGGCTGTGGCGTTGGCCTTGTTCATAGAAACTCGCTATGAGCTGACGGTGTCCTGCCTGAATCAGTGCACTGCTCAAGTGATGGTCAAGATTGTCGATGCCATGGTCGCGTAGTTTTAGCAGGAATGTAGTCAGGAAGCCGCTGGAGACGTCGTTTTCCAAGAACTTACTGTCTATCATGCCTCGCGTGAGTTTGACTGCTTCCTCAGCCTCGTCGTTGGTTAGGCACTGATCCAGCGCTTGGCAGATTACTTGTATGCCTCTTTCGAAGTTCACGGAGATCGCGTGATTGGCTGCGAGCATGAAGGTCGTAGGAGTCGGGCAGTTGACGACAGACCATGTGATCATTTCGTCGCGTTGGCGTCCTTCGCTTTTCTCCAGGAAAGCCTTAACGCAGGCCTTCTCGCGGCATTCCTTCGCGCCCTTTTCATAGCAGGATAAGGCTAGTTGTTCTTGGTTATGACTGCGGCACAGCTCACCGGCTGCATGATAAGCTGGGCCGGAGCCGAGTTTTCCAAGGTCGAGCAGGGCCGTGAGCAAGGGCTGATAGGAGTCAGTCTCGCGGTACTTGTAGGCGAGGTCGAGGGCGTGCATGAACTGACGCGCTACCTCTGTGGCTTGGGGGTTGTTCCAGCCTTGGTTTCGCAGCGTTACGCCGTGCTCCTGGAGCAGGAAATACAGGGAGACGCAGGCCTCGCCAATGCCGAGCCTTGCCATTTCGCAAAGCTGGTTCACCTGGGCGTGAACGACAGGACTAATTGATTTGGTGGCGTGGATACATTCCTCAATCTCGATTTCGGACAGTTTGAAGATGCAGAACCGGTGGCCTTTGTTTGCGCCGAGGCGCAGCCATATTTTGGCTTCAGCAAGGTCTACGAGAGTCCCATTTCCATCCACATACGCCATCCCTAGGTGACAAGCAGCCTCGCCCGATCCAGCGTGGGCTCGCTTCTTCCACTGGGTGAGGTCGCTCAGCGTGTTGCATCTGACGCCGAAATCAGAGAACAGGTTGACGGGGTAGGAGGAGTGTTGTGGCAAAGGCGCAGGAGTCATTGGGGTGCTTTTCTTATACGATTATGCAGTTTACGCACAAGCGTTTTGCCCCAGCTGAAGGAGACTTTAGGTGCGTGCTCATGCCTGCGTCTTGCCTTCCCGTCCGCCGTTCAGCTTCGTTGCCGCCATTCCATGAGGTCCTTCCGCAGTTCGGCGTAAGCAGGTTGCCGCAAAGCGTAGGACTGCCAAAACGCCTGCAACTGGGGTCTGACCTCGTTATTGTGGCCTGTCCTCAAGGGGCGCGCCGGTAGGGACGCGACGGCGTGGCGTCCTTTGAGTAGCGTGGAGGCTGATGTTAGAGCAATAAATGGTCAGTCCCTATTCCGCTTGCCCAGGTACAACCCTAGGGCGAGGAGGATGCCGCCGATGGGCGGGAAGAAGAAGCATGCGATCACGACCAAGACGACGAGAAGGATCGGGATGAGATAGAGGGCGGCTTGGCTGAGGAGGGTGCCGGCGAACTGGAGGACGAGGTCGAGTGCGTTTCGGAGGAACACGAACGGGGCGGCGATGAGGCCGGCTAGCCCGATCAGCGGGTGGGGGCCTGGGTCGTCGCACGGCTCTGGCAGTGGCCCTTGCTGGGCTTGTCGCTCAAACCGGCGGAGGGCTTCGCTGCGCTGTTGGCTCTCGAGAGGCACCAGCCCCTGATCGGTGTCGACGGTCTCCCCCGGCGTGTAGAGAAAGACCATGCGGACCGGGCGCTCATACGCCTGTGATTCGAGATGGGCTAGGCTGACCCAGCCGTCGGTCTCCGGGCTTTCGTAGTGGTCCGTCAGCTCAAACCGACCTGACCTCAGCCCCGCCAAGACCTCCGCCCGCTCGCACCTCGCTATTCTCTGCCCACGCCTGTAAATCGTCACCATGCCGCCCGTTTACACCTCGGGCAAGGGGGGTGTCAAAGGGGGGGAGGGTATGGCGAAGCCTTGCCCTTACCCGCGAGCGTGGCTCGCGAGAGGCAGTTAGGTCGTGACGCCGTCCCGACCCTACCCGGCATGAGCGAAGCTCATGAGGGGACTAGTTGAATAGGTGACAAGGGGACATGGGGTTCGGGCATAGGGGATTGGGGATGGGGGATGGGAATACACCTGGATACAGCTCCGCACCGTATCCCGACCCGAGGCCGATTACAGAAAGGGAAAGGGGGCATGATTCGGGACGTGGGTATCTTTTTTTCTGCCATCCGTCATCCGTACTCTGACCTCTTTTAGAAATCCCCCTTGTCCCCGTGTCCCCATGCCCACGTGTCCCCTGAGGACAGCACGTGGTGCTGTCCCTACCTCATCTCAACCCGCAACCCTAGCGGCTCTGCTCAACCGAGCCAGAACCGCCAGATCATGACCATGGCGGCGGTGTCGAGCTGGCAGTAGCGGAGCAGCTGGCCACGGAGGTCCGCGCGGAGGCCGGGGTCCTGTGATCCGAGGCCGTAACGGATGTGCTCGTAGGCGCGCATGGCGCCGGTGCCGTTCTTGACGATGTCGAGGGCTTCGGCGTCCTGCAGGGGCAGGGCGCTTTGGTCGCGCTGCTGGAGGGTGAGCGCGGGGAGCGCGTCGTACGGGCTCTGGGTGGGCTGGCCGGCGGGGTCCTTCGCGTACTGCGGGAAGAGCTGGCGGATCTCGGGGTGCTTCCAGACGGCGGGGAGGACCTGCTTGATGGAGTGGCTGCCTTTCATGCAGGGGTCGTAGAAGTGCTCGCGCGAGATGGTGAGGAGGTCGAGCGGGCGCGCGGCCTTGCCGGTTTCCTTGCTGCCCCAGGTCCGGTCCGCCCAGGCGACGAGGTCGGCATGCTGGGCGTCGCCGCGGAGTTCGTTGGCGAGTTCCTGCGTGACGCTGACTTCGTAAGGGGCCCAGTGGTAGATGGTGCCTTGTTCGCCGAGGGCCTTGCGCAGTGAGGTGAGGAAGCCGACGGTGGGGTTCTCGGATTCCGTGTCGAGCCACTCGGCATGGCGCCACGCCGCGCCGGGCCGGTCGATGATGTGGCAGCTCCATTGGAACGCGACCTGCCCATAGGGACGCGCGCCGGGCGCGGAGGGCAGGGCGCAACGGGTGCCTTCGTAGTCCAGGAAGAAGAGCGGGTAGTTCTCGGGCAGGCAGTGCATGAGGCCGCCCGGGCTGTAGGTGAGTTCTTCCGAGCGGAAGGTCTGGCCGGTGCGGACGGCGAGGATCTGGCGCTTCCACGCGGCGGCGATGCCGCCTTTGCCGACGACGTCCTCGTCCTCGAGGTCGGTGACGCGCGGGGCGCGCGGGGCGGAGCTGGCGATGTAGCGCTGCACCAGACCGGGCTTGGCGCGCTCGAGGTTGCCGAGGCGGCTGAGGGTGAAGAGGTGGTGCTCGGCGCGGGCCTGGCTGCCCCAGCAGGCGTCGTAGCCCGAGACCTGCCCGGGGACGTTGAACTCGCATTCCTTGCACTTCAGCCCGAGCTCAGGGGCCGGCCAGACGCCGCTCTGGATGTGGCCGGAGAGGCGGGCGGCGGCTTCGGAGATGGCTTCCTCCTGGGGGTAGCAGCGGGAGACGGCCTCCGTGGCTTCCAAGATGGCGATCAGGGTCGTCGGGTCGCCTGGCTTGGCCTTGCCCCGGTAAGCGACCTCCGGGCGGCACCCAGGCGCTCCAGGCGTGAGCGAGAAGAGCCCGCGGACTTCCTCAGGGCCGGCGGCGCCGGCGATGTTTGGGACGTAGAACCAGGCGCGGAGGGTCTTGCTGATGCCGGCGGCCTGGAGGGCGAGTCCGGCGACGTGCACCTGGTAGGCCAAGTCGATGACATAGGGCTCCCACGAGGCTTGGTAGAGGATGGAAGCGTCGGTCGAGCCGTCGGAGCGCGCTTCGGCGGAGGCGGACTTGATCTCGATGATGTCGAGGTAGTCGCCCTGGATGCGTACCATGTCCGTGCGGGCCATGAGACCCCCATGCGCGAAGGTCGCTTCATGGAACGTCGCGTCGCCGGCCTTCACCTTGGCGATCGTCCGGGCGCTCGCGGCGGCCGGGTCTTCGCCCGGGACGTAGAGGTCTTCGCCGGGATGGTAGACGCGGACCAGCTTTTCGAACATGTAGCCTCCCTCGGCCAGCATGCGCAGGTATTCGTCCTCGCTCGAACGCCGCGGCAAGGCCGGCCGGGCCAACGCATGCTTGACCCGCAGCGGACATTCCAGCCCCAGCTTGAACAGCGACTTGGAGAGGGCGGGTGCGGACATCGCCAAGTGCTATTGCCCTCAAACGATAAGTGCAAACGTGCAAATCGGCCAAGGGTCTGTGGAAAAGTGCGAAGGTGAGCACGGCCAAAGGCCGCATCGAGGGTTGCGGGTTGGGGGTTGCGGGAAGTTTTGCCGCTTGGCGGCGGGCTAACATTCCGTTTCCCGGTTTCCCCTTTCGGCTGTATGCGGTAGGGTCGGGACGGCGTCATGACCTAGCATTGCCGAGATTCGAATGTCTCTGGCGGACGGACGCGACGCAGGCGCGTCCCTACCCGAGGCAGTGGAAAGGGGGAAGCGGAAGACCGGGAAGGGACGACAATGATGGGGTCAGGTCATAAAGTATATTAGTATTATACAGATATTCGTTTGCCCGGATGGGTCGGGTGGAGGATGTTCCGGGTATGCGATTCCTCCTGCTGGCCGCCGGCCTCGTCTCCACCTTGGGTCTGTCCGCCTCCGCCGATGTGCATGGCGATGCCTGCGCGCACCACGACGTCCAGGCCTATCTGCCTTCCCAGTGTCCGTACGTGAACGGGAACACGGGTTTCCGCTGCATGGGGCTGCCGATGTACGACGGCTACTCCATCGCGGGTGAGAAGTACAAGTGTTCCAACGGCCATCATTGGGTTTCGGGCCGATGAAGTTGGGCCTACGTCGCGGCATCTGGGTCCCCCGGGCCTGCGTGTTGCCTTTGGTCTTCGTGGTATTGATCCTCGCGGTCGTCACCAAGTGCGCTGGGCATTGAGATGAGCGCCGATCCGAGAGGGTACTACCGGCTCCTGCGGGTACCGACCACCGCTTCGCAGGAGCAGATTAAGCAGGCTTTCCGTGCGCTGGCCAAGGCGCTGCATCCTGACCTCAACCGCGGGCAGGACACGACCCAGGCCTTCCAGGCGGTCAACGAGGCCTATGGGGTGCTGTCCGACCCCGCGCAGCGGGCTGCGTACGACCGGACAGGTTCGCCGGAGACATCCATGCCCCGGGCTTCCTCCACGGGCTCCCGTCCGTCAGCCGAGCCGCCACCCACGGTCGAGCCCTACACGTGTGTCGATTGCGGCTGTGTATCTCCGAAGCTACGCCATATCAAGTACACGCAGGTGGTCAGCTACATCATCGGGTCTCACCGGACGAACATCTGGGGTGTGTTCTGCGAGGAGTGCGCCTCGAAGCGTCTGACGAAGGCTTCCTTGATCACGGGGGCGTTCGGCTGGATGAGCGTCCCAGGCATGTTGTTCTCGGCCCACGCGTTGGGGCGCAACCTGACCGGCGGTGAGAAGCAGAATCTGATCAATCTCGAGATCTGCACCCGCCAAGCGGTGTATTACTTCCTCCGAGGTGAGATGCGAAACGCTCGAATCGCAGCCACGGACGCCAGGGAGTTCGCCCAAGGCGTGGCGGGCGGTTGGTGGAACGACGCCGAAAAGCGCCGGGCCAGGGAATTGCGCCCGATTATCGAAGAGGTCCTGCAGAAAGCCTAGTTTTGCGATGAGGGGTGTGGGTATGAGCAGATCATGGTATGTCGGCTGCCTTCCGCCCTTGAGGCCTTGCGCTCGTATGGCCGGGATTTTAAAAGGGCCAAGTTGCCCCAGCCATCGGTATCTGGTCTTTCGTAGAGGTCAGTCAGCTCCAACCGCGCTATCCGCAGTCCTTGCTGATAGATGGGACCCATGCCCACCCCTTGTGTCCATAGAAGGGGAGGGGGCAAAGAGGGCAACTTACTTTAGTCGATCGTAGATTCGCTCTGAACAATCTGGGTTGCGAATGACCAAGCGCTTGCGTGCTGCGTGATCCATCTGTTGGAGGTGTCAATTATTTAGCCAAACATGGTTTCAGGATGATGTAGCCTCGGGCGATACGAATGCGCGATTCCAGGTTTCCGCAGGAAAAAAGAGGTACGTTTCGCCGGAAACCGTGGCGGTTTAGTTGAAAGAAGCCCGACCGGGAGTCGTGGAATCAATGCTTGGGCATCTTGCTGAGCATAACAGATTGAAGGTCAGGATAATATGAAAGTATAATAATATATTAAAACTTACGCTAACTATTGGTAATCAGATACTTCTGGAAAATAAGGCAATAATTGCTGAAGTTGTGGGTATGCCCCTGCGTTTTGAGCTATCCCCGCCTAAACTGGATAAGACATTGGATTGGTATTGGAGTTATGGTGTCCGTCGCCTGAAGGACCATCCAGACTATGTCTTGGCCCGCGGCACCTGGCTCGATTCGCTCTACGCAATCGCCAAGGCCCGTCGGCCCGGCCCGACGGACCGCAAGACTTTAGCCGTATGGGGTCCTTCGCAGTCTGGTAAGTCCACCTTGTTGGCCGCTTACCTCGATGCCGACCTAAAGGTCGGGCCTAAAGGCGAGTACAGCGCGTTGCTGACATGGGACGAAGCGGAGCCGGTGACGTTCCTTTGGAAGGGCAAGACGGGAGTCGTTTCCCTCAATCCATTTGCCGCTGGCGCCGACGCCTCCGGTTGCGTGACGCGATACACGGCCGCGACTTCGGTCCGCAATCCGCGTCATCCGGTGCGCCTGCGCTTCAATTCGCTGTCCCACGTCATGCATGCGCTAGCGTTCGGCTACCTCTCGGAGTGCCGACCGGCGACGGCCGATGGGACCAATGTCTATTGGGACCGCGAACGCATCACCAAGGAGTTTCTCAAGAAGCCCGGACACTTGGCGCCTGGCGCCAACCGCGCCGCTTACGAACTGCTGCGCGAGATCCTGGATGTCGTCGGGATGTTCATCAAGAGCGGCGAAGCCCGCTATAGCTCGCTCCGTCCTTGCTGGGATACGCTCCGCCGCGAGCTGTTGGACTCTTCGGACCTCGCGCAGTCGGAGGAAGCCGCCATTCATTTCGCCACGACCATCTTCTGGGACGGTTCGCCGACCCTTTCCGGCGTGTTCCGGTCGTTGCGCGCCAAGGTCGAGGGGCTGCGCTGGAGCCAGCGCGAAGTCTACTGTTCGATGGGCGTCGCTGCCCTGTTGCTGGACATCGACACGTTCAAGCGCGTCAAGAAGGACTCGCCTGATGAATTCAGCCGCGAGACCTTGCATCGGATCCGTTCGTTGGGATTCCGCGAGGATGGCGGGCAGGTCCTGATCGAGGAGGGCGCGTCCTCGGCTGACATCGCCGGCGACGAGTTCGGCCTCTTCCAAGCCTTGGTCCGTGAGATCATCGTGCCTGTCCGGATTCCCGAAGCCTTGGCCTCCCAGCCGTTTTTCCGACTGCTGAAGGAGTCCGACATCCTTGATTTCCCGGGCGTGGCCCTGAAGGATGCGCAGGGGAACTCGCTGACCAGCTTGGACCTGTCCGCCATCGGCGACCGCGACCATCAGCTGCTCACGACCGTCTTCAAGCGCGGCAAGACCTCTTCGATCGTCATGGGTTACGGCGACGAGGTCTCCATCGACGCGTTCGCCCTGCTGGTGCGCGCCAAGTCCTTCCCCTCGAAGCCTGAGCAGCTTTGCTCGGGGATCCGCTATTGGTGGGAACGCATCAACCCGAACTTTCAATCCGCGAACAACGAGACGGAGCCTACGCCGCTCCCGCTCTCCATCTGCATGACTTTCTTCGGCCATGTCCTGGTGGAGATCGCGCAGACCAAGCCCAAGGCTGGGGTAGGCCCGCTCTTCAAGGATATGCTGGAGCCGTTGACGCCCCTGAACCGTCCCGCCAACGCCAGCTATTTCACGACCACCTACACCGCGTTCAAGGCCGCTGGGCAGATCGACCTTAATGACGAGGACCGTCGCTTCGCGGTGGACGTCATCAAGCGCGACGCCGATTTCAACCGCGTGTTCCGTTCCGCCGAATCCCAGGGTTCCATCGACCACCTCATCGCGGACAAGGATGGCGGTGTCGCCTACTTCTTCGAACGTCAGTTGGAGAAGCTGAGAACCTCCAATCGCTTGAACCATCTGGCGAGATTGGCTGAGAGCGACGTGGCCGCAGGGCAGCAGTTGTTGAACCTGGCCGTGCCCGCCGCCGAGGACGCGGGCGCCCAGCAGCAACGCGTCATCGCCGAAGTGGGCCGCGTCATCGAGGCTAACCTGGCGCTTTGGGCGAACAGCCTGCCGCGCGAGCTCAAGCAGTTCGAGCAGATCGAGGACTGCACCTCGCTTTATTCCTTCTGGCTCCGCAACCTCCTCGCGGTGGAACCCGAGGACCTCGAGCCGCTCCCGCTCGACTTCGCGCAGTTGAACCGAGAGTCCAAGTTCGCCTACATCTCTCGGCAGTGGAGTCGCTGGCGCGAAGGCGCTGTCGCCCGCATGAAACGCGTTAAGGGCTTTAACTGGGGCCTGTTCGGCCTACGGGACGAATCCGAGGCTCGTGGCCTCCTGAAGCTCCTTTCGGAAGGCCGCCAGCTCGACCAGCAGCTCATGGTCTGGCTGAGCGACGAGATGGGGTTCCTCGCCAGCGAGGCTCCCGCCCGCATCCTGCGTCAGGAACTCGCCGTCGTGCTGGGCAACATCCTCCGTCATGGCCAGATCCGCCCCGGCGCGCGCTTCGAATCGGCGGCGCTGTCCGACGTGATGAAGAAGCAGGTCGATTGGGAAAACGACCAAGGGACCAATCAAGATTCCCCGCATTACCAGAAGGTGATCAAGCCGTTCCTCGATTCGCTGAAGACCTTGAAACCCGCCACGCCGCTGCGACCGGCCATGCCTGGCGACAACGAACTCCGCAACCTCTGGCTCGCCTAATCCCTCCCCATGAAGACTTTTGATGAAGTGATCTTGTTGGTGCCGGACACCGGTTTCCGGATGTTCTTCTTCCCGCTGGGGCCCGATCCCTATACCGTGCTTGATCCGGACGTGCGCGAGAAGATCCTCGCCAACCGTTCGGCCTGCGCGACCTTGGCCAATGGAACTTCCGCCGAGTTTGGCGATGCGTCCAAGTGCCCGTGGGTTGATAAGGTCACCAATTACCTTTCTAGTTCTTGGACTCAAGTCTCGCAGTCGTCCCATAAGTATCTGCGATATCGTTTTGGCGTCTGCCGTCAGGGCAATGAGGAGTTTTTAGGCCTCTGGCTGGCCGTGGAGACAAATCTCGGCACCTCCAATCGCGGGTGGCCCTACGATGAGACCTTACCGAGCCCTGAAGAGGTAGCCCATTTCGAGAGGTATGGGGATCCGAAGCAACCTTACTACGACAAGGACGACACGTCCGTCCATGGCGACAAGCCGATGAAACTTGTCATCGAAGGACGAAACCTGAAGCTTAATTTCCGCTGGAGCGACGTGCTCAAGTCAACACCGGTTGATGTAGATCTAATCATCGATTTCGGAAATTCCCGCACGGCCGTACTTGTTCTGGAACACACCAAAGGGAAGCCAGGAAACTTCGCGCAGAATTGCCGACCGCTTTCGCTCAAACCATCATTCTATTCGCTGCTTGCCAAGCAGACGCGCGTCGAAGACGCGATCGTTGGTTCCCGTTTCGTGCTTAAGTCTCCAGAATTCCGTTCCTTCGATCCGGACAGCAAGGGGTCTTCCAGCAAGCCAGTTTCTCTTTTGGGCGTGCGTTACAAGAAGCACTGGGTGGAGCCGTCATTCTTCGGAAGACTACGCGGTGCTGCAAGTAAGGAAAAGCTCGACATGGTCGAACGGCTGATCCCGCACATGTTCGTGAAGCTTTCGCCGGTCTGTTTGGGCGACGACATGGAGGAACTCATCCATGGCTCGACCCCCTTGGGCGCCGAATCCGAGCGTCGAATGCAGTTGGGCGAGCTCCTTCAGCAGAGCTCGGCAAAGCGCTACTTCTGGGACAGCGAACTGAGCCCGCAGGCATGGTCCTGCGTACCCAACTACGGCGACGACATCTTCGGGCCGGTAAACGGCCTCGGCCGACTCAGCCTACTGTCGGGCCTCATGCTCCGCTTCCAGCCTGAAAACGGCGAGATCTGGGGCGACGGAGACACATTGCCGTGCGACTGGTCCGTGGTCCGCCGTCCGGTCACCGCGCCGACCAGCCCGCGTTATCCGCGACGAAACACGCTCACGTGGTCGGTCTTGTCCATCATGGAGACTGCCCACCGTCAGGTGAACGACCCGAACTGGACGCAGCAGGCGGGGGCCTTCCACCGCCGCGCGATCCGCAACGTCATCGCGACCTATCCCTCGGGTTGGACGAGCACCGAGATCAGCCATTACCGAGCCAAGTGGATGGAAGCCATCCGCATCTTCCAGGCGACCAATCTGCCGGCTGATGAAGCACCAATCGGGCTCCAAATGCGTATGGATGAAGCCGTCGCAAGCCAGTTGCCCTTGATCTACGCTTCCATGAACCGCCTATCCGGCCATGCGATGGGCGAGAACTGGATCGCGGTGAACGGGCGCGGAGCGCCGGGCGAAATGCCCAAACTGCGCGTGATGAACTTGGACATCGGCGGCGGCACGTCCGACGTCTCCATCGTCGAGTATCAGGACAAGAAGGAAGGCGTCGCAGTCGAGCTCGATGCGCGCGTCCTCTTCAAGGACTCATCCACCGTCGCGGGCGACCGCCTGGTCAAAGCCATCATCGAGAAGGTGGTGCTGCCGAAGCTCGCGGAAACCCCGGAGCAGTTCGCCAAGTTCGGCGACTTCCTGGTCGGCGAGAAGAACGTCAACGAGACCTCTGGCCGCGTGTCCGTGCTTACAGGCAGCCTTTTGCCGATGGCCATCTATCTCTTGTCGCAGCGCTGCTCCGGCAAGTGGACCGAAGGTCAGCTGACCTTCTCCCCGGCGCTCGCCGGCGCCAAGAACTTCGACATCCTGACGCAGAAGCTGGGCCTCGGCCAGATCGACGCCGGCAAGACCATGGTCGTCGATGCAGCCGAATTCGATCGGCAGGTCGAGGAACTCTTCGGGAAGTTCGTGCGCTCCTTGGCCAAGTATGCGGCGTCCTACGACGTCGACATGCTCATGGTCTGCGGCAAGCCGTCGGAACAGCCTTCCATCTCCGCCCTGATCCAGCGCATGGTCCCGGTCCCCGCTGAGCGCATCCTGTTCAGCCGCGGCTTCAAGGCCGGTGCCTGGTACCCATTCAAGGAAGGGGAGGACGCCGCCATCGCCGACGCCAAGAGCGTTACCTGCGTGGGTGCTGCCCTGGAGCGCGCCATGAACCTGCAGGTCGTCCCTGGCTGGAAGATCAACGTCCATAACGAATCCGGCAACCGGAACATCTGGGGTGAGATGCCCAAGGCGGGTCCACGTTTCAGCACCCGTATCCTGCGCCAGGACCAAGACAGTTCAGATGAACTGTACCTAAGCACAGGCGCGCGCATTGGCCGCAAGATGTTCGAAGCCAATACCTGTACCCCTGAGCCGGTCTATCGTCTCGACTGGGTTGACCAGAAGGAAACCGTCCGGGGCGTAAAAGTGGTCTTCCGTCGCTTCGCGGCGGCCGTGGAAGCGACCTCGGATGCCACCGATGGCTTGGAAATCGTCACCGTCGTCGATGCGGAGACCGGAGAAGACCTCTCTGGTCGCGTGATCCTCAAACTCTACCCGATCGGCGAGCACGCGCTTCACTGGCAAGACACCGGCATGCTCGAAATCTTCAAATCCACCCATTCCAAGTAAGATGAAAATTTCGCGATTGCTGACTCTGTGCCTCGCTTTGTTGGGCTCTTCGCTGGCGTATGCCGCCGAGGAAAAGCCAATCCAAATGTCGGGCGAAAAGAAGGCTTCCCATGCTGCTGTGACTCCTGCTGCCCCGCAGGCGCAGTCAGTGAAAAATACTGTAGACATTACTAGGGATGCTGCCCGTTCTACGTCCACTCAGGCTACAAAGGTAGCTGATGAGCTGGCAAAGATCACCGCTGATCCTACGCTACCGAAGGAGAAGGACATCGAAGGTTTGATGATCCTTCTTAGTGCGATTGTTGTGCTGGCTGTCCTGGGGCTTTATGCGCTTGTTTGGATGCGTACGCAGGTCCCTACGCATGATGTACATCACGTGCATACCTCCTCGGGTGCCGGGGCGGACCCTAAAGCGGTAGCTGCTGAGGTGGTGAAGGCCATCTCCGCCAACCCCACTTTCCCCAAAACCGCCGCCATTTCCAACGTGGAAAAGGCGGTTGCTTCCCTTCAAGCCACCTTCAGCGGTATGCAGCAAACTTTGCCGCAAGCGGCAGGAAAGGCTGCGGCGGAGGAAGTCGGCAAGTCGCAGGTCGGTGACCTGAAGGAGAAGTTGGTGGCCTTACAGTCCGAACTCGATGCCGCTGCAGCGCAGGCCGCTACCAACCAGCTCGTGATGGACCGGGCGAATGCCGCGGCGATCGACGCCGATCGCGCCAAGCATCAGGCCTTCACGGAGCGCGACGCCGCGCGGGATTCCTTGCGCCAATCGGAAGCCTCGGTTGCACAGCTTCGCCAGGAATTGGAGGCCAAAGCTCGCCAGATTCAGCAGGCCAGCGAGGACGTCCAGTCTGCCCAAAAGCTTAGCCTCGTCGCGCAGAACGAACTGAAGCGTACGCTGGAGGTCAACGTGCCTCCGGGCGTTTCCGATCCGGTGGTAGTCGCCCAGATGCAGGCCTTGCATCGTGAAGCCATCCAAGGCTCTGCTCCGGCTGTCATTGCCTGGGCGACCTTGTGCTCCTTCTCCGCGGCAGACTTCGACCCTTCGTCGAAGGACTTCCTCTTGCATGCCCTCAAGCGGTTGGGGTCGGTCTTGGTCAACTACTGGAAGGCTCAAGAGGGCAGCACGGCCAAGGACAGGCACGAGAAACTGTCCCACTGGGCCAAGTGCCTCAGCGAACTTGCCCAAGGCAGGTTCAGCCTGATCGTTCCGCCGCTAGGGTCGCCGGTGAACAAGGCCGCGATGTCGACGGCTGGCAGCGCTACCACCGTGCAGGAAGTCCTTACTTGGCAGGTGCGAAACCCCGCGGGCGCCACATTTTCCTTGGCCGAAATCGCCTAATCCATGCCTAACGTGCTCCCCCAGTCCCAAGCCCCGAAGTCAGGTGGCATCTTGTTCGTCAACGAACCCGGCGTGGCGAATTTCCGTGCCCTCCGCGTCGATGTCGGGAACCAGCACCTCTACTGGCAGCCCACGTACCAGCATCTCTTGCGGGTCGAAGGCGCTTTCGGTGAGTTTTTTCCGCAGGCGGAGTTTTCAGACAACGGAAACCGCGTTGTGTTCACGAAACACATCGAAGGCGTCGAAGTCTTGGGGAAGACCAAGGCTTTGCGTCCAGGCGAGCGCATCCCACGTCGCGAATGGTTGCGCTTCCTGAACACCTGGCAGTCCTTCAAGCGTCTCGCCGATCGCACGGACATTCCTGACGACTTCAGGAACTTCATCATCAAGTTCGGTCCTCCGTCGGTCGAGCGCTACCCGGCGGCCTATCGTATCTATCGACCCCATTGGTATTCGCGTCCCCGTCTCTTCATCCTCTGGGGCCTAGAGCCGGTTGGCGGGGCCGATTTCATCAGCCTTTCTCCTGAGCAGGCCATTTTCGAAGTCGGTGCGCGTGTCGAATCGGACCGTGACGAAGCTAACGGGCAGTTCATGCTGTGGTTAAAGGCATTCGGGGTGTTCGTGCTCACTTGCCTCGCCCTTTTGCTCATCGCATGGGTTTGCCTGCCGCGTCCGGTCGTAGATTTCGAACTCTCAGCGCAAGCGACGGTTCCCACGCATCCGGTGAACAAGTCCGGCTTTGATCAAGACTGGGTTTGGGGGCAGACTGCCTATCAATGGACCTTTGACCGCGGTCAGCCTGCTGCTTCCAATGATTTCGAGCCCCCGGTACTGTGGGGCGAACCTGGCCTGCGTAATGCTACGTTGCAGGTGACTCAGTCGACCCTCTGGGGTTTGCTGTATAAGTCTGAAGCGAAGCCTAAGGCGATTTTGGTTCAAGACGCGCCTAAGCCACCGCCCGTAATTGTAGTGATCACGCCCAGTCATGGCAAAGGCTCGGTCGATAAGCCGGGCGAAGGCACTAAACCTGCGCCCGTTGTCATCGATGGACTACCAGGCGGCACGACTGGCGAACGAAACCCTGGTGCCCCAAGTCATCCTGGAAATCCGTGGGAGCCTTTGACCGTGATTACTCCCTTTAAGCCCACTGGACCTAACATGGAGCAAGAAGGCAAGCCCTTGCCAGGTGGTAACTCGACACCTGGTGGCTTGAGTTCTGAAACCGAAGGAAAGCCCATACCGGCGACCCCCTTTGACCCTTTGAAGAAGAAGGAAGGCGAGGAGCCCATCGCGGGCAGTGAGAGTAAGCCTGGCCCGATGAAGGGCGAGACTATCACCCCTGGTCGCATCGAAGGCCAACTTGAAGTTTCTCCTGGCAAGAATCCTGCCGGGACTGAAGGGAGGTCCACGACAGTCGAGCCCTCTCAGGAAGGCCGTGCCAACGAGAAGATGACTCTGAATGGTGGTAAGCCTGACGAGAATGCGCCCGATAAGGGTGACTCCGCACCAAGCGGTCAGATGACCACTCCTGGCGAAAAGGAGCCGAAGGCTGAATCCCAGAGGCCTGCTGGGCCCCGGAAACTTCCGAACAAGCTGGATAGCCAGCCACGTCTGCTGAATCAGCCAGATCTCTCCGTGATCAAGGAAACGGTGGTCGACGGCAGCGACGCGCAGGACATCGAGTTTTCTGTACAGCTTGGGGCAGGGACAAAGATTGACCGGGTGACCGTCGACGGAAAGTCGGTCGAAGTTTTCCCTTCCGGCTTCTTCAAGCAACGCCTTTCGGCGGGTGAACATGAAATTCATGTCGAATATGGTTCTGCTGATGCTGCCGTGCATGAGGGCATCACGAAGACTCTAACTGTCGATTCGGACAAAGTTGTGACCCCGAAGAACAAGTTTGGACCGGCCAAGAAGACGCCCTCTCGGTCTACTGATTCGCCCGTTGAGCCCGAGCCTCAGCCCAAGCCTGAGTCTCCTGAGAAAATCGATAAGAAACTCGCATGAACCAAGACAAGCCCATCTATTGCATCAAGTCCCGCAACGGACGTATCGAGAAGCAGGGAGACTTTGCTGAAATCGTCGCCTGGCTTCGCGAGAACCGCATCAACTCCGACGACGACCTTCGTCGCCTTGGGTTCGCAGTCCTTGAGAAGGATGAACTGTGGGCGCGTGTGAAAGACTTCCCAGAGTTTAATATTACACCTCGGGAGGGACGACAGAATCTAACTAAGGCCGCTCGGCGCACCAACTTGTGGGGTGTTTTAGGAGGTGCTTTCTTTCTCGTTGGTATTGCCTTGCTGGCATGGGACCAGGCTTGGCCGCGTTATGTCGAAAGCGTGAAGGTTGCGGACTCTCAGAAAATGGCTGAAGATGCGAAGGCCGATGCGGCGCAGAGGATCAAAATTGCCTTAGCTGAGTCGGAAAAGGCCAAGGAAGCTGCAGCCGCAAAGACGAAGGATGCAGTCGCTTTAAAGGAGAGCGCCGATAAGCTTGCTGCTCAGTGTCGACAGGAGGTTGTGGACATGAAGAACAAGCTTGCCACTGCAATCGCAGACAGAGGCACCGCTTTAAGGGATAAAAAGGCTGCCGAAGATGCAAAAGCATCCGCGTTGGAGGCCGTCCGTGAGCAGATCAAGGCGGAGACCGAAAGCTTGAGGAATGCTTTGGATGTCGAGCGCGCTAAAGCGGCCAAACTATCCGCCGACTTAACGGATGTCAGGGAAACAATGCCGTTGCTTTGCAAGTTTGTTCCGCGGACGGCCGTCCTAGGCAGAGATTGGTATGACTTTGAATACATCAATACGAGCAGGTCGGTCATTAATTTACGTTTTAAGGTCACTAGGGCAGACGGCTCTGTGCTGGAGAAATCATTCAAGGTAGAGCCTGCCGTCTGGACGAAGCTTAAGATTGATGATTATGAGTTCCATGAGAACGACAATATTGCCATTGTTCCCGCTTCACTCGATTTTGGTAAATTCAAGCCCGTGGCATATATTTGCCCGCCAGAAACCAAAAAGTAGCCGCTGCTGATCAAGGTTTTAAAATCAATTTATGAAGGGCATCGGTGAATATGTGTGCATGGCAGGGGCAATAGGTTTCGTCGCACTCGTGATGAATACCAAAGCTCAACGAGCAGGGGGATGGGCTAACTACGGTATCGGATTTTTGATTATGCTTGGTGGTATCATCGTCTTCGGCCTGATTATGAAGGCCTGTCGGGCTGTTTTTTGATTTTCAAGATTACTGCTGGCTCCGGCGATGTGGTCGGGCAGAGTAGGGGCTTCTGATTATGTTCGGCGGGATTGCGCGATTTTTCTCGGGGGTGGGGCTGGCCTTAGTGGTCCGTTCCGGGGCGAGCCGCGTCCATCAGGCGGCGGCGGGGGCGGCGGCCCAGATGCGGCGTCTGTCCCAGGCGCTGCCGTCCGCGCGCGTCGAGATCGTGGCGGCGGCCGAGGCTTGTCTGCAGGAGTCCATCGAGGGGGAGATGCGTTCGACGGACATCGCCGAGCTGAAGGACTACGGGGCTTCGGTGGGTCCGCTGCAGAACGCCGGTTTCCGCCGGGTGTCCGACCTGGCCAAGCATACGTCTTTCTCGCTCCAGCGTTTCCGCGGCATCGGCGAGGTGACGGCGGAGTCCGCGCTCAAGGGTTTCGCGGCTTTCCAGGAGGCGGCCCGCGGTCGCGCGCGGTTGCTGCCCGACCCGGATGCGCGCCGGAAGTCCGACGATCGGTTGCTGCTGGCGCTGGCGCGCTACGAGGCGTTGGTGCGCGAGCTGCCGCCGCGGATCCAGGAGGCGGAGATCCGCCATAAGGACGCGACGGAACGTCTGGCGGCCCTGCAGGCCCGGACGCGTGTGAGCCAGCAGGTCTTCTCAGGCGCGGCCCGCGAGGAGCTGACCTACGCGTCCGAGGCGATCGAGAAGAACCTGCGCTGGGTCGAGGGCGAGGCCAAGGGACTCGCCGACTACGCCCAGCGGCTGACCTTCGACCCTGCTTCGGTCTGGAAGCGTTACGCCGACAACGCGGCGTCCTTCGTCGCCCTGCTTGAAGGAATGCTGCCGCCCAAGGTCGTCGCCAAGGGCGTGCTGGCGGGGCCGGACATGCGCGGTGGGCTGCCCGCCGCCATCGCCGACGCGGTCGAGGCGACGTCCATCGACCTGAGCCTGATGACGGCCAACCTGCGGCGTTACCAGCAGTTCGGTACGCAGTACGTGATCCACCAGAAGCGCGCGTTGCTGGGCGACGACATGGGTTTAGGTAAGACGATCCAGGTGCTGGCCGCGATGTGCCACCTCGCGGCCCAAGGGAAGAAGCGGTTCTTCGTCGTGGCGCCCAACAGCGTGCTCATCAACTGGGAGCGCGAGGTGCGCAAGCACACGAAGCTCAGCCCGATCGTGGTGCATGGCTACGACCGCGACGACGAGCTTGCCCAGTGGCGCCGCGAGGGCGGGGTGGCCATCACGACCTACACGACGTTGGGGCGGTTGGTGGACGGCATCGACGCGGTCGACCTCCTCGCGGTCGACGAGGCGCATTCGGTCAAGAACCCATCCGCGCAGCGCACGCAGTCCGTGAAGCGGCTCTGCGGAATGGCCGAATACGTGGTCTTCATGTCGGGCACGGCCCTCGAGAACCGCCTGGAAGAACTGCAGACGCTCGTCACCACCGTCCAGCCGAACATCGGGCCCGAGGTCGCGGGATTGCTCAGGCAGGTCCGCCCCGCGCCCGCGGAGGTCCGCACCCAGCTGGCGCCGGTCTACCTGCGGCGCACCCAGGCCGACGTCCTCACCGAACTGCCCGACCTCACCGAGACCGACGAGGTCATCGCCTTAGAACCCGAGGACCGCACGGCCTACCTGGCGTGTCCCGACAACCTCATGAACCGTCGCCTCGCGGCGACGATCGGGGCCGGGAACCGCCAGTCGGCGAAGTTCGACCGCCTGCGCGAGCTGCTCGACGGCTACAAGGCGGACGGGCGCAAGGTCGCGGTCTTCTCGTTCTTCCGGCAGGTCCTCGACGAGGTCGGCCTGCTCGTCGGCGGTTGCCCGCAGATCCACGGCTCCATCGCGGCGGAGGAACGCCAGCTCGTCCTCGACCGCTTCGCCGCGCAGGAAGGCTTCGGGGTCATCGCCCTGCAGATAGAAGCCGGCGGCGTCGGCATCAATCTACAGTGCGCGCAGGTCGTGGTCCTCATGGAGCCTCAGTTCAAGCCCTCCACCGAACGCCAGGCCATCGCGCGCGTCCGCCGCATGGGCCAGACCCGCAAGGTCAACGCCCACCGCCTCATCGCGAAAGGTACCGTCGACGAAGCCCTCGTGCTGCTCATCGCCGAGAAGGCCAAGCTCTTCGAGGACTACGCTCACCGCAGTTCCGTGTCCGACGCCAGCGCCATGGCGACCGACGCCGGCGGCGCGGCGATGGAGGAACTGCGCAAGGCCATCGCTTAGGCTGAGATGAGGGTTGCGGGGTGAGGGTTGAGGTGAGGTAGGGACGCGACGGCGTCACGCCCTAGGGTAATCGAGATACGTGTGTCGTTCGGCGAACGGACGCGACGCAGTCGCGTCCCTACCCGATGCAGTCGGCCATAGGTCGCGGCACAAGACGCAACCCCCAACCCACACCCCGCAACCCGAGTAGGTCGTGACGCCGTCCCGACCCTACCGGAGGCAAAAACGTCCACGGTTTGTTCACGGTCGCCGACGTTTTTACTCGACAATGTTAGAAGAATCTGAAGGATGCTTGGCGTCCTGAGCAAACCAAGCCCACAGGCCCAGCCCGATAGGTCATCCGACCGAAAGGCCGCCTAAAGCCCTCAGGAACTCGATCCAACGCCCACCAGGGCGCGAGTCCCCGTGCGTCCGCTTCCCGTCCGAAGCGGCGCCGGCCCCCCGTCCGTCCCTTTTTCCGACCCGACCTCCTTCACCACCTTATGAGCATCAAGAAATCCTCCCCCCTCGCCATCCGCACGGTGTGCTTCAGCACGACGATGCGGGCGGCCACGTTCCGCGCCCTCATCGAAGAGGCCGTCGCCAAGGACCCGGTCCTGAACGGCAGCTTCATCGTCGGGCCCGATCCGTCGTTGTTCCGCGTCATGGGCCTGGACCAGCACGGCGACATCCTCATGTCCTACTGCAACTTCACCGCGGCGTCCATGGGCATCCGCCTGGCCCTGCGCTACCGGCAGGGCGACCAGGCGCTGCTCGACCGTCTCGTCGCGGCGCTGGGCTTGGACGTCGAACCCGTGCCGTGCAAGGGTAAGGGCAGCCTCATGCCGTTCGAGGACCGCTCGGTCGGGCACATGCTACTGGATTTCGCCGCGAAGCCTCCCCTCGGTAGCCTGCAGATCCTGCCGACCGCGGTCGAAAGCGGCCTGGATTGCCTTTGGGACGATGAGGCCGAGATCAAGTCCGAGCTCTCGCTCCTGGCCGCCATCCCGACCCTGCTCCTGCATGGTGGCGCGGAGGCCGCGGACAAGATGGACCGCGTCAACCAGCTCCTCCAGACCTACGCGCCCGTCATGGCGATCCGCCACCGCGGCCGGAACCTCCCGTTGCGCCATCAGATGCATCTCCCGTCCGAAGACGGCCAGACCGTCCTTCGCCTGCACTTCGCCCGCGACCCGGGTACCAGCGGCTTCCTCGTCGGCTGGGTGGATGAGTACGACGCCTGCTAGGGACTAGCAGGCGTCGAGGGTTGCGATGAGGTAGGGGCGGGACGGCGTCACGCCCTAGCGTTGATGAGGATCTCCATCGGCGAACGGACGCGACGCAGTCGCGTCCCTACCCGATGCAGGCGGCCATAGGTCGCGGCACAAGACGCAACCCCCAGCCCACACCCCGCAACCCGAGTAGGTCGTGACGCCGTCCCGACCCTACCTTGATCAAACTCGCTGCGTCTTTTGACAATGGGGCGGGGGTGGGCTGGTTGGGGCATGGCGACCGTCCGGCTCATCTTGGGCGACCAGCTCAACCCCCGTCACTCGTGGTTCGACCGCGTCGATCCGCAGGTGACGTACGTACTGATGGAGGTGCGGTCGGAGACGGATTACGTGAAGCACCATGCGCAGAAGGTCATCGCGGTCTTCGCGGGGATGAGGCGTCTGGCCGAGCAGCTCCAGGCGGCCGGTCATCGGGTGCGTTACTTCCGGATCGGCGACGCGGACAACCGCCAGGCGTTCGCCGAGAACCTGCGGCAGGTCTTCGCCGAGGTCGGGGCCCGGCGTTTCGAATACCAGGAGCCCGACGAGCATCGGCTCGACGAGGACCTCGCCACCTTCGCGCGCACCTGCGGCCTCCCCGCCACGATGGCGCCCTCGGAGCACTTCCTCGACGCACGCGACGGCGTCGCCAGGCATTTCCAGCCCGCCGCCAAACGTTGGCTGATGGAGTCCTATTACCGTTCCGTGCGCGTCCGCACCGGCCTGCTCATGGAACGCGACGGTACGCCTTACGGCGGCAAGTGGAACTACGACCACGACAACCGCCAGCCATGGAAGGGGCGCCCCGGCCTGCCGGGCGCGTGGGACCTGGCGCACGACCACCGCGCCCTCTGGTCGGAGATCGAGGCCGCCGGGGTGCGGACCTTCGGCTCGCCGTCCGCCGAGCGTTTCCCTTGGCCCCGTGATCGCGTGGAAGCCTTGGCCCAGTTGGACGCGTTCATCACCCGCGGCTTGCCGGAATTCGGAGCCTACGAGGACGCCATGCACAGCACCTCTGACCGCCTCTTCCATTCGCGGCTGTCCTTCGCCCTGAATGTCAAGCTGCTCAGCCCCCGCGAAGTCGCCGAGGCCGCGGTGCGTCGACATGAAGCCGACCCCGACGCCGTGCCCCTGGCCGCCACCGAAGGATTCGTCCGGCAGATCGTCGGCTGGCGCGAGTACATCCGCGGCGTCTACTGGGCGAAGATGCCAGCGTACCGGGACAGCAACGACCTCGGCCACCAGATGGACCTGCCTGGCTGGTTCTGGACCGGCGAGACCCGCATGAACTGCCTTCGCCACGCCATCGGCCAGTCGTTGGGCACCGCGTACGCGCACCACATCCAGCGCCTCATGGTCATCGGCAGCTTCTGCCTCACCGCCGGGATCCATCCCCGCGCCGTCGAGCAATGGTTCCTCGGGGTGTACATCGATGCCTTCGAATGGGTCGAGCTCCCGAACGTCGTCGGGATGAGCCAGCACGCCGACGGAGGCTTCCTCGCCAGCAAGCCTTATGCCTGCGCCGCGAGCTACATCTCGAAGATGTCGGACTACTGCGCCGGCTGCGGCTACGACCCCAAGGACCGCCTCGGCCCGCTGGCCTGTCCCCTCAACGCGTTCTATTGGGACTTCTGGTTGCGCCATCAGCAACGCTTCGCGAACAACCCCCGCATCGGCATGGCCGTGCGACAGGCCATGGCCATGAAGCCGGCGGAGCAGGCCGCCATCCGCGCCAAGGTCGCGCAGCTCCGGGCGGATATCGAGACGCTGTAGGAGGCGGAAGAGAATCGAGGATTGAGTCGAGGAGCGCGTAGAGGGCGGCGTCGAGGGATGCGGGGTGAGGGTTGAGGGATGCAGGTGATTATCCGAGGCACGCGGCCATGGACCGCGGCACTGCCGCAACCCGCAACCCTCAACCCTCACCCCACATCCGCAACCCTCCTTCAACGAAGGGTCTTTCCTTTCGACAGCGCGGGGCGGGGTGGTTACGGATGAGCCTAGTTCGCACCCCTTGGTCCCATGACGACGCCCTCCGCATCCGCCGCCGGTTACCTCACCCTCGATCGCATCTACGGTGAGCCCAAGGAATTCCGACCCGAGAGCTGGGGCCCGGCGCATTGGCTCAAGGACGGGCAAGGCTTCACGACCCTCGAGGTCTCGGAGGCCTTCAAGTCCCACCCGAAATCCGCCGAGATCAAGGACATCGTCGCCTACGATCCCGCGACCGGCCGTCGGGACATCCTCGTCTCCGCGCGCGAGCTGCTGCCGGCCGGACAGGACACGCCGCTCGAGATCGAGAAGTACGCCTGGAGCGAAGACACCGAGTACCTCCTTGTCTTCACGAACGCCCAGCGCGTCTGGCGCGAGAAGACCCGCGGCGACTATTGGGTCCTTCACCGCAAGAGCGGCTCGCTCCGTCGCCTCGGCGGGGACGCCGGCCCCGCCTCGCTCCTCTTCGCCACCCTGTCCCCGGAAGGCCGCCGCGTCGCGTACGTCCACCGCAACAACGTCTACGTCCAGTCCCTCGTGGACCTGGGCATCACCGCCCTGACCACCGATGGCGCCACGCACATCATCAACGGCACCGCCGACTGGGTGAACGAGGAGGAGTTCCGCCTGCGCAACGGCCTGCGCTGGAGCCCGGACGGCAGGCACATCGCCTACTGGCAGTTCGACACCACCGGTGTGCGCGAATTCCAGCTCATCAACAACACCGACGGCCTCTATCCCCACCTCAGCGCCTTCGCCTATCCCAAGGCCGGACAGACGAACTCCGCCGTCAAGGTCGGCGTCGTCGACGCCACGGGCGGCCCGACGCGCTGGTTCGCGGCCAATCCCGATCCCCGCAACCACTACATCCCGCGCATGGAATGGACCCCCGATTCCCGTCGCGTCCTCTTCCAGCAGCTGAACCGCCTCCAGAACACCAACGACGTCGTCTCCGGCGACCCCATCACCGGCGCCACCGAAGTCCTCTTCACGGACCGCGACGACGCTTGGGTGGACGTCATGGACGAGATGACCTGGGTCGACGGCGGCACGCGCTTCCTGTGGTTGAGCGAGCGCGACGGCTGGCGACACCTCTACAGCGTCTCCGCGACCGACGGGTCGGTCCGGCTCCTCACCCCCGGCGACTACGACGTCCTTTCCATAGCCGGCCTCGACGAAGCCCAAGGCCTCATCTATTTCATCGCCTCGCCGGACGACCCTACGAAGCGCGCGCTCCATCGGACCACCCTGGACGGCGCCGGCAAGCTCGTGCGCGTCTCGCCCGCCGACCAGGTCGGCGCGCACGCGTACCACTGCGCCCCGCAGGCCCGTTGGGCCTTCCATACCTTCACCCGTTTCGGCCGCCCGCCCGTCATCCAGCTCGTCAGCCTCCCCGACCACGCCGTCGTCCGTCCCTTGGTCGGCAACGACGCCTTGCGCGCGAAGCTGGACGCGCTCGTCCCGTGCCGGCATGAGTTCTTCCGCATCCCCATCCCCGACGGCCCCGCGTTGGACGCCTGGTGCATCCTGCCGCCGGACTTCGATCCCGCGAAACGCTACCCGCTGCTCGTGCACGTCTACGGCGAGCCCGCGGCCGTGATGGTCGTCGACCGCTGGATGGGCGACAACCACCTCTGGCACACCCTGCTCGCGCAGCAGGGCTACGTCGTCGTCTGCATCGACAACCGCGGCACCCCGTCGCCGCGCGGCCGCGCGTGGCGCAAGTGCATCTACCGCCAGATCGGCATCCTCGCGCCCGCGGACCAGGCCGCGGCCGTGCGCGAACTCCTCCGGGCCCGTCCGTATCTGGACCCCGCGCGCGTGGGCGTCTGGGGCCACAGCGGCGGCGGCTCGATGAGCCTGCACGCCATCTTCCGCCACCCCGACCTGTACCGCGTCGCCATGGCGCTCGCCTTCGTGGCGGACCAGCGCCTCTACGACACCATCTACCAGGAACGCTACATGGGCCTCCCGGACGACAACGTCCACGGCTTCACGCAAGGCTCGCCGATCGCGCATGCCGCCGGCCTGCAGGGCAAGCTCCTCATCGTCTACGGGACCGGGGACGACAACTGCCATTACCAGAACTGCGAAGTCATGGTCAACGAGCTCGTCCGCCTGAACAAGCCCTTCAGCCAGGTCTCGTACCCGAACCGCTCCCATTCCATCGACGAAGGCGAGAACACGAAGCGACATCTCTTCTCGACCCTGACCCGTTTCCTGCACGAACATCTCCCCCTCGACCCCTCCGCCAAGTAACCCTTCGCCATGAGCACCCCTTCCGCCCCCATCCGCCGCGCGCGCCTCGCCGCCGGCATCCCCGCCGTGCACAGCAGCATCTACTGGCGCATCGGCTTCTCCGTCGGCGACCAGGTCGTCCTGGTCGAGCTCCCCTCCGCCAAGGGCAGCGAAGCCACCCTCATCCTGCGCGACATCGAGATGGGCCGCGCGCGCCAGTTCGCCCGCGTCGACCACGTCGCCTGCCCGGCGGACTTCGCCCCGGCCGGCGGCCTTTCCGGCGACCGCGAGACCGCGAACGCCCAGGCCGCCGCGGAATGCCTGCGCCGCGCCGGCATCACGCACGTCTCCGGCGACCGCACCCTGCCGCTCATCTTCGTCGATTTCGCCCGCCAGGTCGGCATCACGGTCGAATGCGAACCCAACCGCTGGGTCGATGAACGCCGCCAGAAGACCCCGGCGGAGATCGCGCACCTCCGCGAAGCCCAGCGCGTCACCGAAGGCGCCATCCAGCTCGCCTGCCGCCTGATCGCGCGCGCCTCGGCCCGCGCGGACGGCGTCCTCATGCACGACGGCGCGCCCCTGACCTCGGAGCGCGTCCGCGCCGCCGTCGACCATTGGCTCCTCGACCAAGGCTACAGCAACCCCATGTCGATCATCGCCGGCGGCCCGGGCGCGGCCGACTGCCATTTCTACGGCTACGGCGAGCTGCGCACCAGCCAGCCCGTCATCGTGGACATCTTCCCGCGCAACCACGAATCCAAGTACAACGGCGACTGCACGCGCACCGTCGTCCATGGCGACATCCCGGACGAAGTCGCGCGCATGCACGCGGCCGTCCGCGCCGCCAAGGCCGCCGCCGAGAAGGTCATCAAGGTCGGCGCCACCGGCGAGGCCGTCCATCGCGCCACCATCGCCTCCATGATCGCGTCGGGCTACGCCTTCGGCCTCCCCAAGGCGGACTCGCCGGCCTCCTACTGCGCGATGACGCACGGGACCGGCCATGGCATCGGCATCGACGTGCATGAGCCCCCGCTGCTCGACATCAAAGGCCCCGCGCTCCTCGCCGGCGAAGCCTTGACCGTCGAGCCCGGCCTCTATCGCCAGGACATCGGCGGCGTCCGCATCGAGGACATGGTCATCGTCACGCAGGACGGCCACGAGAACCTCAACCACCTCCCTGACGGCCTGGATTGGAAGTAGGTGCGGGCGAAGCCCGCGCGGGTTGAGGGATGTGGGGTGAGGGTTGTGGGAAGGCAGAAGCATCGAGTGTAGAGTCGCGTCCCTACCCGAGGCAGGCGGCCAGAGGCCGCAGCACAACACGCAACCCCCAACCCACACCCCTCAACCCAGGGACGGATTCAACCAGGTCGTGACGCCGGCCCGACCCTGACCGAGGCAACTACTGGAGGGACTTGTCGCGGGCGATCATCCAGTCGTCGAAGCGCCGGCAGAGCTCGTCACGCGTCAGGAGCGTCGTCCCGTGGTCGAGCGCCGCGCGCCAAGCGGCGTGATCGCGGTCGGCCAAGTGGGGCAGTACGTAGATGAGCCGCTTGAGCTGGTTGTCCGTCGGGACGCCGTCCTCGAGCACATAGTCGATGACGATGCGGATCTCGCCGTCTTCGGTGTCCATCTCGTAGTGCGCAAGCTTGGTTTCCCAGTTCAGCTGGTTGAGCGTCTGCTGGACCGCCGTGAGCCGTTCGGCGAACTGTTCCTTCGGCAGCTTGTAGGCGTTGAGGGCTTGGATACGCAGCGTCTCGCCGTCGTCCTCGAGCCAGATGGTGAGCCCGAGGCTGTTGTCCCGGTCCGCGTCCTCGTAGAGGTCGGTGCGGAAACTCAGCCGGATCCGGTTGGCCCCGAGATGGTACTTGATGTCGATGGCGTCGAGTTGACGGGCGATTTCAGTCAAGGTGGTGGACATGGGGAAGGGGATGGGGGGAAGGGGATAGGGGATGGGGGAGGGAGGGCGGGGCGATGGAGCGCTCAGGCCTTCAGTTCTTTGAGGGCATCGCGGATGAAGGCGGCGACCGTGTGGGCCTCGCCGAATTCCTTCACGAAGAGGGGCAGCGCCTTCTCGTATTCACGGATCGCTTCGGTCGTGTAGCCCATCTTCTGGTACATCAGTCCAAGGTTCTTGATGATGTAGCAACCGTGGTCGTCTCCGGCGGTGACGAGCGCCCGGCGGAGGTTCGCCTCGGCCTTGGGGAACTCCTCGAGGTGCACCTGGACGAAGCCCAGGTTGTTCAGGTAGCGCTCGCGGGCGCGCAGGTCGGTGAAGTCGGCGTGCGCCGTCGCCTGGACCATCTCCGTCAGGATCGCCTCGGCGTCGGCGTAGCGTAGGGCTGGGATGAACAGATTGGAGAGGTCCTGCTGCAGCGAAAGGACCCGGACGTGATGGGGCTCGACCTTATCCCGCAGCAACCGCAGGCCGAGCTGCAGGCGCCGTTCGGCGCGGTCTTTGCGGTCCAGCCTGACGTCGTTGCTGGCGGCCGCCTGGAGCAGGTGGGCGTGGTTCACCGGATGCGCGCGGTTGCTGTTCCCGAAATGGTAGAGCGCCTCGCCGTAGATCAGGTCGGCCTTGGCGAAGCGATCGGTCCGTTGCAGGTGGTTCGCGTAGATGTGGAGCGCGCGACGGAGCGGGGTGCTCGAAGGTTGCGAGCGATGGCTTACGAGCGGCAGCGCCTGGTCGAGCAACGCTTCCCCTTCCTCGGTCCGGTCGACGCGCAGCAGCGCCACGCCGAGCGCGCAGGCCGTGCGCGAACCGCATGTCGACGGATAGCTCGTGGACCGCGCGCAGACGCGGAGCCCTCGTTCCAGCGGTTCGACCGCTTCGGCGAAGCGATCTTGTTCGATCAGGAAGTCCCCGAGGTAAAGCAGCGTCAGGCGCAAAGGCGCGTGGTGTGCCTGCACCGACTCGACGCAGAGGCCGATCGCGCGGCGGTAGAGCTTTTCGGCTTCCTCCGTGCGTCCGTAGCTACCGTGGCAAAACGCGAGGTCCTGGAGGCTGTCCACGATTCCTTCGACCCCGCCGACGGCCTCGCGGATATGGAGGACGCGTTGGAGCAGGCGCAGTTCTTCACCCGGCTCCTGGATGCTTGCGTGCAGGCTGGCCAACTTAAGGCAGGCCTCGATCACCTCTTCGCTGTTGGTGCCGAGGTGCTTTTCGGCGTAGGCCAAAGCCTGGATCAGTTCGGCGCGAGCCAGCTCCTCTTTATCCTCTTTGCGGTAGTTCTGAGCCGCTTTTAGGCGAATTTTGAACTCTTTCTCGTGTTTTTCGCGTGGGTCGGCAGCCATGCTGACAGTGTTAACAATGATAACACCCGCTGTCAATATTGAAGACGAGAATCGAGCCGTGGGGTGAGAGAGGCATGAAAGCCCCCCCAAAAAAACCCTCCTCCTCAGCCTCCCCGCATCCAGGTGACCAGTTGGGCGAAGGCCTTGGCGCGGTGGCTAAGCTTATCCTTGGTCTGGGGCTGGAGCTCCCCGAAGGTCTTGTCGAAGCCGCTCGGCACGAAGAGCGAGTCGTAGCCGAAGCCCTCGGTGCCGACCTCGGCTTCGAGGATGCGGCCCCAGCATTGCCCGACGAACTTCTGGTCGACGCCATTTGGCCCGAGCACGAGCAGGTGGCATTCGAAGCGCGCGCCACGCTTATGGGGCGGCGCTTTCTTCATCGCCTCGAGCAGCTTCGTCCGGTTCTCGGCGTCGGTCGCCTTCGGGCCCGCATAGACGGCGGAGTCGACGCCGGGGCCGCCTTGGAGCGCGTCGCAACAGAGGCCGCTGTCATCGGCGAGGATCCAGGACTTCGGCGGCGCGATGCGCTGCAGCGCCTCGGCCTTCAGTCGGCAGTTGCCCGTGAAAGTCCCCGTGTACTCATCGACGTAGGGCATGCCCCCGAGCTCCTTGGCGGAGCGCACGCGGACCGGAAGGCCAGCCTTGGCGAACATGCGTCCGAACTCCTCGGCCTTGTGCGCGTTACCGGTCGCGAGATAGATGTCCATGGCACGAGGAGAGAAGGGAGGAGGGGAAGAGTCGAGGGAAGAGTCGGGCGGGCGGAGCCCGCCGAGGCTTGAGGGGTGGGGGTTGAGGGGTGAGGAATGCAAGCGACTACCCGAGGCACGTGGCCATTGGCCGCAACACTTCCGCGACCCGCACCCCACACCCCGCAACCCTCGGGTTGGTCGCGCCTATCCCCTTGTTTTCAAGGGCGGGTTCGGTCAAAGTGTCCGCCACCCCCTTACGTCCTTGGCTATCCGCTGTCTCATCACCGCCGGCCCGACCCGCGAGTTCTTCGACCCGGTCCGGTTCGTGAGCAATCCCTCCACGGGGAAGATGGGTTTCGCGATCGCCGCCGCCGCCCGCGGGGCCGGGTGGACCGTCGACCTCGTCGCCGGCCCCGTTGCGCTCCCCGAGCCCGACGGCGTCATGCTCTATCCCGTCGTCACCGCCGAGGAGATGCTGCGCCAGACGGACGCCCTGTTCGGGCCTTGCGACGTCCTCATCATGACCGCGGCCGTCAGCGACTGGCGCCCTAAGGTCGTCCACCCGCAGAAGCTCAAGAAGGACGGCGCCGGCCTCACCGTGGAGTTCGAGCCCGTGCCGGACATCCTCGCCACCCTCGCGCAACGCCGCCGCCCCGACCAGCTCCTCGTCGGTTTCGCCGCGGAGACCGAGGACGTCGAAGCCAACGCCTTGGCCAAGCTGGACCGGAAGGGCATCGACCTCGTCGCCGCCAATTCCGTGGCCGGACCCGAAGGCGCGTTCGGCAGCGACACCAACCGCCTCATCCTCCTAGGCCGCGACGGCTATCGCCAGCCCTTGGGCCCCGCGAGCAAGGCCGCCGTCGCCGCCCAGCTCATCGCCGCCCTGGACGCGCACCTCGCCGCGTCCGCCCGCTGACCATGTCGCGCCGCCGCTTCAGCCCCTTGGACCGCGTGCTCGGCCGCATCGACGACCTCGACGCGCAGAACCTCGCGATCCTCGCGCGCCGCCTCGAGCGCGAGCGCGACCTCATGGAGACCGTCTTGGACACGCTCCGCGAAGGCGTCATCGTCCTCTCCCACGACAGCTCGATCGAGTACGCGAACCTCGCCGCCGTGCGCCTCCTGGGCGTCAGCGAGGAAGCCGTCGCCGGTTCCGAGCTGCGCCGCGTCGCGCCGGACATCGCCAAGGCCTTGGACATGCCCGTCGCCGTCGAGGCCCTGACCCGCGAGGTCGAGGTCCGCTATCCCGAGCCGCGGGTCCTGCGCCTCCACCTGGCCCGCGTCGGCGGGTCGCAGGATGCCGAGCGCGCGCGCCGCGTCGCCGTCCTCAGCGACATCACCACCGAGCGCGTCCAGACCGAGGACCGGGTCGAAAGCGAGCGCATCGATTCGATCGTCTCGCTCGCGGCCGGCATCGCGCACGAGGTCGGCAACCCCCTGAACGCGATCGGCATCCACCTCCAGCTCCTCCAGCGCGAAGCCGAGAAGCTCGGTGACACCCCTGGCGCCGAGAAGGTGCGCCAGGCCGCGCAGGTCTGCCGATCCGAGATCTCGCGCCTCGACGGCATCGTGCGGGACTTCCTCGGCGCCGTGCGCCACGCGCCGCCGGACCTCGCGGACACCGACCTCGTGGCCGTCGTCGCCGAGGCCATGAACCTCCTCAAGGACCAGTGCGGCCAGCTCGGCATCCGCGTCACCGTGGACGTCGCGAACGAGATCCCGCCCGTGATGGCGGACCGCAACCAGGTCAAGCAGGCCCTCTTCAACGTCATGAAGAACGCGCTCGAGGCCATGGACCGCGGCGGCGACATCTTCGTGCACCTCGAGGCCGACGACGAGTGGGTCGAACTTTCCGTGAAGGACACCGGCGTCGGCATCCCCGCCGACAAGCTCACGCGCGTCTTCGACGCCTACTACACCACGAAGGCCTCCGGCGGCGGCCTCGGCATGCTCATCCTCCTGCGCATCCTGCGCGCGCACGGCGGCACCGTGGACATCCAGAGCACCCCGAACGTCGGCACCACCGTGACGCTGCGCTTCCCGCTCAAGCACCGCAGGGTAAAGACCCTAGATGCCCCGCGGGCTTGAAACCTGCCCATCCATCCCCTGTCTCACTCCCATGACCCTCAAGTCCCTCGCCCTTGGCCTCCTGGCCCTCCCGCTCGCCCTGGCCGCTGAGGAGAAGACCCTCCCGCTCGTCCTCCCTAAGTCGGTCGCCCTCGGCACCCCGAAGCCGATGAAGATCGACAACCTCGAGCCCGTCTCGAAGACCCCGCGCGTGCTGCCGAAGGTCCCCGCCGAAGCCGTGAACCTCGCGAAAGGCGCGCCCGTCACCTCGAGCGCCAAGGAAGCCGCCGCCGGCGACTTCTCGTACGTCACCGACGGCGACAAGGGCGGCGAAGAAGGCTTCGAAGTCGAACTCCCCCGCGGCCACCACTGGGTCCAGATCGAGCTCCCCTCCGCCTCCACGATCCACGCCATCGCCCTCTGGCACTTCCACCGCGAACGCCGCGTGTACTTCGACGTCGTCGTCCAGATCTCGGACGACCCCGAGTTCAAGAAGGACGTCACCACCGTCTACAACAACGACTCCGCGAACGAGCTCGGCCTCGGCAAGGGCAAGGACTACTGCTACTACGAGTCGAACGAAGGCCGCGTGATCCCCGTCGCCGCCGTCAAAGGCCGTTACGTCCGCTTCCACTCCAAGGGCAATTCCGCCGGCCCCTCGAACGACTACGTCGAAGCCGAGGTCTGGGGCGTCCCGGCCAAGTAGGCCGGCCGCCCGACTTTGCTTGAACCGTCCCGGCTTCCGCCCAGCGTGGGGAGCGTGAAGGTCATCCGAGCCAAATCCGCCGGCTTCTGCTGGGGCGTCGAGCGCGCCATCGACATCGCGCGCGAGTACGCGCAGAAGGGCCGCCATCCCGTGTATACGGATGGTCCGCTGATCCACAACCGCCAGATGATGGAGGTCCTGACCGGCGAAGGCATCCGCGAAGTCGGCGACTACACCAGCGAAGCCAAGCTCGCCGTCAGCCGCGCCACCGACGCCAACGCCGTCATGGTCGTGCGCGCTCACGGCATCTCGCCCGAGCGCCGCGATTACCTGAAGTCGCTCGGCATGGAATTCCGGGACGCCACCTGTCCTGACGTCGGCATCATCGCGGGCAAGGTCCGCCTGCACGCCAAGAAAGGCTTCCGCACCGTCATCTTCGGCGACCCCAAGCACCCGGAAGTCATCGGCCTCCTCGGCTATGCCGAAGGGCAGGGGCACGTCATCTCCGGCGAAGCGGACATCGATGCCTTGCCCGAACTTGGCGATAAAGTCTGTATGGTCTCGCAGTCGACCATGTTCACGGACGAGTTCGAACGCCTGGCCGCGCGCCTCAAGGGACGTTTCCCCGGCACGCTCGTCTTCGACACCATCTGCGGCGCCACCAAGGACCGCCAGGCCGACATCCTGGAGCTCAAGCGCCAAGGCTGCCAAGCCATCGTCGTCATCGGCGGCCGCCACTCGGCGAACACCGTCAAGCTTGCCAAGCTCGTCGAGATCCAAGGCCTGCCCTGTTTCCACGTCGAGACCGCGGCCGAACTGGACCTCGCGGCCCTGGGCCGTTACGCGACCGTCGGCGTGACCGCCGGGGCCTCGACCCCGGCTTTCCTGATCGACGAAGCCTGCCGGAAGCTCGCGGAACTCGCCTGAAACCGGCCGGCCGGGCCGCTTTTGGAAACCCCTTGGTGTATTTATAATACAGGCCGGGTCGGTCGGACTTGCGGCGGGTGGGGGAGGGGGTAGGCTGACCCCATCATGCTACCCGGTATCCTCATCGCCCTCCTCGTCCTCGTCGCGATCCTCGTCGTCGCCGGCCTCTTCCTCGTCGGCATCTACAACACGCTCGTCGGTCTGCGGAACCGCTTCAAGAACGCCTTCGCGCAGGTGGACGTCCAGCTGAAGCGCCGCCACGACCTCATCCCGAACCTCGTCGAGACCGCCAAGGGCTACATGGCCCACGAGAGCGGCACGCTCACCGCGGTCATCGAAGCCCGCGCCAAGGCCACGCAGGCGAACGTCCGCTTCGCCGGAAACCCCGCGGACCCCGCCGCCATGCGCGAGCTCGCCCAGGCCGAGTCAGGCCTCAGCGGCGCCCTGGGCCGCCTCATGGTCGTCTCCGAGAACTACCCGCAGCTCAAAGCCGACGCCACCATGCGTTCGCTCATGGAGGAGCTTGCCTCGACCGAGAACCGCATCGCGTTCTCCCGCCAGGCCTACAACGACGCCGTCCTCGACTACAACACCTCGCGCGAGGTCTTCCCGAACGTCTTCGTCGCGAACTCCTTCGGCTTCCTCCCGGCCGAGTTCTTCAAGATCGAGAACGAAGCCGAGAAGGCCGCTCCGACGGTGAAGTTCTAAGCCTACGCCGCACCTCGACCAATTCGCACCATGGGACTCTTCGCCACCCTCAATCCCGAGCAGCTCGGCCGCGTCCAGCGCGCCAAGAACGCCGTAGCCCCGTTCGACCTCGGCGTCTGCCTGACCCAAGCGTTCGGCGCGCTCAAGCGCGACTTCTGGAACGTCGTGCTGATGAACCTCGTCTTCGGTCTGCTCTGCTGCTTCCTCATCACCATCCCGCCGTTGTACGTCGGTCGGGCTCGTTTCCACGCCAAGGTGCTCCGCGGGGAAAAGGCGGGCTTTGACGACCTGATGAGCGGCTTCGACTCCTTCGGGTCTTCCTGGCTGATGATGATCGTCATGCTCGTCTTCATCGTGATCGGCCTGGTGTTCTGTTTCCTGCCCGGCTTCTACCTCGCGTACGCTTGGTTGCTTTCGTTCCACCTGCTGGCCGACCGTCGCGGCTCCTTCTGGGAATGCCTCGAGATCGGCCGTCAGGCCGTCACCGCCCACTGGGGCTGGGCCTTCCTGCTCTACTTCGTCGCCAACTTCGTCTCCGGATTGGGTATCATCGCCTGCTTCATCGGCATCTTGGCCACGGCGCCGATCCTCTCTTTGGCGGTCACCGCCGCCTACCAGCGCCTCTTCGCTGAGCCGGCCGCCGGCGAGTCCGTCGTCCAAGGCTAAACCCGTCCCTGTCGCCCGATGGCGGCCACCATGAATTTCTTCCGGGCCCAGGACGAGGCCCGAGGACGCACGACGAAGCTCGTCGTGCTCCTGGTGCTGGCCATCCTGGTGCTGGCGGGCGGCCTCTACGGCCTCGCCGTCTACGCCGTCGGCAGGTTCCTGCACCACGGCCACTACGAGCTCTTCCAGCCCAAGCTCTTCTTTGCCACCACCGGCACGGCGCTGGTCGTGATCCTGGGCGGCAGCTGGTTGCGCATCAGCGAACTCGCCAAGGGCGGGGCGTACGTCGCCCAGACCCTCGGTGGGCGGCCCGTCTCGCCGCAGACGCAGGACCTCGCCGAGCGCCGTTTCCTGAACATCGTCGAGGAGATGGCCCTCGCCTCGGGCCTGCCCATTCCCGCCTGTTACGTCGTCCCCGGCGACGCCACCATCAACGCCTTCGCCGCCGGCAACGACCCGCAGGACGCCGCGATCGCCGTGACCCGCGGGGCCTTGGATCATCTCACCCGCGACGAGCTCCAGGGCGTCATCGGCCACGAGTTCAGCCACATCGGCAACGGCGACATGAAGCTCAACCTGCGCATCATCGGGACCGTCGCCGGCCTCACCGCGCTCGCCCAGCTCGGCTACGTCATGATGCGCCTGCTGGGCGAAGCCAGCGACGACAAGGACAGCGCCAAGGTCACGATCCCCTTGGCCTTGGTCGGCCTCGTCGTGTTCCTCCTCGGCCTCGGCGGTGTCTTCTTCGCGCGTATCATCCAAGCCTCCGTCTCGCGGCAGCGCGAATACCTCGCGGACGCCTCCGCGGTGCAGTTCACGCGCAACCCCGACGGCTTGGCCGGTGCCCTAAAGAAGATAGCCGGATACGCCAACGGCGAACGCCGGGCCGCTCCGGCGGAACTCGAATCCCAGCACCTCTACTTCTCCTCGACCGGAGGGGTCATGGAGTTCCTCTTCTCCTCGCACCCGCCGATCGCCGAGCGCATCCGCCGCATCCAGCCGTCGTTCGACGGTATCATCCCGGACATCGCTTACGTCGACCCGGTCGATGGCCCCGTCGCCGGGTTGGCCGGCCGCGCGGGCGCCGCGACCCCGCCACCGCTCCCTCGGGCACCCCTGCGCCGCGTCCCGACCAACCTCGAGATCCAGTCCTCCGTCGGCTTCCGCGGAACCTTGCCGTCGGAGCTCCGCGCCGCGGCCGCGGATCCGATCGGCGCGATGGCCCTCGCGATCGGCCTTACCCTGCGGGCCGACCCGCGCCTGCGTGCCGAACAGCTCGCCACGGCCAAATGCCTCGCCGGCGGTGAAGTCGTGGCGGAAGTCCTTCGACTCGAGCCCGCGCTGCGCGCCTTGCCGGCCGGCTCCCGGGTGCCGCTGCTCGACCTCGCCATCCCCGGGCTTCGCCAGCTTTCCGCGGCCCAGCTGGCGCTCTTCCGCCTCGCGATCCAGAAGGTCGGTTACGACGCGGAGGACGGACTCATCGTGCTCCTCGTGCAGGCCTCGATGCGGCGCTACCTCGACGACGTCGCGCGCTCCGGTCCGCCCCCCTTGCTCGGCCTCTCGGCCAGCTACGCCTTGGTCCTTTCCGCCGTGGTCCGCACTTCGAGCGAATCCGCGGACGAACAACGCGAAGCCTTCGCCCTCGGCGTGGCGGAGCTCGGGCGTCCGGACCTCACGACCGTCATCCTGCCGGCCGAGGAAGTCGACCTCCAGAAAGTCGACGACGCCCTGGCCGTGATCGCCTGCCAAAGCGTCATGGAACGCCGCCGGTTCGTGCGGGCGTGCGGCGTGGCCATGCTGCACGACGACCGTGCGGAACCGGCCGAGATCGAGATCCTCCGCGCCGTCGCCGATTCCCTCGGCATCACCTTCGCGACGGGAATGGCGAACTGAGGCGAGGACGAGATTACCGAGTAACGATTGCTGAGAGAGTGCAGAGGCCGATGCGGGTTGCGGGTTGAGGGGTGCGGGTTGGGGACGGCGCCGAGGGATGAGTCGAGGGATGAATCGAGGGTAGGGGCGGGACGGCGTCACGCCCTTGGGTTGGGGGTTGGTTGAGCAGGTGACTAGCTGTTGTGCGGCCACATGCCGCAGCACTCCCTCAACCCTCAACCCTAAACCCTCAATTCGCAACCCGAGTAGGTCGTGACGCCGTCCCGACCCTACCAAAGAAAAGGCCGGCACTGGGTGCCGGCCTTTCAGCGATGGGAATGCGGATGTGGCTTAGCCAGCGATCAGCGACTCGCCCGTCATCTCGGCCGGCTTGGGGAGACCCATGAGCTGCAGGACGGTCGGCGCGATGTCGGCGAGGCGGCCGGTGGGGCGCGTCTTCAGCTTTTCGCAGCCTTTGCCGTAGAGGACGACCTCGACGGGGCTGAGCGTATGGCGTGTGTGGGCGCAGTTCTCTTCCGGTTCCCACATCTGGTCGGCGTTGCCGTGGTCGGCCGTGACGAGGGCCTTGCCGCCCACCTGGTCGATGGCGGCGAGCAGCGTGCCGAGGCCGGCGTCGACCGCTTCGCAGGCCTTGCAGACCGCGGCGAGGTCGCCCGTGTGGCCGACCATGTCCGGGTTGGCGTAGTTGACGACCACGAGGCCGTACTGGCCGGACAGGATGGCTGCCTTGGCGAGCTCGGTGACGTGGGCGGCGGACATCTCGGGCTTCTGGTTGTAGGTCGAGACCTCCTTCGGGCTCTGGGCCATGCCGCGCTCCTCGCCGGCGAACGCCTCTTCACGGTAGTCGTTGAAGAAGAACGTCACGTGCGGGAACTTCTCGGTCTCCGCCGTGCGGTACTGCTTGATCCCCTGCTTGGAGACCCATTCGCCGAGGATGTTCACCATCTTGGCCGGCTTGTCGAAGACCACGTTCGGGCAGAGGCCCTTCTCGTAGTTAGTGAGCGTCGCGTAGAAGAGCTTGAGCATCTTCGGGCGTTCCCAGCCCTTGAAGGCCGGGTCGATGAACGCGCGGGTGATCTCGCGCGGACGGTCGCCGCGGAAGTTGAAGAACAGCACCGAGTCGCCATCCTGGATGAACGCCGTGCCCTTGATGCGCGTGGCCGGGACGAACTCGTCGCCCACGGTGTTGGCGTCGGTCGGCTTGTCGTAGTAGGCCTGCACCGCCGCAGTGGCGGAGGCCGCTTCGGGGGCCGGGGCGCCGGTGAGGGCGTCGTAGGCCGTCCGCACGCGTTCCCAGCGGTTGTCGCGGTCCATGGCCCAGAAGCGGCCCGCGACGCTGGCGACCTTGCCCACGCCGATCTTGACCAGTTCGGCTTCGAGCTGCTGGAGGTAGCCGAGGCCGGAGGTGGGCGGGCTGTCGCGGCCGTCCATGAACGCATGCACGAAGACCTTGGTCAGGCCTTCTTCCTTCAGCAGGCGGAGGAGCGCGTAGAGGTGGGGCAGGGTGGAGTGGACACCGGCCTCGGAGCAGAGCCCCATGAGGTGGACGGCGCCGCCGGTGGCCTTGACGTTCTCGACGAGCCCGCGGAAGGCCTTGATCTGGCGCATGGCGGCGGGGTCGGTGAGACCCTTGTCGATGCGGACGATCTCCTGGTCGACGATGCGGCCGGCGCCGATGTTTTGGTGGCCGACCTCGGAGTTGCCCATGATCCCGACCGGCAGGCCGACATCGAGTCCGTGGGCCATGATCTCGGTGCGGGGCCACTTCGCGGTCAGGCCGCGGGACACCGGGATATTGGCGACCTTGATGGCGTTGAACTTATCGTGCTTGGCGTTGTGGTTTTCGCCCCAGCCGTCGCGGATAACAAGGAGTGTGGTGGACATAATGGATAGGGGGGAGGAATAGGGGGGAATAGGGGCGGTAGGCAAGGGGAAGAGAGGCGAGGGCTCTGGTGCAAAAGTGGAAATCGGCCTGCGGCCTGCGCAAAAGCGCAAAGCTGGATGAGAGTGTTGAGTACGGAGTACAGATTGCAGGTCGGACATGGTGGCTATGTGACATGGGGACAAGTGGTCGTGGTGCCGCTTTGCGCAGTCCGGGCCCGGCCTTTTACCATATTTGCACGTTTGCACCTTGGCGCATTTACACCTAAACATGCCGTCATGCCCCGCATCTTCCTCGCTCTGCTCGGGATGGCCTGCTGTGTCATCGCTTCGGCCGCCCCGGTCGAGAAGTTCACGATCGACGGCAAGGCCGTCACCCTGAAGGTCCCCGACCAGGCCGCGCCGGGCAAGCCGTGGCTCTGGGTCGGCGAGTTCGCGGGGCATCTGAAGACCTTCGAGGACGGCCTCGTCGCGCAAGGCTGGCACGTCGCGTACGTCGCCGTGTCGAACCAGTTCGGCTCCGCGCGTTCCATGGAGACTTGGGAGAAGCTCTACGCCGAGCTCCACGACAAGCGCGGCCTCTCCGCCAAGCCGGCCCTGATCGGCATCTCGCGCGGCGGGCTCTACGTGAACGCCTGGACGCGCCTGCATCCCGACCGCGTCAGCATCCTCTGCCTCGACAACGGCGTGTGCGACATCCGTTCCTGGCCCGGCGGTTTCCAGCTGACCGCGAAGGGCAAGGGTAGCGCCAACGACTGGAAGCTCTACAAGACCGAGTTCAAGTTCGCCTCCGACGAGGAAGCCCTCGCTCAGTCGCTGCATCCGACCGACGGTTTCGGCCCCGCCATCAAGGCCGGCGTCCTCCTCGTGTCCGTGCACGGCACCGCCGACACCGTCGTGCCCTTCGTCGACAACGCCAAGCCTGTGGTCGAGTTCTGGGAGAAGAACGGTGGACGGACCAAAGTATTCCCCAAGGAAGGCGGCGACCACCATCCCCACGGCTTGCCGGACCCCAAGCCCCTGATCGAACTGTTCACGAAAGAAGCGAAATGAGGTCGTGACGCCGCCCCGACCTTACCTGGTCAGGCTTCCGTCCACTTCCCCTTCTCCTTGATGAGGTCGACGAGGCGTTCGACGGCTTCTTCCTGGGGGATGTTGAACTTCACCGGGGTCTTGCCGACGTAGAGGTTGATCTTGCCCGGCGCGCCCCCGACGTAGCCGAAGTCCGCGTCGGCCATCTCGCCCGGGCCGTTCACGATGCAGCCCATGACCGCGATCGTGACTGACTTCAGGTGCCCCGTGCGCTCCTTGATCTTCAGCGTCGTCGATTGGATGTCGAAGAGCGTGCGACCGCAGCTGGGGCAGGCCACGTATTCGGTCTTCGTCTGGCGCATGCGCGCCCCCTGGAGGATGTCGTACGCCAAGGTCAGCGATTTCGCCGCCGTGGTCGGGGTCTCGCAGGACAGGAAATCGCCGTACCCGTCGACGAGCAAGCCGCCGGCGAAGATGGACGCCTCGAGCAGCCGTGACTGGAAGCCCGGATCGAGCCGCACTGCGTTGGCCGCCGTGGCGCGGATCCAGAGCGGCGCGCGCAGGCCGACGGCCGCCGACGCGCGCGCCAGTTCGCGGTAGGTCCCGGTCGCGTGCAGCCCGTTCTGCGGTTGGGAGGACGTGAGGATGAGCCGTCCGGCTGGGATCGTCGCGAAATCCGGGGACAGGGCCGTCAGCGTCGGACCGTCCACGTCGGCCGCGAGGATGGCGTCGTGCTGCGTGACCGCCGAACCCCAAGCGCGCACCGCGGCGCCGTCCGCGGCGGAGAAACCCTGGACCACGACCAGGCGGCAGCCCTCGCCGGCGAACGGGAAATCAGCGGTCGACAGGCTCGTCTCGACGAAGAGCGCCGGCACGGTCGGACCGAGCGCCTTGCGCAGCGAGCGCAGGCCGACGGCGTGGGCGGGGTCGTCGAGCCGCACCAGCAAGCCTTCGGCGCGCACCTCGCGCTGCGCCGCGTGGGCGTCGAGCAGCTCCTTGGCGACAGCCTGCCAGTCGGCGAGGCCGGCGCGGCTGCGCACGACGACGCGCGGGACCTCGGCGGAGCCCGCGGGGCATTTCGGCGACAGTGCCAGCGCATCCGTCGCGCGGCGCGCGAAAGAGAAAGGATCCGCCGGGTCGGCCTGTAGGCGGACGTCGGATGCGGCCCCGAGCGCGGCGAGGTCGGTCGCGCGCGCGGCGAGCTCGCGGCAGACCGGGATCTCGTGCCAAGGGTCCTCGGTGAGGGAGACCCGGAGCGTGTCGCCCAGGCCGTCGGCCAGCAGCGCGCCGATGCCGATGGCGGACTTGATGCGGGCGTCCTCGCCTTCGCCCGCCTCGGTCACCCCGAGGTGGAGCGGGTAGTCCATGCCCAGCGTCGACATGCGGGCGGCCGCGAGCCGGTAGGCCTCCACCATCACCTTGGGATTGGAGGACTTCATCGACAGGATCATGTCCTTGAACCCGTGCGACTCCGCGATCCGGATGAACTCCAAGGCCGACTCCACCATCCCGTGGGGGGAGTCGCCGAAGCGGTTCATGATGCGGTCGGACAGCGACCCATGGTTGGTGCCGATGCGGAGCGAGCGACCGAGCGCCTTGGCCCGCAGCACCAGCGGCGTGAAAGCCTCGTGCAGCCGTTCCAGCTCCTCCGCGTAGGCCGCGTCGGTGTATTCCAGCACCGCGAACTTCTTCTTGTCGGCGTAGTTGCCGGGGTTCACGCGCACCTTCTCGACGTGCTCGACCGCCTCCATCGCCGCCGCCGGCAGGAAGTGGATGTCGGCGACGAGCGGTTGGGCGAAACCCGCCGCCCGGAACCCGCGGTGGATCTCCTTGAGCGCCTGCGCGGCCGCCTTGTTCGGGGCCGTGATGCGGATGATCTCGCAGCCCGCTTCGGCCAGGCGGATGCACTGGCCCACCGTCGCGCGCACGTCCTCGGTGTCGGACGTCGTCATCGACTGCAGCCGCAGCGGGTTCGTCCCGCCCACGCCCACGCCGCCCACCTGCACCACGCGGGTCAGGCGGCGCACCGTGCGGTGGCGGGACGGGCAGTACTCCGAGGACATGGGGTCATCTCAACCCCTTTCCTTCGGCTCGTCAACGCACCTCAGACGTCCCAGCGCCAGCTCTCGGCGGACCAGAAGTAGCTGTCCTTGCCCTTCGGCACGATCACGCCGAGGCCCGGCCACGGAAGGTGGAAGCCGTAGGCGCGCTCGCGGGTCGCGCCGATCTCGGCAAACACCTTGCGGCGCGTGGCGATGGCCTGGTCGGGGTGGTGGTCGAAGTCGATGAACCACGAAGGATCGTGGAGCATCAGCACATGGTTGTGGGCCAGATCGGACAGGTGGAGCAGGGAATCCTGGCCGTCCTTGATGCGGTAGATCGCATGGCCGGCCGTGTGGCCCGGCGCGGCGATGATCGTGATGGCGCCGTTGAGGATCTGGTCGCCGTCCTTGTGGACGACCAGGTTCGGCTGCAGCGTGTCGAAGCCGTTGCGGACCATCTTGATCAGCCCCGGGATGTCGTCGGTGCGGTGGGACTCGGAGAAGTCGGGCTTGGCGGCGCGCCAGAAGTCGACCTCTGACTGCAGCACGTGGACGGCCGCGTTGGGGAAGAGGATCTTGTTGCCCTGGAAGAAGCCCCCGATGTGGTCGGAGTGGGAGTGGCTGAGCAGGCCGTGCGTCACGTCCTCGGGCTTGATGCCGATGGTGTCGAGCGCGTCGGCCAGCCAGCCCCAGTTGGCGTTCTTGTTGGCGGCGCCGAAGCCCGCGTCGACGAGCACGACCTCCTTGCCGAGGCGGAGCACCAGCACGTTGATGTAGAGGGTCATGTCGTCCGGACGCTCGCCGAGGTCCTTGAGCGCCTGCTGCATCGCCGGACGCTGGGCGGGCGGCCACATCTTGCCCGTCACGCCCTTGTTGAAGGTGCCCCAGCCGTCGCTGATGGACCACGCCTCGATCTTGCCGACATGGAAGGCGTAGATGTAGGCCTTCTTCTTGTTGTTCTTCTTCGAGCCGTTCTTCGGGGCCTCCTGGGCGGCCAAGGAGCCCGGGAGGGCGAGGCCGGCGAAGGCGGCGGCCGCGGCGGCGGCGCCGAGGAACGAGCGGCGGGAGGAGGCGAAGTCTTCGGGGGAGGGCATGACCGCACGTTAGAGAAAGCCCCTAGTGCATCAAGCCCAGCCTAGCGCCTGCGGAAATTTAGCCGCGGGCGGGGGAACATTTCCCGCGTTCAGCGCTTCTCGGCGTAGTCCACGGACCGGTTGACGTGACGGTCGAGGATCTGCTGCTTCAGCTGGCGCTCGCTGTCGCCGGAGCAACGGCGGACGTCGTTGAGGATGATGTAGCCCATCAGCGACAGGATCAGGCCCATGCAGGCGAACTGCACGATCGTGACCGCCTTGGCGTTGAGCCCCTTCTTGGAGAGCCGCGCGATGGTCGCGATGAGCATGTGGCCGCCGTCGAGGACCGGGATCGGCATCAGGTTGAGGATGGCCAGGTTCAGGTTGATCAGGACGGTGAACCAGAGCACCCGGCGCAGGTCCTCGGAGATGTTGTAGTACGTCTTGCCGATGGAGATGACCGAAGCCAGCTGGTTGACCTTGATGTCGGAGCCGCGGTCGAAGAGCCGGCCGAGCGTCGTGAACGTCTGCTTCACGATGTGCGCGCACGTCTCGACGGGGTTGTGGTGGGCGATCTCGGGCTTGGCCAGGAAGGACACGCCGATCAGGGCGCGCTCGACCGGCTTGCCGCGCTTCACCTCGGCGTTCTCGAGCGAGAAGTTGCCGGCGTCGCCGTTGGGCCGCTTCCAGTAGAAGGTCAGCGTGCGGCGGCCCGGGCCGGCGGCCTTCTCGAGGTCGTCGAGCGAACGCAGGGCCGTCAGGTCCTTGCCGTCGACCTTGTCGAGGATGGTGCCGACGCGCAGCTGGTCGGCGAGGGCGGGGTCCTCAGGGGACACCCCGAAGACCATCAGCTGGTCGCGGGGCGCCTGCGGGTCGTTGGTGGTCAGCTCGCGCGTCACCGGCACGAGGACGACGGAGTGGCGCTGGTCGCCTTCGCCGTAGCTCACGAGGCCCACGGGGTTGGTCGTCGGGCTGATCTTCGGGTCGACCTTCACGGTGAGCAACTGGCCCTTACCCTCGGCGTCGACGCGGGAGAGCTGGAGCGTGCGTTCGCCGGGACCGGCCTGGCGCATGCGTTCGAGGAACTCCGTCGGATTGTTGACGGGATGGCCATCGACCGCCACGACGCGGTCTTCGCGGCGCAGCCCGGCCTTGGCGGCCGGGGAGCCCGGCGCGGGGGCGGTCAGGATGACGTCGGCGCGCGGCATGAGCCCGGCGACGCGGACCTTGTCGCCGCTGCGGGCGTTGAGCTCGACGCGGGCCGGGAGGACCGTTAGGTCGAGCTTCTCCTCGCCGCGCTTCACCGTGAACGTCGCGACCGGCTGACCCTGGGCGTTCTTGCCGTTGCCGAGCATGACCGCCTCGGTGACCTGCGTGAAGGACTTCACCTCGACGCCGTCGATGGCGAGGATCTCGTCGCCCGAGCGGATACCGGCGACGAAGGCCGGACCCGGGACCGTCTGGCCGAGGCCGAGTTCGGACAGCTGGCCCGAGCTCGTGACGACCTGCGCCGGGACGTAGCCGACGATGGTGCTGCCGCTGCCTTCGGGGACGGGCATGCCCGTGAACCAGAGGATGGTGGCGAGCGTGAAGGCGAAGATCACGTTGAAGACCGCGCCCATGACGGCGACGATCATCTTGTCGGCGTAGGAGATCTCCGGGAGCTTCTCGGCGTCGCTTTCCGTCGCGCCTTCGATGGCTTCGGAATCGCCCATCTGCGGTAAGGCGACGTAGCCGCCGAGCGGGATCCAGGACACGCGGTAGTCGACGCCGTCCTTGCCCGTCCAGCCGAAGACCTTCGGGCCGAAGCCGATGGAGAAACGCTCGATCTTCAGTTTGCGCCAGCGCGCGGCGAGGAAGTGGCCGAGCTCGTGGACGAAGATCGAGCCACCGAAGAAGAGGGCGAGGAGGAGGACGCCGCGCGCGGAAGTCGCGAGGTCGCCGAGGAAATTATTGTCCATTTAGTGAAAAGATAAGGTGTGTCAGCGGGCCAGCCCCGGGGCGAGCCTGGAAGCGGCCGAACGCGCGTCGGCGTCGGCGGCGAGGACGTCCTCGAGCGAGCCCGGTTCGCGCGCGGCGACCGCGGAGAGCGTCCGCGCGACCAGTTCGGCGATGCCGGGGAAGGCCAGCCGACCGGCGACGAAGGCCTCGACGGCGACCTCGTTGGCGGCGTTGAAGATCGCCGGAGCCGTTCCCCCTGCGGCGGCGGCCGCGCGGGCGAGCCCGAGGCAAGGGTAGCGTGCCGGGTCGGGCGGCGACATCGCGAGCCCCAGCGGAGCCGACAGGTCGAGCCGCGGCGCGGGGCAGGGCAGGCGGCGGGGGAACAGCAGGCAGTCCTGGATCGGGTAGGCCATGTCGGGCGGCGACAGCTGGGCCTGCAGGCTGCCGTCCGTCAGCGTGACCAGCGAATGGATGATGCTCTGCGGGTGCACGACCACGTCGATGCGGCTCTCGGGCAGGTCGAACAGCCAGCGCGCCTCGATGACCTCGAGCCCTTTGTTGGCCATCGTGGCGGAATCGATGGTCACCTTCGGGCCCATGTTCCAGTTCGGGTGCCGCAGCGCCTGCGCGACCGTGACGTTCGCCAGTTCGGCCAGCGGCGTGTCGCGGAAAGCCCCACCCGAGGCCGTGAGCACGAGCCGGGCGATCTCCGCGCGTTCCTTCCCGCGGAGCAGCTGGTGGATCGCATTGTGTTCGCTGTCGACGGGCAGGAGCGGCGTCCCGGCCGCCTGGGCCGCGGCCGTGACGAACTTGCCGGCCAGCACGAGCAGTTCCTTGCTGGCGAGCGCGACGTGCTTGCGCGCGCGCAGGGCGGCGAGCGTCGGGGCTAGCCCGGCCGTGCCGACGACCGCCGAGACCACCGTGTGGACCTCCGGCAGGCAGGCGACTTCCGTCAGTCCGTCAGTGCCCTCGAGGATCCGGACGCCCGGGAACGCGCCCGACGCGCGGGCGGCGGCGGCGGCGGCCGGATCCGCTAGGGCGATCGTCCGGACCCGGAATTCCTGCACGGGGCCGACGAGTTCCTCCCAGCGCGAGCGGGCGGCCAGTCCGGCGACGCGCAGGAGCGTCGGATGCGCCCGCGCAACCGCCAAGGTGGTCGTGCCGATGGAGCCGGTGGCCCCGAGGATGGCGATGGGCCTAGGTTCCATGCACGCTTGGGTGCTTTCGAGGCAACCGCACCCGCTCGCCTAGGCAAGCCGGTTCGGCGGCCATCGCCGCTCTTTCCTGCTTCTCCGCTGGACACCGGGGCGGCCTCTGCTTCCCTTGGGGCCATGGCCACGCAGCCTCAAGACCTCTCCGGGCTCTCCCACCTCGGGAACACCCAAAACAAGCCCCAGCAGACGCTGGAGACCTTCCCGAACCGCAACGCGGGCCGGAACTACACCGTCGAGCTCTCGACGGAGGAGTTCACCTGCCTCTGCCCGGCCACCGGCCAGCCCGATTTCGCCAAGATCACGATCCGCTACGTCCCCGGCCCGCGCATCGTCGAATCGAAGTCGCTGAAGCTCTATTTCTGGAGCTACCGCCAGCAGGGCGTGTTCCATGAGCACCTGACGAACAAGATCCTCGACGACCTCGTCGCGGCCTTGGATCCCGTCTGGTGCGAGGTCACCGGCGCCTTCGGCGTCCGCGGCGGCATCGGCATCACGGTGCGCGCCGAACACGGCAAGAAGCCCCAGGCGTGAAGCCTCGCCCCGTCCAGTCTGACGACGACGGGGATCCGACCGATTGGCCCGGCAGCAAGGAAGTCTCCGACTACCTTGGCCGGCAGCTCGCGGGCCGGCGGCTCTCGCCGCGGACATGCCTGACTTACGGCCGTTCGCTGAAGGGCTTCGCCCGCTGGATGGACGCCAACGGCGGTTGGGACGGCGCCTGGTCGAAGCTGACCGCGCGCAACCTGCGCGACTTCGTCATCGAGCGACAGGGCACGCATCAACGTCGCTCGGTGCACAACCAAGTCTCCGCGCTGCGGGCCTTCCTCGCGGATCTGCGCGAGCGCGGGGGCATCGCCGCGACGCCCGCCGCCGGCCTCGTCCTGCCGAAGCTGCCGCGCGCCTTGCCGAAGTTCCTGACCGAACCCCAGGCCGAGGCGCTGCTGGAGGTCGGTCCCCTTGAGGAGAAAGGCCCCGCGGCGGAAGCCCGCGATCAGGCCGTCCTCGAACTGCTTTACGGCGGCGGCCTCCGCGTCTCGGAACTGTGCGGCCTCGACGGCGGCGACCTGGATCTCGCCACGGGCTTGGTCCGCGTGCTCGGCAAAGGTTCCAAGGAGCGCGTCGTGCCCGTCGGCGAGACCGCCTTGGCCGCCGTGCGCGCCTACCTCGCGTTGCGCGGCCAGCCCGCGCGAGGCGAACCGCTCCTGCTCGCCCCGCGCGGCGGCCGCCTGCATCCCCGCGCCGTGCAGCTCATGCTCAAGCGCAAGCTCGCCGCCGCGGGCCTGCCCGCCGACCTCACGCCGCACAAGCTGCGCCACGCCTGCGCCACGCACCTCCTCGCCAACGGCGCGGACCTCCGTCTCGTGCAGGAGCAGCTCGGCCACGCGTCGCTCTCGACGACGCAGATCTACACCCACCTCACCGTCTCGAAGCTGCGCGACATCCACCGCAAGGCCCATCCGCGGGCCTGACCCATGTTCACCGAAGCCGCTCCCGCCAAGCTGAACCTCTCGCTCGCCGTCACCGGCCGTCGCGCGGATGGCTTCCATGAGCTCGTCAGCCTCGTCGCTTCGCTCGAGCTCGCCGACCGCCTGGATTTCACTCCCGGAGGTCCTTGGCGCCTGACCTGCGACGACCCTGCGTTGCCCATCGATGGATCGAACCTCGTGCTCAAGGCGGCCGCCGCCTATGCGCGGGTCCGGCCCGACGTCGTCCCGGGGCATTTCCATCTGACCAAGAAGGTCCCCAGCGGGGCTGGTTTGGGCGGCGGCAGTTCGGACGCCGCCGCCGCGCTACGGATCCTTGACCGTACCATGGCCGAGCCATCGGGCCTGGATCCGCTGGAGGAACTCGCCGCGGAGATCGGCTCCGACTGTCCTTACTTCGTGCGTGGGCAGGCGGCCATCATGCGGGGGAGGGGAGAGCGCTTGGAGCGCGTCCCTGTCGCCGCTGCGACCGCCTTGAAGGGGCGTCGGGTCCTGGTGGCGAAGCCGCCCTTCGGCGTGCCGACACCGGAAGCCTATGCCCTCTTGGCCAAGACCAAGGCTTACGCCGAGGCCGCCGCCGTCGAAGCCGCCTTGGCGGAATGGTTGGCCCAGCCGCAGCGAGACCCTTCCTCGTTAGGTAATACGCTGGCCGACCCGGTTTTCGCCAAATACCTAGCCCTTCCGGCCGCCCTGGACGCCTTGGTGCGCAATCCTGGAATCGTTTTCCGCATGACCGGCAGCGGTAGCGCCTGTTTCGCGTTTCCGGGCGAAGGCACCGTCGCCGAAGCCATCCGCGGAGCCCTTGTCCAGCAATGGGGCCCGGGAACCTGGTTTTGCGATACCCGAATTTCCGCGTAGTTTCGGCTTTACTGCGGGCCAGCCCCTCGCCTAGATGCAGGCACCAACCAAACTATGGGAAGCCTCAAGAAAAAGCGTCGTCTGAAGATGAACAAGCACAAGCGCCGTAAGCGCTCCAAGGATTCCCGCCATAAGAAGCGTTTGTGGGGCTGAGTTGACCCTCCAGGTCCCAAACCCAAGCACGGGCGGCCAATTCGGCCGCCCGACTTGTTTTCGGGCTTGCTCCACCCCCGCCCACCCCCCAAGTCTGACCCCTCACAACACCCAAAACCATGGCCCGCGAAACCGTTATCATCGAGTGCACCGAAGCCCGTAAGGAAGGTAAGACCCCCTCCCGTTACATGACCACTCGCAACAAGAAGCTTTCCCAGGAGAAGGTTGAACTCAAGAAGTACAACCCGGCCCTCCGTCGCCACACCCTGCACAAGGAAATCAAGGGTTAAGCCCTCGCTTTCCCCGTAAAGCCAGAAGGCCGATGCATCCGCATCGGCCTTCTGCTTTTCCGGGGCGCCCGGTCAGGCGCTGGCTTGGCCGGAGCGGCGCTCCAGGCGCCAGCGGGCCCGATGATGCCTCTTCCAGTCGATCATCGCGCGTTCGAAGCCGATGTCCTTGCCGGCCTTCTCGGATTCGATCCACTTGTGGCGGAGGATCTCCTCCCGTTCGGCGAGGAACTCCGCGTAGAGCGACGACCGCGCCGCCAGGTCGGCGTCTTGGGCGGTGGTCGGAGGCGTCTGGTTCATCCTTGCCGAAAGTTAGAACCTAACCGCCCGTTTTGGCAAGCCGCTCGTGACGCCGCCGTCACGCCGCCGTCGCCAGTTTGCGCAGGACCGTGAGCGCGACCGATTTGAAGACCCGGGCCGCGTTGCTGTCCGGATGGCTGACCACGACCGGAATCCCGTGGTCACCCCCTTGCCGGACGGCGGGGTCGAGCGGCACTTCGCCCAGCAGTTCGGTGTCGAGGGCCGTCGCGACCTTGAGGCCGCCGCCTTGCCCGAACAAATGCTGCCGTTGTCCGTCGGGGCCCTCGAAATAGCTCATGTTCTCGGCCACGCCCAGGACCGGGACGCCTACCTTGCCGAACATCGCCGCCCCGCGCAGCGCGACCGAGACCGCGGCCGTCTGCGGGGTCGTCACGATGACCGCGCCGCTGAGCGCCATCGCTTGGGCGATCGACAGCTGCGCGTCGCCCGTGCCTGGCGGCAGGTCGATGAGCAGGACGTCGAGCTCGCCCCAGCGCACGTTCGTCGCGAACTGCGAGATCGTCTTCATGATCATCGGCCCGCGCCAGACCACCGGCGCGTCGGGCTCGATGAGCAGGCCCATGGACATGACCTTCACCCCGAAGTTCTCGAGCGGCAGCAGCACGTCGCCCTCCATCTGCGGGCGGGCGTTGAGCCCGATCATCAAGGGCACCGAAGGACCGTAGATGTCGCAGTCCATGAGCCCGACCCTGCCTGGTCGGCCCTGGTCGGCCAAGGCGCGGGCGAGGGCGCAGGCCAGGTTGACCGCGAAGGTGGACTTGCCGACCCCGCCTTTGCCGCTGGCCACCGCGACGATGTGCTTCACCTTGCCCACGCCGGCGTCGGCGGGGAGCTTCGCTTCGGCGGCGGCCCCGGGGGCGGCCTTCGGGACCGTGACCGTGATCGCGATCTCAGGGTCGACCGCTCCGGCGGCCTTCAGCACGGCTTCGATCTCGTCGTACAGCTGCTTCGGGATCTTCGGGTCGGACGTCGTCACCGCCAGGCCGACGGTCACCTTGCCCGCGGCCGTGACCTCGATGCCGCGGAGCAGGCCGAAGGAGACGATGTCCCGGCTGAAGCCCGGGTAGCGGACCTGGCCGAGGGCCTTTTGGACGGAATCCTTGTCGAGCGGCATGAGCGGGATTGAAGTCCGGCCCTACCTTAGGTCAAACTGCTATCGCTTTTCCCAACCATGAAGTTCCTCCGTCTCCCGTTGGCGTGCCTTTCCGTGGCGATCGCCGGGCTCGCGCCGCTGATCGCGCAGGACCGCGTCGTCGTCAACGACAGCATCGACGCCCTCATGAAGCAGGGCATCATGCCCGTCACCATCGTAAGCGACGACCAGGCCGTCGGGGACCTCGTGCGCTTCGCCTTGGGCGCGCACGGCGCCTTCAGCGTCCGCGCCAACTCCGCCGTCCGCGTCTCCATCGGCCGCACCGGGACCTCGGCCGTCGTCGCCTGCGACCACGCCAGCTTCGCCTTCCAGACCACCGTCGAGGCCCGCGACCAGGACGAGCTCGCCCTGCGCGTCGCGGACGCCGCCGTCGTCGGCCTCGGCCGCGCCTGGAAGCTCCGGCCGCTCTTCGCCGCGACCAAGGTCGCCTTCGTCTCGAAGTACACCGGCAACCAGGAGATCTACACGACCAACCTCGTCCACTCTAAGACCGCGCGCATCACGAACCTCCGCAACACCACGCACTCGCCCCGCTGGAGCCCGGACGGCGCGCGCCTGTACTTCATCACCTCGGCCATGACCGGTTTCCCGGAGATCTACTCCACGAACGGCATCGGCAACCCCCGCGGCGTCATCACGAACGTCCGCGGCGCCCTCGGCGCGGCGAGCGCCGGCCCGGATGGCCGCATCGCCTTCGCGTCCTCGAACAAGGGCAACATGGACGTCTACGTCGCCGCCGCCGACGGCGGCGGCGCGCGCGCCGTCGTGAGCACGCCCGACGTCGACGCCGATCCGGCCTGGTCGCCCGACGGCTCCCGCCTCGTCTTGACCAGCGGTCCGACGGGTCGCCCGGGCATCTACCTAGCCTCCGCCGCCGGCGGCGGCCTCACGCGCCTCTCGACCGGCTACGGCTACAGCGCCGAGCCCGCCTGGAACCCGGTGGAGACCGGCCTCATCGCCTTCACCTACCAGTCGGGCGGCCTGCACCTCGCCGTCGTCGACATCCAGTCCGGCGCGATCGTCGCCGTCCCCACCGTTTCGCCGATGAGCTTCGCGCACGCCTCGTGGTGCGCCGACGGCCGCCACCTGCTCGCGACGCAGTCGCTGGGCTCGCAGTCCTGGATCGCCATCGTCGACACCAAGACCGGCAAGGCCACGCGCCTCACCGACAGCAAGCTCGGCGAGTGTTCGCAGCCGGCCTGCCACGTCCGCCGCAACTAAGCGGGGCCCGGGCGGCCTACTCCCCCGCGAGGAGCGGGGCGGGGGCGGGGGATTCCGTGAGCCGCGGGAACGACTCGCACTTCTCGAGCACCTCGGTCGGGACCACGCCGCCCACGGGGAACTTGGCGTGCGTCTCGGCGTCCACCATCACGATGAGCGGGTCGGTGTCCTTGTCGCGGGCGACCACGAAGAAGCACCACTTCGGCGAGAGACGGTTGGCGAAGATCTCCTTGTCGCCGACGCGGTAGCGCACGAAGTGGCGGCGGTTGCCGGTGACCGGCTTGTCGAGCACCTTGTACTGTTCGCGGGTGAGGAAGGCGTCCTTGGGGATCTCCTCGGAGCGCAGGTCGCGGCAGGCGAGGAACTTGGAGCCCCAGGCCAGGTAGACCGTGTCGCCGTTGATCTGCGTCGTCACCAGCAGGCGGGCAGGGGCGGCGTCGGGTTCGATCTTGCCCATCTCGGGGACGAGGAAGGCGCCGTTCTGGTCGACCTTGATCTCCTTGGCGTTGGAGGCGAGCACCCAGGCTCCGAGCTCGGCGCCGGGGCCGGCGTTGAATTCGCTCCAGACCTTCTTGCGGGCGTTGGGGTCGACGTTGATGCGGATGCGGTTCTGCAGGTCGCGCAGCTTGCCGGTGAACGCGCGGAGCTCGCCGGCCCACTTGCCGTTGCCGGACTTCTCGGCCTCGCGGGAGCGGAACTCGACGCGGTCGATGGCGGTCTTGAGCTCGCCCAGCTTCAGCTGGTCCATCTCCGAGCGGAGCCGGGCGGCCTCGGGTGCGGCGTCGTTGGGGAAGGACGCGACGACGTCCGCGCGGAGCTTCTCGAAGGACGCCTCGTCCAGCATCGGGGACAGCACCGTATCGAGCGCGGCGGCCTGTTCGGCGACCTTCTGCTGGACGTCGGCCGGCATGGCGGCAGGCAGGGCGTAGACCTTGACCGTGTCGTCGACCTTGATGTTCCACTTCGTCAGCAGGTTGCCGAGCGGGGAGGTGTCGACGGCCCCGGAGACCTTGAAGGCCTGCGTCTCGGGGACGCGGAGGCGGTTGAGCAGGATCGGGCGGAGCGCCTGGCCGCCGGCCGGGCGCAAGAAGGTGGCGGCCTGGGCCTGCGCCTGGATCTCCTCGAAGTGCTTCACGTCGGAATCGAAGCGTTTCACCCCGTCCTGGGCCTTCGGGTCGTCCTTGGCGAACTTCGCGGCCGCCTTGCCGAGGAGGTTGCCGCCGACCTCGGTGGCCGCGCCGACATAGGCGGTGAGCGCGAGCCCGACGAAGAACGCCGCGATGCCGGCGTTGCGGTGCAGGCCGATGCGCTTCCGCAGGTCGGCCTCATGGCCGCCAAGGACGATCTCGGCTTGGGCCTTGGAGATCTGGTCGACCGTCGCGGAGTCGGCCAGCCCGTACATGAGCAGCTTGCGGCGGACGTCGACGTCGAGCCGGTTGGCGTCGACCTCGGCTTCGGCTTCGCTCTTCTCGGCCTTCTTCGCGAGCTTGATCGAGCTGCCGAACGAGAAATGGTTGGAGAGAGGCTCCCACTCGGTCGAGCCGGCGGGGGCGCAGAGCGTCTCGGCGTTGACCGAGCCGGCGTTGATCAGGTCCTGGACCTCGTATTCGCTGAGCGGGCCGCGGACTTCGTTTTCGATGAAAAGGGCAAAATGACGCATAAGGGCGTGGTGGCCGGAAAGGGGGTTTAGGGCCTTTGCGAGGGTAGTCTCTGGGGGAGTTGAGGCAAGCCGATAGGGGGTATGCTTCCCCTTTGCAAAATACCGTCCGATGCTTTTGCATCGGAGCCTTAATGGCCAATCAGGGTGTCAACCAATCGCAGAAGCAGGTGCAGGGGCTCGTCCTCACGCCCCAGCTCCGGCAATCTTTGCGCATCCTGCAGGTTCCGGCCGCGGAATTGTTGCGTGAAATCGCCGATGAAATGGCGGCCAATCCTTTGCTGGAGGAAGTCGAGCCGACCTCCGTCGAACGCCTGGACGCCCCGCCCGCGGAGGAGTCCGAGGAGGACGGCCCGCGCGAGCTCGCGCTCGGGGACGAGGACTTCGACGCGTTGCGCCGGATGAAGGAGGATTGGGACGATAGCTACTACGAGGAGATCCGTTCGCAGGGCTATACCCAGGACGACGAGGAGCGCCGCCGGCACATGCTGGAGTCGGTCACCGGCGAGTCCTCCTTGTCCGAGCATCTCGCCGAGCAGGCCCGCACGGCCACGGACGACCCGCAGGTGCAGGAGGCCCTGAAGCTGCTCATCGCTTCGCTCGACGAGCGCGGGTTCCTGGACGACGACCTTTCCTCCATCGCCCTGCGGTCCGGCCAAGGCTACGATGCGCTCGTCGCCGCCCATGCCTTGCTGCTCGGCTTCGACCCTGTCGGCATCGGGGCCCGCGACCTGCGCGAATGCTTCCTCGCCCAGCTCCGTCAGCGCGGCCGCGGCCTGTCGTTCGCGGCCCGCCTCGTGCAGGACGCCTGGGAACCCTTGATGGCGCGACGTCTCGACGAGTGCGGCCGCCTTTGCGAACTCACGGCCGACGAGGTCCGCGAGGGCCTCACGGAGATGGCCAAGCTCGAGACGGCCCCCGCGCGCCGCTTCATGCGCGACGACAACCGCGTCGTCACGCCGGACGCGACCGTGGAGAAGGCCGACGACGGCTCGTGGAAGGTCACCATGGACGACCGCTACATCCCCAAGCTGCGCCTCGCCGCGGCCTACAAGGACATGCTTGCCGGGCAGGCCTTGGGGGAGAAGGAGCGCACGTACATCCTGGAGCGCATGCGCCAAGGCAAGTTCCTCATCGGCGCGATCGAGGAGCGTCAGCGCACCGTCGAGCGCCTCGCCCGCATCATCGTCGAACGCCAGGGCGGCTTCTTCGAGCACGGCCCCGCCCAGCTCCGTCCCCTCACCATGACAGACGTCGCGAAGGAGATGGGCGTCCATGAGACCACGGTCGGCCGGGCCGCCGCGAACAAGTGGATCCTCACCCCGCACGGCCTGCGCGAGTTCCGTTGGTTCTTCACCTCGGGCGTGGCCACCGAAGGCGGCGGCACCGTCGCGCAGGAAGGCGTGCAGGAGATCATCGCGGACATCCTCGCCCGGGAGAACCCCGCGGCGCCGTTGGCCGACGAGGCGATCACCGCCGAGCTCCGCAAGCGCGGCATCCAGATCGCGCGCCGCACGGTGGCCAAGTACCGCGAGGCCTTGGGGCAGCCTTCGGCGCACATGCGCCGCCGCCGTCTCTGATCAGCGCAGCCGTTCGAGCACCGACCGCCAGCCGAAGTTCGCCATGTCCGGGAACAGGACCTGGAGCCCGGCGGTGAAGCCGTCGTCCAGCGGCACCGGCGCGGCCACGGCGGGCAGGCCCGCGAGCGAGCCGGGGGCGTTGAGGGCCAGCAGCTGACGGCGATGCGCCTCGTCGCAGGCCGCCTTGCCGACGGCCGCGCCGGCCGTCGCGGGCAGCACCACGTAGTGGTGGCGCGCGAACACGGCGCGGAACGCCTCGCTGACGCGGCTGCGGACCGTCTCGGCCGCGCGCAGCTCCTCAGGCGTGCGGCGTCGTCCGGCGTCGAGCCGTCGCCAGACGGCGGGATCGTAGCTTTCGCGCCGGCGGTCGAGCCACGGCGCATGGACCCTCGCGGCGGCGGCTCCGCCGAGGACCGGGTAGGCGTCGGCGGCGGTGGCGCAGGCCAGCCGGAGCAGTTCGGCCGCCGCCGGGTCCTCCTGCGCGCCGCATCGGAGCGCCTTCCGTCGCATCGGTTCCAGGACGGAAGGCGGGAGGCCGAGGCCGAGGTCGCCGGCCCAGAGCCCGGCGCCGGCCGGCGGCGACTCGCCGAGCACCGCGGTCGAGACCGCGAGGAGGTCGGTTGCGGAGCGCGCGAGCCAACCCTGCGTGTCATAGCCGGGCGACAGCGGGAAGATGTCGCCGACGGGCGCGACGTCGGGCGAGAGCCGCAGCCCCCAGACGCCGCAGTAGCCTGCGGGTACGCGGATGGAGCCGGCCGTGTCGGTCGCCAGCGCGAAGGGGACGAGCCCGCGGGCGACGGCGAACGCCGAGCCGGAGCTGGATCCGCCGGCGAGACGCGCGGCGTCGAGCGGGTGGGGGCAGTCGCCGAAGTGCGGGTTCTCGCCGGACAGGCCGAAGGCGAACTCGTTGAGCTGCGTCCGTCCGCATTCCACCGCGCCGCCATCGTGCTGGAAGGCCGCGGGCAGGGACGAGCCCTGCCGCGGCAGCCCGATCTCCTCGGGCAGGAACGTCGAACCCGCGAACGTCGGATGCCCCGGACGGAAATAGAGGTCCTTCGTCAGGAACGGCACGCCGCCCAGGGCCGCCTCGCGCAGCGGCCAGGCGTTCTCGAACCGCTGCGTCAGGCTGCGCGCGTCGGGCAGGCCGCACAGAGACGCGCGTTGCTCGGCGGGGGATAGCTCCGCCAGCTTGAGCAGGAAAGCCTCGGCGGCCATCCTGGGGCCGCGGGTCAGGGTGAACTCCCGCCAGTCTTCGACTGAGACAGGAGCCAGGTTCACAGGTCGAGCGGCACCCCGGGCTCGGGGTCGTGGATGCGCGTGGCCGGCAGTTCCTTCGCCAGCGTCTCCTTCATCCATTCGCGGGCGGGCGGGTCGCCGTGCGTGAGCACGAGGTCCTTCGGCGCGAGCGACTTCGCGAAGTCGACCAGCTCCTCGCGGTCGGCGTGGCCGCTGAGGTGAAAGCGCTCGACCTCGGCGCGCAGCGTCGCCGTGTGGTCGAGCCCCTTGAACTTGAATTCTCCGCCCGGGGCCATGCCGATGAGCTCGCCGCCGGGGGTCTCCGGGTCGCAGTAGCCGACGAAGAAGACCGCGTTCTCCTTGTGGTCGAGGACGTTGGCGGCGATGCGCCAGGCCGGCGTCTTCTCGACGAGCATGCCGCTCGAGAGCAGGTAGATGCCGCGTTCGGGCAGGTTCTTGCCCGGTTGCACGTAGCGGCGCGAAAGCGGCAGCACGTTGAGGTCGCGCAGGACCTGGCGGTTGAACTTCACCTGCTTGGTCTTCTTCGCGGCCGCGTCCAGGTAGTCGCAGAGGTCCATGCCGAGGCCGGAGGCCACGATCGGCACGTCGGCGAGGTCGCCCTTGGCCGCGGCTTCGTCGAGCAGCATCAGGATCTCCTGCATGCGGCCGAACGCGAAGGCCGGGAGCAGCACGGTGCCGCCGCCGTCGCAGACGCGGTTGATCGCCTTGATGAGCCGCTGCTCCTCCTTGGCGCGGGAATGGCCGGGGAAGGACGCCGTCGCTCCGCGCGTGCATTCCATGACCAGCGTGTCGACCGGTTGGCGCGGGAAGTCGGCGCCGCCGACGGTGCGTTGGGCCTGGAAGTGGACGTCGCCCGTGAAGAAGTGCCGGCGGCGGCGATGTTCGATCATGCAGCCCACGGCGCCGGCCACGTGGCCCGCGAGGTGGAAGCTCAGGAGGATCTCCTCGCCGCCGCGGCCGATCTTGCGCGGGTTGGCGAGCGGCACGGCGGTGAGCGCGTTCTCCACGCGCTCCACGTCCTGGTCGACGTACAGGGGCAGGTCGACGTTGCCGGTCTCCTCGCGCTGGCGCTTCATCACCTGGATCGAGTTGGAGAGCAGGCGCCGGGCGAAGAGCGTCGTCGCCGCGGACGCGAAGACCCGGGCGCCCGGATGGGCGCGGACGAGGAGGGGCAGGGAGCCCAGGTGGTCGAGGTGGCAATGCGTGAGGATGACGCCGTCGACGGACCCCTCGATCTTGTCGATCCGCGGCAGCGCCTGCTTGCCCGCGTGCTTGGGGTGCATCCCGCAGTCGATGACCAGGCGGAGCCCGCCGAATTCGGCGAGCATGCAGCTGGCGCCGATTTCGCGGCCGGAGTTGAGGTCGGTGATTCTCATTCTGTAAGGGGGTCGGGCGGCGGGGTCATCGCGAAGGCCGGGATGCGCACGAAGATGCGCTGGCCGTCCTCGGTGGTGCCATGGAAGGCGCCTTCGGCGGTGACCGGGTGGCCGGTCAGGTGGTAGCTGTTGTAGGAGAACGTCTCGCCCGGGGGGATGCGCGGGGTCTGGCCGACGATGCCGTCGCCCTCGATGACCTCGGTCGATCCGTCCGGGGAGCGGATGATCCATTTCCGGCCCAGGAGCCGGACGGTGGAAAGGGAGAGGTTGGAGACCGTCAGGAAGTACACGAAGGCGTGGGGCGTCTCGGCGGGGAAATTGGCGTCGCGATGGTGGACCACCTTGTCGACGGTGACCCTGAGGCCTGGAAGTTCCTGTCCGGTGGCTTGCACGAGCCGTCAGCCAAGAGGGGATGCCGTCCATTAGGAAGCCATAAATCGAGCAGTGGCCCCATTAATGTGAACCTTCCCTCCTTGCGCCCCGCGTGGGCGGGTATTTGACTGCAATCGATGTCGACCCCGACACAGATGAAGAAGAACCTAGGGCGCGTCCCCGGGAGGTGGTGGGGTATCGTCGTCTACCTAGGGCTCCTGGTCCTCTCGGCCCTGTTCCCGTTCTTCAGCGCGATCGAACGGATCTCCAAGGACGACCCGATCATGGTGCCGGCCTTCGATTTCAAGGGGGACAAGGTCGTACCGACGCCGGCGAAGATCCCGGTGCACGCGAACCTGCACGGGTTCGACTCGAACCGCTCCGCCGGCAACAAGCCCGTGCTCGTCTACCTGCACCGGGCGCCGTGGGACAGCCGTGGCACCGCCTTCTGCGAAGAGCTGGCCAAGACCGGGAAGGTCGCCGTCATCGAGCCTTTCCTGCCGGGTTTCGCGACCTCCCCCGGCAACGTGCCGAGCCATTCGATGGAGGCGAACGCCGAGGTCGTCGCCGCGCTCGTCGACCAGCACGGCGTCAAGGAGTACCACGTCGTCGGCCAAGGTCTGGGCGGCGTGGCGGCCTTGGAGCTCGCGTCCGCCCACCCCGACCGCGTCCTTTCGCTCACGATGCTCTCCGCGCCGGGCGCGCAGGAGTTCGAGCTGCTGGGCAATCCCCTCGTCAACAAGATCGTCTACGGCTTCCAGGGCGCGTTCTTCTGGGGCGTCTCGCGGCTGACGCCGAACTTCGGCGCGGCGGACCTCCTGCCGTGGGACCGCGACTACGCCGCGACCGTTTTCGACACGGACCTCTCCGATTCCAAGAAGATCCTCTCCGGCTGGCGCAAGCCCATGCTCATCGTCCACGGCGAGGATGATTGGCTGACCCCGGCGCAGGCCGCGACCTACAGCGCCCAGCTCGTGCCGCAGGCCCAGCTCGTGATGCTCCCCGGCGGCCGCGACGCGGTGTTCGCCGAGTCGGCCAAGGTGGCGGCCCAGGTCGTCGCCTTCACCGCCGAACCGCCGGCGGCCCAGCGCGCCGCCTTGGAAGGCTACCCGCCGCTGCCTTCCGCCGCCGGTTCGCATTACTGGATCCTCCTCCTCATCATCACCGTCTGCACGTTCGTGGCGGAGGACCCGACCTGCCTGGCTTCCGGCCTCATGGTGGCCGTCGGCATCATCGACTTCTGGTCCGCCGCCGGCGCCTGCACCGTCGGCATCTTCCTCGGGGACATCGTGCTGTATTCGCTCGGCCGCTTCTTCGGGCGGCAGGCGATCACCCGCGCGCCTTTCAAGTGGATCATCAAGGAGAGCAAGGTGAACCAGTGGGCCGGCTGGTTCTCGACCCCGCAGGGGCTGCTCGTCGTCGTCAGTTCGCGCTTCATCCCCGCGAGCCGCGTGCCGACGTTCGTCACCGCCGGCATCATGAAGCTCAACATCGCGCGCCTCGGCGGTCTGCTGCTCCTGGCCGCGTTGATCTGGACGCCGCCGCTGATGTACCTCGGGTTCAAGTTCGGCGCGCACGGGATGGAGCTTCTCGCCCGCTTCAAGAGCCAGGCCTTGTGGATCATCCTCGGTTTCATCTGCGCCCTGCATTTCGTCACCCACTGGGTCGTCCCGGCGCTCACCTGGCGCGGCCGTCGGCAGATCGTGATGAAGGTCCGCAACCTCCTGCAGGCCTCGCTCTGGCCCTCCTGGATCCTCTACCTGCCCATCCGCGTCGGCATCCTCGCGTTGTGCCTGCGCCACCGCCGCCTGACCGCCTTCGCTTCCGCCAATCCCGCCCTGGGTCGGGTCGGAGGCTTCATCGGCGACGCCAAGTCGCTGCTCATGCGTCCCTTCCAGCGCGATTCGCGGTGCTGCCCGACCTTGGCCCTGTCCGTCGAGGATGCGGCCGAGGAACGCCTCCGGGAGGCCAAGGCCTTCGCCGTCTGCCACGGTTTCCCCCTGGTGCTCAAGCCTGAGGTGGCCGAGGACGGAGCCGGCTTGCGCTACATCCGCACCGACGAGCAGCTGGAGCGCTGGGTCGCCGGCGCCAAGGAGGATTTCGTCCTGCAGAAGAAGCTCGAAGGGCTGGAGTTCGAGGTCGTCTGGCGCCGCAACCCCGGCAAGGACGACGGCCGCGTGCTGGTGGTCGTCCAGAAGCAGGACGTCGTCGTCATGGGCGACGGCGAGCAGACCCTGGAGGAGCTGATCTGGCTCGACGAAGTGGCCGTGTCGCGCGGGGAGCTCTACCTCGAATGCCACGACCGCGACCTCAACCGCGTCGTCGCCGCCGGGGAGAAGGTCGTCCTCAACCTCTCGGGCAGCTACGGCCACGGCGCCCGGTGCGTGCACCGCCACGACCTCAACACGCCGGCCCTGAGCGCGGCCGTCACCACGTTCGCGAAGCGATTCCCGGGCCTGCATTTCGGCCGCTTCGACCTGCGCGCGACCAGCGAGGAGGAACTGAAGGCCGGACGCTTCATGGTCACGGAAGTCGGCGGCTGCTGCCATGTCTCCAGCCTCGTGCGCGACGAATCGCTCCGCTTCAGCCGCGCGTACGGCGCCGTCTGGACGCAGATCAAGGCCTGCATCGACGCCGGCGCGTACAACCTGAAGCAGAACGTGCGGCCCGTGCCCCTCGACGAGTGCCTGGCGCGCTGGAGCCAGGCGCGCGGGCGCGACGACGAGTTCGTGCTGGGTGAAGAGTGAGCGGGAGCCCCGTCTAACCTTTGATGCACGCGGTCTAGGAGGTTAACCTTAGATTGGTTTAGGGTTCATCTCCTGTTTTGATGTGTTCTCGTTTACACGTTCGGATCCGGGCGCTTGAGGTGCTGACATGCACTTCCCGCACCTATGCTTCCGGTCCTTTCTCACCTGCGCCGCGGCGCTTTCCGCGTCCTCGGTCTTCGCCGCGACTTCCTATTGGGATACGTCCACGGCGGCAGGCCTGCAGGGGGGTAGCAATACCTGGGATGCCTCCGTGTGGGCGACGTCCACGGCGGGGACGGCGTTGGGTCCGTGGGTCGGAGGTAACGTGGCCGAGTTCCAGGCCATCCCTGCGTCGACGGATACGATCACGGTCAACGCCCAGCAGTCCATTTCGGGCCTGACTTTCGGTGTGACCGGAGGGGCTACCGGCAACTGGGTGCTGCAAGGAGCAGGTCTTGCGCTATCGGCTCCGACCACGGTTAACGTCGCCGGCGCTTCCTCAAGCGTGACGATCGGGAACGTCATCAGCGGCACCTCGGGTTTGAGCCTTACGGGGTCCGGAAAACTTGTCCTGACCGGGGCCAACACCTACGCCGGCGGCACGGTCCTGCAGGCTGGTGTGTCTGGTTTGAGCGCTGTCCTGAACGTGCTGCAGGTCAACGGATCCATCGTGGGGCCGGTCACGGTGAACTCAAACTCCCTTCTGGCTGGTACCGGTTCGGTCGGGGCCGTCACCGTGCTGGCAAACGGCAGTCTCGACGCCGGCACGGTCGGGCTCTTGAACGTCGGCCAAGTCGGAGCAATGACCGTTGCCAGCATGCAGCTGCAGGGCGGATCGCGCGTGCGTTGGAACATGGCTAACGCCACCCAGGCTGCTGGGGTGGGATACGATAAGTTCAACGTCACAGGTGCGGTCGATCTCTCGGGTCTGACTTCCGCCAACAAGCTTCAGCTGCAATTGTCGGGCGCCCCGGTCGTTTTCGATTCCACCAAGAACACCACTTTCACGCTGATGAGCTACGGAAGCCTGAACCTTGGTACGAACACAAGTTTGTCCGGTCTATACGTCGTAGATACGACGAGCCTCAAGGATGCCTCGGGCGGCCCGGTCAATGCCGCGAATTTCACGCTGAACAACAACACCACGTCGAAGACCCTGGAACTTGTCTACACCGCCGTCGTGCCGGAGCCGTCTACCTATGGGTTGGGTTTGGGCCTGCTGTCGGTGGTTGTGGTCGTAGTGCGTCGCCGCCACGGCGTCCGCCGCGCATGAGGCGCGACGTCAGGGGGATGTGGTCGCGCCGTGGTTGGCGCCGGCCTTCTCGTCGTTGGTCCTGTCAGTTCGCCCCCGCCTACCAGGGGCGCGTCAACCGGTGCTTGGCTTGGATGTTGGGGCCTAGCTCTGTTCTGCATGTGACCTTGCCTGCCGGTCTGGGTTTGGTCCAGGCGGCCAATGAGCTCACCGAGGTGGAGCAACTGCTCGACTTGAGCGCGGCTTCCGCCCAGGACCGGGTCTGTCTGCGTCTTTCCGGTGCGCTCGCCACGGTTGATCATGCGCGCATGTCGGAGTGCCGTTTGACCATCATCCGTTACGGCGCGCTCAGGATGGGATCCTCCGTCGTGCTGGGGGATCTTTTCGAAATCGACGATACGCTGCTGACGGATGGGGCGGCAGGTCGTGATGGATCCACCGCATGGATGCTTCTGAACGCGCGTGGACACGGCACTTCGGGCAGCATCCAACTGGTATCGCGGCGTCTCGGCGAGCGACTGTTGCGTGCGTTCCCTTCGGTCTATTCGGCCTAGGCCTTGCCGGTATAGGCGTGGCAAAGGGCCGCGGCTGCGGCGTCGGATTCGTCGAGGGGTAGCTCCTCAGCGAGGCCGAACACGGACTTGATCATCTTCCCTACTTGTTCCTTCTTGGCGGCCCCGTGGCCGGTGACGGCCATCTTGATGCGCATGGGTGCGTACTCCGAGACCTTGACGCCGAGGCGTGGGAGCACGCTGAGGGCGGCGCCCCGGGAGGCGCCCATCGCCTGGGCGGTCCGGAAGTTCTGGACAAAGATCGTCTCTTCGATGGAGGCCTCGGTCGCTCCGTGGACGCGGGCCAGTTCCTCGACGGCGTCCGCGATACGCCCAAGGCATTCGTACGGGGCGAGCTTAGGCCCAAGCTTGAGGGTGCGGCTGGCGAGAAGCCGAGGTGGTTCTGTCCGCGTGTCGATCACGGCCAGGCCGGTGCCCCGAAGGGAAGGGTCGATGCCCAGGATGATGGCGCGGACGCCGCGGGGGCGGCTCGCGGCGGCGACGGACTTGCGCTGGGGCGCCTTGGCCGGTGCGGGTAGGGAGCCCCCTTGCAGCTTGGCGGTCCAGAGTGAGCGTGCCGATCGGGCCATGGAGCATTAAGGCCTGTCGCCCCGACCGGTTCGACAGCAAACTTGCGCCTCGCGGATTGCGTTCGGCCGACCGGACTCCACCATCGGGCCATGCGTCTAGGTTGGACCTGGCATCTCCCCCTCTTGGCCGTCGCCCTCGCCGCCGCCGAGCCCGAAGTCATCCACCGGGAAGTGCCGGAGATGCCGTCGGTGGAACTGAAGTCCTGCGCCAAGCTCAACCTCCACCAGGTCCCGGAATGCTCTGCGCTTTGGGCCAGCACGCTGCATCCCGGAGTCTTCTGGACGCTTTCCGATTCTGGCAACAAGCCGGAGATCGTCCCGCTCCACGCCGACGGCTCGCCTGTGGCCGGCCCGCAGGGCCCTTGGAGCTCCGTCACGCTTAAGGGCGTCAAGAACGTCGACTGGGAAGCGATGACCGCCGATGGCCAAGGCAATCTCATCGTCGCGGACGTCGGGAACAACCTTTCGCGCCGGAAGGAACTGCAGCTTTACGTCTTCAAGGAGCCCGTGGCCGGAGCCAAGGAAGTCGCCGACATCCGGAAGTACACCTTTTCGTGGCCGGACCAGACCGTCTATCCCGACCCTGAGCTCTCGCATGATTGCGAAGCCACCTTCGTGGTCCGCGGTCGACTCTACCTGCTCACCAAGCATCGTCGCGACACTCTGACTGATCTTTGGCGCGTCGACTTCCCCGTCGCCGGCGAACAGCTTGCCCTCACCAAACTAGCCCGTTTCGACGCCAAGGGCATGGTGACCGACGCCTCGGTCTCGCCTGACGGCAGGCAGCTCGCGATCCTGACCTACCGCATGGCGTGGGTCTTCGAACTGCCGGCCACCGGGGAGAACTTCCTCCAAGGCCGCGCGAAGGTCGCGCCCTTGTCCCCGCCGCTCCTATCCTGGCAGGTCGAAGGCTGCGCGTGGCTGGATGCGCAGACCCTGCTCCTGGGGTCGGAGCAAGGCGATCTGTTCAAGCTCCCGCTCTCGTCGCTCAAGGACGTCCCCTGAAAAGACGACGGGCCGACCCTCTTGCGAAGGTCGGCCCGTGCGGATGGACGAAGGACCGCTTAGAGCGCCTTGGCGGCGTTCACGACGGCTTCCTTGGTGATGCCGAGTTCCTTCATGACCACTTCGCCCGGGGCGGAGAGGCCGAAGGTGTCGGTGCCGATGGCCTTGCCGGCGGTGCCGACGTAGCGGCCCCAGGAGATCGTCACGCCGGCTTCGATGCTGACGCGCTTCGTGCAGGACGAGGGCAGGACCTCCTCCTGGTAGGACTTGGGCTGGCGGGCGAAGACTTCCATCGAAGGCATCGAGACGACGCGGACGCCCGCGCCGAGCTCCTCGCCGGCGGCGAGGGCCAGGGAGAGCTCGCTGCCCGTGCCGATGATGATGTGCGTGAGCGCGGCGGTTTCCTTGCGGAGGACGTAGGCGCCCTTGAGCGTGCCTTGGCGGCGCGTGGCGACCGGGATCGCGTCCAGCGAAGGGACGTTCTGGCGGGAGAGGATGAGGGCCACGGGGCCGTCCTTGCGCGCGACCGCATGGGCGAAGGCCGCGGCGGTCTCCTCGGCGTCGCCCGGGCGGACCACGTCGAGGTTCGGGATGCAGCGCAGCGCGCTGACGGTCTCGACCGGCTGGTGGGTCGGGCCGTCTTCGCCGACGCCGACGGAGTCGTGCGTGAAGATGTAGAACGCCTGGAGCTTGGCGAGGGCCGCCACGCGGATCGACGGACGCAGGTAGTCGGAGAACGTCAGGAACGTCGCGCCGGAGCCCTTGAAGACGCCATGGTAGGCGATGCCGTTGAGGATGGCGCCCATGACGTGCTCACGGATGCCGAAGTAGAGGTTGCGGCCGGCGGGCGTGGCGATGTCGAAGTCGCCGACGTCCTTGATGTAGTTCTTCGTCGAGCCGTGGAGGTCGGCCGAGCCCGAGAGGACGAGCGGCGAGGCCTTGGCGACGGCGTTGATGCAGGTCTCGCCGGAGACGCGGGTCGCGAGGGCGTTCTTGCCGAACTCGGGGATGGCGGCGAGGAGGGACTGGACGTCGCCGTGGTCGCCCTTCTGGGCCTTGGCGAGGAGGGCGGCCTTCTCGGGGTTGGCCTTGGACCAGGCGGCGAAGGTCTTCTGCCATTCGGCGTGGACGGCGGCCTGCTGGGCCTTGCGGGCGCTGAAGAACGCGCGGGTCTCGGGGGAGACGAAGAACTTCTCGTCCGGCAGGCCGAGAGCCTTGCGGGAAGCGTCGACGAACTTCACGCCGGCTTCGCCGTGGCCCTTGGAGGTGCCTTGGACTTCGGCGATGCCCTTGCCGATGACGGTCTTGCAGATGATCAGCTTCGGCTTGCCGTTCTTGCTGGCGCGGGCCTGGTCGAGGGCCGCGGCGATCGGGGCCAGTTCGTTGCCCTGCTTGACCGTGAACACTTCCCAGTTGGCGGCTTCGAAGCGCTTGGCGGTGTCCTCGTTCTGCGTCTTCGAGGCCATGGCGTCGAGGGTGACGTCGTTGGAGTCGTAGAGCATGATGAGGTTGTCCAAGCCGAAGCGGCCGGCGAAGGACGCGGCTTCCTGCGAGATGCCTTCCTGGAGGCAGCCATCGCCGGCGAGGCCGACGACGATGTGGTCGAAGATCTTGTGTTCCGGGGTGTTGAAGTGCGCTGCGGCCATCTTCGCGGCGACGGCCATGCCGACGATGTTGCCGGTGCCTTGGCCGAGAGGGCCGGTGGTCGCCTCGACGCCGACGGTCTCGCCGAACTCGGGATGGCCCGGGGTCTTGGAGTGCAGCTTACGGAAGTTCTTCACTTCCTGGAGAGGCAGGTCGAAGCCGGACAGGTGCAGCCAGCTGTAGATGAACATCGAGCCATGGCCCGCGGAGAGCACGAAGCGGTCGCGGTTGAGCCACTGCGGCGCGGCAGGGTCGTGGCGGAGGAAGTTGCCGTAGAGGACGGAGCCGATCTCGGCGGCGCCGAGCGGTAGGCCGAGGTGGCCGGAGTGGCAGGCGGCCACGGCATCCATGGCAAGGCCACGGGCCTCGGTGGCGGCGCGGGAAAGGTCGGCGGAATTATTGAGCGACATGGTCCGTATCCGTAAGGCAAAAGGGGCTGCTCTTTCCAGCCTTGAATGCAGGGGGGCCTCCGTGCCAGATAGGGGCATGTCCGACAAAGAACTCGAAGAAGGCTCAGCCCTCCGCCTGGACTTCCAAAAACTCCGGAAAATCGCCTCCGGAGCCGCCGATGTCATCCCCGCGGTTGCGCAGGATGCCCAGACCGGGGAGGTCCTCATCTTGGGCTATGTCAACGAACTCGCCCTCCAGACGGCCTTGAAGGAGAAAAAAGCCACCTTCTGGAGCACTTCCCGCAACGAGCTTTGGATCAAGGGCCTGACGTCAGGCGATTTCCTCGAACTCCTGGAAGTCCGCGTGAACTGCGAGCAGAACTCGATCCTCTACAAGGTCCGCCCGGCTGGCCAAGGCGCTTGTCACACCAAGGAAAACGGGAAGGCCCGCTCGGGTTGCTATTACCGCCGGCTCAAGGCCGACGGTACCCTCGAGAAGGCCTGATCAGCGCGGTTGCGCGGCGAGCCGGAGGTAGAGCGCGTCGACCTCGAAGCGGATGACCACGAGCCCGGTCCGACGGGCGACGGTTTCCGCCTGTGGGCTGACCTGGAAGCTGAGGACGTTGCCGGCCGCCGGGGTGGCGATGCGGTGCACGGCGGCGACGGCGTCGTCCGGGCGGGCGAACTCCAGGCACAGCCCGACCTGGGCGCGCGTCGGCGTGGATTCTTCGCCGACGACGACGGTCAGGGCCTTGGCTTGGGCGAGCGTGTCGCTCATCGCGACGCCGAACCAGCGGCGCAGGCGAGGTTCGGCGGCGAGCGTCGCCGGCGACTCGCTGCGCAGCAGGAGGTAGCCGTGGGGCACGGCCGCCAACTGCTGCAGGTTGAGCGTCGGCACGACGTGGACGATGCGATCCGCCGAGGTCGGCGGGCCGGCGCGCCATTCCCAATTGGGCTGACGGAAACCGAGGCCGACGGTGGTTTCCTGTGCGTCGAACAAGCTCGCCGCCTGTTGCTTGGCCTGGGCGCGTTGCGGCGCCGGCGCCAGCTGGGTCAGCAGCGTCAGCACCGGCTGCACGGTGTCCAGTCCCCGGGCCGCGCGCCCGTCGATGAATCCATAGAAGTCTGGCGGCTGCGCGAAACGCAGTTCCCGCGGGGCCGGCGTGAGGACCCACCAGGCAAGGGCGATCAGCAGGGAAAACGAAGCAGAGAAGAGCAGGGCGCGGCGCATCGGGTGCGGCCGATGCTGGGGCCGCCGTCGGTTGCCACAAGCGGTAAGGTCCGCCGCGGCGCCAGGCCAAAAAAAGGGGCGTCCAGATGGACGCCCCGAAAGGAGGAGGTTAGAATCCGAAGGGATTAGTAGCCGCCACGGTCGCCGCCGCCGAAGCCGCCGCGATCGCCGCCGCCGAAACCACCACGACGGTCGCCGCCGCCGAAGCCGCCGCGACGTTCGCCGCCGCCGAAGCCGCCGCGAGAGCCGCCGCCGAAGCCGCCGGAGCGGGGACGGTCACCACCGCCGAAGCCGCCGGAGCGGGGACGGTCGCCACCGAAGGAGGGGCGTTCTTCACGAGGACGAGCAACGTTCACCTTCAGGGGACGACCCATGAAGTCGACGTTCTCGGTCTTGGCGATCGCATCCTGGGCCTGCTGAGCATTGCCCATGGTCACGAAGGCGAAGCCACGAGGACGACCCGTGAACTTATCCATCATCACTTCCACGGAGACGACTTCGCCCGCCTGGGAGAAGTGAGCGCGGATGTCGGATTCGGTGGCAGCCCAAGGAAGGTTGCCGACGAACAGTTTGTTTTCCATATCTTTTGTTTTCTGTGTGTTACCTGCACCGCATTGCCCGTTTCCGACCTTCGGATTTCGATTTGCCGTCTTAACGACCGTCAACTCACCGGATTCTTGCGGGGTCTCGCTCTTGGTTTGGTTATATTCGGAGCGAACCTGACCCTTAAGGACGCACTTTTCTGGCCGTCCCGCAAGTTTATTCACATTCAGCTGAATCACCTGGGTGAGTTTAGGGGTCTAAAACTGATGTATTTATGGGTTTTTCAGCGCTTATGGGCAGGTGAGCAGCCGAGATTTACCGGATTTTAAAGGATTAACTATATTTGCATCAATTTGTCCATTAGGTGTTTATGAATAAAAACTAGGGGATATTTTCGGAGAAAGGCGTTTTCTGGCTGTTGAAAGTGTGAATAGTTCGTTTTGGTGGGAGGGAAGGGTGTTTCCGGGAAAGATTTGACCCTCGCTCCAGGTCGGCAATCCCTCACCTTGTCGTGATTGACCCAGTAGCAGCCATCGACGCCTTGCTCGCCGAGCTCCATCGCCAAAAGGCGGCGGGAGTGCGTCGCGTGAGCGTGACCGACGAGTCCCTCCAGGCCTTGCGGGGGATGGCCGGGGTCGCGCCGGTCGCCGCCAGCCCCGCCCCTCGGGTGGGTGCCGCGTCTCCGGTGTCCGCCGATCGCGCGGCCGCATCCGCACGTCCCATCATCGTGGTCAAGCCTGCGTCGGCCATCCCCGCGGTGCCTACCCAGCCGAAGGTCGTGGTCTCGGCTCCGCCGGCCCGTCCTTTGCCGGCCCCTCCGGTGCTGACGTTGCCGGCCGGCTCCAAGGCCGAGCGCCTTGCTTGGGTCCACGCCCAGATCGCGCGCTGCCCGGTCACGCTGGAGCACCTGAAGCCCCGGGAGAAGCCCGTGCTCGGCTACGGTTCGGCGGAAGCGAAGATCCTCTTCATCGGCGAAGCCCCGAACGTGGAGGAAGCCGAAGCCGGGCGCGCCTTCGTCGGCGCGGCGGGCGAGCTGCTCCGGAAGGTCATCGCCGCCACCGGCCTCGGCGACGGCGAGGTCTACGTCACCAGCCTCATGGGCTGGCGGCCGGAGCCGCCGACCGCCTACGGCAAGCGCCCGCCCAACGCCGGCGAGGTCGCGTTCAACCTTCCTTACCTGCGCGCGCAGATCGACGCCATCCAGCCCAAGGTGATCGTCGCGCTCGGCGCCCAGGCCCTCGAGGCCTTGGCGGACACGAAGCGCACCATCACCCAGGAACGCGGCGTCTGGCGGGAGTTCGCCGGCCGTCCGCTCATGCCCACCTTCCACCCGAACTACATCCTGCACAACAGCAGCCTCACCGTGAAGCGCACGCTGTGGGAGGACTTCCTCCTGATCATGGAGAAGGTCGGCGTGGAGCCCACGGCCAAGCAGCGCGGCTTCTTCCTGGCTCCTCCGCGCGCGCCTGCCGGCGAAGGCGCCGAGGGCTAGCGGACCGAGTCGGCGAGCTTCTTGAGCGGGAACTGCAGGACGTGCGAGTTGCGTCCGCTGGCCTTCAGCTCGGCGCGACGCGCGGCCGGCAGGTCCTTCAGCTCGGCCTCGGCGAAGCCGCAGCTCGACTGGAAGAAGCCCGACGTCTGGGTCGTCAGCGCGATCAGCTTCTTGGCGCCGCGGTCCTTGGCCCGGCGCTTGGCGTACTCGACGAGCTTCTTGCCGACGCCGCGGCCATGGTAGAACGGCTGCACGTAGAGGGCGCCGAGCTCCATCGCCTTGCCGTCGGGGTAGGCGCGGAGGGCCGCGCAGCCGATGATGCTGTCGTCGATCTCGTAGACGAAGAAGTCGCCGATGGCCTGCTCGATCTGCTGGCGGGTGCGGAGCACGAGGGCCTCCGTCTTGGCGCCGTGCTTGGCGAGGTTGTAGAGGGCCTGGGCGTCCTTCTTCTTGGCCGGACGGATGCGGTCGTAGTCGTTGGCGTGCACCATCGTGCCGAGCCCGACCTTGTCGAAGATCTCCGTCAGCAGCCCGCCGAAGACGCGGCCGTCCAGGATGTGCGCGCGCGGCACGTCCTCGTCGAGCGCCTTGGCCGCCTGCGCGGCCTTGCTGCGGATGCGGGGGTCGAGCACGACCTTCTTGTCCGCGAGCAGGGCCTTGAGCTCGTCCTCGGGGAGGTTCACCTTGACCACGCCGTCGACCTGCAGGCCCGGGAAGGGCGTGAGGTAGATGAGCTTCGAGGCGCCCATGGCGACGGCGAGCTCCATCGCGAGGTGGTCGCTGTTGACGCGCAGGGACTGGCCCTCGCGGTCGCAGACGATCGGCGTCACGAGGGGCAGGATGTCCTGGGCGAGCATCGACTTGAGGATCGCCGCGTCGACCTTCTCGATCTTGCCGGTGAAGAGGTGGTTGCGGCCCTTGAGCACGCCGACGTTGGTGGCGCGGACGGCGTTGGTGATGGCGCAGCGCAGGCCGGCCTGCGTCAGGTGCTCGAGGACGGTCTGCGAGACGAGCGCGGCCGCCTCGCGGGCCAGGGACATGGTCGCCGCGTCGGTGACGCCTTCGCCTTGGACGTCGGAAAGCGCGACGTTGTGCTCGCCGGCGAGCGCGATGAGCTGGTGGCCGATGCCGTGGACGAGGACGACCTTGATCGACAGGCTGCGCAGCACGGCGATGTCGGTCACGATGTTCGTGAAGTTCTCGTGGCCGACGATCGAGCCGTCGACCGCGATCACGAAGACATGGTCGCGGAACATCGGGACGTAGCGGAGGATTCCCCGGAGGTCGGTCGGCTTCATCGCGCGCTCACGCTGGCTGGACATGCCGAATCCTTATGGACTCGCCCGCGGTTTCCGCAACACTGGATGAACGCATGGGAGCCCCGCGCCGACAGAAAGCCACGGTGGTGCCGCCCGACCTCCAGGAGTCGGTCGACGCCTTCCTGGCCTATCTGGCGCTCGAGCGCGGCCTGGCGAAGCTGACGGTGGCGGCCTACGAGGACGATCTGGCCCGCTTCGCCGCGCATTGCGCCCGCTTGGGCAAGGAGCGCTGGACGGACGTCGGCCTGGCGGAAGTGGAATCCTGGGTGAAGGCCTTGGACCGGCGCGGGCACGCGGCCGCTTCGTTGGCCCGCCGGCTTTCCGCGGTGCGGACGTTCGCCGCCCATCTGGTCCGGAGCGGGGCGCGCCGGGATGATTTCACGGAGCTGGCCCGCGGCCCGAAGTTCCGGCGCCGGCTCCCCGGCACGCTGACCGCCGAGCAGGCGGCCCGGGTCGTCTCCGCTCCCGACACCTCGACGCCCCAAGGCCTGCGCGACCGAGCCATGCTGGAACTGATGTACGGGTCCGGTCTGCGCATCTCCGAACTCTGCGGCGTCGAACTTCAGGCCATCGACCTTGAGTCGGCCTTGGTGCGCGTCCGCGGCAAAGGCTCCAAGGACCGCATCGTTCCGGTCGGCGAAGCCGCGGTGACGGCGTTGCGCGCCTACCTCGCCGCCGGCCGTCCGCTCCTGACGCGCCCGAAGACCGGCAGCGCGCTGTTCCTGAGCGCCCGCGGCCAGGCGCTGTCGCGCAAGACGTTCTGGTTGAGCGTCAAGCAGGCCGCCGCGCGCTCGGGCGTCGAGGTCCCGGTGAAGCCGCACCTCCTGCGCCATGCCTTCGCGACGCACCTCCTGGCCGGCGGCGCCGACCTCCGCTCGATCCAGGAGATGCTCGGCCACGCCGACATCGCGACCACGCAGGTCTACACGTCGGTCGAGCGCGCGGCCCTGAGCGACGCGCACCGCCGGCACCACCCGCGCGGCCGCCGTCCCGGGGCCTAGCGGATCGCGAGCAGGCCGCCGAGGATCGTCGCCGCGGACAGCGCGCCGATCAGGAAGCGCGAGGTGAAGGACACCTCGAGCGGAACGACCTGCTCCTGGTCATCGGTCGGGCGCACCACGGCTTCGCGCAGGATGGCGAAGTAGTAGTGGATGCTGACCGCGACGCTGAGGAGCGCCGCCCCGAAGACCCACCAGAGGTGGAGCTTGGCGAGGAAGAGGAGGATCATCAGCTTGGCGAGGAAGCCGATCGACGGCGGGATGCCCGCGAGGGAACCGATGCCGAAGCCCAGCGCCGAAGCGAGGATGGGCGAACGACGGAGCAGGCCGCGGAGACCGAGCAGGGGGCGGTCATGGTCCTCGGCGGTCGGGAGCTCGATGAGCGCCTGCGAGACGAGGAACGTGCCGATCGCGTAGGCGATCAGGTAGATCGAGAGGATGCCGGCGCCGTCGCTGACGCGGCCGATGACGATGCCCGCGATGGCCGCCAGGAGGAAGCCGGCGTGCGAGACGCCGGAGAGCGCGAGCACCCGCTTCACGTCGTTCGTGGCGAGCGCCGCAAGGTTGCCGACGAGCAGCGTGAGGATCGCCGCGATGGCCAGGAGCGGCGCGAGCTTGCCGGCCAAGGGGGCGAAGGGGCCGGTCACCAGCAGCAGCAACGTGAACGCGCCGGCTGCCTTGGAGGCCGTGCCGAGCAGGGCCGTCGTCGGGGTGGGGGCGCCTTGGTAGACGTCGGGGATCCACGCGTGGAAGGGGAAGGCGCCCAGCTTGAAGGCGGCTCCGCCGAGGATCAGGGCGAGGCCGACCATGGTCAGGGGGGAGGCCTTGCCGGCCGCGAGAGCCGCGTTGATCTGGTCGAAGTTCAGGGAATCGACGCCGGGCGCGCCGAGCGAGCCGTAGACCAGCACGATGCCCATCAGCAGCAGGGCGGAGCTCAGGCCCCCCGAGACGAGGTACTTCACGCCGGCTTCGAGGGAAGCCTGGCTGCGGCGCAGGTAGCCGACGAGGACATAGAGGCCGACCGCCGCGGTCTCGAGGCTGACGAAGAGCGTCACGAAGTGGTTGGACTGCGCGAGGAGCATGAACGCCGCCGTCACGACGAGCAGCACATGGTGGTAGTCGGCGATGGGCGCGGGGCGTTCGCGGAAGAAGCGGCCGGCGAGGAAACTCGTCAACAGGGCGCTCAGGAGGAACGTGAGGCGCACGCCTTGGGCCGATTCGGCCGACAGCTTGGTGAGGCCGGCGAAGAACGTCGTCGGCTCGGCGGGGTTCCAGGGGGTCCCCGGCTGCAGGGCCATGACCATGACCAAGGCGAGGCCGATGCGCGCGGTCGTCGGGATCAGCCAGCGGAGGGCCTTAGGCAGCGCCATCGCCTGCAGCAGGCAGAAGAGCGCGAGGCCGGCGACGGCGATCTCGGGAAGGACGGATGCCCAGTCGGCGTTGCGCGGCGCGAGCGCCTTGAAGGCGACGTCGATGTTGGCGAGCGAGGTGATCATCGGGCGGAAGGGGCGGGAGCGACGGCCTTAGGGGCCTGGACCGGGATGGCCGGGGCCTTGGGGGCGGAGCTGCGGACGGCGGCCTGGGCGATGCCCTGGGCGTCGGCGTTCGTGCAGCGGGTGACGAGGGAAGGGCAGAAGCCGATCGTCAGCGAGGCGCCGAGCAGCACGACGGCCGCGAGGCGTTCGGTGAAGCCGAGGTCGCCGAAGGGCGCATGCGCGGCGCGTTCGGCGACCTGCTTGGATTCGGGGCCGAAGAAGACGGTCGCCACGGCGCGCAACGCGTAGATGGCGGAGATGACGACGGTCGAGGCGACCAGCGCCTGGACCCAGAGCGGTTCGGCGCGAAGGGAGAGGAAGACGCCGACCTCGCCCCAGAAGTTGCCGAAGCCCGGCAGGCCGATGGAGGCCATGGTGGCGGCGACGAAGAACGCGGCGAGCACCGGCGTGCGCGCGGCGAGGCCGCCGAGCTCCTCGAAGCGGTAGGTGCCGGCGCGGGTGCGGACGGCGTTGGCGAGGAGGAAGAGCGCGGCGCAGGACAGGCCGTGGGCGACCATCAGGAAGAGCGCCGCGTCGATGCCGGCGGCCTGGCCCTTCGCGGTGCCGACCCAAAGGCCGAGGAAGATCGGTCCCATGTGGGCGACCGAGCTCCAGGAGAGCAGCTGCTTCAGGTCGCGCTGCGCGACGCAGATGAGGCCGACGACGACGAGGTTGGCCAACGCGCACCAGAAGAACCACTGGCCGAGCGCGCCCTGCCCGATCTTCATCGAGGCGGCGGCGACGATCACGATGCCGTAGAGGCCGAACTTCTTGAGCGCGCCCGCGTGGAGCATCGAGACCGGCGTGGGGGCGGCGGAATAGCCGGGGGCCGCCCAGGAGTGGAACGGGAAGAGCGAGGCGAGCGTGCCGAGGCCGAAGAGCGTGAGCGCCCCGGTGGCGGCGGGCAGCGGCGCGTCCGCGGCGAAGAGTCCCTGGAAGAGCGCCGCGAAGGTGGCGTCGCCCCAGCCGAGGCCGGCGACCTGCATCGCGATGAGGATGCCGGCGAGCGAGAGCATCGCCCCGACGGTCAGGTAGATGGCCATCTGCATGGCGGCCGAACGGCGGCCTTCGCCGCCCCAGAAGAGCGTGAGGATGAACGTCGGGATGAGCGCGAACTCGTGGAAGAAGTAGAACCCGAGGATGTTGTCCGTCGCGAACACGGCCAAGGTGCCGCCGAACATGAACAGGATCAGGCCGAGGTAGGTCGAACGGGCTTCGACGTCCTGGATGAGGGCCTTGAGGCCGGCGGCGAGGCCGACGGCGGCGGTCATCGCGAAGAGCGGCGCGGAGAGGCCGTTCAGGCCGAGCTGGAAGAGCCACGGGCCGGTGAAGCGGAGGCGCAGGAGGGCGTCCAGCGGGCCGGAGGCGGGCAGCAGGAACCAGAGGACCGCGGCGGCCGGAAGCGCGAACCCGACGAAGGCGAGCCCGGAGACCCAGTTCCGGGGCAGGATGCGGCCGGCGATCAGCAGCAGGCCGGCGACGACCGGCGCGAAGATGGCCGAAGCCAGCAGGTAGGCGTTGAAGGATTCCATGGGTTAGCGGGCGAGGAGGTACCAGGCCAAGAGGAGGGAGCCGACGACGATCCAGAGCGCGTAGCCCCGGGTCTGGCCGCGGTGGAAGCTGCGGCCCGTGAGATGGCCGAGCGCGGCGGTCGCGCCGCCGGCGATCCAGCGGACGGCGACGCCGTTGATGAGCAGGAGGTCGAGGAACGCGACGAACTCCGCGAGGCGGCGCTGCGGGCCGTCGATCCACCAGCGGTAGAGGCCGTCCATCCAGCGGCGTTCGAGGAGCGCGTAGGCGCGAGGCGAGACGACCTGGAGGGCGTCGGCGCCGCGGACGGTGCCGTAGAACTTGAGGGCGCCGCCGAGGCCGAGGGCCAGCGCGAGGAGGCCGACGATCGTGGAGGGGGCGGTGAAGCTGAAGCGCATCTCGGCCAGCGATTCATGCACGACCTGCAGGGACGACGCGGGGATCAGGTAATGGGCGGCGAAGCCGGCGCCGACGGCGAAGACCAGGCCGAGCACCGAGATCGGCAGCGTCATCGTCCAAGGCGATTCGTGCGCATGTTCCGCGGCTTCCGAGTTTGCTTCGCCGAGGAAGACGAGGCGGATCATGCGGCCGCTGTAGAGGCAGGTCGCGAGCGCCGCGAGCGCGAGGAACGCGAAGACCGCGACATGGTGGCCATGCCAGGCGGCCTCGAGGATGGCGTCCTTGGAGTACCAGCCCGCGAAGAACGGCACCGCGCAGTTCGAGAGCGTCGCGGCGATGAACGTCGCCGCGGTGAGGGGCATCTTCTTGAGCAGGCCGCCCATCTTGAGCATGTCCTGCTCGTGGTGGCACCCATGGATGACGGAGCCGGCGCCGAGGAACAGCGTCGCCTTGAAGAACGCGTGCATCGCCATGTGCAGCACGGCGAGCTCGGGGTGGCCGAGGCCGAGGGCGCAGCCCATGATGCCGAGGTGCGCGAGGGTCGAGTAGGCCAACGACTTCTTGATGTCCGTCTGGGCGAGGGCGCAGAGGCCCGCGAGCGCGGCCATGCCGGCGCCGGAGATGGCCATCCACTGCAGGACTTCGGGGGCGAGCAGGAAGCTCACGCGCGCCATGAAGTAGACGCCCGCGGCGACCATCGTGGCGGCGTGGATCAGCGCCGAGACCGGCGTCGGGCCGGCCATCGCGTCCGTCAGCCAGACGTGCAGCGGGAACTGGGCGGATTTCCCGAGGAAGCCGCACATGAGCAACGCGCCGACGGCCACGGGGACGGCCGGGCCGGCGTGGGCCTTGAGCGCGGCGAAGTCGAGCGTGCCGTAGAGGTGCAGGCAGAGCGCGATACCGAGGATGAAGCCGAGGTCGCCGAGGCGGTTCGTGATGAACGCCTTCTTCGAGGCCGCGGCGGCGAAGTCCTTGTCGAAGTAGTGCGCGATCAGCATGTAGGAACTGAAGCCGACGAGCTCCCAGAAGATGAAGGTCATCAGGAGGTTGTCGGCCACCACGATCCCGAGGATCGAGAACATGAAGATGGAGAGGCCGGCGAAGAAGCGCCCGCGGGCCGCGTCGTCCTGCATGTAGCCGACGGAGAACAGGTGGATCCAGGCGGCGACGAACGACACCACGAAGAGCATCAGGCGCGCGTTGGCGTCGATGAGGTAGCCGAAACCGAGGCTGATCTCGCCGAGCTTCGCGAGCTCGACGTGCCAGGTGACGTCGCCGGTGGACTGCGTGAGCAGGCGCAGCGACAGCGCGGCGATGGCGAAGGCGGTTGCGGTGGAGAACCAGGCGGCGACGGCGCCGGAGCGGCGCAGGAACAGCGCGGAGAGCGCGGCAGCTCCCAGCGGCAGGAACAGGATCCAGTGGACCAAGGACGAAAGGTCGGGGGACATCGGAAAAGCTTAGTCGCGGAGGGTGGTCAGTTCGTCGGACTTCATGCTGCCCCGGCGGCGGTAGAGGGCGACGATCAGGGCGAGGCCCACGGCGACCTCGGCCGCGGCGACGGTGATGATGAAGAAGACGAAGACGGCGCCGTCCATCGTGCGGTTGAAGCGCGAAAACGCGACGAGAGCCAGCGTGGCGGCGGTCAGCATGAGCTCGAGGCACATGTAGACGACGAGCAGGTTGCGGCGGACGAGCACGCCCGTCAGGCCGAGCGCGAAGAGCAGGCCGGCGACGAGCAGGTGGTGGGCAAGGGTGGTGTGTTCCATGGCGGCGGGCTTAGGCGTTCTCCTCGACGGGGTCCTTGCTCAGGGAGACGACGCCGACGAGGGCGACGAGGAGCAGGAAGCCGGCGATCTCGAGCGGCAGCAGGTACTTGGTGTAGAGGAGACGGCCGAAACCCTTGGCGGCGGTGATGAACTCGCCGGGGTTGGCGCTGAGCTCGGGCGGCGTCGCGCCGGCGGCGGTGGCGGGGACGGCGCCGGACCACACGAACAGCCAGAGCACCCCCGCGGTGAGGAAGAAGAAGACCGCGAGGCCGACCGCGGCGGATTTCCAAGGGTAGCCTTCGGAGGATTCCGCGGTGTCCGTGAGCAGCATGATCACGAAGAGGAAGAGCACCATCACGGCGCCCGCGTAGACGAGCACCTGGAGCACCCCGAGGAAGTAGGCGTCCAACAGGAAGAAGTCCGCCGCCACCCCGACGAGGGCGAGGATCATCCCCATGGCTGAGGTCACCGCGTTGCGGCTGAGGACCAAGAGGGAGGCCGCACCGAGGGTCAGCGCAGCGAAGAAAATAAACAGGCCGTCCGGCATGTTTCGAACGTAGGACGGGGGGGCTCCTTGGAAAGGAGAAAACGAATTAAAAGCCGTTTTTAGCCGTTTTTTGGGGTCGACTAGTGGGGTACCCCAAGAAGGACTCCCAAAACGCCCTTTAAACGATTGATTTCAGTCCTTTAAGCCCCGTGGAGGGGGAGGTGACGCTTCATGACGCAGGTGGGGTGCGTCTGGAGGACTTCCCCGGCATCGAACCGCTGGGACCAATCAGGGAAAAAGGCGTCGGCCTCGGGGGTGAGGTCCACGTGGGTGAGAAGGAGCTCCGAGCACCAGGGAAGGGCTTCGGTATAGAGGGCAGCGCCCCCGGCGAGGAAAAGCTTGAGGTCGGGCGCCGATCGGGCGGCCTCCTGCCAGTCGCGGGCGACGAGCACGCCTGGGGCCGTGAACCCGCTGCGGCTCAGCACGATGGTCGTGCGGCCGGGCAGGGGCCGGCCGATCGATTCGTAGGTCTTGCGGCCCATCAGCAGCGCCTGCCCCATCGTCGTGGCCTTGAAGAACGCGAAGTCCTCCGGGATGCGCCAGGGGAGCTTGTTGTCGAGGCCGATGCCGCGGTTGCGGGCGACGGCGGCGATGGCGATGAGCGGGCGACCGAAGAGCACGGGTTTAGATCGCGACCGGCGCCTTGATGCCGGGGTGAGGGTCGTAGCCTTCGATGGCGATGTCCTCGAAACGGAACGCGAACAGGTCCTTCACCTCGGGGTTCAGCACCAGGCGGGGCAGGGCGCGCGGCTCGCGCGAGAGCTGCAGTTCGACCTGTTCCAGATGGTTAGAATAGATGTGCGCGTCGCCGAAAGTATGCACGAAATGGCCCGGTTTCAGGCCCGTGACCTGCGCCAGCATGTGCGTCAGCAGGGCGTAGCTCGCGATGTTGAACGGCACGCCGAGGAAGAGGTCCGCGCTGCGTTGGTACAGCTGGCAGCTGAGGCGGCCGGACTCCGAGACGTGGAACTGGAAGAGCGTATGGCAGGGCGGGAGGGCGACGGCGTCGGCTTCCTGCGGATTCCAGCCGGTCACGAGGTGCCGCCGGCTGGCCGGGTTCTTCCGGAGCTGCTCGATGAGGCGCTTGATCTGGTCGACGCCGTCGTCGGCGTACGTGCCGTCGGGCTTCTTGGTGGCCCCGAAACGGCGCCACTGGTGGCCGTAGACCGGACCGAGGTCGCCCTCCGTCCGGCCGAAGCGCGCGCACTGCTCGGCCGTCGCCCACTCGTTCCAGATGGTCACGCCGCGCTCGGTCAGCCAACCGTTGTCGGTGCGGCCGGCGAGGAACCAGAGCAGCTCCTGGATGATGGAGCGCGTGTGGACCTTCTTCGTCGTGACGAGGGGGAAGCCTGCGGCGAGGTCGAAGCGCAGCTGGGCTCCGAAGATCCCGAGCGTGCCGACGCCCGTGCGGTCGCGGCGGACTTCCCCGGTTTCCTTCACGTGGCGGAGCAGCTCTAGATACGCCTTCATGCGTCCTCGGTTATTCCCCGGAACCGTCCCGCCGCAACACGGAAAGCCGGGGCGGACGGACCTTTCGCCCTTGCCAGCCAGCCCTCCCGGGGACACCCCATTGGGGAAGCCAACATGACCGAAAAGCACGACCTCAACGCCATCTCCCATGACCTCCATGCGGTCCGCAAGGAGAAGCTCGCCGTCCTCCGGGAGCAGGGCGAGGACCCGTTCCGCGCGGAGTGGGACCAGACGCACGTTTCCGACCAGTGCCCCGCGCTCCTGCCCACGGGCGTCGAGGAAGGCCCCGAGGTCTCCATCGCCGGCCGCATCGTCGCGCTGCGCGTCATGGGCAAGGCCAGCTTCGTCAAGATCCTCGACCGCGGCGGCGTCATCCAGGCCTACTTCACGCGCGACGCCCTCGGCGACGCCTATGACGCCCACTTCAAGAAGCTCGTCGACTCCGGCGACTTCGTCGGCGTGCGCGGCGTGCTCTTCCGCACCAAGACCGGCGAGGTGACCGTCCGCGTCGCCGCCTACCGCCTCGTCTCCAAGTCGCTGCGGCCCCTGCCCGAGAAGTGGGCCGGGCTCACCGACGCCGAGAAGATCTACCGCCAGCGCTACCTCGACCTCGTCGTCAACGAGGAGTCGCGCAAGCGCCTGCTCGTGCGCAGCCGCGTCATCGAATCCATCCGCCGTTTCCTCTGGAGCCGCCAGTTCACCGAGGTCGAGACCCCGGCCCTCCACACCGTCGCCGGCGGCGCCGCCGCCCGTCCGTTCGAGACGCATTCCAACGCCCTCGACTGCAGCTTCTTCCTGCGCATCGCGCTGGAGCTCCACCTCAAGCGCTGCCTCGTCGGCGGCATGGACCGCGTCTTCGAGATCGGCCGCGTCTTCCGCAACGAAGGCATCTCGGTCAAGCACAGCCCCGAGTTCACGATGCTCGAGGCCTACCAGGCCTACACGGACTACCGCGGCATGATGGAGCTCGTCCGCTCCCTCATCCAGCAGGTCTGCACCGAGGTGCTCGGTACGACCACCGTCACGCGCCCCGACGGCGTGGCCATCGAGCTCGGCGGCCAGTGGCGCGAGGCGAAGTACAAGGACCTCATCATCGAGCGCACGGGCGACCCCGCCTGGTTCTCCCGCACGAAGGAGCAGAAGATCGCCGCCTGCCTCGCCCTCGGCCTGCATGAGCCGCGCGCCGACTGGGAGGACTTCGAGGTCACCAACGAGGTCTTCGGCAAGCTCATCGAGCCGGGCCTCATCCAGCCCACCTTCGTCACGCATATCCCGAAGGAGCTCTGCCCGCTGGCCAAGGTCACCGTCGGCGACGACTCGACCATCGACGTCTTCGAGCTCTGCATCAACGGACAGGAGATCGCCCCGGCCTATTCGGAGCAGAACGACCCCGGCGTGCAGCGCAAGATGCTCGAGCTCCAGGCGGGCGCCGAGACCCAGAAGATCGACGAGGACTTCCTGCTCGCGCTCGAGCACGGCATGCCCCCCGCCGGCGGCCTTGGCATCGGCATCGACCGCCTCGTCATCCTGCTGACGGGCGCGGCCAACATCCGCGACGTCATCCTGTTCCCGACGCTCGCGCCCGAGAAGCAGGCCTGAGCCGTTCCCTTTGCCCTGGTTCCTCCATCTCGCGCTGCGGCAGCTCTTCCCTCCGGGGCGGCGCTTCCCGGCGTTCGCGACGGTGTCGATCCTCGGCGTGGGCCTCGGCGTCGCGGCCTTGCTGGTGGTGCAGACGGTGATGAACGGCTTCGGCGAGGAGCATCGCCTCCGCATCCGCGAGTCGTTCGGCGACTGCGTGGTCGTCGGCCGTCGGCCGGTCGAACAGCCCAAGGAGCTCCTCGCCGCGTTGCGTCGCGACCCGGCCGTGCTTTCCGCGACGCCTTTCTCGGAAGGCCCGGCGCTGGCCCGCAACGGCGATTTCTCCGGCGTGGCCTTCGTGCGCGGGGTCGATCCGGCCGACGCCGGCCATCCCGCCCGCCGCTACGTCTACGCGGGGGCGTTCGATGAATTGGACGACGGCCGCGTGATCCTCGGCGTCGGCTTGGCCCGCGCGTTGCGCGTGCAGGTCGGCGACAAGGTCGAGGTCTGGTCCCCGGCGATGGCCGAGCGCGCCGAGAAGGGCAAGGCCCCGCTGCCGGCCGAGTTCGAGGTCTGCGCCCTGGTGCGCACCGGCTTCACCGAGGTCGACGACCGCGCGGCGTTCATCCCGCTCCGGCGCTTCAACCAGCTCTGGTCGATGGGCGACCGCGTCCATGGCGTCACGCTCCGCCTCAAGGACCCGGCCGCGGCCTACGAGACCGCCGCGCGCCTCAACGTCGGCCGCCCGGCCCTGCAGTTCGTGCCGTGGCAGGAGATCAAGAAGAACTTCCTCGAGGCCATCCGCTTCGAGAAGACGATGCTCTTCTTCCTGATGTTCATCATCACCTTGGTCGCGTCGTTCTCCATCGGCAGCACGCTCTTCTCCGCGGTCATCCGCCGCTCGCGCGAGGTCGGCGTGCTGGTCGCCCTCGGCGCCCGGCGCTGGCAGCTCATCGGCCTCTTCGGCCTGCAGGGCCTCCTCATCGGCGCGCTGGGCACGGGGCTGGGCTTCCTGCTGACCTGGCTGATCCTGGCTTTCCGCGAGCAGATCCTCGGCGGCATCAACGCGCTCTTCGGCGACGGCAACCTCGTCGCCAACGTCTACCAGTTCTCGAAGGTGCCGCTCCATTACGACGCGATGGATTTCGTCGTCGCCGCCGGCTTCACCTTGCTCGTGACCACGGTCGCGGGCCTCGTGCCGGCGATGTGGGCCGCCGGCCGCAAACCCTCGGAGGCCATGCGCGATGCCTGAAGCCCCCATCGTCCTCGCCGCGCAGGGTCTGCGCAAGGCCTTCGCCTCGCCCGCGGGCCCGCTCGTCGTGCTCCGCTCCGTCGACCTCACGGTCCGCGCGGGGGAATCCGTCTCGATCCGCGGTTCCTCGGGTTCCGGCAAGACGACCTTGCTCCAGCTGCTGGGCGGGTTGGATGTCGCCGACGCGGGTGCCGCCGATTTCCTCGTGCCGGGCCGCGGTCTCGTGCCGGCCCGCCGGAACCTCGGGAAGGGCGTCGGTTTCGTCTTCCAGAACTATCAGCTGATGCCCGAGCTCACCGCGCTGGAGAACGTGCTGTTGGCGGCGCGCATCACCGGTGGCTCGGCCGATGCCGCCGAGGCCCGCGCGTTGCTGGAGGCCGTCGGGCTCGGCGCTCGCCTCGGACACCTTCCGGCCCAGCTTTCGGGCGGCGAATGCCAGCGCGTGGCCATCGCCCGCGCGTTGATCAACCGTCCGAGCGTGCTGCTGGCCGACGAACCGACCGGCAACCTCGACGAAGCCACCGGCGCCGAAGTGATGCGTCTCCTGCTTCAGGTGGTCAAGGAGCGCGGGACGGCCCTGGTCCTGGTCACGCATAGCCGCGAGTTCGCGGCGCGGACCGACCACCAGTGGGTCCTCTCCAACGGCGCGCTTTCGCCCGCCTGATTTGACACCGTCGGCGGTTCGGTTTGTGTCGGAGGACCATGACGTCCCCCCTCGCGCCCGCCCAGCTCCTCTCCGCCCTCAACTGGCGCTACGCCACCAAGGCCTTCGACACCAAGGCCCTGCCGGCGCCGCTCTGGGAGGCCCTGCAGGAATCGCTGCGCCTCGCGCCCTCGTCCTACGGCCTCCAGCCGTGGAAGTTCTTCGTCATCGCCGATCCGGCGGTGCGCGCGAAGCTCCGTCCGGTCTCCTGGAACCAGTCCCAGATCACCGACGCCTCCCACCTGGTGGTGTTCGCCCGCCGCACCGAGATCACCGAGGCCGACGTGGACGCCTTCTTCAACCAGATGGTCTCCGAGCGCGGCGCCGACGCCAAGGTGCTCGAGCCTTACCGCCAGATGATGATCGGTGGCGTGGTCAAGGGCAAGGACCTCGCCGGCCAGCGCGAATGGGCCGCGCGCCAGTGCTACATCGCGCTTGGTCAGTTCATGGCTTCGGCCGCCGTCCTCGGCGTCGACACCTGCGCCATCGAAGGCCTCGACGCCGCGAAGTATGACGAGATTCTCGGTCTCGCCGGCTCGGGTTACCAGACCGTGATGGCCTGCGCCGCCGGCTACCGTTCGGCGGAAGACAAGTATGCGGCCATGAAGAAGATCCGCTACCCCGCCGCGCGCGTCATCGCGAAGGTCTGAGCGCGTTCAGCTCCTGCCCGCCCACCGGCGGAAATCATCCTCGTCCATGAGGACCTCCGGGTCGCCGTATTCCGTCGACAGGAGGTTCTTGTAGGTCTCGTCCGCGAACCGCCGGCAGTGCAGCAGCACCCGCGCCGTGTGGCCGGGCGCGCGAACGAGCCGACCCAGCGCCTGGTTTACCTTGCGCATCCCGGGACGGACGTAGGCGAGGGCGAAGGCGTCCTCCGCCCCGTCCTGGACGTGCATCTTGCGGCGCGCCTCCTGCAGGGCGTTCACCTCGGGGAGGGCGGGGCCGACGACGACCGCCGAGCGGATCCGGCCGCCCAGCATGTCGACGCCTTCGCCGAGCGAGCCGCCGAGGATGAGGCAGAGGATGGTGTTCCGGCCGAGCGCGTCCTCGACGAACCGCGCGGTGCCATCGGGGCCGAGGCCACGCGGCTGCAGCGCCACGACGGCGTCGGGCCGCAGGCGGCGGACTTCCGTCGCGATGCTTTCGGCGTAGCGGTAGGAGGGGAAGAACGCCGCGACCGAGCCTTCCTCGGCGAGCTTGAGGAGCGAGTCCGCCGTCCGGTTCGCGTGGGCGTCGCGGGTCTTGAGGCGGGTGTCGACGCGGCCGTCGATGGCGACGGTGTACGCCTCCTGGCGCCACGGCGCCACGGCATCCACCTTGGTGAGCGTGTCCGGATCCAGCCCGCATTCCGCGGCGAGCGCGCCGCGCGGGCCGGGCGTGGCGGTCATCAGCAGCACATGGGCGAAGGCGCCAAGGCGTTCGCCCGTGGCCTTCGCGGCGGAGAGGCAGTCGAGGTTGAGCAGGCCGGGCTTGGGCGACCACAGCAGCCAGCCGAGGTCGGATTCCTCGAGCCGTTGGGACCAGAGCGCGGCGTTCCACACCCCGGCGCGGGCCTCCTCGGGCAGCGTATCGGTGTCGAGCGGGAAGGCCGCCCCGAGCAGCGACATCTTCTCGGCCAAGGCCAGGGCTTCGGCGCGGTCGTCGGGGGACACCACATCGGCCTTCGGGAGCCGGTGCAGGTAGTCCGCCCAGGCCTGCATCGTGGCGCACCACGGCGCGGGTGCCTTGCAGGCGCTCAGCGTGAAGGCGAAGTCGGCCGCCGACTGCGCGTCGTCGCGGAGCGAGAGGCATTCCGCCGCCCGCTCGGGGAGGTTGTGCGCCTCGTCGACGACCAGCACGGTGTCGCCGTCGTTCCAGCCCGGGACGGTCTCGAGCGCCGAACGGTTGCGCGGCGAGAAGACGTAGTTGTAGTCGCAGATGACGACCTCGGCGTGCCCCAGCATGGCCTTGGTGATGTCCCACGGCGGCACGCCCGCGAGGCGGCCGAGCTCGCGTACGCGGCGCAGTTCGGCGCCGTCGGCGAGAAGGGCCTGCGGGTCGATCGCCGCCCGCGCCCAGTTGCGCCGGATCTCCTCGGGGTCGTCCGGCAGGCCGTCGATCTCATGTTCCGAGCGGGGCCGGAGGACGAGGGCCCGGAGCTCGCCGGGCTTGGCGAGGCGGCGGAGCTCGGCGAGCACCTGGATCTGGCCCGTGCCCTTGCCGGTGAGGTAGAGCAGGCGGCCGGCGCGTCCGCTGCGCAGGAGCGAAAGGCCGTGCCGCAGCGCCGCGGAGGTCTTGCCGAAGCCGGTGGGCGCCACCATCAGGCGGATCGGCGATTCCATCGTCGCTTGGTCGAGGTCGGCGCAGGCCTGCAGCCACTCCGGCCGGGGTTCCTTGAACGGCAGGCGGTCGGGCAGGGCGAGCAGGCGCGCGTGGCTCGCGCGGCGGTTCTCGGCGTGCGCGGCGAGGGTCTCGGCCTGCGTCAGCAGGTCGCCCTCGGCGGTGTCGGGCAGCGGCACCGTCTGCTTCGAGCCATCGGTCGGGTCGACGAAGACGAGTTCGCCGACGACTTCGCCGGCGTCAGGGCGTAGCCGGGCCGCGTGGCAATAGGCCCCGAGCTGCAGGAAGTGGTGCGGGTAGCGCCCATGCAGGTATTCCGGACGACGGGGCAGGGACACCGAGACCGTCTTGATCTCGCGGATGCGGATGGAGCCGCCGGCCTCGAGCCATTGGTCGGTCCGGCCGGTGATGGCGACGGTCCAGCCGAGCGCGACGATCTCGCAGGTGATCGGTTGCTCGAAGGTCCAGCCGGCGCCTTCGGCCTCGGCCTGTTTGCGCATCGTCTCGTGCCATTGCCGGCCGGCTTCGGCGCGCCAAGGCGAACCGCCGGCGCCTGCGCCGGGGCCGGGACGGAACGTGGCGAACTCCTGGGCGCTCACTTCGATGCGCCGCGCTTTGACGTCGATGCGCATTAGGGCAGGACGAAGTGTATCTCGCCGGCGGCCCAGCGTTCGAGGTCGGTCGAGAGCTTCGCGACGGTCTCCTCGTCGGTCGTCTGGGCGTCGAGCGGCTGCGTCAGCACGGCCGCGGCCGCGTCGCGCCGTCCGCCGAGGTGGGCGAGCCAATGCTCGGACACCGGCCAGCCGCCGTCCTTGATCATCAACCAGAGACCCTTGAAGTAGGCGCAGTCGGGTCGGGGGCGTTCCGCCATCGCGGCGAAGGTCTCCTGCGCGATGCGGAAGCAGACCGGCGCGGATTCGGGCGGCGGCGGGTTGCGTCGGACCATCGCGGCGAACCGGCAGGCGCGTTCGAGCGTGCGGTGGCTCCGGGCGATGCCGACGCGGCGCGTCAGCAGCCGGTAGTCGCGCGCGAACCGCGTTCCGCCGTCCTTGGCGCGCTCCAACGTCAGTTCGGCCTCGTCGAAGAGGTCGGGCGGCGTGGCGCCTTTCGCGCGGCTCACCCGGAGGAGGCAGCGTTCCAGGCCCTGTTCCGGCTCCAGCAGGGTGAGCAGCAGGTGCGATTCCCCGGAAGGGTCGCGCCCGAGCACCAAGCAACGGAGGGAGGCCGACGACATGTGCCCTAGGCCTTCGGTTCGGACTTGGGGATGACGGCGCCGAAGCTCATGAGCAGGCCGATGGCCTCGGGGACGGTCAGCTTGGTCTCGCGGATCTCGTCGGCGGGCACCTGCAGGATGAAGCCGGAAGTGGGCGCCGGGGCGGCCGGGATGAAGACGTTGACGACGTCGCGGCCGATGGCTTCGGAGAAGGCCTTGGGCTGCTCGTGCGTGACGAAGGCGATGCTCCAGCAGCCCGCGCGCGGGTACTGCACGAGGACGACGCGGCGGAAGGTGTCCTTGTTGCGGCCGCTGAGGGCGTCGACCATCTGGCGGATGGAGTTGTAGAGCGCGCCGAGGCCGGGCATGCGTTCGACGAGGCTGGCGAACCAGCGCTGCAGCAGCTTGCCGAAGATCCGCTTCGAGAGGTAGCCGAGGATCGTGAGGAAGACCGCCATCACCAGCGCGGAGGCCAGGACGAGGACCACGTGGTTGAGGCCGGTCCGGAAGTCGGGCATGGACTCCCCGTGCTTGAAGAAAAGCGGGAACACGGCCTGGAAGAGCGCTTCGATCGGCGAGGCGATCAGGCCGATGAGGAAGGAGACGACGTAGATCGTCAGGCCCAAGGGGAGGATGAGGAACATCCCGGTCAGGAAGTTGTGGCCGACCCTCGAGCCCATGGAACTGTGTTCGTGCGTTTCCGGCATGGCGGCAGGAAAGCCCCTTTTGCCGCGGGTGGCAAGGGTGGTCGAAACCGCCGGTCCGCTTGCCAATCCGGGCGGCGCCCATAGGTTCACGGCATGGAACGCTTCTGGCGCCTCTTTATCATGACTGCCGTCCTGCCTGCTTTCGCCCAAGGCGTCGAAGACGCCTACCCTCGGACCGCCCCCGGCGTGCTGGAGGTCAAGTCCTTGCCTGCCGCCCGCCTGATGCTGGCCGAAACACCGCAGGGCTACTTCTCGGCCAACAACCGCCTGTTCGGGAAACTCTTCCGGTTCATCAGCCAGAACCAGATCCCCATGACCGCTCCGGTGGAGGCGCGCCTCCAGCCCGGCGTCATGGTCTTCTACATGGACGCGGGTTCGGCCAAGCGCGTCGACGTGCTGCCGTCCGCGGAGGTGCAGCTACAGGACGTCCCCGTGCGTCAGGTCGCCGCGATCGGCATCCGCGGCTCGTACAGCGAGGAGAACTTCCGCGAAGCCGAGGCGAAGCTCCGCGCGTGGGTCGCGCAACGGAAGGACCTCGCGGTGACCGGCGAGGCTTACGGCGTCTATTGGAACAGCCCCTTCGTGCCGTTCTTCCTCAAGCAGTCGGAAGTGCACCTCCCGGTGCGCGTCGTCGATAAGAGCGTGAAGTGACGGCCGGTCCGCTTACTTCCAGACCAGCGTCCACTCGACCTTCGCCGCCGGGTCTTCGACGGTCAGGTGCGTCGTGCCGCCCTTGAGGGCGTCGAGTAGTTCCTTGCTTTTCCAGCGTGGCTGCTTGGCTGCCAAGGTCTGCGCGGCCAAAAGCCCCTGCAGGCGTTCCCACTCGCGGGCCGTTTCGGGCGCGCCGGCGGAGCCGATTTTGGCGACGTTGAATTCCTTGGCGGTCCAGCCCGGCTTGGTCGGCTTAGCGCCGTCCTTCACGAGCTGCAGCTGCGCGGCGAAGAGTTCGGACGGTTTCGCGAGGGTCTTCGCGTCCTTGGCGTCGATCCCGTAGAGCAGGGCGCCTTCGCCTTTGATCGTCGCGTAGGTGGCGGAGAGCGTCTTCGCCTTGGACAGCGCGCCGAAGCCGCCGCGGTTGGAGCCGAGCTGGCGCTGCGAAAAGTTCGCGACGAAGTCCTGGAAGCGGTCCGGCGGCATCAGCACGAAGATCAGCCCACCCGTTTCGTCACGGTCGTTGCCGGTCTCGATCCGGACCACGGCCGCGGGGGCGTCGCCGCTGACGAGCCCGGGCTCGGAGACCTCGAGGACGTTGGTCTTGACGGTCTTGCCTTCGAAGTTCGCGGCGGCGGCGCGCCACGAGTCCGCGGCGAGCGGGTCGCCTTTCTTCGCGGCCGGACGGCCGGCGGCGAGGGCCAGGCAGGCCGAGAGGCACCAGAGAGGCAGGGTGGAAAGGCGCATGACGTTCAGATCCAGGCGCGTTGACGCCACGCGAGGCCATCCGCGACCTCGCGGGCGAGCTCGGGCCCGCGGAAGACCAGCCCCGAGTACACCTGCACGAGGCAGGCTCCTTCATCCATGAAGCGACCAGCGTCGGCCGCGCAGGTGATGCCGCCGCAACCGATGACCGGGATGCGCCCTTGGCTGGCCTTCACCAGGAAGCGGACCGTTTGCAGCGAGCGTTCCAGCAGCGGGGCGCCGCTGAGGCCGCCCTTGGTCGAGCAGCCTTCGGTGCCGGCCGGCCGCGCGATCGTCGTGTTGGTGGCGATGATGCCGGCGAAGCCGCACTCGCCGACCACCGAGACGATGTCCTCGAGCTGGTTGGGGTTGAGGTCTGGCGAGACCTTGAGCAGCAGCGGGACGGAGCCGCCCGCCACCGAACGGTTTTCCTGGGCGATGGTGCCGAGGAGCTTGACCAACGGTGCGCGGTCCTGGAGGGCGCGCAGGCCCGGCGTGTTCGGGCTGCTGATGTTGACGACGACGTAGTCGGCGAGCGGGGCGAGCCGGCGGAAGCACTTCAGGTAGTCCTCATGCGCCTGTTCGTTGGCGGTGTCCTTGTTCTTGCCGATGTTGATGCCGAGGGGGATCGGACGCTGACCGCGGCCCGGTTGGCGGGAAAGGCGGTCATGCAGGGCGTCCATGCCGGCGTTCGGGAAGCCGTAGGCGTTCACGACCGCCTTGAGTTCGGGGTAGCGGAAGACTCGCGGGCGCTCGTTGCCCGGTTGCGCCTTGGGCGTCACGGTGCCGACTTCGACGTGGCCGAAGCCCAGCGCCGCGGCGCCGCGCCAGCCGAGGCCGTCCTTGTCGAAACCAGCGGCCAGGCCGATGTGGTTGGGGAACTTCAGGCCGAACGCTTCGATGGGGCGGCCGCCCTTGGGGGTCAGGCCGCGCTCGAGGCACCAGCGCAGGGGCGGGAGGGCGCCGATGAGTCCCATGCCGCGCAGGCCGACCTGGTGGGCCGTCTCGGGGTCCATGGCGTACAGCGCCTTGGCGGCGACTTGGTCGTACAGGAAAGACATGCCACCAGTTAAGGTAGGAAAACGCGGAAGGAAAGCGGAGAAGGCGACCCTAGGCCCGTTTGAGGGATGGACCCGTTTCGACCCCTCTTGACTCCCTGCCAGACTTGGGCAAACCAACCCCCCATGGCTGTCACGACTTCCAAGCTCCTTTGGTGCACCATCCGCTTCAACAAGGAAAAGGGGACCTGGTGGGTGAAGGAGAATTCCGACCCCAAGCACTACGAGCCCGACGGCCTCGGCATCCTCGACCCCTTCCAGTTTCCCTGGGTCCTGGACATGATGGACCCCCTGCGCGAGTACGGCCTGTCCAACGAGATCCTCGAGGCGGCCTTCGTGCCCTTCCAGGTCCACTCCGTCGAGAAGGACGAGACCGTCCGCCTCGCCCGCGTGGCCGAGCACATCCTCGATTCCGAGGAGCAGCTCTTCGCCCTCCCCAACGTCAAGGACGGCGACAAGGGTTCCTACGCCGACTTCCTCGAGCACATCATGCGCCTGCGCGTGAAGCTCATCAACGACACCATCAAGCTCGAGCAGAAGCTCACGGTCGAGGACGTGGATGAGCAGCTCAGCGAGCTCCGCAACCAGGCCCTCATCGAAGGCCGCGACATCCATCCTTTCGAGGAGATCACCGATATCCTCGAGTTCGTCCCGCAGGGCCACGAGGTCCCTGGCGAAGAGGACGACGACGAGAAGCCCAGCCGGGCCGCTTCCGCGGCGGAGGAGATCTCCGACCTCCCCGAGGTCGAGGACGACGAGAAGCTCGACAAGGAGCTCAAGTGGGATGACGAGGAGCCTGCCGAGGAAGCCGAAGGCGGCGAGGAAGGCGAAGGCCAGTCGGGCGGCGGCGGCAGCCGTCGTCGCTGAAGCCAGACCAGCGGCTTACTTGGCCGGAGCAGGCGTTTCCTTCGCGGGTTCCGCGGGGGCCGCCAGTTCCGTGGGCAGCGTGGACTTGGAGCCCTTGCCCGGGCCTTGCGACTCGAAGAGCCAGAGACGGCGGGAAGCCATGTCGACGGCGATCGGGTGCGCGCGCAGGAAATCGTCGCCCAGCAGGTTGTGTTCCTGGTCGCGGATGAACTCCACGCCCGTGAGCGGCGCGCCGCCGATCCGCAGGGACTTGATCTGGCAGGTCTCGACGCGCGTCAGGCCGACGCCGCGGACCGACGCCACGGGGAGGTAGCCCTTGAAGACCGTCTTGCCGCGGAACTTCAGCGAACTCATGTAGGACTTCGATGCGCCCGAGTCCACGATCATAGGCACCTTCTGGCCTTCGACCTCGATGTTGACGCCGCAATGGCCGCCGCGGCTGAAGATGGAGACCTCATGGGCCGCGGACGTGTCCGGCGTCTTGCCGAGCGTCATCACCGCGTTGGTGAGGTCCATGTAGAACGGCTTGGCGAAGAGGATGTCCGCGCCGATGAGCCCATCGAGGTCCATGCCCGTGAGCGGCATGATGGCCATGTGGAAGTCCTTCCAGACGGCGCCGCCGCCTTCGAGCGACTCGACGTAGCCGTATTTCGTCTCGCCGCGTCCGTCGTTCCCCATCGTCGGCAAGGTGAACGCTTCTTCGACGCCGGCCTTGCGGGCGCCGCCTTCGGTGAGCACGCCGTTGCCTTGGCAGCCCGTGTCGACCCCTAGGGTGAGCGTCACGCCGTTGACCTTCACGGTCACGACAGGGATGGACTTGAGCCGGAGCTTGAAGGTCGCGATGCCGGCGGGCGGGAATTCCTCCTTGGGCTTCTTGACCTCCTGGGCGGGAAGCTGGGCGGCGAGGCAGAGGCCGAAGCAGGCGAGCAGGAAGCGCATGTTCTAGGTGGAGGCGTGGCGGCGAAGCGGAGGGTTCCGTCGCCGGGGTGGTCTGCAGTGTGCGACGTTTCCGGGGGAGGTCGACACGGACTTGCGGTTATTGCCGCTTACGCCGTCGCCATGGTCCGGCGCCGGCGCCAGATGTAGGTCAGGCCGAAGCAGAGGCCGCCTAGGCCGACCGCCCAATCCCCATGTCGGACCCAGAAGGTCGGTTCCTGCCGGATCCGGTCGAGTTCGACCGTCGCGGTGAGCGGCTCACCAGGTCCGCCGGTGGGCCGGAGGACGCCGCGGCGGTCGATGACGCCGCTCCAGCCGGCGTTGCCCGAGCGGGCCACCGGCAGGCCCGTGGCGGCCGCGAGGAGCACCGAATGCGCGGTATGCTGCGCGTCGCCGGCCTCGTGGCCGTACCAGCCGTCGTTCGTGACGACGACCAGGAGGTCGGCGCCGGCGAGGGCGTGTTCGCGGGCGAGCTCCGGAAAGACATCTTCGTAGCAGACCAACGGCCCGGCGAGGAACGTGAAGCCGTCGCGCGCCGTGAGCGGGAGGAGGGTGGCGCCGTCGCCGGGCACGCAGTCTTCGGCGATGGGCACGACCTTGCGGAGGGGCAGCCAGGAGGCGCCCGGCACGTATTCCCCGAAGGGCACGAGATGGCGCTTGGCGTAGCTGGGTTTCGCGAGGCCCTCCGCCGTGGCGACGACCACGGCGTTGGCGTAGCCGCCTTGGCGGGGCTCGATCGCGCCGAGCAGCAGGGGACAGCCCGCGCCCGCGACGTTCCCCCGGAGGAAACCGACGTAGTTGGCGTTGTCGGTCGCGACCGGCAACGCGGCCTCGGGCCAGAGCACGACGTCGGGTTTTTCCTGGCCGGCGGCGACCGTCGCCGCGTTCAGCGCTTTGGCGTGCTGATCCAGCTTGGCCGCGTCCCATTTCTCGGTCGGATCGAAGTCGGTGCGGACCGCGGCCACGCGGACCACGGTCCGGCGCGCTTGCTTGAGGTGGGGCATCGCGACGAAGAAGCCCGCGGCGATCACGCCCAGCCCTAGGTAGAGCTCCGGCGTCAGGCGTCGCAGCCAGCTCGCCGGCGTCACCGGCGCCAGCGTCGCCTCGCGGGACGCCCAGAGGCGCGCGAGCCAGCTGGCCAAGCCCAGGTTGATGAGCACCAGCCCCATCGATAGCCCGGTCGGGCCGACCCAGGCGCAGAGCGAGAGGAGCACGCCGTTGCCCTGTTGGCTGGCGGCGAAGGGCAGCCAGCCGAAGCCGGTGAGCGCGGTGGCGCGGAGCCACTCGAGCAGGCCCCAGGCGCCCGCGAGGCCGAGCGTCGCGAGCAAGCGGGCCGGCGCGCCGGCGTCGCGGCAGGCCGGGAAGACCCAGCGGACCACCAGCAGCCAGGCGAAGGGGAACAGCGCGCAGTAGCCTGTGAGCAGGATGAGGCCGAGCCAGCCGAGCGGCGGATAGATATGCCGAAGCCAGGCGAGCAACGCGACCCACAGGAGCCAGTTCGTCACGTAGGCCGCGCGACGCCAGCGGCGCCAGTCGGGGGTCGCACCCGCCGCGAGGGTCGCGGGGATCAGCGCGAACATCGCGACGAACGGATGCCCGAAGGGAGGCAGGCTCAGGAACAGCAGCAGCGCGGTCAGACCCGTTCCGCCCCAGCAGAGCCAGGCGTCGGAAACGAGCGGAGCCGGGCGGCGGTCGGTCATTCGGACAGCGTCTCGACCACGACCCAACCCTCGTCGCGCACCATCGCCTCGGCCTTCTTCCACTTCAGGTCGAGGGTCTCGGCTCCCTTGCGGATGCGCACGATGGCGTTGCGGCCGATCTTCGCGTCCGGGCGGCGGAACGGCTCCTGCTTCTGCTGGATCGTCTCCGGGGCGGCGGGTTCGGGGCGGTCTTCGGGCGTGCCGGGTTCGGCGGGGCCGGTGGCGACCGCCTGGCCCTGGGCCGTGCGGAGGATGGCTTCGAGCGCCTCCATCGAGGACGCCGTGCGGAAGAGGCTGGAGCAGACGTCGGTGCGCAGCTGGCGCATCAGGTCGACGAAGGCGCGGAAGGCCTCGGTCTTGTATTCGTTGAGCGGGTCCTTCTGGGCGTAGCCGCGGAGGTTCACCGCGCGGCGGAGCTCCTCCATCTCGGTCAGGTGGTTCTGCCAGTTGCGGTCGATCGAGCGGAGCAGCAGGTGGCGCTCCAGGTAGCGGAGCATCTCGGGCGATTCGGTGGCCTCGCGGCTCTGCTGGAGCTCGGCGACCTTCTTGGTCACGCACGCCGCGGCGAGGTCGTGGTTGAGGGGCAGCAGCTCCTCGACGGACAGGCGGATCGGGAAGGTCGTGACGAACCAGGCCACGAAGGCCTCGGCGCCCGCGCGGTCGGCGGTCGCGTCGCGGTCGGGGAACGCCGTGGTCAGGCGGTCCTCGATCTCCTCGGCCACGACGGACAGGAGGTTGGCGCGGGTGTCCGCCTCGTGCAGCGTGCGGTTGCGCAGGCCGTAGACGATCTGGCGCTGGTGGTTGAGGACGTCGTCGAACTGCAGCAGCCGCTTGCGGATGGAGTAGTTCTGGCCCTCGACGCGCTTCTGGGCGGTGCCGATGGAGCGGTCGAGCAGCGGGTGCTCGAGGGGTTCGCCTTCCTTGAAGGACTTCTCCAGCAGGGAGGAGATGATCCCCGCGTTGGAGAACAGGCGCATCAGGTCGTCCTCGAGGGCGACCAGGAAGCGCGAATGGCCGGGGTCGCCTTGGCGCGAGCAACGGCCGCGCAGCTGGCGGTCGACGCGGCGGGACTCATGGCGTTCGGTGCCCAGCACGTAGAGGCCGCCGAGCTCGCGCACGCCCTCGCCGAGGCGGATGTCGGTGCCGCGGCCGGCTATGTTGGTGGCGATCGTCACGGCGCCGAGCTGGCCGGCCATCGCGACGATGTCGGCCTCCTGCTCGTGATGCTTGGCGTTGAGGACCTTGTGCGGGATGCGGGCCAGCGTCAGCATGCGGCTGAGGGTCTCGGAAGCCTCGACGGACGCCGTGCCGACGAGCACGGGCTGGCCGCGCTTGTGGGCCTCGGTGAGCTCCTTGATGACGAACTGGTACTTCTCGCGGCGGGTCTTGAAGACGATGTCGTTCGCGTCCGTGCGGATGCAGGGCTGGTTCGTCGGGATGGTGACGACGGTGAGGTTGTAGATCTCGTTGAACTCCGTGGCCTCGGTCTCGGCGGTGCCCGTCATGCCGGCCAGCTTGGCGTACATGCGGAAGTAGTTCTGGATCGTGATCGTCGCGTAGGTCTTGTTCTCCTTCTCGAGCGCGACGCCTTCCTTGGCCTCGACCGCCTGGTGGAGGCCGTCGCTCCAGCGGCGCCCGGCCATGATGCGGCCGGTGTTCTCGTCGACGATGAGCACCTTGCCCTCGTGGACGACGTAATGGCGGTCCTTCTCGTAGAGCGCGAAGGCCTTCAGCAGCTGGCCGATGGCGTGGATGTCCTCGGAGACCTTGATGTAGGCGTTCTCGGCGGCGGCGCGGAGCTCCGAGCGCTTCTCGGGCGTCAGCTCGGCGTCGTTGTCCAGTTCCACGAAGTACGTGGGCAGGTCGGGCAGCACGAAGGCGTCGGGCTCGCCGGGGCGCAGCGTGTCTCGGCCGAGCTGGGTGAGGTCGGACTCGTGGTTGCGTTCGCTGATCGCGTAGTAGAGGCGTTCCTTGAGGTGGTAGCGGCGGTCCTTCTCGACCTCGCTGGCGAGGATGCCCTCGTGCTTCTCGAGGAGTTTGCGCCAGCGGCCGTTCTCCATGAGGCGGGCGAACGACTTGTTGCGCGGCATGCCGTGGGCGGTGAGCCAGAGCTTGTCGAGGGTGTCGGCGGAGGGCTCCTTGTTGTCGGCGACGGCCTTGAGCTCGGCCTCGGCCTCGTTGATCAGGCGCGTGACGAGGCGGGTCTGGAGGTCGACGAGGACCTTGACCTGCGGGACGAGGCGCATGAACGGCGGCTCGCGCTCCTCGGTGACGGGGCCGGAGATGATCAGCGGCGTGCGGGCCTCGTCGATGAGGATGGAGTCGATCTCGTCGACGATGCAGAAGTAGTGCTCGCGCTGGACCTGTTCGGCGGCGCCGAGGGCCATGCCGTTGTCGCGCAGGTAGTCGAAGCCGAACTCGGAGGCGGTGCCGTAGGTGATGTCGCACGCGTAGGCCTGCTGGCGTTCCTCGCTGCCCATCTGGTTCTGGATGCAGCCGACGGTGAGGCCGAGGTAGCGGAAGAGATGGCCCATCCACTCGGAATCGCGGCGGGCGAGGTAGTCGTTGACGGTGACGAGCTGGCAGTTGCGGCCGGTCAGCGCGTTCAGGTAGAGGGGCAGGGTGGCGACGAGGGTCTTGCCTTCGCCGGTGGCCATTTCGGCGATCTTCTTCTGGTGCAGGGCGATGCCGCCGATCAGCTGCACGTCGAAATGGACCATCTGCCAGGTCTGCTCATGGTCGCAGACGATGGCCTTCGTGCCGCAGAGGCGGCGGGCGGCGTTCTTGACGACGGCGAAGGCCTCGGGGAGGAGGGCGTCGAGGGACTCGCCCTTGGCGACGCGGGCCTTGAACTCGGCGGTCTTGTTGCGGAGGTCGTGCTCGGACAGGTTCTGGTACTGGAGTTCGAGGGCGTTGATCTTCTTCACCAACGGGGCGCACTTGCGGAGAAAGCTCCGGTTATGGCTGCCGGCGAAGAGTTTGAGGATGCTGAGAAACATGGTCCGGGCGCGAAAGGTAGCAGACTGGGGATGGAAAGGCCGAGTCAAAGCCCAAAAACCACGGAATCCAGCCCCGAAACGGCGTGTCGGGACGATTGTCCTGCGACGCGCTCGCCGGGGCCTGTCCGGCCGCGTTTTCCGGGTCGGGTCGCGGGGCTCACTTGTTCACGATGGGCGTTTCCGCCTTGCCGTTCGCTTGCAGGCCTCAAGATGAAGCCATCCCCATGGCTGAAAACGTCCTGATCCTCGGCACCGGCTGCGCCGGTCTCACCGCCGCCATCTACGCCGCCCGCGCCGGCCTGAGCCCTTTGGTCCTCGAAGGCGGCCAGCCTGGCGGCCAGCTCACCACGACTTCGGAGGTCGAGAACTTCCCGGGCTTCGTGCACGGCGTGGACGGCAACGAGCTCATCATGAACATGAAGGGCCAGGCCGAGCGCTTCGGCGCCCGTTTCGCCTGGGACCGCATCGAATCGGTCGATTTCTCCGGCCCGGTCAAGAAGCTCAAGGGCGGCGAAGCCACCTATGAGGCGAAGGCCGTGATCATCGCGACCGGCGCTTCGCCCCGCCTCCTGGGCATCCCCGGCGAGAAGGAATATTACGGCGGCAACGGCGTCACCACCTGCGCGACCTGCGACGGCGCCTTCTACCGCGACGTGCCCGTGGCGGTGGTCGGCGGCGGCGATTCCGCCTGCGAAGAGGCCCTCTTCCTCACCCGTTTCGCCTCGAAGGTCTACCTCGTGCACCGTCGCGACACCTTCCGCGCGTCCGAGATCATGGTACAGCGCGTCAAGACGCACGAGAAGATCGAGCTCGTCCTCAACGTCACGCCCAAGGCGGTCCTCGGCGGCGCCGACGGCAAGGTCCACACCCTGCAGGTGACCGAGAAGTCGGGCGCGACCCGTGACCTCGGCGTGAAGTGCGTCTTCGTGGCCATCGGCCACGTCCCCAATTCCCAGGCGTTCACGCCGGCCCTCGCGGTCGACGAAGGCGGCTACTTCGTGGCGGCGGCGAACACCGTCAGCACGCAGGTCCCCGGCGTCTTCGTCGCGGGCGACTGCGCCGACCACGTCTACCGCCAGGCCATCACGGCCGCCGGCATGGGTTGCCGCGCCGCCATCGAGGCCGAGCGCTGGCTCGCGGGCCACTGAGCGTCGCGGCGTCGCCGCGACGAGGGGACAGGTGGGCAAGGTGACACGTGGACGAGGGGTGCATGAAAAAGGAGACAGGGATGTTGGCTGCGTGCATGTTTCCCCGGCCAATCACCCGGTCCCCGGGTTTTCCTTCGAGTTTATAAAGCAGCAGGGGCGCCGAGGCGCCCCTGTTCTTTTATTCCCCCTTGTCCACGTGTCCCCTGGCCCACGTGCCCCCTCGAAATAATCCCGTGAGGGATTACTTCGTCAGGATCTCCATCGCCGACTTCTTCTGCGGGATGAAGGGCAGGACGTGCTCGGTGTAAGGCACGATGACGTCGAGGAGATACGGGCCGTCGTGCGCGAGCATCTCGCGGATGGCTTCACGCAGCTCCTCGCGCTTCATGACCTGGCGGGCCTTGATGCCGAAGCCGTTGGCGATCTTGACGAAGTCGGGGTACAGGCCGCCCGGGTTGTCGGGGCTGCCGATGTTCTTGGCGTCGCCGAGGATGGTGTGGCCGCGGACGCCGTCGTAGAAGCGGTCCTCCCACTGCACGACCATGCCGAGGTGCTGGTTGTTGAGGAGCAGGATCTTCGCGTTGATCTTTTCGATCTTCATGCACGCGAGCTCCTGGATGTTCATCAGGAAGGAACCGTCGCCGTCGATGTCGATGACCTGCTTGTCCGGGCAGGCGACCTTGGCGCCGATCGCGGCCGGAAGGCCGAAGCCCATCGTGCCGGCGCCGAGGGAGCTGACGAAGCGGCGCGGCTCGCTGAAGCGGTAGTACTGAGGGGCCCACATCTGGTGTTGGCCGACGCCGGTGGCGACGATGGCCTGGCCCTTGGTCTCCTGGTAGAGCGTCTCGACGGCTTCCTGCGGGAGGATGTGCTTCGTCTTGCGTTCGTAGCTGAAGGGGTACGGGTGCTCGTGCTTCCAGCCGTTGATGGTCGCGTACCACTTCTTCAGGTCGGGCTTCCTGAAGCCCTTCTTGGCCAGCGTGGTGAGGCGGGCCAGGGCGTGCTTGATGTCCGAGTGGATCGGGTAGTGGGCGAACTTGTTCTTCTGGTGCTCGGAGCGGTCGATGTCGATGTGGACGATCGTCGCGTCGGGGGCGAACTTGTCGACGGCGCCGGTGATGCGGTCGTCGAAGCGCGCGCCCATGGTGATGAGGAGGTCGCTCTTGCAGACGGCCCAGTTGCCCGCGACGGTGCCGTGCATGCCGTACCAGTAGAGGGACTGCGGATGGTCGCAGGGGAAGGCGCCGAGGCCCATCAGCGTGGAGGCGACCGGGATGCCGGTGGCTTCGGCGAAGGCGCGGAGCTCCTTGTGGGCGTCGCCGGACAGGATGCCGCCGCCGATGTAGATCACGGGCTGCGCGGCCTTCTCGATGAGGCGCAGGACCTGTTCGAGCTCGGCGTCAGCGGCCTTCGGCGGCACCTGCAGGCCGGGGATGGAGACGTCGTCCGCGTTCTTCGGGAAGACCGGGACCCACTCGTGCTGCTGGACGTCCTTGGGGATGTCGATGACCACGGGGCCCGGGCGGCCGGTGGTGGCGATCTTGAACGCCTTGTACATGATGCTCGGCAGCTCGTTGTAGTCGAGGACGAGGAAGGAATGCTTCACGATCGGCAGCGTCATGCCGTAGAAGTCGGTTTCCTGGAAGGCGGCGCGGCCGATGAACTGCTGGTAGACCTGGCCGGTGATGCAGATCAGCGGGATGCTGTCCATGTGCGCGTCGGCGATGGCGGTGACGAGGTTCGTCGCGCCGGGGCCGGAGGTCGCCATGCAGACGCCGGGCTTGCCGGTGGCGCGGGCGTAGCCGTGCGCCATGAAGGCGCCGCCTTGTTCGTGGCGGGGCAGGATGGTGCGGATCTTCTTGGAGCGCGTGAGACCTTGGTGCAGCTCCATCGAGGCGCCGCCCGGGTAGGCGAAGATGGTGTCGACGCCGAGGTTCTCGAGGCAACGTACCATGACGTCGCAACCACGCATCTTGGCGCCGTTCGCGGCGGAGGCGGGTTTGGTCGAGGAGGACTGGGCGGCTTTCTTTTTAGGCATGTGCGGGGGTGCGGTGCGGGACCGCAGGGAATGGGTTAGAAAAGGAGAGGGTGGGAAGGGGGCAAGTGTGAATAACCCGACTCCCCTGGAGTTCTCTCGGGCCCCGGGCGTCTATGCTAGGTGTGCCCTGGTTCGCCCCCCCCCCTGCGGAACCCGCGGGAGCTGGGAGGTCCGTCTTGGGGCTTAACTCCGGTCGGCCGCTAAGGGTTTTGCCTGTTTTTAGGCAGGCCACCTGCTGGGGGTATTGGCTCGCAATAATTAATGCTTAATATGCTTTATGCCAGCGACTTGCAAACAATGGTTCATTCCAGATTGAAGGTAGGCATGGGCTCGACGGACGGCTTCCTCCAGGGGGTGGCCGAGGGCCAGTTGGGCCGTGATGGCTGCCGAGAGGGTGCACCCGCTGCCATGGGTATCAATCCCGGGGATTCGACGAGCCAGGAACGTCACCACGCGGCCGTCAGGCCAAGCCAAAGCATCGACAAGGTCGTCCCCGGCGGCATGTCCGCCTTTCAGGAGGATGGGCACTTGGTGGATTCTGGCGAGTTCCACGGCTTCCGCGGCGCAGTGGTCGCCGCCGAGGGGCTTTCGTCCGAGGAGAATCGCGGCTTCATCGAGGTTGGGCGTCACCACCGCGGCCAAGGGCAGGAGCTTTTGGCGGACGGCTTCGACGGCCGCGGCGGACAGCAACGTGGCTCCGCTCGAGGCTACCATGACCGGATCGACGACCGCGGGGATCTTCGTTGCCGCGATGAAATCCGCGACGGCTTCGACGATGCCGACCTCCAGCAACATCCCTGTTTTCAGGGCTTTTGGGCGATAATGCGTCGCCACTTGGCGGCACTGTTCGGCCACGAAGGCCGGGGTCGCGGCCTGTACGCCGGAAACCCCGCGGGGGTTCTGGGCGGTCAGGCAGGTGATCGCGGTGGTGCCGTAGACCCCATTGGCCGCGAAGGTCAGGAGGTCGGCCTGGATGCCGGCCCCGGCGCCGCTGTCCGAGCCGGCGATGCTGAGGGCGACCGGGAGGTCGCCAAGGGAGGGGGAGGCGTGCGGGCTCATGCGTGCGGGGCCGGGAATTTGATAATTTTTACAATTGGCCCCCGAAAAGATTTGCGCCGATGGAAGCGGGGGGATGACAACATTTGGGTAAACGTCCGCTTGAGCAAAGAAGAATCCCAGTCCGGTCGCCGACACATCACTTCCGATGCCAAACTAGGGTTGGAACGCCTGATCGTGGGCCGCGAATGCAATGCATTCGACCGTCTACCCGCCGAGCGCAAAGCCCGCGCTTTCGTCGAACTCATCGAAGTAGGACTGATCAAAGGGGTTGTTAAGGAAGTCTCCGGACGGTCCTATCCTGACGTCACCGTTCAGCATGTGACTTCCCTCGGTCGGAAGGCTTTTCGGAAGAAAGAGCACCGCGGAAGCTCGGATAAGCAGACTAAAGGATGGAAAACCGCCCTATTCGCCCTGTTTTTGGTCGCCACCGTCCTGCTGGTCCTCGGTTTGAAGAATTGCCACGGATAAGGGGTGCTTGGTGGGGGGCGCATACCACCAGGGAAGGGGATAGGCTCGGATTCCCCCTAATCCATTGACACCCCTTGGCGGTTTCCCCTTCTTTTGCCCTTCGTCGATGGGCGGGAACCTGCTGTTCCTCCACCTCGGCCCAACTCCTTTACCTCAAACTCTACCATGGCCAAGAAAACCCAATCCCACTCCAAAACCACCAAGTCCACCAAGGTCGTCTACACCTGGGGCGACGGCAAAGCTGACGGCAACGGCTCGATGAAGGCCCTCCTCGGCGGCAAGGGCGCGAACCTCGCCGAAATGACCCGCATCGGTCTCCCGGTGCCTCCTGGCTTCACGGTCACCACCGAAGTCTGCACCTACTACTACGCCAACAAGCGCACCTATCCGGCCTCCTTGCAGGCGCAGATGGAAGCCGGCGTCGCCAACATGGAGAAGATCATGGGCACCAAGTTCGGCGCCACCCAGGGCATGCCGCTCCTCGTCGCCGTCCGCTCGGGCGCCCGCGACTCCATGCCGGGCATGATGGACACCATCCTGAACCTCGGCCTCAACGACCAGTCCGTCGTCGCCCTCGAGAAGGCCACCAACAATCCCCGCTTCGCCTGGGATTGCTACCGTCGCTTCATCCAGATGTACGGCGACGTCGTCCTCGGCGTGCAGAAGCGCGAAGGCGAAGACCATGAGCCGTTCGAGACGGTCATCGAGGAATTCAAGCACGAGAAGTACGACGGCGACGTCGAAGACTCCGCCCTCACCGCCGGCGACCAGCAGGAGCTCGTCAAGCGCTTCAAGGCCCTCGTCAAGGAACGCACCGGCCGCGTCTTCCCGAACGACCCGTGGGAACAGCTGCGTGGCGCCGCCGGCGCCGTGTTCTCCTCCTGGATGAACGACCGCGCGATCGTCTATCGCCGCAAGTACAACATCCCCGCCGAGTGGGGCACCGCCGTCAACGTGCAGGCGATGGTCTTCGGCAACACCGGCAACAAGTCCGGTTCCGGCGTGGCCTTCACGCGCAATCCCGCCAACGGCGTGGACGAATTCTACGGCGAGTTCCTCGTCAACGCCCAGGGCGAGGACGTCGTCGCCGGTGTCCGCACGCCTGAGCCGGTCATCAAGCTCAAGGACGTGATGCCCCAGAGCTACGCCCAGCTCCTCAAGGTCCGCCAGATCCTCGAGAAGCACTTCAAGGACGTGCAGGACATCGAGTTCACCATCCAGGAAGGCAAGCTCTACATGCTCCAGACGCGTAACGGCAAGCGCACCGCCGCCGCCGCGCTGAAGTTCGCCGCCGACATGGTGAAGTCGAAGCTCATCGACTGGGAAACCGCCGTCATGCGCAACCCGGCCGACCAGCTCGAACAGCTGCTCGCCCCGATCTTCGACCTCGCCGAGGTGAAGAAGGCCAAGGCCATCGCCACCGGTCTCCCGGCCGGCCCCGGCGCCGCCACCGGTAAGATCTACTTCAACGCCGACCGCGCGGTCATCGCCGCCGAGAAGGGCGAGAAGGTCCTCCTCGTCCGCGTCGAGACCTCCCCGGAAGACCTCCGCGGCATGATCGCCGCCGAAGGCATCCTCACCGCCCGTGGTGGCGTCTCCTCGCACGCCGCGCTCGTGGCTCGCCAGATGGGCAAGGTCTGCGTCTGCGGCGCCGCCGCCGTCCAGATCGACTACGACAAGAAGACCACGACGATCGCCGGCCACACCTTCAAGGAGGGCGACTACCTCTCCATCGACGGCACGGCCGGCACGGTGTACGCCGGCCAGATCAAGACCGCTCCTTCGGAGATCGTCGCCGGCCTGCTCAACAACGACAAGGCCGCGCAGAAGACCGAGAAGTACCAGAACTACGTGCAGCTGATGAAGTGGTGCTCGCAGGCCACCCGCCTGCAGGTCCGCACCAACGCCGACAATCCTGAGCAGACCGCCCAGGCCCTCGCGTTCGGCGCCCAGGGTATCGGCCTCACCCGCACCGAGCACATGTTCTTCGAAGGCGACCGCATCGACGCCGTCCGCGAGATGATCCTCGCCGAGACGCTCGAAGGCCGCAAGAAGGCCCTCGCGAAGATCCTGCCGTACCAGCGGGAGGACTTCACCGGCATCTTCAAGGCCCTCAACGGCCTGCCCGCCACGATCCGCCTCCTCGACCCGCCCCTCCACGAGTTCGTGCCGCACGACGAGAAGTCCCAGGCCGCCCTCGCGAAGAAGCTCGGCATCAAGACCGAGAAGGTCGTCGCACGCGTCGCCGCCCTGCACGAGTTCAACCCGATGCTCGGCCACCGCGGTTGCCGCCTCGGCATCGCCTACCCGGAGATCACCGAGACCCAGGCCCGCGCCATCTTCGAAGCCGCCGCGGCGGTCCAGAAGAAGGGCATCAAGGTGAAGCCCGAAGTCATGGTGCCGCTCGTCGGCTTCAAGCGTGAGCTCGACCTCCAGGTCGAAGTCATCCACCGCGTCGCCGCCGAAGTGCAGAAGGAACAGAAGGTCAAGATCGCCTACTCCGTGGGCACGATGATCGAAGTCCCTCGCGGCGCCCTCACGGCCGACGAGATCGCCCACACCGCCGAGTTCTTCAGCTTCGGCACGAACGACCTCACCCAGACCGCGCTCGGCGTCAGCCGCGACGACATGGGCAACTTCCTCGGCGCCTATACCGAGAACGAGATCTTCAAGAAGAACCCGTTCGCCACGCTCGACCAGACCGGCGTCGGCCAGCTCGTCCAGATCGCCATCGAGAAGGGCCGCAAGACCCGTCCCGACATCAAGCTCGGCATCTGCGGCGAACACGGCGGCGAACCCGAGTCGGTGAAGTTCTGCCACCGCGTGGGTCTGTCCTACGTCTCCTGCTCGCCTTACCGCGTGCCGGTCGCCCGCCTCGCCGCCGCCCAGGCTGCGATCGAGGAGAAGCGCGCCGCCAAGAAGTAAGCCATCGCGCATCGGTCCGACGAAGCCCCGGGGTGACCCGGGGCTTTTTGTTGGCGCGGCCTTAGGCCGAGAGGGGACCGGTTGACCCGGTGACAGGGGACAAGGGGTTGTGCAGCGGCTGCGCCGCATGCCTCCGGCTAGGGACGGCACCAAGTGGTGTCCTGACGCGCATGGGTAGGGTCGGGACACGGCGTCACGACCTAGCTGAGTCGATCGCAGGGGCGAGGAAGGAGGGTAGAATCGAGTGGAGGGGGGGAGGGAGAAGGGTGGGGGCTGGGTAGGGATGTTCTGGCCCCCCCCCCCCCCCCCCCCCCCCCCCCCCCCCCCCCCCCCCCCCCCCCCCC
>CANGFP010000002.1 GCA_947453335.1 Opitutia bacterium | reverse complement strand
TCCTTCTTGGCCGAGTCCTTCGTCACGGAGATGATGAGGAACGCCGCGATGATCACCAGGACCACGTGGATGGCGACCGAGACCATGAAGCCCTCGCCGCCGAACTTCTGCCAGAACGTCTTCTTCGCGCGCTTCTGCCCCAACGTCTCTTCGTCGCCTGCCTCGACGACCGGCAGGACCTCAGGCGCAGGAGGATTCTGTCCTTCAGGCATAGGTGAAGACGGCGATTGGTCCTGGGGATTGGACATGAGCATATAGATGTCGAATTGACCGACCCCGCTCAACAAAAAATTCCCCCTAGTTCAGGCATTTCCTTTCCAGTCAGCCACCGGCGGGTATCTTCGTTCCTCGTCGATGAAAGCGTTGATCAAGAAAGAAGGCCGCGAAGGTCTGTGGCTCGCCGAAGTCCCTACGCCGACCATCGGCGACCGCGACGTGCTCATCCGCATCCGCAAGGCCGCGATCTGCGGCACCGATGTGCATATCTGGAAATGGGACGAATGGGCCGCGCAGACCGTTCCGCTCGGGCTCACCGTCGGACATGAATACGTCGGCGTGGTCGAGGACTTCGGCCGCGAGGTGACGCACCTCCGCAAGGGCCAGCGCGTCTCGGGCGAGGGCCACATCGTCTGCGGCCATTGCCGCAACTGCCGCGCCGGCCGCCGCCATCTCTGCGCGCATACGCTCGGCGTCGGCATCCACCGCCCCGGCGCGTTCGCGGAACTGCTGTCCTTGCCGATGGAGAACGTCGTGCCGATCCCCGACGACATCCCCGACGACGTCGCCGCCATCTTCGACCCGCTCGGCAACGCCGTGCACACGGCCCTCTCGTTCGACCTCGTCGGCGAGGACGTGCTCATCACCGGAGCCGGTCCGATCGGCATCATGGCCATCGCCATCGCGAAGGCCGCCGGCGCGCGCAAGGTCATCGTCACCGACGTCAATCCTTGGCGCCTCGAGCTGGCCCGCAAGCTGGGCCCGACCCGCGCCGTCGACGTCTCCAAGGAGAGCCTGCAGGAGGTCCAGCGCGAACTGGGCATGACCGAAGGTTTCGACGTCGCCTTCGAGATGTCGGGCAATGCCCGCGCGCTCGAGCAGATCCTCGACAACATGGCCTGCGGCGGCCGCGTCGCGCTCCTCGGCATCATCCCCGGCAAGGCCGCCGTCGACTGGAACAAGGTCATCTTCCGCGGGCTCCACATCAAGGGCATCTACGGCCGCGAGATGTACGAGACCTGGTACAAGATGATCGCGCTGCTGCAGTCCGGCATGGACATCGCCCCCGCCATCACCCATCGCCTGCCGGCGCGCGACTTCCGCCAAGGCTTCGAGGCGATGCTCTCCGGGCAGTCCGGCAAGGTCGTCCTCGACTGGACGCAAATCTGACTCCCATGTACGGCTCCCTCCAAGGCATCCTCCAGCAGCGTCTCGCCGACGTCCGCGCGCAAGGGCTCTTCAAGCAGGAACGGCTCATCGCCTCCGCCCAAGGTTCGCGCGTCCGGCTCAAGGACGGCCGCGAGCTGCTGAACCTCTGCGCGAACAACTACCTCGGCCTCGCCGACCATCCGCGCGTGAAGGCCGCCGCGGCCGCCGCGCTCGAACGCTGGGGGTACGGTCTGGCGTCCGTCCGCTTCATCTGCGGCACGCAGACCATCCACCGCGAGCTGGAGGAAGCCATCAGCGCCTTCCTCGGCACGGAGGACACCATCCTCTATTCCTCCTGTTGGGACGCCAACGGCGGGCTTTTCGAGACGATCCTCGGGCCCGAGGACGCCGTCATCTCCGACGCGCTCAACCATGCGTCGATCATCGACGGCATCCGTCTCTGCAAGGCGCAACGCCTGCGCTACGCGAACTGCGACCTCGCCGACCTGGAGGCGAAGCTGGTCGAAGCCAAGGGCGCGCGCGTGAAGCTCATCGCGACCGACGGGGTCTTCTCGATGGACGGCACGATCGCGCCGCTCGCGGAGGTCTGCGACCTCGCCGACAAGCACGGCGCGGTGGTCATGATGGACGACTCCCATGGCGTCGGCTTCCTCGGGAAGACGGGCCGCGGTACGCATGAGCACCGCGGCTGCGTCGGCCGGGTCGACATCATCACGGGCACGCTGGGCAAGGCCTTGGGCGGCGCCAGCGGAGGGTACACGTCGGGCCGCAAGGAGGTCATCGACATCCTGCGCCAACAGAGCCGTACCTACCTTTTCTCGAACTCGCTCGCGCCGGTCATCGCGGCGACGACCTTGGCGGTCCTGCAGTTCCTGCGCGAATCGACCGAGCTGCGCGACCGCCTCATGGACAACGCCGCCTATTGGCGGAAAGGCCTGGCGGGCCTTGGCCTCACGCTGCCGCCCGGTGAGCACCCGATCGTGCCGGTCATGCTCGGCGATGCGGTGCTGGCCCAGAAGTTCGCGGCCGCGCTCCTCGACCATGGCGTCTACGCCGTCGGGTTCTTCTTCCCGGTCGTGCCGCAGGGCAAGGCCCGCATCCGCACCCAGATCTCCGCGGCCCATACCCGCGCCGAACTGGACCAGGCCTTGGCCGCCTTCGCCGCGGCCAAAAAGGATTGCGGAGCATGAGGGGCTTGCAGGCCGAGCCTAGCTCGGCAAACCTGCGGGCATGACCGACCGCCGCCAGGACCTCGAGGAGAAGATCGCCTTCCTCCAGCGTCATATCGAACAGCAGGACCGAGCCTTCCTGGAGCTCTCCAAGGAAGTCGCCGCCTTGTCGGCGCGTCTTGCGCGGACCGAGGCGAAGGTGACCGCGCAGGCCAACGAGGCCGACTCCGGCCCCCCCGCCGACGAACGGCCGCCGCATTGGTAGATCGATGTGCGGTCGCGTCACGCAGTTCTCGCGCTGGACGGAGATCGTCCGGAGCCTCGGGGCCCCGGAGGTGTCCGCCCCGCCGCGCCATAACATCTCGCCCGGGACGCCGCTCATCGCCGTCCGGCGGGAACAGGGCCGACTCCTGACGGAACCCTTGCCCTGGGGCTTCACGCCGGCTTGGGCCGCGCCTGAGCCGGGCGAGACCGGGCACGTCAACGCCCGCGTCGAGGGCATCTTCGAAAAACCCACCTTCCGCGATGCCGCGCGCCTGCGTCGTTGCCTGGTCCCGGTCGACGGCTACTTCGAGTGGAAGACGGAAGGGCGCCTGAAGCTCCCCTATTATTTCAAGGCCGCCGATGGCGGGCCGTTGGCTTTCGCCGGCCTCTGGTCCTTGCAGGTCGTGCCCGGTGGTGCGCCGCGCCGTTCGCTCTGCCTCCTCACCGTCGCGCCGAACCGCGAGGCAGCCGAGGTGCACTCACGTATGCCCGTCCTCCTGCCGCCCGCGCTACGCGCGGATTGGCTCGCCGAACGTCCGCTGGAGCCCGCCGAATTCGCTCGTTTCGTCGCGACCGCTCCGGACCGCACGCTCGCCCTCCATCGCGTGTCGGCGGACGTCAACCGCGCGGGCGTCGACACCCCGCATCTGGTGGAACCCTTGCGCGGGTCGATGGACCAGCCCGACTTCCTGGGGGATTTGCTTGGCTGACTTTCCCTTCTGCTTCATAAGGTTATCAGGATGCCTGCTCCCTTCCAGTCGCCGAAGATCGTCCCGAAACCTTGGGGACGCGAGGTTTGGTACGCCGATCAGTCCGCTTACGCCGGCAAGATCCTCGAAGTCACCGCAGGCAAGCGCCTCAGCCTCCAGTATCACGAGCGCAAGACGGAGACCCTGTATCTCCTGTCGGGTCGCGTGCGAGTCACCTACCGTCCTTTGGCCGCCACGGAGACGCATGCGACCGCCGCGGTGGGGCCGGAACACGAGTTCGTCTGGGAACCCGGGCAGGCCCTGCACATCCCCGTCCGCACGATCCATCGCTTCGCCGCCGTGGTCGATTCAGTCCTGCTCGAGGTATCGACGCCCGACCTGACGGACGTGGTCCGTCTGCAGGATGACTTTGCTCGACCTGCCCGCGATTAGGCCCCTAATGGGGGCATGCGCAAGGTCCTCGCTTTCGACTTGGGTGGCACGAAATTCGCCTTCGGCGTCGTCGCCGAAGACGGCACCGTCCTCGGTTCCGGTCGGGTCGAGACCTTGGCCGAGAAAGGCGCCGCCCAGGCGGTGTCCCGCGTCGCGGCCGCCGCGCACCAGCTGCTCGCCGACCTTAAGCTCGCGCCTGCGGACCTGTGCGCGATCGGCATCGCTTCCCCGGGGCCGCTCGACACCGGTCGCGGTTGCGTGGATGGTTCGCCGAACCTTCCCGGCTGGACCGGCTACCCCATCGAAGGCGAACTCAGCCGGTCGTTCGGCGGCCTGCCTGCGCGCATCGACAACGACTGCAACGCCGCCGCGCTCGGCGAGTACCTCTTCGGCGCCGGCAAGGGGAAGAAGAACGTCGTCTACATCACCATCTCCACCGGCATCGGCGGCGGCGCCGTCATCGACGGTCGCCTGATGCGCGGCGCGAACGGCAACGCCGCGGAGCTCGGACATATCCCGCTCACGATGGACGGCCCCCGTTGCGGCTGCGGCAACCACGGTTGCTGGGAGGCCTACGCCTCGGGCACGGCCATCGCCCGTCGGACCCGAGAGGCGCTCTCCGCCGGGCGCGCGTCCACCATCACCGGTTTCGCCGGGAGCATCGACCAGGTCACGACCCATCACCTCTTCCAGGCCATGGCGCAGAAGGACCCGCTCGCCGTCGAGATCTGGGAGCAGTCCATCGATTACCTCGGCCGCGGCCTCGGCGCGGTGATCAACACCTTCAACCCCGACGTCATCGTCGTGGGCGGCGGCGTGACCGCCGCCGGCGACGCGCTCTTCGTGCCGATGCGCGCGAAGGCCAACAGCTACGCCTTCCCGCGCCTCGCGGCCGTCTGTTCGATCGTGCCGGCGGCACTCGGCGGCAACGTCGGCGTCGTCGGCGCCGCCGCCTGCGCCTTCGAGGCGGCCCGCTGAGCGTCCGCGCCCGGCTCGCTGATGCGCGTCTCGGTCGTCATCCCGGCCTTCAACGAGGAGAAGCTGCTGCCGCTGACGTTGGCGGCGGTAGCTCGAGCCTCGGTCGCCTTCGCCGCTCGGGGGTGGGCGCATGAAGTCGTCGTCTGCGACAACAACTCCACCGACCGTACGGCCGAGGTCGCCCGGGCCGCCGGCGCCACGGTCGTGTTCGAGCCGGTCAACCAGATCGGACGCGCCCGCGACGCCGGCGCCCGCGTCGCCACGGGCGACTGGTTCATCTTCGTCGACGCCGATTCCCTGCCGTCCGCCGAGCTCTTCGCCGACATCGCCGACCATATCGCTTCCGGACGCTGCCTCGGGGGCGGCAGCACCGTCCAGCTGGAACCAGGGACGCCGTTCTTCGCGCGTTTCTTCTGCGGGTGCTGGAACCTCGTCAGCCGCGTCGCGCGCTGGGCCGCCGGCTCCTGCGTCTGGGTCGAGGCGTCGGCCTTCCGGGCCGCGGGCGGCTTCGGCACGGAGTTCTACGCGGGCGAGGAGGTCTTCCTCAGCCGTCGCCTGCACCGGATCGCGCGGGAGCGTCGCCTCCGCTTCCGCGTGCTCGCGGCGCACCCCTTGGCGACGTCTTCGCGCAAGCTGAAGCTCTACACGTTCACCGAGTCGGTGCGCTTCTTCGGGCGGATGTTCCTCAGCGCCGGCCGCGCGGCGAAGGATCCGCAGGCCTGCCACCTCTGGTACGACGGCCGCCGCTGAGCCTCAGAGCCGTTGCTTCTTCCAGGCCGGGATGGGGAACGCCGTCACGCGGTCCGAAGCGACCTCGACGGGGTCGCGCGGCCGCAGGGCCTTCGCCTGCGCGGGGGTGACCACGTCGTAATGCCGCGCGGCCGTGATGCGGTCCGCGACCTCCCAGCACTGTTCCGGGTTGTTGACCCATTTCTCCGCGGGCAGGCGACGGAGGTCGAACGGCCGCGAATAGCTGCGCAGGGTCTTGCGCGGTCCCTTGGCGTACTCGTGGAAGTACGACATCACCAGCTCGCGGACGCTGCGGTAGATGGGGTCGCGCCAGCGCAGGCAGACGTAGTTCGTCTTGGAGATCGCGCCCCAGCGGCCGCCGACCCGGAAAGGCGCGATGACATGGTCCATGTCCTGGTGCGCGGAGAGGTCGATGAGCAGCGGCGGGTGGCCTTGGAGCCAGAGCGCGAAGGCCGCGATCATCGCGCCTTCGATGCAGTGGGCGGCGTTGGCGGCGAGCGCCGCCTGCACGGAGCGGGCCGTGTCGCCTTCGGGTTCGAAGTTCTGCGGCAGCGCCGCGAGGAAGTCCTGGATCTTCCGCGGCGTCGTCAGCCTGGCGAGCAGCTTGGCCTGCGCGAGCGGCAGGCCGCGGCGTTGGGCCAGGCGGATGCGGGCGGAGGAAGGCATGGCGACCTTTCGACCCTAACCGCGCTTCGGCGCCCCCTCAAGGCGTATCCCGTCGCGGGGTCTTTCGGATTGGCAGCGCGGCCGGGGCGTCTATCAACAAAGCCACGTCATGCCCCTCTTTGACTTCCATTGCGCCGCCTGCGGCAAAGACTTCGAGTTGCTGGTCCGTTCCTCCAAGGAAAAGCCTGCCTGCACCCATTGCGGTTCGGAGCAGGTCGAGAAGCAGCTCGCGCTCGTCGCGGTCAAGGGGCTGAAGTCCGACCACGTCCACAGCGGCTCCTGCGGCTGCGGAAAGGCCCCGGGATCCTGCGGAGCGAACTGACATGGACGTCTTCTCTCCCGACCACCTGCGCTGGTCGCTGCTGCAGCTCATCCTTCTGGTCGTCTCGATCGGCCTCCACGAGTTCGGGCATGCCTGGGTGGCGGACCTCCGGGGGGACCCGTTGCCGCGTCTCCAGGGGCGCGTGACGCTCAATCCCTTGGCCCATGCGGACCCCATCGGGACGCTGCTCATACCCGGCATCATGATCTTCTTCAGCCCCAGCTTCGGGCTCATCGGGTGGGGTAAGCCCGTGCAGATCTCGCTGCCCAACCCCGCGACGCGCCGCACCGACGACATCCTCATCACCTTGGCCGGCCCGGCCATGAACCTGCTGCTCTGCCTTTTCCTGGCGGTCGTCGGTTTCGCGATGGGCGTCTCGCCCGCCGACCCCTCGACCCACAACCTCGGACGCTTCCTCGTGCTGGGCATGTTGATGAACATCGGCCTGCTATGCTTCAACCTCATCCCCATTCCCCCGCTCGACGGGTCCCGGGTCTTCTACCGCCTCGGCGTCTATTCCCTGGAGTTCTTCACCACGCTGGGCCGCTACAGCTTCATCATCCTCATCGTCCTCATCAACCTCCCGGGCTTCGGGACGGTGATGTGGGAGGTCGAGAACCTCTTCCTGACCCCCGTCGTGGCGTTCTGGCCGGGCGGGCTGCGGGAGCTCGTCTTCTTCCTCATGGTCGGACGGTAGGCCCACCGGAGGCTTGCCAATCCGCTGCCTACGGCTGAAGGTGGGGACATGCAGACCCTTGGTGAACGACTTCAGGAAGCGCGACAGCGCTTGGGCGTGACTCTCCGCGAAGCCGCGGAATTCACGAAGATCCGGACCGACTACCTCCAGGCGATGGAGGCCAACCAGTTCGAATCCATCCCGCTCGCCGACGTCTACAAGCGCGGCTTCGTCAAGGTCTACGCCCGCTACCTCCGTCTCGACGACGAGAAGGCCTGCGCCGATTTCAACACGCACCACTCCGCCCGCGCCGCCCGCCGCCCGTTGGACGCCGCCGGCCAGGAGGAAGAGGTGCCGTTCGAGCCCGCCGCCGGCGCCAGCGTCTCCGTCAACCGCGACACCATCGTGTGGATCGTCCTGGGCGTCGCTTTGCTGGGCTTGTTCGTCTGGGTGTTTTTTCACTGAGCTCGTCCTCCGGGGCGAGCCAACCAAGCCAGTCCAAGAAGCCCGCCGCCCCGGTCGTCCTCGTCGGCCGTCCGCACCTCGTGGGCATCATGGCCATGAAGAGCGGCACGAGTTGTCTGCTGCGTGAGACCAACTCGGGGGAGATCCGTTATAACAACGTCCTCGGGACGAACAGCAAGGAAGTCTACGTGACGGTGAAGGGCGGGTTCACGGTGACCTCGAGCGCCATCGAGAACCTCACCGTGACGATCGACGGCGCGTCTTACCAGCCGCCTGAGCTCACCGGCCGGCAGACGATTTCGTTTGAAGATGTCGCGACCTCGCCGCCGGTGCAGCCGCCAGCGGCCGCGAAGGGTGCGCCCAACAAGGCGCCACCGGCGAAGGCATCGACCGCCAAAGGCGCCTCCCGCGGCCGCTGAGCGGTACGGGCCGCTGTTGACCGGGTCGGGCCGTCGGCTATGGTCGGCGTCGCCTTGCCTCCTCGCCCTGACCATCGCGTGCTCGTCCTGAACCGGCTTTGGCAGCCGGTGAACATCGTCGGGACGCTTCGCGCCATGAGCCTGCTGTTCCGTGGGCGCGCGAGCGTCGTGCACTCGGATGCCTCCGGCCACCGCGTCTATGCGGCCGCCGAATGGGTGGCGCATTCGTTGTCGTCCCCTCCGCCCGCCGCGGAGTCCGTGCGTTCGCCCTGCATCGTCCTGCGCCTGCCTCGGGTCCTGCTGCTCGGCGCCTACGACCGCGTCCCGCGGCGCGAGATCCGCTTCAGTCGCCGCAACGTCTACCTGCGCGACGCCCATACCTGCCAGTATTGCGGCCGCGTCTTCCGCGAGGAGGAACTCAACCTCGACCACGTCGTCCCGCGCGACGTCGGCGGCAAGACCAACTGGGAGAACATCGTCACGGCGTGCGTGCGCTGCAATTCGCGCAAGGCCAACCGACTGCCGGAGCAGGCCGGGATGAGCCTCCGTCGCCCGCCCGTGAAGCCGAAGTGGCGTCTCGTGGTCGCGTCTTCGCTCTCGCCCGAGGAGCAGGAGTCCTGGAAGGAATTCCTCGAGGTCGCCCCGGCCGGGCAGCTGCCTTGGCGGAATTGATGCGGTGTCCTTGGTGCGGGTAACCAGATTCGAACTGGTGTCACCACTTTGGAAGAGTGGGGTCCTGCCACTGAACGATACCCGCGCGGCCAAGGACGGCGACTATCCCGGCGTGGCCGGACGAGGTCAAGCCTGCCTCGGAGGCGGGTGGGGCGGCTTCCTTTGGAGCGGGTAACCAGACTCGAACTGGTGTCACCACTATGGGAAAGTGGGGTCCTACCACTGAACGATACCCGCGCGAAAGGACCGTCAGCCTTGGCGGACCGCTCCCGCCAGTCAAGCCGCGGCCGAGCGTGTTTGCGCTTTCCGCCCGGAGCCGCATGGTCATCTTGCTCCCATGCCCCGACTTGCCGCCAAGAAGAAGTCCGCCGCCCGCCAGGAAGACGTCCTGCTGATGGCGACGCCCACGAAGAACGCCGACATCCGTTGGTTCTCTGGTTTCCATGCTTCCGACCCGTTCCCGGCCTTCAGCGCCCAAGGCCGCCGGATCGGCCTGCTGCCGTTGCTCGAGGTCGGCCGCGCGAAGGCCGAGTCGGCCTTCGACGAGGTGCTCAACCTGACCGAGATCATCACCGACCTGCGCCGCACGAACCCCCGCGCCGCCATCGCCGACGCGATCGTCTTCGCCGCGCTGCAGCGGGGCGTGAGGAAGTTCCGCGTCCCGGGCGATTTCCCGACCACGCTTTTACTCCGGCTCCAGGAGCTCGGCCTTGAGCTCGTCGCGGCCGGTTCGGGACGCGACGAACGCGCCGATCCCGTGCTCTTCCCGCAGCGCTGGGTGAAGTCCAAGGCGGAGCTCGCGGGCATCCGCGCCGGCAACCGCGCCGCCTGCGCCGGCTTCGCCGCCGTCGAGCAGGCCCTCGCCGAGTCGCGGCCCGACCGCAAGGGCCGCCTCATCTGGAAGGGCAAGGTCCTGACGTCCGAGATCCTGCAGCAGGAAGTCCAGGCCGCCACGGTCCGCGCCGGCGGGCTTTGCGACACCGGCCTGATCTGCGCGCCGGGCGACCAGGCCGTCGATTGCCACTGCCAAGGCTCCGGCCCGATCTACGCGAACCAGCTGCTCGTGCTGGACATCTTCCCGCGCGACCTCGCGTCGTGGAACTACGGCGACATGACCCGCACCTACCTCAAGGGCAAGGCTTCGCCCGCCCAGCGCAAGATGGTCGAGGCGGTCAAGACCGCGCACGGCCGCATCATCAAGGCCGTCCGCGCAGGCGTCACCGGCGCGGCGCTCCACCAGATTCCCGTGGATTACTTCAAGTCCCTCGGCTACGTGACCGGCCCGAACAAGCAGGGCGTGTACGTCGGCTTCTTCCACGGCAGCGGCCATGGCCTCGGCTACGACATCCACGAGGAGCCCTACCTCTCGCCGCGCAACCCCAACCCGCTCGTCGTCGGCAACGCCATCACCGTCGAGCCCGGCCTCTATTATCCGGGTATCGGCGGGTGCCGCTTCGAGGACTGCGTCGTCGTCACCAAGGATGGTTGCGAGCTGCTCTCCAAGCATCCCTACCGCTGGGAGATCGCCTGAGATGGCCAAGGGGCGCGGGCGCGCGGGCGCGCACACCAGCGTCACCGACGCGGCCCGCCCGGTCGTCGAGCTGCTCGAGAAGCATGGACGGGTTTCCCGCGGGGTCATCCAGGCCCGCGTCGGCGCCCGGCGGCACTCGGTCAAGGTCATGCCGCTGGAAGGAGGCCTCCGCGTGACGGTCGTCTCCAAGGGCTCGCGGCAGGAGCTGCACGTCTATGGCGTGACCGTCGAACAGGCCCGTCGGATTCTCACGTCGACAGGGCTGGCCGGATACCTGATTAACTTCGCCGGTGAATGACGCCGCCGCCAGCCTCGCCGAAACCAGCCTCGCCGATTGGGCGTCGGCCGGTCAGGGCTGGACGCATCTCCCTTACCTGGCCCGCTTCGCCGCGCCTTCGTTGCCGGCCGATTGGCGCGCGCTGCTCCACGGGCGTTTCCACGGCGTGCTGGAAAGCGGACGGACGGGCAGCCTCACGATGGCCGTCCCCACGCCGGCGCGCGTGACGGTCTTCACGGCCGATGGCCGCGTGGTCGCGCACACGCCGGAGGGCGCGCACGAAGCCGGCGTCGACCGACCGCTGGACGCCTTGCGGCGTTGGTCGCGGGAGCACCGGGCGCCGACGTTCGCGGGTTGGCCGGCGTTCCAGGGCGGCTTGCTCGTCGCGTTGGGCTACGAGCTCTCGTCGCAGTTCGAACCCGTGCGCGCCGCGCCGGCCGACGTCGCCTGTCCCTCGGCCGTCTTCCTGGAGGCGACCGAGGCCTATGTCTACGACGCCAGCCGGAAGGAGCTGACCGTCGTGGTGTTGTGCGCCAACTCCGCCGACCTGGCGGATGCGTGGAAGGCCGCGCGCACCCGTGCGCACGGGCTTGCGGCGGCTTGGCGCGTCGCCTGCGCCGCTCCTGCGCCGATATTGCCCCCCGCCGCCGCTCCCGCGCAGCCGTTGGCCGAATCGCTTCCGCAGGCCGCGTTCGAGTCCGCCGTCCGGCAGGCGCAGGCGTATATCGCCGCCGGCGACACGTATCAGGTGAATCTCTCCACGCGGCTCGAGGTGCCGGGCGTCGATCCCGCGCTCGCCTACGAGGCGATGCGCCAGGCGAACCCGTCCCCCTACATGGGCTGCTTCCGGCTGCCTGGGGGCACGCTCGCCTGCGGATCGCCGGAACTGCTCGTCGAGAGCGTCGGCGGCCGCCTCGCGTCCCGGCCGATCGCGGGCACGCGGCCCCGCGGGGCGGATGAAGCGGCCGACGACGCCTGGGCGCGGGAACTCTCCGGCGACACCAAGGAGCGCGCGGAACACCTGATGTTGGTCGACCTGCTGCGCAACGATGTCGGCCGCGTCTCAGCCCCGGGTTCGGTGCACGTCCCGGAATTCATGGCGGTCGAGAAGTATTCGCACGTGATGCACCTCGTCTCGCAGGTCGAAGGCCGGCTGGCCGCCGGCGCCGGCCCGGCCGACGTCGTGCGCGCCTTGTTCCCGGGCGGCACGGTCACGGGCGCGCCGAAGGTCCGCACGATGCAGGTCATCGCCGAGCTCGAGCCCGTCGCCCGAGGCTTCTACACCGGGTCGATCGGCTGGGTCGGCGCCAACAACGACCTTTGCCTGAACATCGTGATCCGCTCGCTTTGGTCGACCGGCGGCCGCGCGTTCGTCCAGGCCGGCGCCGGCATCGTCGCCGATTCGCGCCCCGCCCGCGAGCACGCCGAGTCCTGGCGCAAGGCCCAAGCCCCGCTCCTCGCCGCCGCGCGCGCGGCCTTGCCGCCATGCTAGCCTGGTGTTCCGGCGATTACGTGGACGTGGCCGAGGGCGCGGACGTCGCGACGGCGCAGCCCGGCCCGAGTCTCTTCGAGACCTTCGCCGTGCGCGGCGGTAAGGTCGCGTGCCTCCCGGACCATCTTGCGCGTCTCTCGCTCGCCTGTCCGCGCCTCGGGCTCGATGCCCGTCGCCTGCACCTCGGCGGCGCGCCGGACCCGCAGGCCTGGGGCCCGATCCTGCGCCGGTTGTTCGCGGCGGCCGGCCTGACCGACGGCATCGCCCGTCTCATCGTCGCGGCCCGGCCCGATGCGCTGGCGCGCGAATGGCTGACCGTCCGGCCGTTGCCGCCGACGCCGGAAGCCGTCGACCTCTTCGCCTTGCGCACGCGCCGCGACGCGCCGGAGTGGCTGCCGCGACCGAAGAGCGGCCCGTGGCGGAACTCCGCCGACGCCTGGCGCGAACTGCGGACGCTCGCCGACCGGCCCGACGCCGAAGGGGTGCAGTTCGACGCCGCTGGCTGCGTCAGCGAAGCGACGCGTTCGTCCGTGGCGTGGTGGGATGGCGCGCGCTGGTGCTTCCCCGCGGCCTCGACGGGTCGTTTGCCGGGCACCGCCTTGGCGCAGTTCCGTTCCGTGGCCGCGCAAGCCGGCCGTGCCTGCGTGGACGTCGCCGCCGGATTCCCGTCCGGGGCCCGCTCGGTCGTCGTGCTGCGTTCCACCTTCGCGGGTGGCGGCGTCTTGGCGCGCAGCTATCGGCCCCTGGACGTCGATGCGACCTGGCGTCCCGCGGCTGACCAGTCAGAGGCGCAGGCCCGCCTGGCCGACCTCGCCGCCTGGCGCGCTCAGCGTTCGGTCAGCCTGGCGTAGATCGGCAGGGCCGTCGACAGGATGAAGAGGGCGAGGAAGCCCACGCTGACGATCGCCGAGAAGCAGACCGCGGCGAGCAGCGTGGCCATCCGGCCCGCGCCGGCTTCCGCCGGTTGGCGGTAGCCCTTGACCGCGACCCACGTCGCGAGCGCGCCGAGGGCGAACAGCAGGTAGAGCGCCGCCGTGAAATGGTTGAAGAAGAAACCAGTCAGCCAAGGCAGCGCCCCGGCTTCGCCTTGGATCAGGGCGATGAGGATGGGTTGGGCGCGGAACGCCACGGCGCCGACCGCGGTCGGAAGGGCCGCGCTGAGGAAGACGGAGAGGGCGGAGACGATCTGGAGCTCGCGGGGGGTCATGGCCGCATTGTTCCCACGCGGCCGCGCGCGGTCAATGACGGGATTATCCCTCGCCAACGCCCCGGGCGCCGCCTAGCGTCCTGCTTCCTATGGAAGTCGGTTTTCTCTGGCCCATCTTCGCGCTCCTCAACGGCAGCGCCGCCGGCGTCTCGCTCGTCGCCGGGGTCGTCGCCGCGTTCTCGCCTGGCGAGATCGAGGAACTCCGCCGCCGCGACGCGCAGGCCGCCGTCGCCTTGGAGCGCTGCCGCGGGGACCAAGGCAACACCCTGGCCGCCTTCGAGGTGCTCACCGCCGCGTTCGTCGGGATGAGCGCGCTCCTCGGCGGCATCCTGGTCGGCGGACGCCTGCTCGCCAACGCCACCACCGGCTGGCAGATGGCCACGGGCGTGGCCCTGGCCATCGTCGGCGTCTCCTTCCTGATGTCCTGGTTGACGGTGATGCTCCCGCGCAAGGTCGGCATGCACTTCCGCATCGCCTTGGCGTCGCGGATCGCGCCGGCGCTGACGCTCGTGCGCGGCGCCGCCTCCGTCCTCCGCAGCTTCGGCAAGCTGCATGATTCGTTGGCGCCGCCCGAGGAACCGGGCGTCGACCGCGCGGACGCGGACATCGGCAGCATGGCCCAGGCCGCCGCCCGCGAGGGCAAGCTCACGCAGGCCGAAAGCACCTTGGTCGCCAACGCGGTCCGCCTCGACGACATCCCCGTTTCGCAGGTGCTCACGCCCCGTCCCGTCGTCACGGCCGTCGACGCCGACCTCTCCGTCGGCGACGTCCTGCGCATGTACCCGAACGTCCCGCATGGCCGCCTGCCGGCATGGGAGGGCAACCCCGACCGCATCGTCGGCATCGTCCGCCGCCGCGACATCCTCAAGGCCGCCGGCGAAGGCCGCCGCGACGTCAAGGTGCGCGAGCTCATGGGCAAGGCGCACATCGTCCCCGAGAACGCCACGCTGTCCGACGCCCTGCACGACCTCGTGCGCGCGCACCAGCAGCTGGCCGTCGTCGTCGACGAGTTCGGCGCCTTCGCCGGCGTCATCACCCTCGAGGACGTCTTCGAGTCGCTTCTCGGCGTGGAGATCTACGAGAAGGACGACCCGCATCCCGACATGCGCGAGCTCGCGCGCCAGCGCGGCCACCGCGTCGGCCGCCGCGCCGCCGGCGAAGCCGGATCCAAGCCCTAAGCGATGAGCCTCGCCGTCCTCGCCGCGCGCCTGGCCTACTGGGTCCATGACCTCGACCCCGTCGCGCTCCGGTTCCCCGAAGGTTGGCCCTTGCGCGGCGTGCATTGGTACGGCCTCGCCTACGCGACCGGCTTCCTCGTCGCGGCCGTGCTGCTGGCGCGGTGGCGACGCCGTGGCCTCGCGCCGGTGCGCGACGCCGTCGACGAGTCCGCGCTCATCACGGCCATCATGCTGGGCGTCGTCCTCGGCGGCCGCCTCGGGCACGTCGTCCTCTACGCGCGCGCGGAGTTCCTCGCGGATCCGGCGATGGTCTTCCGCGTCTGGCAGGGCGGCATGGCGAGCCATGGCGGCTTCCTGGGCGTGCTGCTGGCCGGACTGTGGTTTTCGCGGACGCGCGGCGTACCTTTCCTCGCCGTGGGCGACCTCCTCTGCGCTTTGGCCCCGGCGGGACTGCTCTTCGGCCGCTTGGCGAACTTCGTGAACGCGGAGCTCGTCGGCCGGGCCACGACCGTCCAGTGGGCGGTGGTCTTCCCGCGCGAGGGCGCCGAACCGCGCCATCCCTCGCAGCTGTACGAAGCCCTCGGGGAAGGCCTGGTGCCGCTGCTCTGGATGCTTTGGCGCTATCCGAAGCGGCTCCCGCCCGGCCAGGTCGCGGGCGAGTTCCTGCTGCTCTATTCCGTCGCGCGCTTCACCTGCGAATCCTTCCGCCTGCCCGAGGACGGCCACATCCTCGGCCTCACCGCGGGTCAGTTCTGGACCCTGCCGTTGGCCCTCGCCGGCCTGGGCCTCGTCCTGCGCGCGCGCGCCGGGGCGAAAGATGTTGCCCGGTGACGCCCGGGATGGGAGAAGCGTGGCCGCGCCATGATCACCGTCCCGCTCCTCGACCTCGGCCCGCAGAACCGCGCCCTTGAGGCCCAGTTCGAAGCCGCCTTCCGCGACGTCCTCCGGTCGAACCAGTTCATCATGGGCCCGCGCCTCGAGGCCTTCGAGAAGGACTGCGCCGCCTTCCTCGGCGTGAAGCACGCCCTCGGCGTCTCCTCCGGCACCGACGCGCTCCTGCTCGCGCTCATGGCGCTCGACGTCGGCGAAGGCGACGAGGTCCTCCTGCCTTCCTTCACCTTCTTCGCGACCGCCGGCTCCGTCGCACGCCTCGGCGCCGTGCCCGTCTGGGTCGACGTCAATCCGCACCACTTCAACCTCGACCTCGCGGACGCCGCCCGGAAGGTCTCGCCCCGCACCCGCGCGATCATGCCGGTGCACCTCTTCGGCCAGTCGTGCGACCTCGGCGCGCTGCAGGCCTTCGCCTCCGCCCACGGGATCCGCGTCGTCGAGGACGCCGCCCAATCGATGGGCGCGCGCTGGCAGGGCCGCTCCACGATGTCCGTCGGCGACTTCGGCGCGACCAGCTTCTTCCCGTCCAAGAACCTCGGCGGCATGGGCGACTCGGGGCTTGTCACCACCTCCGACGACGCCTTGGCCGAACGCGCGCGCATCCTCCGCGTCCACGGCATGCAGCCGAAGTACTACCACCGCGAGGTCGGCGCCAACTTCCGCATGGACCCGCTCCAGGCCGCGCTGCTGCACCTGAAGCTCCCGCACCTCCCGTCGTACAACTGCGCCCGCGCCGGCAACGCCAACTTCTACCACGCCGCGCTCAAGGGCGCGCCCGGCGTCGCGGAGAACCGTCCCGGCGCGCCCGCGGACGCGAAGGTCCTGCTGCCCGTCGACTTCTCGGGCCAAGGCATCTGGAACCAGTTCACCCTGCGCGTGCCCGGCGGTCGCCGCGACGCGCTCAAGGCTTTCCTCACCGCGCGCAAGATCGGGTGCGAGATCTACTATCCGATCCCTCTGCACCGCCAGCAGTGCTTCGCCGACGCCGGTTACCGCGGCGCGGACAGCGTCCCCGTGTCGGAGCAGCTCTCGGCCGAGGTCCTCAGCGTGCCCATCTACCCCGAGCTCGCCGCGGAGCAGCGCCAGTGGGTCGCCGACTCGCTCGCCGACTTCGCCGCCGGGAAGGCCGAGTAGGCGAGCAGCGGATAGGCGCGAGCGTTGGGCGGCCAGGAAGGCGTCGCCTGTCCTCCGCCCGCTCGCCGTTCACACCGGCCCTCCTCAGAAGAACCGGATCGTCTTCACGCGCATCTTCGCGTGCTCCTCGTCGGAGCAACCCGCGTTGGTCGGCGCGTCGGCCGGAGCGTCGATGGGTTTGACCAGGCCGTTCGCGAGCAGGTACTGCTCGACCTCGGCGCCCGACACGTCGGCCAGCATCACGCCGTTGACCTCGACGCAGGGGGACAAACGCTGGCCGGTCTTCTCGACCATCTCGGCGTAGTTCGCCGGCACGTTGATGATGTCCACGTCCTCGAAGGCGAGGCCGTGCTTGCGCATGATGGCGCGGACGCCGTTGCTCCAGCCGCAGCTGGGTTTGAGGTAGGCCTTGATCGTGAGCATGCCCTCCAACTTGCGTGGTCTCCGCCCGGAATCAAGCGCGACGGCGCTTCTTGGCCTCGTTGACCGTCGCCTCCGGTTCGTACCAGTAGCCGATCCCGTGGATGGTCCGGAAGCAGTCGAGGCCGTGGCCGTGCTTCTGGAACGCATCGCGGATCTTCGCGATGTATTGGTCGAGCGACCGGGAACGCACGTTGGCATGCACGCCCCAGACCGCGTGGATGAGGCTGTTGCGGCTGATGATGACGCCGGGGTTGGCGTGCAGGTGGTAGAGGATGCCGATCTCCTTGCGGCCGAGCTTGCCGCGTTTGCCGGGGCCGAAGACCAGTTCCAGCCGTTCGGGATGGATCTCGGCCCCGTGGAAGCGGAAGACGCCCGTCGCGAGGTCGGCGTTGCGGGTGAGCCGGCTGTCGCCGGCCGTCTCGCTGCGGCGCAGCACGGCATGGATCCGCGCCACGAGCTCCTCCTCATGGTACGGCTTCCCGATGAAGTCGTCGGCGCCGGCCTCCAGTGCCTTGACGACCGCCTGCGGAGATTTCTGCCCCGAAAGCACGACCACCGCGACGCCGGTGCCCGCTTGGCGCAGCCGCTCGAGGACCGTCAACCCGTCCAGGTCGGGCAGGGTGGGGTCGAGCAGCACCAGATGGACGTGGTTCTGCTCGATGAACTTCAGCGCCGTCGCGCCCTTGTGGAAAGTCTGCGTCGCGAACCCTGCGTCTTCCAGCTGCTGGTGCAGGGTCGCAGCCAAGCCGCGCTCGTCTTCAACGATAACGATGAGGGGTCTCTGCTGTGGACTCATGCAGAAAAGGAAAAGGGGTAAGACTTTGGGGTACCGCAAAGGGCGTTTGCGGCGGGGTGCTTACAGATGTAAAAACCATCACAGGGTTGCCAAGCCCATTAGAGTCCTTTTTATCGAATTCCAGATGACCGAGCGCGACCAAAAGGACAAACTGACGCCTAAGTGGTTAATCCTGTTATGTTTAGTCATCTTTATAGGTTCTGCGGCGCTGGGGGGGTACGCCTTGGCTAAGGGGGCGGAGGAGAAAGCTTCCAGGAAGTCGGCGGACCCCTTCGCCGACCGCAGTCTTTTTGGGCGATAGGGTGACGAGGGCGGCCTAGGTAAAACAAGGCTCTAGGGTTTTTACCTCAGGGGGTTCGAAGGTTGACACCCTTTGCCCTCAAATAGATACCTTTAACCCTATTTTAACCCTACCCCGACCCTTCACCATGCGGATTTCTAAGTCTCTGTTGGTGGCCGCCGCTATGCTTGCTTCCGCAGGCGTCGCCCAGGCCCAGCAAAACGTGACCCAGGCCACCTGGATCGGCGCCGACGGCCAGGGTGGTTCCGGGATCTGGGACAAGTGGAATACCGCGCCGACCGCCCATAATTACTGGGCCGCTAAGAACGCCGCTCTGTTGTTCACGGTGACCGCCGGGGCCGGTAACGGCGCCTCCAACGGCACCAACCTCATCCGCACGACCAACACCACCGGACTCCAGGTCGGTCAACTGGTCACCGGCACGGGTATCCCTAAGAATTCCTACATCACCGGCGTCACCGCCGGCACGAGCTTCACGATCAGCCAGAACCTGACCGCCAACGCGGCCGGCAACTATGTCGCCTCGCCCCTCGTCTCCGGCGCCCGCATCACCACCGCGGCCACGCTGACCTTCGCCAACACCGGCGCGCCTTTGGCGCCGGGCGCGACGACCGACATCCTCGTCGATTCCAGCCTGATTTCCAGCCAGTCGCAGCTGCTGATGTTCACGTCTTCCGGGTACCGCCTCCTGCCCGGCACCTTCCCGTCGGGCGTCCAGCCGTTGGTCTCCAATTTCCAGGACATCGACCTCGCCCGCACCCTCGTCAGCGCCCCTTACACGACCGCCCCGAACGGCACCCTTCAGGTCGGCTATGTGACCCTGGACGTCGCCGGCGTGGCTGGTCCGATCTCGGCCCAGCCTTTCGTGACGCTCCGCAACCCGACGAGCTTCTTCGGCGGTTACATCAAGGCCCTCAACGCCAACACCACGATCAACCTCGAGGCGCTGGTCTCCTCGACGCTCGCAGGCGCCTTCCGGGGCAACGGGAACATCGACAAGACCGGTGGCGCCGTCCTGCAGTACCAGGGTTTCGCGGGCGGCATGTTCAGCTACGGCACGGACACCCGTCCCTACTCCTACATCCAGACGCCTTTGGGGCCTGCGCTCAGCTACTCCCGCACCGACATCACCCGCTACGACATCCGCCCGCGCGACCTCGCCCCGACCTTGGGTGATGCGGCCGACGTCGGTCGTCTGGCCGGCCTCCAGGGCCAGATGCGCGTCGACGGCGGCATGCTCATGGTCAGCGGCCACCTCAACATGTGGCATGACTTCGGCACGACCGTGGACGCGAACATCCTCGCCCCCACCGAGATCGCCGCGCAGGTCGCCAACATCGCGGCCGGCGCCAGCTCTTCCGACCTCATCTACACGCTCGCCAAGCGCATGACGGGCGTCTCGTCCGTCGTGCTCAACGGCTCGTCCGAGCTCAGCTTCACGAACACGTCCGTGAACGTCGGGACGGGCACGACCGCCCTGCGCCTCAACTTCCTCCACAACCTCAAGGCCGGCGACAACAACGACCAGTTCCAGACCACCGTCACCACGGGGCCGGACGACAACTACCGCCTCGGCATCCACATCGACCAGGGCGTCGAAGGCTCCGTCGGCATCCTCGCCGGCTCCGGCAAGGTCATCAAGACCGGCGCGGGCACGCTGACGGTCCTCAACGATTCGCGCATGAGCGGCGACTTCATCGCCGCCGGCGGCCGCACGGTGCTCGCCAGCTCGACGGGCCTGACGTTCGCCAACAGCAGCTCCTTCAACATCGCCGGCACGCAGGATACCGGCGACGCCTCCGCCGCGACCACCACCGAAGGCTCGCTCGGCCTGTCGCGCCGCGGCGCGGACATCCGCTACCAGGAGACGCCCGCCAATCCCGGCGGCAACGACCCGCACGTCGACTACCGCCCGGCCCTCTTCCCCGACACCGGCACCGTCACCGTGACCGTCAACGGCGCCGGCCAGTACACCGGCGTCTCGCGCTCCGGCGCCGAGGTCGTCCTGCAGGGCGACCAGACCGTCCACAACTTCCAGGCCGACTTCGCGCTGAAGTCCAAGGGCACCACCAACGTCGGCAACGCCACGACGGGCGAGGTCTACACCGCCGCCGACGCCGTGCGCACCGCCGCGGACACCAACAACAAGTCCGAGCTCGTCGTCGTCGGCACCGGCTACGGCTCCAACCTCTTCCTCAACGGCAGCACCCTGACGATCAACCAGGACGCCACCGGCCGCGACGGCTTCTACAACGGCAGCGTCTATGGCGCGGACCTCACGACGGGCGCCGCGGGCGGCCGCATCGTCAAGACCGGCGCCGGCACGCTCGTCTTCCTGCTCCAGAACGGGGCCTACGACTACACCGACATCCAGGGCGGCACGTTCATCGCCAATGTCCAGGGCCTCGGCCAGAAGGAGGTCTACATCGGCGACGGCGGCACCTTCGCGATCCTGCAGAACAACGCCGGCACGCTTTCGGCGAACCTCACCGGCTCCGCCGGCTCCACGCTCAAGCTCCTGGCTTCCGCGACCATCGACAACGGCAGCGGCGCGAAGATCGAGGTCAACCCGGGCCGCGACCCCGGTGAAGTCGACGTCGTCAGCAGCCAGTCCGGCTTCTACGGCAACATCGTCGTCAACGACGGCGTGAACCTTTCGTTCTCCGGTGGCGCGAACAACACGTTCGTCCACGCCGGCTCCATCACCCTGAATTCGGGCACCACGCGCGAGACCGTCCTCAAGTTCGGCGACACCAGCCAGCTCGTCCGCAACCTCAGCGGCGACCAGTACTCCCGCATCGAGCTCGGCCGTGGCGACATCACCCTCGAGCAGAACAGCGGCTCCGCGGCCTTCCTCGGCTCGATCACGGGCGTCGGCAGCCTCATCAAGCAGGGCACGGCCGCGTTCACGCTCGCCGGGTCGACGGCTTCCGCCGTCAAGGACTCCTACTACGGCGCCACCATCGTGCGTCCGGGCGGCGCCCTCGTCGCCGGCACCGCCAACGCCATCCCCAACTCCTCCGCGCTCGTCCTCGTCGGCTCCGGTTCGTTCGTCACGGGCGGCCGGGACCAGGTCCTCGGTGGCCTCTTCGGCTCCGCGGCCTCCACCTTCGACATCGGCGCCGCCACCGTTACCGTCGGCTACACCGCCGCGCGCGCGGCCTCGATGGCTTCCGACCTCGCCGGCGCTAACCCGCTGCTGGCCGACTACCTCGGCACGACCGACCAGGTCAACCCGGTGCTCAACTCCGTCGCGGCGACGGCCACCGGCGTCAACGGCGCCGGTGCCACCCGCATCGACGTCGTCTCGACCGCCGGCTTGGCCGTCGGCCAGGTCATCAAGGGGACCGGCGTCGCCGCCGGTTCGCTCATCACCGGCGTCGGCGCCGGCTTCGTGAACATCAGCCAAGCTCTCACCGGTACGGCCACGGGCGCGCTGACCGCGACCCCGACGACGACCTTCACGCCGAGCTCCGGCGTTTCCGGCTCCACGCAGCTGACCACCGTCAGCTCCGTCGGCATCGGCGTCGGCCAATCCATCATCGGCGCGGGCATCGCCACCGGCTCCTACGTCACCGACGTCGTCGCCAACACCAGCTTCGGCGTCGCGGGCGGCGTCAGCGGCACCAACATCGTCAAGACCGTCTCGTCGGGCGGCTTGGCCGTCGGTCAGATCGTGTCGGGCACGGGCATCGTCGCCAACGCGAAGATCACGTCGATCACCCCCAACACCTCGTTCGTCGCCGGCGTCGGCGTCGTCGGCACGCGCAAGATCACCACGACGTCCACCGCGGGCCTCGTCGTCGGCCAGACCGTCGTCGGCACCGGGATCCCGGCCAACGCGGTCATCACCGGCCTCACCGCCACGGAAGTCACCATCAGCGCCAACCTGACGGCCGCCGCGAAGGGCACCGTCGCCGTGGGCGCGCTGGTCGGCCTTTCCAGCAACCTGACGGCGAACGCGTCCGGCACCGTGAACGTGAGCGCGCTCATCACGCTGAACAACCCGCTCACCGCGAACCTCGCGGCCGCCCCCGTCAACGTCGCCACGGTGCGCACCGTCGACGTCGCCTCGCTCGGCCTCGGCGCCGCCGACCTCAATTCGCTGTACAACGCCGGCATCCACATGTCCGAGCTCACCCGCCGCTATCTTTCGACGGTCGCGGTCGGCACGAGCATCGGCAACTACGTCGCTCCCACGACGGACATCTCGTTCGCCCAGACGCTTTCCTTCGACGGCCAGCTCCTCGGCGCCGGCAAGCTGATCAAGTCCGGCTCCGAAGACCTCACGCTCGGCGGCAGCAGCGCCGGCTTCACCGGTCAGGTCGAGGTCGCGCAGGGCACTTTGACCATCAACTACGACAGCCTCCCCAACGTCACGGCCTTGACCGTCGACGCCGGCGCCAGCCTCGTCGTCTCGGTCGCGGACGCCTACGATCCGGTGACCGACGCCATCAAGCGCACGATGGTCACGCCCATCCTGGGCGCGGGCAACTTCATCAAGACCGGCGCGGGCTACCTCATCCTCAATCCGAACCTCGCCGCCGGCCAGGTCTCCTACACCGGGACCACGACCGTCGCCGGCGGTTGGCTCCAGATGAAGGCGTTCTCGACGAACGGCGCCGCCGTCATCGGTTCGGGCGCCCACCTCGTCCTCACGACCGACGCCGACGTCACCTACTCCGGTCTCGTCTCCGGCGCCGGCCAGCTCGAAGTCCGCGCAGCCAACAGCTCCACGCTCACCGCAGGTGGTTCGATGACCCACACCGGCGGCACCCTCGTGCGCTCCGGCACCCTCCTGGCCCAGAGCGGCTGGGCTGGCGCGACCAGCGGCGACATCATCGTCGAGGCCGGCGCGAAGGCCCGCCTCAACGTCGCGGCCAACCTGACCGCCGCCGGACGCTTCTCCGGCGCGGGCACCATCGTCAAGGAAGGCGCCGGTGCGCTGACCTTGCTGAACGCCACCACCGCCTTCTCCGGCACCTACCAGTCCAACGCGGGCACGACGGTCCTGGCCTCGGCGAACCTCTTCGGCGTCAGTTCGCCGAACGTCGCCGCCATCGACCTCCGCGGCACCTCCGTGCTCGACGTCACCGCCAACCAGACCTTCCGCAACCTCAGGGGTGAGGCGACCTCGACCATCGCGTTCGGCGCGAACGGCGTCCTCGTCACCTTGCCGATCGATGACGGCGCGACGAACAGCTTCGCCGGCCGCTTCACCCGCGTGAACGGCGCGACCGACGCCACCATCGTCAAGACCGGCGCCGGCACGCTCGACCTTTCTCCTGCCGCGGCCAACCAGTTGACCGTCATTGCCGTGACGGAGGGTCGCCTCATCGGGACGGACCTCGGTTACAGCGGCGCGAACATCTACGTCGGCGCCAACGCCGAGGTCGCCTTCAACGCGCCGACGGCCGGATCCACGGTCAACTTCAACAACAGCATCGCCGGCATCGGCGGCGCCTCTGGCACGGGTAGCGTCGTCAAGGTCGGCGCAGGCGAAGCCGTCCTCGGCTCGGTCAACCTCCTGACCGACACCCCGGACTTCAAGGTCGAAGCCGGCATCCTGACCCTCACCGATAGCCGCGCGGGAACCCCTGCGATGCTGACGGCCAATGTCTCCTCGGGCGCGACCTTCCGCGTGAAGCTCGCCGGCGCCCGCACCCTCGGCACGGAAATCTCCGGCACGGGCCTCCTCGACCTGCAGTCGACGGTCGGCGGCGCCGTCAAGGTAGTCACCGTCACCGCTCAGCCCTCCGTCACCACCACCAACATCGGCAGCAACGTCCGTCTTGACGTCTCCGGCATCTCCGCCGTCACGGGCATCACGGCCGAAGCCGGCTCCTTCCTGAACATCGGCCTCATCGGCGGCGCCAACCGCACGTTGACCCTCACGCAGTCGACCGATGGCGTCTTCAACGGCACGCTCCAGGGCACGGCGAACTTCACCCTCCAGGGCACCGGCCTCTTCCGTTACGCCGGCAACCTGCAGGGCACCACCGTCGGCGCCGTCACCGTCAACGGCGGCTTCCTCGGCGTGAACGTCGACAACACCAAGGCGATCGCCCTCAACTCCGTGGCCGGCACCAAGCTCGGGGTCTTCGTCGACGTCGGCGGCAACTCGACCTACAACGGCGCCCTCGTCGGCGCCGCTGGCGCGGCCCAGCTCGTGAAGCTCGGCCTCGGCACCCTCAACCTCACCAGCGGGGTGACGTCCTCCCTGAAGGACGACGTCTTCTCCTCCTACGACGTTCGCGAAGGCACGCTGATGGCGACCCTTGAGTCCAATGGCGTCATCCTTCCCGATTCGCACGGCGCCTCGCGTGCCGTCACGCTTTCGGGCGGTACGCTCGCCCTGACCGTCGGCGCCAGCGGCGGCACCCTCCTCTCGGGCGCCGGCACGACCAATACCGGCAACCTGACCATCACGACCGTCGCCGGCCAGAGCTCCACGCTCAACGTCCTGGGCAACGTCACCGGTAACGTCTCCGTCGACGGCGGCACCGTGCTCACGCTCGGTTCATCCGGGGCTTCCTTGCTGAACATCACCGGCAACGTCGCCGTCACCGGCGGTTCCAAGCTGACGGGTTCGGCCAACATCACCGGCAACCTCTCCGTCGACGCTGCCTCCATCCTCGCTCCGGGCTATTCCCCCGGCACGCAGAACGTCACCGGCAACTTCACGCTCGCGGGCACGGCCGTCATGGAGGTCTCGGGCGACAGCGTCTCCGGACAGTACAACGACGTCGTGAACTTCACGGGCACGGCGGACCTGAACCTCGGTGGCGCCAGCACGCTCCGCATCTCCCGCTGGAACAACGGCAGCAGCACGGTCGCCCCGGCCTTCGGTCAGCGCTTCGTGCTCTTCAAGGGTACCGCGACGCCTTCGACCGGCGCGACGCTTGTCTCCAGCTACTTCGTCCACTCCGCCCCTGGCTCGGTCGTCACCGACGATTCGACCGGCCGCTACCTCGTCGTTGCTCCGGCCGACGGCGCGCTCAACAACACGACGGTCCATGGCGCCGATGGCTTGATCCACAACCCGAACGAGTACGCCGTCTACGCTGTCCGCGCGCCTTCCGGCTATGCCGTCGCCGGCCTCGATTCCGGGATCCTCTCCTATGTCCAGACCGCGACCAACGTCGCCGCCGGCACCGTGGCCACTTCCGTGACCGACCCCCTCGCCGGTCGCCTGATGACCATGGACGACGCGCATCTGGCGCCCGCCCTGCTCAGCCTCCAGCCGGAGGCCTTGGCCTCGATCCCGGTCGCCATCGTCCTCGGCCAGCGCGCCGACGCCGATGCGCTCAGCCGCCGCCTCGACATGCGCCGCTACGACCGCGCGGGCTACAGCGTCTACAGCAGCGAGTGGTTCGTGCTCGGCTCCTCCTCCAGCTTCAAGGGCGGCTCCGGCAGCGATGCGGTGCCCTTCGACAGCTCCTCCACGGGCATGCTCGCGGGCCTGACGAAGGACCTCAACCCGTGGTCCGTCGCCGGCTTCTCGGTCAGCTACGCGCGCACGAAGTCGGACCTCGTCGCCGGCGGCGCCACCTCCGGCTCCGTCAGCGGCAACGGCTACCGTGTCACCGGTTTCTTCTCCTCCATGCTCGGCGACCGCAAGGACTCGCTGTTCGTCGACGCCGGCCTGTCGGTCGGCCGCTCCACCAACAAGTCGTCCCGCACGACGTTCCTCGGCACCGAGAGCGCCAACCCGTCCGCCACCTCCTATGGTGGTTTCGCCCGCTTCGGCGCCGGTTTCGCCACCAAGGCCGGCGTGAACTTCTCGCCGTACGTCGGCATGGACTTCGCCAAGGTCAGCGGCAGCGGTTTCAAGGAATCCGGCGACTCGGCCGCCTTGGATGTCCGTTCCTACTCCTACACGTCGGCCCGCGCCACCCTTGGTACCGGCATGACCTGGATGAGCGTGGGCGACGGCGAAACCCTGAAGTTCACCTTCGACCTGGAGGCCTTCTCCGAGATCGGCGGCGGCAAGACGGCCGACATCTCGGCCGACCTCCAGGGTACGGCCTTCACCTCGCACGCGAACGTCGCCGCCGGGAACGGCTTCCGCGTCGCCCCGTCCTTCACCTACGGCCCCACGCCCGACTCGGCCGTCTACCTGACGGTGTCGTTCGAGAAGGCCGGTTCCACCAAGACCAACGGCCTGGAGCTCGGCTACCGCCGCCGCTTCTGAGCCCTTCCCCTCAACCTTAACCTAGAAGATACTTCATGAAACTCTCGCGTAAGTTCCTCCTCCTCGCCTCGGTCGCCTTGGGCGCGGCCCTGCCCTCGGCGCAGGCGGACGTCACCGTCAAGTACATCCCCATCACGAATCCCGACGCCACGTTGACCGGTTCTTCGGTCACCGTGACGAATCTCGGCGGGCCTGGGCTCCTGGCCCAGCCTTCCGCGATCCAGCAGGGCCTCAAGACGGTGGCTTCGCTGACCACTTCGGCCGGCAGCAGCCTCACGATCAACCAGCTGGTCGACGCAACGACGACGACCAAGCTGCTGAGCGCGAGCAACACCGCCGCCATCGACGCCGGCAACTTCGCCGGGCTTCCGACCATCATCAAGACCGGCGGCGCCACCCTGCAGTACGACGCGTTCCGCGACTTCAACTACCTCGCCAACAACACCTTCAAGCTCGCGCCGCCCGCGGTCCCGGTGATGCCGAACGACCTGCGCGCCCAGCTGGCCTTCTCCGGCATCATGCAGGTGAACCAGGGCACCCTCCAGGTCTCCGGCTACCTCAACCAGTGGGCGGACTACGGCGTCGCCACCCCCGTCGGGTACACGAGCCGCATGGAAGGCGCCGGCGCCGTCCTCGTGCAGGGGTCCGCTACGTTGAGTTTCCAGGGCACCGCCTACAACGTCGTCGGCCTCCCGCCCCAGATGGGCAACAACCAGCTGTCCGACCCGTCGACCCCGCTGGCTTTCCGTCTCAACTACGTCCATAACCTCTACGCGGGTTCGCTGACCAACTTCCTCGCCGGCAACGACGGCACGGACACCAACACCGTCCTCGATGTGGGCAAGGACGCCGAGTACATCGTCGACGTGCATATCGACGACGGCGTCGTCGGCTCCATCGGCCGCATCGACGGTGCCGGCCGCCTCTACAAGACGGGCTTGGGCACCTTCACGGTCCTCAACAGCAGCCGCCTGACCGGCGACGTCTTCATCGCGGGCGGCGTGATGGTCCTCTCGGACCCCAACAACCTTGCGTTGCGCCTGGCCTCCTCCGTCAACCTCATCGGCACCGAAGGTACGCAGGCGACGGAGCCTGCCTCCGGCGTCAGCCTCACGCGCGCCACTTCCGCTCCGGACTCCGGCGGCACGACCGAATGGCGCCCCGGCTACCTGCCGCTCCGCCAGGCTCCGCAGCTCAGCATCACGACGAGCCAGACCATTCGCAACTTCCAGTCCCTCTGGAACGAGACCGCGACCAACATGTGGATCGCCGGCACCGGCAGCGGCTCCGTCGTCGACGTCGCTTCCGGCACGTCGTTGACCATCCTGCAGGACGCCGGCCACGACGGCTACTACACCGGCAGCATCAACGGCGGCAACGGCAAGCTGGTGAAGGACGGTCTCGGCGCCCTCGCCCTCATGGGCCAAGGCTCCACCGTCGGCGAGATCGACATCAACGCCGGGCGCATCATCGCCAACGTGCAGAGCCTCGGCTACGGCCGCGTCGTCATCGGCGCCGCCGGCACGCTGAGCATCGTCCAGAACAACGCCTCGACCCTGCGCGCCCAGATCAACGGCGCCGCCGGCTCGATCCTCACCATCTCCCCGCAGGAGCAGATCACCAGCACGGTCTCCAGCAACTGGCCTGGCTCCGCCATCCCGCCTAAGGTCGGCAACGGCCAGCTCGGCGTCATCGACGTCTACAACCAGCAGCAGGACTTCTACGGCCAGGTCATCGTCAAGGACGGCATCACGCTGGCTTTCTCGTTCGGCAAGGACGACACCTTCATCCACGCCTCCAGCATCGTCCTGGACTCCGGCACCAGCGGCCGCGAGACCTCGATCCGTTTCAACGACACGACCCAGACGGTCAACAACCTCGTCGGCGACGCCAACACGCGCATCGAGCTTGGCCGCGGATCGATCACCATCAACCAGAGCGCCAACACGGTCTACGCCGGCAAGGTCACCGGCGCCGGCAACCTCATCAAGTCGGGCGCCAGCGCGATGACGCTCGCCGGCCTGACGAGCTACTATGGCGCGACCGTGCTGCGCGCAGGCTCCCTCACCTCCACCGCCACCGACGGCATCATCAACAGTTCCGGCCTCGTCCTCGCCAACGGCACGACCTTCGTCGCCTCCGCCAACCAGACCGCTGGAGCGCTCTTTGGCCAGTCCGGCTCCACCGTGGTGGTGGCGGCGGGCGCCACGCTCACGATCGGCAAGACCGACGCCCAGGTGGCGCAGCTGAACAACGCGCTGACCAACTTCTCGGGCGTTACGCCGGACGCCAACCCGGCCTATTTCCTCCAGACGGATTCGGGCGTCTCGCAGGTCTCCGGCATGTCGCAGGCCAACACGGTCGGCTTCCTCCGGACCGCCTTGGGCGAGCCCACGAGCCTGACCTCTGTCGCCGGCTCCGGTGCGACGCTCGTCGTCAAGAACACCTACGGACTGGCCGTCGGACAGACCGTGACCGGCTTCGGCATCACGGGTGCCGCGACGATCGCCTCCATCCTCTCCGCCCCCACCGCCCTGGCCGCTCAGACCTCGGCGAGCACGATCGTGCCCCTCGCCAACACGACGGGCTTCCTCGTCGGCATGCCCGTTTCCGGCACCGGCATCCCCGCCGGCACGACGATCACCGCCGTCGGCGCGAACAGCATCACCCTGAGCGCCTCCACTTCGGTGGCCGCCACGGGCATGATCACCGGCACTTCCGCGGTGACCCTCACCGGCACCCTTGGCGTCCTCTCGGCCGGCTCCTATAACCTGGCCCCGACCACCGCCGATGCGGACGTGCTCGCCTTCCGCGGCCACCTCACCGGCCTCGGCGGCCTGACCAAGGTCGGCGACCAGACGCTCTTCCTCAAGGGCGTCAGCGACTATTCCGGCGCGACGAACGTCAACGGCGGCACGCTGCAGGTCGACTACAACTCCTTGACCGCGACCTCCGGCATCAACGTCGGCGTCTTGGGCAACCTCTCCATCAACGTCGACAGCGGTTCCCACTCCTTCAGCCGTCGTGTCACGGGCGAAGGCAGCATCACCAAGGTCGGCGCGGGTACGCTCGTCATCGACACCGCCAACGGCTGGGTCGCGGGCGCGGTGAACATCAACGCCGGCTCGGTCCAGGTGGTCAACTCGACCAACCTCGGGACGCTCGTCGGCGGCCAGGTCAGCGTCGTCGCCGGCGGCAGCTTCCTCATCGACACCAACGTGGCTCTGACGTGGACCGGCTCCTTGGCCGGCGCGGGCGACGTCGGCGTCAACACGACGCCCGGCAACACGGGCGCCCTCACGATCAGCGGCCCCATCAACCTGAGCGGCAACCTCGCGCTCGGCGCTGGCCGCATCAGCGCCAACAACCTCCCGGCCGATTACGCCGCGGGCGAGTATGGCACGCTCCGGCTCGCCGCCGGCACGACCTACCGCGACACGGTCGCCAGCACCACGGGTGCGCAGACCGTCGTGGGCATCGTCGTCCCTGTGACCGGCGGCACGGCCGGCTTCTCCGTCGGCCAGACCGTCAGCGGCACGGGCATCCCCCTCGGCACCACGGTCGTCGCCCTCACGGGAGGGACGCTCACGCTGAGCGCTCCGACCACCGCGCTGGCCAACGGCACCATCCTTGTCCAGGAGACCTTCGGCGACGGCATCACCGGCGACATCGTCGATACCGGCACCTACACCGGCGCGACCCCGCCCGCCCATCCGGTCTTCGAGAAGGCCGGCCTCGGCAACCTCACCATCGGCTCGCCGCTCAGCTTCACCGGCGACGTCGTCGTCAAGGCCGGCACGCTGACGATCGGCACCGACGGCGCGCTCGATAACGTCCGCTCCATCTCCCTGGAGGCCAACACCAAGCTGTCGGCCCCGATCATCGGCGGTCAGACGGCCACGCTTAACCTCAACAACCTCACGGGCGCCACCTCCTCGGTCATCGACGCCGACCACGCGACGCTGACCTTCGGCGCCTCCGCTGGCTCGGTCCTCACCTATTCCGGCCAAATCAAGGGCACCCCGTCCATCATCTTCGCCGGTGACGCGGCCACTTCGCTGCTGAATCCTGGCGTCCTGAGCCTGGTCCGTGCGGGCACTGTCGCCGAACCTGCCAATGTCATCGGCTCCATCGACGTGCAGTCGGGCGTGCTCATCGGCACCATCCCTGGTTTCGGTGGCGCGACCCTCAATGTCGCCGCGGGCGCGGTCATCGGTTTCCAGAACGACGATGTCACGACGCCGTTGACCTACAACCCGCCGATCACCGGCACGGGGTCGATCCTCAAGACCGGCGTCGGCCAGATCACCCTCGGCACCGCTTCGGCGGCCTCCGATTACATCGTCCTCGCCGGCAAACTCGTCGTCATCGATGGCAGCGGCTCGGCGCCCACCGACTTCCTGACCGCCGAGATCGCCTCCGGCGCCACCCTCGAGGTCCGCCTCGGCGGTGGTTTCACCCGGGACCTCGGTGCGCAGGTCACCGGCGTCTCCTCCACCTCGCAAGGCACGCTGTCGATCGTCAATTCGACGACCAACCTCAGCACGGTCAACCTGACCGCCGCTCCGGCCCTCGCGTCCATCTCGCTCGGCGACTACATCCGCCTCCGCCAGAACAACCAGACGGCCATCTCCGGGGTCAACGGCACCGCGCTGGCCACCCTGGACTTCAACACCGGCGGAGCCGTCACGCTCAACCAGACGATCGACACCTCGTTCGTCGGCACCGTCCTCGGCGTCGCCGGCACCCAGGTGACCATCGTCGGCGCAGGTCGCGCGGGCTTCACCAACCAGGCTCTCTCGGCCCAGCTCGGCAACAACATCGCCCTGACCGTCGGTACGGTCGGATCGGTCGGCAACCTCGCGATCGACTCGCGCTTCAGCAACGTCAACGCCCTGACGCTCGTCAACGGCTGCCTGGTCGTCAACACGGCCATCGGCACGTCCGCTGCGCCCACGTCGTTCAACACCGCGCTCGCCGGACTCGACGGCGCCGTCAAGTTCGTCAAGACGGGCGCCGGTTACCTCAACGCGAACGCCGGCGTCACGAGCAGCCTCGTCTTCTCCTCCTATGAGGTCGAAGCCGGCACGCTCGTGGTGACCCCGGTCGCCAACCAGATCCTCGGCGGACGCAGCGTCTCGCTCCGCGGCGGCAACCTCGCGATCCAGCAGGACGCGACGGACGCCACCTTGGGCACGAGCGGTTTCACGACCAGCTCGTCCAACGGCACGATCAACGTCCTCGGCAACGGAGCCGGCAGCACGGGCACCTTGAACGTCACCGGCTCCTTCGCCGGCAGCCTCTCCCTACAGGGCACCGCGAACGTCGTCCTCGGTACCACCGGCACCGTGCCCGTCGCGGTCTCCGGCCAGGTCGCCGTCGGCGCCGGCTCTACCCTCGGCGGCCAGGTCGTCATCGGCACCGCCGGTGCGAACGCGGACCTCGTCAACGCCGGCACCATCGCCCCGGGCTACTCCCCGGGCATCGTGACCGTCAACGGCAACGTGACCAACACCGGCGCCTTCGTGATGGAGCTCTCCGCCACCCCGGCCAACGGCACCTACAACGACCAGGTGCAGTTCTCCGGCGCGGCCGACCTCAACAACGGCGGCACCGGGACGATCACGCTCAAGCAGTACGGCTCGGCGGCCCCGGCCTTCGGCCGTCGCTTCGTCCTGTTCAAGGACACCGCCAACGCCGGCGCCCTCAGCTTCACCTCGACGATCCCCGAGGCGCAGATCACCTCGCAGGGCGTCAGCCCGCTCCGCTACCTCGTGTCCTATCCGACCGACGTCGTCAGCGGCAAGGCCGGCGAACTCGCGGTCTACGTGGTGCGCGCCCCGGCCGATTACGACGCCTTCAAGGCGTCCGCCTCGCTGTTGACCTCCATCAAGTCCATCACCTTGGTCAACGTCCCGCTGTCCGGAAACGGCGTCGATGGCATCGCCGGCACGGCCGACGACGTCTACCAGTCGACGAAGGCTTCGACGTTCAACAACGTCGGTTACGGCCTGGCCATCCTCGGCGACGCGCAGCTGCAGACCGCGCTGGACAACCTGACGCCGTACGGCGCCTCCGGCACCGCGACCGCCGCCGCTTCGCTCTTCCGTCAGACGACCGACAACATCGCGCGCCGTCTCGAGCTGCGCCGCTTCGACCGTTCGAGCCTGACGATCCTCTCCAACGAGTGGTACGTCGACACCATCGGCGGCCAGTCCACGGTCGGCGACAAGGGCGAGCTGAAGAACAAGGCGACGACCTATGGCGTCACCGCGGGCTATTCCACGCAGGTCCGCGTGGACGGCGTCGCCGGCTTCGCGCTGACCGCCGAGCACTTCTCGCTCTCCAGCGACGTGGACACCCACGCGTCCGGCAACGGCTTCGACCTCAGCGCTTACGTCGGTACCGTCGCCGCGCGCGGCCAGCTCTCGCTGGACGCGGGCGCCTCGCTCTCGTTCCTGTCCTCGTCCGTCACCCGCGCTTCCGTGGTCGGCGCCGGCAACTCCAACTCCGGTTCGGCGCACGCGCTGACGCTCGGCGCCTGGGCCCGCCTCGGCACCGTCCTCTCGACGAAGTCCGCCGACACCTACTTCACGCCTTTCATCGGCGTGGAGTTCGCCACCTCGAAGCTGTCCGACCTGAACGAAACCGGCCAGGCCGACGCGATGAAGGTCACCTCCAGCTCGATCTCCTCCTCCGCGGTCCGCGCCGGCTTCGGCGTGCACCACATGTGGGAAGAAGGCCGCGGGGATTGGCGCTACCGCCTCTCCGCCGACTTCGGCTACGCGAAGCAGCTCTCCGGTGAGTTCGGCGACTTCACGTCGTCGAACACCACCGGCATCGACACGACCTACACCTCCCACCTGCGCGTGAACGCCGGCTCAGGGTTCTACGTGAATCCCTCCCTGAACTTCGGGCCGAACGAGAACTCCACGTACTCGATCGGCTTCACCTATGAGCAGGGCAAGGGCAACGCGGTCGGCGTGAACGCCGGTTACCGCAAGCGGTTCTGAGAAATCGCCGCTAAACCCCTGAAATCGGGGGGTGCGCCTAAAGGCGCACCCCCTTTTTTCATGCCCAGCCTAAAAACTTGACCAAGGTGGGGTGACCTGTAATTTTCGACTCTCCACCAGCGGCCCCCTTCGTCTAGCCCGGTCCAGGACACCTCGTTTTCACTGAGGTAACTGGGGTTCGAATCCCCAAGGGGGCGCCAAGGTGGAAGTCTTTACCTGACCATGGTCTCCAAGACCACGGTCCGGCTTTCCTTGCGCGCGGCCTCTGCCGCGAAGGCCATGAGGTGGCTTTGGATCGAGACCTCCAGCGAAGTCCGCATCGCGTTGGCGTTGGCGCCGGTGAGCTCGGCGTGCAGGGTGGCCATGAGCCCGGCGTCGCCGCCGCCATGTCCGGCGTAACCGCCCGTCGGGGTCTCGACTGTGATGCGTTCGGATGGCTGGTTCCAGCCGTGGGGCGTGAAGACCAGGTCGCAGCCCAGCTGCTTCTTGACGAACGCGCCCCCGCGCAGCACGCCCTTGGTGCCGAAGAGCTCCAGATGGCGGCCTTCGTCGAACGCCGTCATCGTGAAGGTGGCGGTGATGTCGCCGGCGAACCGCAGGGCCAGCACCTGATGGTCGACCACGTCGTTGTCGCAGCGGAACGCGCAACGGCCCCAAGGGCTCGTCCGCAGCCAGCCGTGGATCTCCTCGTCGGTGGCTTCCTGCGCGCGGTCGTAGACCATCCCGAGCCAGCGCCGGCCGTCTGGTTTCGCGTACAGGTGCGCATCATAAAGGCAGCGACCGGCGGCCGGGCAGCCGTCGGTGCAGCGCGCGGGCGCACCCTCCGGGGCATGCGCCGCCGTGAAGTGCGAGAGCGCGCCGTGCGACGCGACCGACAGGCAGGGTCGGCCGATCAACCAGGCCAGCAGGTCCATGTCATGGCAGCTTTTGGCGAGGATCATCGGGGACGAGCGCCCTTCGACGCCCCAATGGCCGCGCACGAACGAGTGGGCCTGGTGCCAAGGCTGGACGCCCTCGATGAGGTTGGCGGTCACGAGGTCGCCGAGCAGGCCTGACCGGAGCAGGGCTTCGACCTTGGCGTAGAACGGCGTGTACCGCAGCACGTGGCAGACGACCACGCGCCGTCCGAGCCGGCGGGCGGCGGCTTGGACCGCGAGCACGTCCTCCAGCCATGCGCCACGGGCTTCTCCAGGAGCAGGTCGCAGCCGAGCTCCATCGCGCGCAGGGCATGCTCGCGATGCTGCGCATCTTGGGTGCCGATCACGACGACGTCCGCAGGCTTGCCCGCGGCGAACATCTCTTCCGCCGAACCATAACCCCGGAAGGATGCCGGCTGGGCCGATTTCCCGCGGATGAAGGCGACGCGTCCCTCGACGGGGTCGGCCCCGGCGACGAGGTCGAACCGATCGGGCATTCCGGCCGCGATGCCGGCATAGGTCCGAGCCCGGGAGCCGCAGCCACAGAATGCCAGGGAAAGACGTCTCATCGTAGGGGGGATTTGCCCCAATTAGGGGCTCGGGCATCGCGGCTGGCAAGGCCACGGCAGGGTAGGGGTCCTAGGTATCTTAACTCATTCAGGGAAATAGCCCTTGCGTGTGTTCAAAAAATATTGAAACATCACTTTGTCCCCCTGCTAGGCCCCATGACCCCTCCTGCCGCCAAGCTGACTTCCCGCCGAAAGAGTCGCCCCTCGTTCGCGCCGCTGAGCCCGTATGAAGTCGAATTAGCGGTCTTTTTCGTCAGAATGGCCGGGATTCTCGGGGTGCCCCGCTCGGTGGCCGAGATCTATTCGTTGCTTTATGGTTCGCCTGGACCGGTCGATTTCGATCAGGTCCAAGGGCGGCTTGGAATGAGCAAAGGTTCTGTCAGTCAAGGACTTAAGTTCCTTCGCGATCATGGCATGATCCTCTCGGTCAAGGTGCCTGGCTCTCGCCGCGAGCGTTGGCAACCGACGCCATCCTTGGCCGCCTCTTTAGTCACGCTGCTGAGGAGCCAGGTTCTCCCCGCCCTAGAGCAATCCAGCCCCAGCTTGGACCGCATCGTCCAAGGGGCTGAAGGCGGCAAAGTTTCCCCCGAGGTCCTCGAACGGCTTACCCGGCTTCGCCGCTGGAACGCCCGCGCGCTCGAACTCTTTCCCTTGATGCTCCCTCCCCCGAGGGAGTCCTGAGGTTTTTGGCCGATCCGTCGGCTGACAGTCGAACTTCCCTCACGTGCGGCCACCAACGCCTCCACGTGCGGTAGCCTGCCCGAGTGGTTAAGATGCCTCAGTGGAATCTTTCGAGGTGTCCAAGCCGCGTTTTTCCCCTAATCCCCGCCTAGGTCACCTTCTCATGCGCATCGCCATCACCAGCGGCTACTTCGACCCCATGCATCGCGGCCACCTCGAGCTGCTCGAGCTGTCCCGCGCCCAAGGCGACGCCCTCTGGGTCATCGTCAACAACGACGCGCAAGGCGCCCTCAAGAAGGGCAAGTCCTTCATCGACCAGGACACCCGCCTCGCGGTGACGGCCGCGCTCCGCATCGTCGACCGCGCGGTGCTGGCCATCGACGCCGATGGATCCGTCTGCGCGACGCTCGACCGGCTCATCGCCGAGGCCAAGGCCGCTGGGCATGAAGCCGTCTTCTGCAAGGGAGGCGACCGCCACGCCGGCAACATCCCCGAGATGGCCGTGCTCAACCGCCACGGCGCCCGTCTCATCGACGGCCTCGGCGCCAAGATCGACAGCAGTTCCCGCATCATCGCCGCCGCCAAGCAAGGCCAGGCCTGACCCACCCTTTCACCTGACATGAAAAAACGCGCTCTCATCACCGGCATCACGGGCCAGGACGGCTCCTACCTCGCCGAGTTCCTTCTCAACAAAGGCTACGAGGTCCACGGCCTCATCCGCCGCTCCTCGAGCTTCAACACCGAACGCATCGAGCATCTGTACATGGACGACCTCGTGCGCGACATCCACGTCAAGAAGATCCACCTGCACTACGGCGACCTCGGCGACAGCACCAACCTCATCCGCGTCATCGGCGACGTCCAGCCCGACGAAATCTACAACCTCGGCGCCATGTCCCACGTGAAGGTGTCCTTCGACGTCCCGGAGTACACCGCGGACACCGACGGCGTCGGCACGCTCCGCCTCCTCGAGGCCATCCGCATCCTGAAGATGGAGAAGAAGGTCCGCATCTACCAGGCGTCGACGTCGGAGCTCTACGGCAAGGTCGTCGAGGTCCCGCAGTCCGAGACCACGCCCTTCTACCCGCGCAGCCCGTATGGCGTCGCCAAGATCTACGCCTATTGGATCACGCGCAACTACCGCGAGGCCTACGGCATCTTCGCCAGCAACGGCATCCTCTTCAACCACGAGTCCGAGCGCCGCGGCGAGACGTTCGTGACCCGCAAGATCACGCTCGCGGTCGCCAACATCGTGCATGGCCGCCAGGACTGCCTCTTCCTCGGCAACCTCTCCTCGCAGCGCGACTGGGGCTACGCCCCGGACTTCGTGCAGTGCATGTGGCTGATCCTGCAGCACCACCAGCCCGATGACTTCGTCATCGCGACGGGCAAGATGTACACGGTCCGCGAGTTCTGCACCCATGCCTTCCGCCGCGCCGGCATCGAGCTGGAATGGCGCGGCCAGGGCGCGGACGAGAAGGGCGTCGATCGCAAGACGGGCAAGACGCTCGTCGCCGTCGACCCGCGGTATTTCCGTCCGACCGAGGTCGAGCAACTGCTGGGCAACCCGGCCAAGGCCATCCGCGAACTGGGCTGGAATCCGCAGCAGACGTCCTTCGAGCAGCTCGTGCACAAGATGGTCGACTCGGACCTCAAGCTCGTCGCCCACAAGCATCGCTGAGCGATGGACCGCGCCGCCAAGATCTTCGTCGCCGGCCACCGCGGGATGGTGGGCTCCGCCGTCGTCCGCGCGCTCCAGGCCGCCGGCCATGCGCAGGTCGTCGTGCGCACCTCGGCCGAGCTCGACCTGCGGGACGGCGCCGCGGTCCGCGCCTTCTACGCGCAGGAACGCCCGGCGTACGTCATCATGGCGGCCGCGCGCGTCGGCGGCATCCACCACAATTCGTCGGCGCCGTACGACTTCCTGTACGACAACCTCATGATGGCGGCCAACGTCATCGAGGGCGCCCGGGTCGCCGGCGTCCGCAAGCTGCTCTTCCTCGGGTCGAGCTGCATCTACCCGAAGTTCGCGCCGCAGCCCATCCAGGAGGCGTCCCTCCTCACGGGGCCGCTGGAGGTCACCAACGAGGCCTACGCGGTCGCGAAGATCGCGGGCATCAAGCTCTGCACGTTCGCGCGCCAGCAGCATGGCTGCGACTTCATCAGCGCGATGCCCTGCAACCTCTACGGGCTCGGCGACAACTTCTCCCTGCAGAACTCGCACGTGCTCCCGGCCTTGGTCCGCAAGATGCACGAGGCGAAGCAGCGCGGCGACGCCCGGCTCAGGCTGTGGGGCACGGGTACGCCGCTGCGGGAGTTCCTGCACGCCGACGACGTCGCCCAGGCCTGCCTCGCGCTCATGGACCGCTATTCGGAGGCCGGCCACATCAACATCGGATCGGGCGAGGAACTCTCCATCCGCGAGCTCGCCCAGAAGGTCGCGGCCACGGTCGGCTTCACCGGCGAGCTGGAGTTCGATCCGGCCATGCCCGACGGCACGCCGCGCAAGCTCATGGATGTCTCCCGCATCCGCGCCTTGGGCTGGGCCCCGCGCATCGGCCTCGATGAGGGCATCCGCGGCGTCTATGCCTGGTACCTCGCCAACGACGCCGCCGCGCGGAAGTAGCCCGTCGCTCCCTTCCCAGCCATGTCCATCACGCTCTGCATCCCGGCCCGCATCGCCTCGACGCGCCTGCCGCGCAAGGTCCTCCTCGACCTCGGCGGCAAACCGGTCGTGCAGCATGTCTGGGAGAAGGCGCGCCAAGTCCGCCAAGCCGACCGCGTGATCCTCCTGACCGATTCCGAGGAGGTCGCGCACGCGGCCCGCGGCTTCGGCGCCGAGGTCGTGATGACTTCCCCCGACTGCCCGTCCGGCACGGCGCGCATGGCGAGCGTCGTCGACCGCGTTCCGGGCGACTTCTTCCTCAACGTCCAAGGCGACGAGCCTTTCATCGAGCCGGCGCTCCTGGATGGCCTGATCTCGCGCTGGAAGGAGACGAAGTGCCGTCTCGTCACCGCCGTCTCGAAGCTCCGTTCCGCGGAGCGGCTCCTGGCCAGCAGCGTGGTGAAGGTCGTGCGCGCCGAGAACGGCGAGGCCATCTACTTCTCGCGCAGCCCGATCCCGCACCTGCGCGGCGTCGATCCGGCCGAATGGGTCTCCCGCCGCGACTACTGGGTGCATATCGGCGTCTACGGCTACGACCGCGCCACTTTGGCGGGCTATTCGCGGCTCGCGCCGACGGAGCTCGAGACGGCCGAATCGCTCGAGCAGCTGCGCTTCCTGGCGCATGGCCTGACCTTCCAGACGGTCGTCACCGACTACCATCCCGTGGCGATCGACACGCCCGAGGACCTTGAGGTCGCCCGCAGGCTGCTGCGCTGACCTTCGGCGTCCTGCCGCCCATCCGCTTAGGCACGTCCGCCCGCCGTTTCGGCGGACGGGCGCCGTCCTTTCCGCCCCGCCTCCAACCTTCATGAACGCTCCTCTCAACTCCGCCCGCTCCCTCCTGCAGGCCGAAGCCGAAGCCCTCGCCGAACTGGCCACGCGCCTGGACGGCGCCTTCACCCAGGCCGTCGACCGCATCGCCGCGCATCGCGGCAAGGTCGTCCTCTGCGGCGTCGGCAAGTCCGGCCTCATCGCGCAGAAGATCGCCGCCACCTTGTGCAGCACCGGCACGCCGGCGATCTTCCTGCACGCCGCCGACGCCGTGCACGGCGACCTCGGCATCCTCCAGCCCGGCGACCCGGTCGTCCTCATCTCGCGTTCCGGGACGACCGCCGAACTGGTCCGGCTTCTGCCGGTCCTCCGCACGTTCAAGTCTCCGCTCATCGCCATCGTCGGCAACGTGCAGTCGCCGCTGGCCTCGCAGGCGGATGTCGTGCTCGACATCGGGGCCCGCCCGGAGGCGGATCCGTTGGGCATGGTGCCGACGACGAGCGCGCTGCTGACCCTCGCCTTGGGCGACGCCCTCGCGGCCGCGCTGATGACCAAGCGTGGTTTCGCGGCCGCCGATTTCGCCCGCTTCCACCCGGCCGGCCAGCTGGGCCGCAACCTGCTGTTGACCGTCGGCGAGGCGCTGCAGCCGCTCGAGCGTTGCGCCGTGGTCGCCGCCACCGCCTCGCTGCGCGACGCGGTCATCGCCATGACGCGCCATCCGCACGGCGCCGCCTGCATCCTCGGAGCCGACGGGGTGCTCGTCGGCCTCATCACCGACGGCGACCTGCGGCGCGCGCTGGGCCGGGGCGTCGACCTCAACGCCGCGACCGCCGCGGATATCATGACCAGGAACCCCATCCGCACGCATCCGTCCGTTTCCCTGGGCGAAGCCGCCCGCGTGATGGAGGACCGTCCTTCCCAGATCTCCGTCCTGCCCGTGACCGATCCCGAGACGCAGCGTTGCCTCGGCCTGCTGCGCATCCACGACATCTACCAGGCCGGTCTCGTCTGAAACGCATGTCCGCCGACATCGCCTTCGAAGCCGGCCGGCGCGCGCGCCGACCGGCGCTCACGCCCCGCGAGGTCTCCGTCATCGGCTTGACGGGGCTCATCCTCGCGTTGGTGCCGTGGTCGTGGGGCGGGGCCGTGCTCTGGACGGTCCTGCTGACGTCGGGGCTCGCCGTGGCCGCGCTGATCGCGGCGGTCGGCGACCATCGCGCCCAATGCGTCGCCTTGGCGACCTGGGTCGCCGCCTTGGGCTTCGCCTGGTTGCGCCTACCGAACCCTGCTGATGGCTTCAGCGCCGCGACGAACCTCGATTACCTGGCTTTCCCCCTCGGAGCCGCGCTCGGGCAGATGCTTCCCGCCATCCTGATGTACGGAGACCTGCGGTCCCGTTCCGCGCGCGAATGCCTCCGCGACTGGGCGACCTCCGTGCCGTTCTGGGTCGTGGTGGCGCTCTTCGCCTATTGCGCGGTGCAAGCGCTCAACCCGTGGGGCACCGTCGTCGAGAAGGACCTCTTCTGGCGGATCTTCCGCGAGAAGCCGGTGGCCTGGCTGCCGAGCGGCCTGGCCGCGCCGTTCATCTCGGATGAGAACGATCCGGGAGGGATGAACGCCTGGCGGCTGATGCTGACGCTCCTGGGGCCGTGGTTGGTGTTCGGCGCGCTGCGCGCGGGCCTGCGTCGGCGCCAAGGATTGGTCATCCTCGCGTGGACGAGCGTCGTCGTGGCGTCCGGGTACGCCGTCTTCGGCTTCCTGAACCAGCGCGGCTATACGGAGTCCATCTTGGGCTATCCGGTGCCCGTCGGTGCGACGACCTTCGGCACGTTCATCAACCGCAACCACGCCGGGATCTACTTCTATCTGCACGCGGCCTTGGCCTTGGCGCTCACGTTCTGGCATCTCCGCCGCTCGCAGGCCTCCGTCGTGCGCGGCGGGCCCTACCTGCTCGCGGCGTTCCTCACGGTCTTCCTGAGCCTGTTCGTGTTCTTCACCACCAGCATCGGCGCCTCCGTCGTCAGCCTGCTCCTGCTGCTGGTCGTGGCGCCGCTGGCCTATTTCCTGGGCGCGCCCCGCGACGGCGACGTCCACCGCGAGGTCTTCTGGTTCGCCGCCGGCGGGTTGCTCATCGTGTCGCTGGCCTTTGCGTTCGTGGGCGATTTCCGCAGCCTGGAAAAGAAGGTCCAGCAGAAGGCCGCGGCCTATCGGCTCTCCGGCGGCGACGATCGCGCGCCGCTGCGGCGGTCGACATGGACCATGGCCACGGCGGGCGGATGGTCGGGCAAGGTCTGGACGGGGTGGGGCGCCGGTTCCTACCGCTGGGTGTCGCCGGTCTTCCAGGCCGAAGAGAAGGCGCTGCAGGACTCCAAGGGCAAGCTCGCCATCCGCGCCACCTACGCCCATTGCGATTGGCTTCAGATGCTGGCGGAGTGGGGCGTGCTCGGCATGCTGCCCGTGCTGGCCGGTCTGTGGTGGTTGGCGCGTTGGATCCGTCGCGCCTGCCGCCGGGGCCATCCCGAAGCCATCCCGCTCGCGGGCGTCCTCGTCCTCGTCGGCCTGCATGCTTGGTTGGAGCTGATCTTCTGGTTCACGCCGTTGCTCTACGCCTTGGCGTTGGTCGCCGCGGCCATGGTGACCTTCACCGAACACGACCTGCGGGCCCAGCCCGATGGCGAGTCCGCCGGCTAAACGTCCCCTGATGCGGCAGATCCTCCAGCACCTTGGTTCCGGCAGGACGGAACTGGCCGACGTGCCCGCTCCCGGGCCGGAGTCCGGCCGCGTGCTCATCCAGGCGACGCAGTCCTTGGTCTCCTTGGGGACGGAACGCATGCTGGTGTCGTTCGGCCGCGCCAACTGGATCAGCAAGGCGCGCCAGCAGCCCGAACGGCTGCGCCAGGTCTGGCGGAAGGTCCGCGCCGATGGCCTCTGGCCGACGCTCACGGCCATCCGCGGCAAGCTCGCGCAGCCGATCCCGATGGGGTATTGCCATGTCGGTCGCGTCGTCTCGGCGCCGACGCGGCCCGACCTCGCGGTCGGCGATCGCGTCGTTTCCAACGGTCCTCACGCGGAGGTCGTCTCCGTGGCCGACGGGCTCGTCGCGCGGATCCCCGACAACGTGCCCGACGAAGACGCGGCCTTCGTCCCGCTGGCGGCGATCGCGCTCCAAGGCATCCGGCTCATGGGCGTCGCCCCCGGCGCCCGCGTGGTCGTCATGGGCCTCGGGCTCATCGGCCAGTTGGCGGTGCGCCTGCTCGTCGCCCAAGGCTGCGAGGTCTACGGGCTCGATCCGGATCCCGACAAATGCCTCGCGGCCGGACGGTTCGGGGCCCGCTGCTTCACGCTCCATTCCCTGGCCGATCCGGTGCCGAGCGTCTTGGCCTGGTCGGGCGGGCAGGGCGTCGCCGGCGTGCTCATCACCGCGTCGACGGCCGACTCCGCCCCCGTCAACCAAGCCGCCCGTTGCTGTCGCCGGCATGGCAAGGTCGTGCTCGTCGGCGTCGTCGGCCTGCAGCTCGACCGCGCGGATTTCTACCGCGAGGAGGTCAGCTTCCAGGTTTCGCGTTCGTATGGCGTCGCCGACCCGGCCGACGCCTATTCCGCGCAAGGGAATTTCCGCGCCGTCCTTGAGCTGATGTCCCAGGGTCGCCTCACGACGGACGGATTGGTCTCGGGTCGTCTGGAGTTCGCCGCGGCCCCGCGGGCCTACGACGACCTCCACCGTGGCGGCACCCTTGGCCTCCTGCTCGCGTACGGCGGACGAGAGGGAGTCCTGGCGCGCGAGCTCGTCCTGTCGTCGGCCCTGCCGGTCCCCGCCCAGACCGTCGTCGCGCTCGTGGGGGCGGGCAATTTCGCCGCGCGCACCTTGGCGCCGGCGCTCCTCGCCCAGGAGCCGCGTCCGGCGGTCGCTCATGTCGTCTCCGCGCGCGGGGCCTCCGCCTTGGTCCTGGCCCGGCAGGTCCGCGCCGCCCGCGTCGCGACCGGCCTCGCCTCGGTGTTGGCCGACGAAGCCGTGCGCGCGGTCTTCATCTCCACGCGCCATCACCTGCATGCGGCCCAGGCCAGCGCCGTCCTGCGTGCCGGTAAGGCCGCGTGGGTCGAGAAGCCCCTGGCCCTTTCGGAGGGGGAGCTCGCCGACCTCGCCGCCGCGCAGGCGGAAAGCGGCCGCATCCTGATGGTCGGCTTCAACCGCCGCTTCGCTCCGTTGGCCCAGCATATCGGCCGTCGGCTCCGCGAGGTTCCCGGCCCCAAGCGCTTCGAGGCTATCATCAACGCCGGCGTCCTGCCTCCGGACCATTGGCTGCTCGATCCCCGCGTCGGTGGTGGACGCATCGTCGGCGAGGCCTGCCATTTCGTGGACCTGCTCCGCTTCTGGGCGGGCGTCCCGATCGTCTCCGCCCACGCGGTCAGCCGCGGCGCCGACGGTCAGGACGCCGGACGTTTCGTGCTCGAGTTCGCGGACGGTTCCACCGGTCACATCCATTACCTCACCGACCTCGATCCGGCCTTGCCGAAGGAGCGCTTCCTGATCTCCGGCGACGGCTGGGAGGTCGAGCTCGACAACTGGACCCGGTGCCGTGGGCGCGGCATCCCTGGTTTCGACCGCGGCGGTTTCTGGAGGTCCACGCCGGACAAAGGCCATCGCTGGGCCGTGCAGGCCTTCCTTGCCGCCGTCCGCGCGGAGGCGCCGTCGCCGATCCCGGTCGAGGAACTCCTCGAGGTCTCCCGTTGGTCCATCCGCCTCCAGGCCTTGACCGTTTCCTGATCCCATGAACGACCTTTGCGTCCTCGGCCTCGGCTACATCGGCCTGCCTACGGCCTCCATCTTCGCCACCAAAGGCAAGCGCGTGCTCGGCGTCGACGTCTCGCCCGACGTCGTCGAGACCATCAACCACGGCCGCATCCACATCCAGGAGCCGGACCTCGACGTCCTCGTCCGCGCCGCCGTGCAGTCCGGGAACCTGCGCGCCGCCGGACAGCCGGCTCCGGCCGAGGTGTTCATCCTCGCCGTACCGACCCCGTTCGACGTCCTCGCCGACGGCGCCCGGCAGCCGGACCTCCGGTTCGTCGAGGCCGCGACGCGCTCGCTCGCTCCGCACGTCCGTGCGGGCAACCTCATCATCCTGGAGTCCACCTCGCCTGTCGGCACGACGGAGAAGGTGCGCGGCTGGCTGGAGGACGAGCTCGCCCGGCGGGGCCTCCCGCCCGTCGCGGACCTCCTTTACGCCCATTGTCCCGAACGCATCCTGCCTGGGCAGATGCTGAAGGAGCTCGTCTCCAACGACCGCATCGCCGGCGGGCTCACCCCGGCCGCGGCGGCGAAGGCCAAGCAGCTGTACGAGACCTTCTGCACCGCGCAGATCTTCCTGACCGACGCGCGCACGGCCGAGATGGCCAAGCTCACGGAGAACGCCTTCCGCGACGTCAACATCGCCTTCGCGAACGAGCTCTCGCTGATCTGCGACCGGCTCGGGATCGACGTCTGGGAGCTCATCCGCCTGGCGAACCGGCACCCGCGCGTGAAGATCCTGCAGCCGGGCCCCGGCGTCGGCGGGCATTGCATCGCCGTCGATCCTTGGTTCATCGTCGCCGCCGCGCCGGAGGAGGCGCGTCTCCTCCGGGTCGCCCGCGAGGTGAACGACCGCAAGCCCCATCACGTCGTGGCGCAGGTGCGCGCCGCGGCCGCCCGCCAGGCCCGGCCGGTCGTCGCCTGCCTCGGCCTGGCCTTCAAGGCCAACGTCGACGATCTCCGCGAATCGCCGGCCGTGGAGATCGCCGGCGCCCTCGCGGACGGCGGCCTGACCGTGCTTGCCGTCGAGCCGCATGTGCAGGCCTTGCCGGCGGCGTTGGCCGGCAAGGTCCAGCTCGTCGACCTGCCCGCGGCCCTCGCCCGCGCGAACGTGGTGGTGCTGCTCGTCGACCACCGCGCCTTCGGCTCGCTGAGCCTCGCCGACCTCGCCGGCAAGGCGCTCATCGACACACGCGGCGCCCTCCGCTGATCCGTGTACCTCTCCGCCCTTATGCATCTCGGCCCCGCCTGGGTCGCCCGGCGTCTCTGGTTCCGGGCCGAACGCGCGTTCGGCCTGCTCGAACGCCGTTGTCCGCTCCAGGCCTGGGCCGACGTCCCCGTCCCGCCTGATTGCGCTTCGCGCTGGCGTCGGACCTCGCCGCGTTTGCCCATCGCCAGGATCGACCGCGCCTACCTGGCGCCGCACCTCGACGTCTGGTCCCTTGCGACCGGACGTTCGCCGGTCGCGGATGCGGACCTCTTGGCGCATGGCCGCTTCCGCGTCTTCAACCGCGACCTCGTCGACGCCGGCGTCCGTCCGCGTTGGTCGGCGAGTGTCCTCGACGGGCAAAGCGTCCGCGCGGACGTCCATTGGACTAGGCTGTCGGACGCCGGCGCGGTCGACATCAAGGGCGTGTGGGAGCTGTCCCGCTTCGCCTGGGTCTATCCGCTCGTGCGCGCCTGGGTCCTCGACGGTGAGGCGCGCCATGTCGAGCGCTTCTGGTTCCTCTTCGAGGATTGGCTGGCGGCCAACCCGCCCAACCGCGGCCCGCAATGGATGTGCGGCCAGGAAGCGTCGATCCGGCTCATCGCCGTGGCCTACGCGCTGCAGGCCTTCCGCGACCATCCGGCGACCACCGATGCGCGCGTCCTGGCGGCGGCTCGCTTCGCGGGCGCGACCGCCGCCCGCATCTCCGCGCACCTTTCCTACGCCCGTTCGCAGCGCAACAACCACGGCGTCGCCGAAGCCATCGGCCTCTACACGGCGGGCGCCCTCTGGCCGCACCTCGCGGACGCGGCGGGTTGGCGCGACCAAGGCCTCGAGTCGCTGTTCCCGCAGGTCGACGACCTTGTCGACGCCGACGGCGGCTTCAGCCAGCATTCGACGAACTACCACCGCCTGTTCCTGCAGCTCATGACCTGGGCGGAGGTCGTGCTGCGTTCCGAAGGCGAACGCCTGCCTCCGCACGCGCGCGACCAGGTCTGCCTCGCCACGGAGTTCCTGGGCGAACTCATGGAGACGGACGGCACGGTGCCGCGCTATGGCGCCGACGACAGCGCCGATCTTTGCCCGTTGAGCGGCCTGCCCGCGGACGACTTCCGTCCGGCCCTCGGCGCCGCCCAGGCCTTGTTCCTCGGCGAACGCCTGCCGGCCGGGCCATGGGACGAGGCCGCCCTGCTCCTGCTGGGGCCGATGCCGGTCACCGCGCGGCGCGCGGGAAGGTCTTCCAAGGTGGATCGCCCGCGTGCCGGCGTCGGGTTGCTGCGCAATCTCCGCGGCGTCGCCTTCTTCCGCGCCCCCACCTGCTGGTCCGCCCGTCCGAGCCACGCCGACCAGCTCCAGGTCTCCCTCCGTTGGGACGGCGAGTGGATCGCCGAGGACTGCGGCACGTTCTCCTATCGCGGCGTCGGCGCCGACGACTTCGGGTCGGCGCTCCACCACAACGGCGTCACCGTCGACCGGCGCGGCGCGATGCGCAAGGTCGGCCGGTTCCTCTGGTCGCCTTGGGCGACGTGCGCGCGCGAGCCCGAGCCGGCCGGTTTCCGCGCCCGCCTGGCCCTCCTTGGCGGAGCCGAGTGGACGCGCCGGGTCCTGCGCTTCCCGCAAGGCTTCGTCGTCGTCGACCGCGTGCGCACTCCGCGCGCCGACGCGTCATGCGAGCTCCGTTGGCATGGCCGGACCCGCGCCGGCCTGGAGCAGCTTTCACTGGCCTGTTCCGAAACCGCCGAGGAAACCTGGCTCACGGGCGAGGCCTCCACCGGCGAAGGCTTCCGCGCCGACGGCTACGGGCGCCGTCAGGCCGCATGGACTCGCCGCCTCGCCGTCCGCGGCGCGGACGTGATCTTCGTCACCGCCTTGGGTTGCCGCGTCGAGCTGCGTCCCGCCGCCGTCGTCGTCGACGGCGCCGCCATCCCTCTCTGAAACCACCATGCGCACCGTCGCCCTGATCGTCGGCACCCGTCCGGAGTGCATCAAGATGGCCCCGCTCTACTTCGAGCTGATGCGCTCGAAGCGGTTGCGTCCCGTCCTGGTCGCGACCGCGCAGCATCGCCAGATGCTCGACCAGACCTTGGCCGTCTTCGGCCTCCGCCCCGACGTCGACCTCAACCTCATGCAGCCCGGCCAAGGCCTGCCGGACCTGACCGCGCGCGTCCTGACGTCGGTCCACTCCTGGCTGAGCATGGCCCGTCCCGACGCCGTACTGGTCCAAGGCGACACCACCACCGTCCTCGGCTCGGCCCTGGCGGCGTTCTACGCGAACATCCCGATCGGCCACGTCGAAGCCGGCCTGCGCACGGACGACATGCGTTCCCCGTATCCCGAGGAGATGAACCGGCGCCTCACCGCCCCGCTCGTGCGGTGGAACTTCTGCCCGACCCAACAGGCGCGCGAGAACCTTCTTGGCGAGGCCGTCGACGACGCCTCGTGCACGGTCACCGGGAACACGGTCGTCGACGCGCTGCTTTGGACGCGCGAACGCCTGCAGGGCCGGACGGCCGATGCCGACGTCGTCGCCCGCCTGGGCATCCCGGTGGACTTCGCCCGCCGTTACCTCGACGACCCGAAGGCGAAGTGGTTGCTGGTGACCGGCCATCGCCGGGAATCCTTCGGGCAGGGCTTCGAGCAGATCTGCCTCGCCCTGCAGCAGCTGACCGACCGCAACCCCGACCTTGGGGTGCTGTATCCTGTGCACCTGAACCCCTTGGTGCAGGAGCCTGTCCATCGCCTGCTTGGCCGGAACCAACGGATCGCGCTGATCCCGCCGGCCCGCTACGAGGACTTCGTCTGGCTGATGGACCGCGCCACGGTCATCCTGACCGATTCCGGCGGCGTGCAGGAGGAAGCCCCTTCGCTGGGCAAGCCCGTCCTCGTGCTGCGCAACGCCACGGAGCGCGTCGAGGCGGTCGCGGCCGGCACATGCACCTTGGTCGGGACCGACCCGGCCCGCATCTGCCTGGAGACGGAGCGGCTGCTCAACGACCCGGCGGAATACCTACGGCGCTCGCGTCTGCAGAATCCGTACGGCGACGGCACCGCCGCGGCGCGCATCCGGGCCGTCCTGGAACGCGACCTCGCCTGAGCCTCGCCGCCGCATGCGCGTCCTGTATTTCCATCAGCACTTCGCCACGCCCCAGGGGTCCGGCGGCACGCGCTCGTACGAGTTCGCCCGCGCCTTGGTCGCCCGCGGCCACCAGGTGACGATGGTCTGCGGCGCGCACGCCCATTCCGGCCTGGACTTGCCGTGGGACGGACGCGCGGGCTGGTCGCGCGGCGACGTCGACGGCATCGACGTCGTCTCCTTGCCCTTGGCCTATTCGAACCGCGATCCGTTGCCGCGTCGCGGGCTCGCCTTCGTCCGGTTCGCCTGGCTTTCGCTGCGGTTCGCCTTGTCCGAGCCCTGCGACCTCGTCTTCGCCACGTCGACGCCCTTGACCGCGGCCCTGCCGGGCCTCGCCGCCCGTTGGTTGCGCGGCAAGCCGTTCGTCTTCGAAGTCCGCGACCTCTGGCCTGAGCTCCCGCGCGCGCTCGGCGTGCGGAACCCGCTGCTCCTCGCGGGCATGTCGGGTCTGGAATGGGCCGCCTACCGCGGGGCCGACGCCTGCGTCGGGCTGTCGCCGGGCATCGTCGCCGGCATCGCGCGCCGCGCTCCCCGCGGCCGCGAGGTGGCCTTGATCCCCAACGGCAGCGACCTGGAGATCTTCCATCCGCGCCTCCGTGCGCCATTGGACCTCCCGGGCGTGCAACCCGGCGATTTCGTCGCCGGCTTCACCGGCGCGCACGGCCCCGCCAACGGGCTGGACGCGTTGCTTGAGGTCGCCCGCGAGCTGCGGCGACGCGGCGACGCGCGGGTGAAGCTGGCGTTCATCGGCGACGGCAAGGAAAAGGACCGCTTGCGCGCCGTGGCGGCTCGGGAGGGTCTCGGCAACTGCCTCTTCTTCGATCCGGTTCCGAAGCATCGCCTTGGCGCCATCACCGCGTCCTTGGACTGCGGCCTCATGGTGCTGAAGGACGTGCCGGCCTTCTCCGACGGGACCTCCCCCAACAAGTTCTTCGACTACGCCGCGGCCGGCATCCCGATCGTCAACAACTACCCCGGCTGGCTGGCAGGTCTGATCGAGCGTTCGCGGTCGGGCATCGTCGTCCCGCCCAACGACCCTGCCGCCTTCGCCGACGCGTTGCAGGCCCTCGCGGCGGATCCCGTCCGCCGCGCCCGCGCGGGCGCGGCCGCCCGCGTCTTGGCCGAGACGAGTTTCGCCCGCGCCGACCTCGCCGCCCGCTTCGTCGCCACCCTTGAGTCCGTCGGCCGCCGACTTTCCTGAACATGTCCGTCTTCAACCGCGAAGCCGCCGTCCGGCTCATCCTGCTCCGCCTCGCCCGTTTGGGCGCGGAACTCGGCAAGCCCGCCTTGGCCCAGGCCGATGAGCAGACGCGGCTTTTCGGGGAGGCCTCCCATCTCGACAGCATCGGGCTCGTCACGTTGATGTCCGACCTCGAGGAGGACATCCATCGCGCGTGCGGCGTGCGGATCGTCATCGCGGACGAGCGCGCGATGAGCCGCCTGACCTCTCCCTTCCGCCGCGTCGGCCTGCTGGCCGACCATCTCGTCGAGCTCGTCGCCGCCGCCCAAGCCTGAACCCATGCGCATCGCCCTTGTCACCGGAACCTCGCGCGGCCTCGGCCGAGCCCTCGCCGAAAGCCTCCTGGGCGACGGCTGGACCGTGCATGGCTTCGCGCGCGGTCCCCAGGCCTTGGCGCATCCCGCCTTCCGCGCCCATGCCGTCGATGTCGGCGACGAGGCCGCCGTGCAGGCCGCGGTGGCCGCGGTCTTGGAGACCTCCGGACGCGTCGACCTGCTCGTCAACAACGCCGGCGCCGCTTCCATGAATTCCCTGCTCCTGACGCCCGCGAAGAAGGCGGAGATGCTCATGCGCGTGAACTATCTCGGCGCGTTCCACTGCCTTCAGGCCGTGGGCAAGGCCATGGTGCGGCAGCGCGCCGGAACGATCGTCAACCTTACCTCCGTCGCCGTGCCGCTGGCCCTTTCGGGCGAAGCCGCCTACGTCGCGAGCAAGGCCGCCGTCGAGGCCCTGACCAAGGTCGCCGCCAACGAGCTCCAGCCGCATGGCGTCCGCGTCGTCGCCGTCGGCCTCGGCCCGGTCGACACGGACCTCACGCGCGCGGTCGGCCGTGACCAGCTCGCCGCGTTGAACGTCCGCATCGGCCGTCCGTCCGGCACGACGCTCGCGGAAGCCGTCGGTTTCGTGGCCGAAGAATGGGGTGGCGCCCCATCCTCCACCGGGACGGTTCGTTACCTTGCCCGACTAGGCTGATGTCCGATTGGTTCGTCCAGCGCCTTGAGGAGCGTGCCGCCGGTTTCGCGCTGCGCGGCCCGTGGGGCGATTGCACGTATGCGGAACTGGGACGCCTGACCGCGGCGGCGCGCGCCGACATCCGCGCCTTGGCCTTGGATGGCCCCAGTGTCTTCGCCCTCGTCGGCGAACACGAGCCAGCGGCGGTGGCCTGGCTGTTCGCCTTGGCCGCGGAGGGGCATGCGGTGGCGCCCTTGGCCGGCAACCTCGCCGAGCACCCTGGCAAGCTCGCGGAGGTCGGTGCGCAATGGATCGTCACCGTCGCCGGCTTCGGCTGGAAGCTCCTGCCGCGGATGTCGGAGCCGTCCGTGCATCCGGCCTTCCTGCGTCTGCGGGAGCGCGGGCATGCCGGACTCGTGCTTTTCTCGAGCGGCACGAGCGGCCGGCCCAAGGCCATGGTGCAGGACCTGACCGTGTTGCTCGACACCTTCGCCGGCCGCCGCCCGAACCGGCTCCCCGTCCTGGCCCTGCTCGGCTTCGACCACATCGGCGGCCTGAACACCTTGTTCGCGACCTTGGCGGCCGGGTCCACCTTGGTCGTCCCGGCGGACCGCTCCCCGCCCGTCGTGGCGGCGGCGATGGCTCGCCATCGCGTGGCGGTGCTGCCCGCGTCCCCGACGTTCCTCAACCTCCTGCTCGCTTCGGGTGAGGCAGGCACGCGCGACCTTGGCGCCTTGCGCGTCATCACCTACGGCACCGAACCGATGCCCGAGGGGTTGCTTGGGCGTCTGCGCCGCGCCTTTCCGGCCGTCCGCTTCATCCAGACCTTCGGGACGAGCGAGACCGGCATCGCCCGCACGGAGAGCCCTGACGCCTCGTCGACCTTCATCCGCTTCGCCGACCCCCTCCTCGAGTGGAAGGTCGTCGACGCGGAACTCTGGCTCCGCAGCCGCACGCAGATCGACGGCTACCTCAATCCGCAGGAGGGCGCGGACAGGTTCACCGCCGACGGTTGGTTCCGGACCGGCGACAAGGTCGAGCTCGGGCCCGACGGCACGCTGCGCATCCTCGGACGCCTCGGCGAGGCCATCAACGTCGGCGGCGAGAAGCTGATGCCGGCGGAGGTCGAAGCCGTCATCCTCGGCGTCCCGGCGGTCGTGGATTGCCGCGTCCGCGGAGAGGCGCACGCGCTCATCGGCCAGGCCGTCGTGGCGGACGTCGTCGCCGCGCCCGCCGCGGATCAGGAAGCCCTGCGCGCGTCGATCCGCGCGGCCTGCCGCCGGGCGCTCGCGGCCCACAAGGTCCCGACGCGCGTGCTGTTCGTCGACGCCGTGGGCGGGCCTCGCCTCAAGAAGACCCGCTGAAGATGCACCCCACCTTGCGCTTCCTCCTCGGGCATCCGCTGTTGCGCGGCCGGCCCTGGATCGCGTTCCCGCGGTTCCTCTGGTGGCAGTGCGCGTCGCGTCTGCGGCCCGGCCGTCGGCGGTACGCGTGGGTCGGCGGCGCGAAGCTCTGGCTGCGTTCCGGTTGGGGCGGACTCACCGGCAACTACTACGCCGGCCTGCACGAGTTCGAGGACATGGCCTTCCTGCTGCATCTGCTCCGCCCGGACGACCTCTTCGCCGACGTCGGCGCCAACCTGGGCAGCTACACCGTCCTCGCGCGCGGCGCGCGCGGGGCCCGCACCGTCAGCTACGAGCCGGTCCCCGCGACCTTCGCCCTGCTGCGCGACAACCTCGCCCTCAACGCGGCCGCCGACGCCCGCTCCCGTCTCGTCGCCGCCGCGGTCGGCGCCGCGCCCGGCGTCCTGCGCATGAGCCAGGGCCTGGACGCGATGAACCATGTGGCCTTGCCGGGCGAGCCGGCCGGGATCGAGGTGCCCGTGGTCACGTTGGACGCCGACCTCGCGGAGACGCCGCTGCTGCTGAAGGTCGATGTCGAAGGTTTCGAGACCGAGGTCTTCCGTGGGGCGCGCCGCCTGTTGGCGGACCCGGCCTTGCGCGCGCTCATCGTGGAGCTCAACGGCCTCGGCCGGGGCTACGGCTACGACGAACTCGCGCTGCACGACGAACTGCTGGCGGCGGGCTTCCGTGCCTGCGCCTACGACCCGTTCGCGCGGCGCCTGCTCCCCCTGGACCGTCCAGGTCCGCACAACACCCTCTATTGCCGCGACCTGCCGTTCCTCGAGGAGCGCCTCCGCACCGCCCCCGCCGTCACCGTGCTCGGCCGAACCTTCTGACCCATGCGCCCGCCGCCCCCGCCGTCCGTCCCGCCCACCGCGCGCAAGCTCGTACCCGTCGGCGTCGTGACGACCTGGGTCCTGGCCGCGGCGTACGTCATCCTCACGATGCCGACGCAATGGGTGAAGGCCGTCCTGCCGTACTACGGAGACGTCGTCTTCGGCGCGATCATGCTGCTGGTGGCGGTGCCGTACCTCTTCCTCCGGAGCGCTTGGCGCGGCACCTCCAAGTGGGCCCTCGCCCTGATGGTCTACGGCTTCGCCGTCACGTACCTGACCCGCAACGGGGAGAACGCCTGGCCGCTCGGCTGGCGCGAGCTCATCCTCGACGGCCTGCTCTTCCTGTCGGTGGCCTTCGGCCTGAAGCTGGGCGAGGCCTCGTTCGAATCCCTGCGCACGCTCGTCTCACGGGTCTCCTGGTGCTGCGTGCTGATGGGCGCCGCGAACATCCTGCTCATGCGCTTCGGTTACGTGCAGATCGACGCCGACGCCAGCAACCGCGTCGTCAGCATCAGCCTCTTCTACGTCATCGGCCCGCTGCTCTTCCTGGTGCCGTTGCAGGTCGTCTTCCGGCTCGGCCTGCTCCTGCCGGTGCTCTCGGTGGGCATGGTCGGCCTCGTCGCCTACTTCACGCTCACCCGGTCCATCGCCATCGCCTTCTTCCTGCTCTTCGGCCAGCTCCTGCTCCTCCTGCTGCGGCGCGCGATGGGATCCTTCGCCACCGGTTTCACCGTGTGGCTCTTCATGGTCCTTCCGCTCATGGGCCTGGGCGGGTACTACATGTTGGATTCGATCACCGACGCGCGCGGCATCGAAAGCATCGCCGACTCCACGGGCCGCAACGAGGAGTTCGACGAGTTCCGCGACCAGATGACCCCGCGTGGGTGGGTGCTCGGCAACGGCCTGGGCACCGGCTTCCTGATGAACGGGTACGACCCGGACACCGGCGCGCCGATGAAGGTCATCACCACAGGGCTCCACTACAGCACGCTGACGCCGGTGCTGAAGCTCGGCGTCGTGCTGACGGTGCTGATCTGGCTGGCGCTGCTCTACGCCGCCGCCCGCGTGTTCTTCGCGCCCGGCGAGGTCGACCAGAAGGCCGTGATCCTGGTTCCGTTCAACTACGCCTTGGTCTACTCGATCTCCGGCGGCTGGCTCGCCTCCACCTACGTGGTCATCGGCCTCGCCCTCTTCATCCTGTTCAACTTCCGCGCCTTCGCCGAAACCGCGGCCGCGGCCACCCTCAACCCGCCCTCCGATGGACGCACCTTGCTTCACCGTCGTCATCGCCAGCTATAACTACGGACGGTTCCTGCGCACGGCGCTGGATTCGGTCCTAGGGCAGTCTTGCCAGGACTTCGAGCTCATCGTCGTCGACGGCGGGAGCACGGACGGGACCGTCGGGATCCTGAAGGAGTACGCGCCGCGGCTGGCGTGGTGGGTGAGCGAACCCGACCGCGGCCAAAGCGACGCCTTCAACAAGGGCTTCGCCCGCGCCCGCGGCTGTTATTTCGTCTGGCTCAACGCCGACGATATCCTGCTTCCCGGCACGCTCGCTGCGGCCAAGGCGGCGCTCGCCGACGGGCGACACGCCTGGGCCTCCGGCGACTTCGTGCGCACGACCGCCGCCCTCGACGTCCTCGCCTGCTTCCGTGGACCGACCGACCAGCCTGCTTGGCTCCGTCGCCCCGATGCGCCCATCACCGTCTGCGGGCCAAGCAGCTTCTTCTCCGCCGAACTCTTCCGGTCGGTCGGGGGATTCTCGCCGGACCTCCGGTACGCGATGGATATCGACCTGTGGCTGCGGTTCATGGCGCGGGGGCATTACCCGCGCCGCTTCGCCCACTACTGCTGGGCCTTCCGGATGCACGAGCAGTCCAAGACGGCCGACCAGTTCTCGGCATACGTCAACCCGCGCGCCCACGAGATCCAAGCCGAGGTCGCCGCCCTCTACGACCGACTGGGCTACCGCCTGTCGTGGTGGGCCCGGTTCCTCTCGGCGGCCCTCAAGCTGGCCGACGGCAGCGCCTTCGCCGCGTGGACGGATACCCGTCGCCATCGCGGACGACCCTTGGCCCGGCTGACCTGCGGAACATGATCCTCATCGACGCTACCTACGTCAACGTCGGCGGCGGCATCGGCCTGCTTCGCCGTCTGCTGGGCGCACTGCGTGGTCGCGCCGACGCGACGGTGCTGCGCGACGTGCGCGTCACGGATCTCGACACGACCGGCTTCCGCGTCGTCGACGCGGCTCCGAGTCACTGGGCGCGGCGCCGTTTCTACCGGGACCACGCGTCCGGTTTCTCGCGGGTCCTGTGCTTCGGCAACGTGCCGCCGCTGCGCAGGCTGGCCGTCCCGACCGCGACGTATTTCCACAACCTCCTTCTTTGCGAGCGTTTCCCCGGGCAGTCCTGGCGGGAACGGACGGACCTCGCGTTCAAGATGGCGTACATCCGGCATTACGCCGCCAACTCGGATTGGTTCCTCGTGCAGTCCGCCAACATGACGACGGCGCTGCGCAACCAACTGCCTTCCGCCCGGATCGCCGAACTTCCGTTCTTCGCCTTGCCGCGCGCAGTCCTCCGTCCCGATTCCTCCCGCCGCTGGGACCAGTTCGCCTACGTGGCCGAAGCCCACCCGCACAAGAACCACGCGACCTTGTTCCAGGCATGGCGCCTTCTGTTGGCTCGCGGCCTCCGGCCGGGGCTGCACCTGACCGTCACCTCGGCCTACCCGCGCGTGCTTGCGGAGATCGCGGCCTTGCGCCGCGACGGCGCCGACGTCACCAACCACGGCTTCGCGGACCCGGCGCCCATCTACGCGCGATGCGGTTACCAGCTCTATCCTTCGCTGGTCGAGAGCTTCGGGTTGGGTCTGTTGGAGGCCGCTGACGCCGGTTGCGCCGTCCTGGCCGCCGACCGGCCTTACGCGCACGCCGTGATCGAGCCGCATCTGGTCTTCGATCCGCTTTCCGCGGAAGCCATCGCCGAACAGGTCGAGCGATGTTCCGGTCGGCCCGGACCGGCTTCGGTCGACAAGGTCGTCGATCGCCTGCCCGACCTCATCGCATGGTTGGCGGACGGCATGCCGTTCAAGGAGGCGCGTCCCTGACATGTGCGGCATCGCCGGATACCTGGGTGGTCATGCGGCCCCCTTGCTCCACGAGATGGCCGCGGCCATCTCGCACCGCGGGCCCGACGGCCAGGGCGCGTGGTCGGAAGGCCGCGTCGGGCTCGCCCATGCGCGGCTGGCGATCCTGGACCTGTCTCCCGCAGGTGCGCAGCCGATGGCGTCGGCCGACCGGCGTGTCGTGCTCACCTTCAACGGCGAGATCTACAATTTCCGCGAGCTCCGGCGTCGGCTCGAAGAAGCCGGCGCCGTCTTCCGCGGGCACAGCGATACGGAAGTCCTGGTCGAGCTCCTCGCCCGCCACGGCGAAAAGTGCCTGCCTTGGCTGAACGGCATCTTCGCCTTCGCGGCGTGGTTCCCCGCGGAACGTCGGCTGCTCCTTGCGCGGGACGCCGCGGGCGTGAAGCCTCTTTACTGGGCCAGTGGCTCGGACGGCCTGGCCTTCGCGTCCGAGCTCAAGGCGCTCAAGCCAGTCCACGGCGTCGACTGGAGCCCCGACCCCGTGGCGATCTCGGCCTACCTGTCGCTCCTCTATGCGCCCGGCGACCTCACGCCTGCGCGTGGCGTGCGCAAGCTGCAGCCAGGCGAATGGATGGAGTGGCGCGATGGCGTCACTCCGAGGATTGCGCGCTTCGCGGCGCTGCCTAACGAGCAGATGCCTCACGACCTCGGCATGGATGACGCCGTCACGGCTTGCCGTTCCTATCTCCGGCAAGCCGTCGATCGCCAGCTCGTCGCCGATGTCCCGGTCGGCGGATTCCTGTCCGGCGGGGTCGACTCGACGGCGCTGGCGGCGTTCGCGGTCAGCGCCCTCCGCGATGGCCGCAAATACCCCTGCTTCACCGTGGCTTCCTCGGCCGGCGCGAAAATGGGCCAAGAAGGCTTCGTCGACGACCATCCTTACGCTCACCGGGCGGCCGAGCACCTCGGCGTGCCTCTGTATGCCGTCACCCGCGAATCGGCCGCCATCCATGACGTGGACCGACTCGTCTGGATGCTCGATGAGCCGACGCCGGATCCGGCCGCGTTCATGACCTATGCCATCAGCCGCCATGCGCGTGAGCATGGCGTGAAGGTCCTGCTGTCCGGCGCGGGGGGAGACGACCTGTTCAGCGGATACCGTCGGCACCTGGCGCTGCGCTCCGAACGCTATTGGGGCTGGTGGCCTCGGCCGCTGCGCGCCGGCCTGCGCCGATGGTCCTCGGGCCGATCCGCCGCCGACCCGCTGTCCCGACGTCTCGCAAAGCTCTTCGCGCATGCGGATGAGGAACCCGATGCCCGCCTGGCCGGCTATTTCCTCTGGCTGAACGACGAGACGATGCGACCGATGCTTTCCTCCGGCTTCCGGGAGCAGCTTGGCGTCCATAAGCCTGCGGATCTGCTGGTCGCCTCCATGGCGCGGCTGCCCGACGGCGTGACTCGCCTGAGCCGCATGCTGCATCTCGACCGCAGCTACTTCCTCGCCAGCCATAACCTCAACTACAAGGACAAGATGGGCATGGCCTGCGGTGTGGAGATCCGCGTCCCGCTGCTCGATCCGGACCTCGCGGCCTTCGCCGAGCGCCTGAAGGACGACCAGCGCATCCGCGGCGGCGAAGCCAAGCATCTCTTCCGCCAGGCGCTCCGCGGCATCGTCCCGGATGACGTCCTCGACCGGCCCAAATCCGGGTTCGGCCTGCCGTTGCGCGGGCTCTTCCACGAAATCTACGCGCCGCAGCTTCGCCGCTTGGCCGCCTCCGGCCGCTTGGACGCCACCGGCGTCTTCGACGGGGCCGGCGTCCTCCGTCTGCTTGAGGCCGATCGCCGCGGCGAGGTCGACGCCGCCTATTCGCTGCTCGGCGTGCTGTGCGTCGAGTCGTGGCTCCGCCAGTTCGCCGGCCGCTGAACTTTCCGATGCATAGCTCCCTTGCCAATGTCCGTCTCGCGGGCCTCGCCGTCTCCACCGGGTCGGTGGTCCGCGACTACCTCGCCGAAGGCCTCGCGCATGGCCTCGACCGTGCCGTGCTGGAGCGGACCGCCCAGACCGTCGGCCTCCGCGAGCGTCGCGTCGCGGCTCCCGGAGTGACCGCCTTGGACCTCTGCGAGGACGCCGCCCGCCGCCTGTTCGCCGCGGCCGGCCTCGACGCTTCCTCCGTCGACGCCGTGATCTTCGTCACGCAGACCCCGGACCATCCGCAGCCGAACAACGCCTCGTTCCTCCAAGCACGCCTCGGCCTCGCCAAGGGCGTCGCGGCGTTCGACCTTTCCTTGGGGTGCTCGGGATGGGTCTACGGCCTGCACCAGGCGGCTTTGCTCTGCGCCCATGGCGGGGCTGGACGCGTCCTGCTCTGCGCGGGGGACACGCTTTCCCGGCTGACGCACCCGCAGGACCGCTCCACCGACCCGCTGTTCGGCGACGCGGGCTCGGCGGCGCTCATCGAACGCACCGGCGGCGCCGCTCCCTGGCATTTCGAACTGGGCGCGGACGGTTCCGGCGCCGGCGCGATCATCGTCCCCCAAGGCGGCGCGCGCGCGCCGGCGGGAAGCCGGCCCCTGACCGTCGTGCCGGATTTCGACGGGAACGGCCGCCATGCGGAGAACCTCGCGATGCAGGGAGGGGAAGTGTTCAACTTCACGCTGCGGGAGGTGCCCGCCGCCGTCGCCTCCGTGCTCCGTCATGCCGGCTACGCCGCCGCCACGACCGATGGCCTCGTGCTGCACCAAGCCAACCGCTTCGTCGTCTCCGCGGTGGGCCGCAAGTGCGGCTTCCCTCCCGAGAAGACCCCTGACGGCATCGCCGAACGTTTCGGCAACCAGAGCTCCGCCTCGATTCCCTGCGCGCTGACCGAAGCGTACGGCGAGCGGCTCGCCGTTGGTCCGTTGCGGCTCGCGCTGTGCGGATTCGGCGTCGGCTGGTCCTGGGGCGCCGTCGCCGGCGAGTTCGGTCCGCTCGTCGTCGCCCCGGTGCAGCCCTTCCCCCGCCAAGCATGAGCAGCCCCTCGCGACTCGCGGCCTTGCAGGCCGACGTCGACCTCTTCGCGGGTGCGACGACGTCCACCCGCCTCGAGGCCTTGCCGGGGTGGGGCTCCTTGGCCGTGCTCCTCGTCATCCTGCATTGCGAGACCAAGCATGGCCTGACGGTCACGAGCGCCCAGGTGCGCGCGTGCGCGACCGTCGGCGACCTCCTTTCCCTTATCCCTGAAACCCCATGAAGAAACTATGGATCGTCGGAGCCGGTGGCTTCGGCCGCGAGATGCATGTCTGGGCGCGCCAGCACCCTGACCATGGCCGCGCCTGGCAGGTCGCCGGCTTCCTCGACGACAACGCGCAGGCCTTGCGCGCCTTCGGGGATTTCGCGCCGATCGCGCCCCTGACCGGGCATGCGGTCGATCCCGGCGCGCTCTACCTCTGCGGCTTGGGGCTGCCGCCCGTGAAGGAGAAGCTCCTGCGTCCGCTGCTCGACGCCGGCGCCGAGTTCCTCACCTTCATCCATCCGCGCGCGCTGGTGGGCGACCGCGTCAAGCTGGGCCGCGGCGTGGTGCTCTGCCCTGGGGCGATCGCGAGCGCCGACATCGTCCTGGGGGATTTCGTGATGCTGAACCTGCACGCCACGGTCGGGCATGACGCCTCCGTCGGCGCATGGTCGACGCTCAGCGCCCATTGCGACGTGACCGGCCGCGTCCAGGTCGCGGACCGAGTCTTCATGGGGAGCCAAGCCTCGGTCATCCCCGGCAAATCCATCGGCAGCCGTTCCGTGCTCGGTGCGGGCGCCGTCGTCATCAACGACGTCCCGGCGGACGTCACCGTCGTGGGCAATCCTGCCCGCGTGCTCTGATGCGCAAAGGGCTGCTCATCGCCGGATCCGTCCTGTTGGCGCTGTTGCTGGCGCTCGTGCTCGCCGCCGAGGGTTTCACGCATCGCCCGCGCCGTTTCACGGGACAGGTCGCGGACGCCTTGCCGCGCGCCGTCGCGGGTTGGACGCGTCGAGACATCCCCGTCGCCGACAGCAAGGCCGGCAACCTGAACGTCCAGGGCATCCTCAACTTCAGCCAGGCGGCCCAAGCCATCTATGTGCGCGGCGAGACCTCCATCCTCGTATACGCCGCCTACTGGGAGCCCGGCAAGGCCTCGGTCGTCGACGCCGGCTCGCATAATCCGGATTCCTGCTGGGTGAACAGCGGCTGCGTGCGCACCGAACGACGCTACGCCGTCGCCGGGCAGGTCGGTGGCCGCGCGTTGCTGCCCTACGAGTTCGGGCAGTACCTCGTGCCCTCGGGCGGTCGGCAGAACGTCGCCTTCTGGCATCTCGTCGACGGCCAGCCCAACCGTTACGAGGACCAGGCGGCCGGCTGGCGCGACGGCCTCGTCGGCCGGCTGGAGCGGCTCCCGCTGCTTTGGAAAGACATCCGCACCTATGGCCTGAACCAGAAGAGCGAGCAGATGTTCATCCGCATCTCCTCCAATCTCCCGATAGACCAGCTCCTCGCCGACCCCGCCAACCGGGAGTTCCTGCAGGCCCTGCAGGGTCTCGGAATCTATGCGGACCAACCTTGGAAATGAACCGCCATGCCTCGCCTTTACCTTTCTCCACCTGACGTCGGCAGCGCCGAAGTCGAGTTCGTGCTCGAGACGTTCGAGTCCAACTGGATCGCGCCGGTCGGGCCGCAGCTCGACGCCTTCGAGCGCGAGTTCGCCGATCTCGTCGGTTCGCGCCACGCGGTCGCGGTCTCGTCCGGTACCGCGGCCTTGCATCTGGCCCTGCGCCTCGCCGGCGTAGGCCCCGGCGACGAGGTCCTCTGCTCGACGCTCACCTTCATCGCTTCCGCGGCGCCGATCAACTACCTGGGCGCCAAGCCCGTCTTCATCGACTCGGAGGCCCGGAGCTGGAACATGGACCCCGCGCTGGCTTGCGAAGTCATCGAGCGCAAAGCCAAGGCCGGTCGCGCGCCCAAGGCCCTGGTGCTCGTCCATCTCTACGGGCAGTCCGCCGACATCGCCCCGATCAAGGCCTGCTGCGAACGCCATGGCGTGAAGCTGATCGAGGACGCGGCCGAGGCCTTGGGCGCGAGCTACGGCGAGACCAGCCCGGGATCGCACGGGCTCTTCGGCATCCATTCCTTCAACGGCAACAAGATCATCACCACTTCGGGCGGCGGCATGCTCGTCACGGACGACGCCGCGCTGGCGCAGCAGGCCAGGTTCCTCGCGACGCAGGCGCGCGACCCGGCCCCGCATTACCAGCATTCGACGATCGGCTACAACTACCGCCTCAGCAACGTCAGCGCCGCCATCGGCCGCGGCCAGCTGCTGCGTCTCGCGGGCAAGGTCACGCGTCGCCGCGACCATTACCGCGCGTACCGCAAGGCCTTCGCCGGTCTCGCGGGGGTCGAGATGCAGCCGGAGGCCGCGTGGGGCCAATCCACGCATTGGCTGTCGTGCCTGACCGTCGACCCCGCCGTGGCCGGCGCGACGGCGGAAGACGTCCGGCTGGCCTTGGAGAAGCTCGACATCGAGGCCCGCCCCCTCTGGAAGCCCTTGCATCTGCAGCCCGTCTTCGCCGGGGCCGAAAGCCATGGCGGACAGGTCGCCGAACGCCTTTTCGCGCAAGGCCTCTGCCTGCCATCCGGCTCAGGCATGTCCGAGGAAGACCGCGACCGCGTCATCGCCGGCGTGAAGTCCGTCCTCCGTTAAGCCGTCATGGCCTTCGCCCGCATCCTTCGTTCCAGCGCGCTCATGGGCGGAGCCTCGGTCCTGGTGCTGCTGGCCGGTTTCTTCCGGACGAAGGCCATCGCGCTCATGGTCGGCCCCGAAGGCGTCGGCCTCGCGGGCACCTTGGTCAACTTCAACACTATCTTCGCGCTCGCGGCAGGGTGGGGGATAGGCACCGCCGGGGTCCGCCTCGTCGCCGCCGCCGCGCCCGCGGAACGGCCGGCGAAGACGGCGGCCGTCCGCTGGCTCGGCCGTCGCCTCAGCTGGCTCGGCCTGCTGGCGATGGCCGTCGTCTTCTGGCCCGTCGGCCTGTGGACGTTCCGCTCCGAAGAGAGCCATATCCTTGAGCTCGGTTTGGCCGGACTCGCGGTGCCGTTCCTGGTCGCGGCTGGCATGTGGGGCGCGTTGCTGCAGGCCGGCGGCCACCTGCGCGTCCTGGCCACCACGCAGGTCCTGTCCGCCTTCGCGGGCATCGTCCTGGGGCTGCCGTTGATCTACGTCTGCCATCAGGCCGGGCACTCGCTCTTCGGCGTCGCGCTCGGGATCCTCGTCGCGACCGCCAGTCCGTCGCTGCTGTCCTGGTGGGCCGCGCGCAGGCATTGCCCGGTCGATCCGGCCGTCGTCGCCGACCCCGTGGCGGTCAAGGAGCTCCTGCACCTCGGTGGCGCGCTGATGGTCGTGGGGCTGCTCTTCCAGCTTTCGCAGTACGTGGCCCGGATGGTCGTCCTGCAGGAACTGGGCCTGGTCGCCGCGGGGCACTATCAGGCGGCCTTGGCGATCGCGAGCAGCCTGCCGGGCTTCGTCTTCGCGGCGATGGCCACGGACTTCTTCCCGCGCGTGGCCGCGGCTCCGGACGAGCAGGAGGCGCGTCAGCTGGTCGAGAAGCAGATCCAGGCCGGCCTGCTCCTGGCGTTGCCGTTCCTGGCGGCGTTGCTGACGATGGGGCGGGTCTGCATCCATTGGCTCTATGCTTCCGCCAACTTCGGCCCCGCGATCCCGCTGCTGCCGTGGATGGTCTGGGGCGTGTTCCTGCGGCTGGTCTCCTGGCCGCTGGGCTTCTGGCTGCAGGCGCGCGGTTCGTCGCGGCTGGTGCTCGGTGCGGAGCTGATCTCCAACCTGATCCTGGCCTTGCTGCCGCTCGCCTTGGTCGGTCCGTTCGGCTTGCGCGGGGCGGCCATCGCCTTCGCGGCCGGAGGTTGCGCCTACGCGGTGCTCATGGTCTTGGTGATGCGCTATCGGACAGGCCATTGGCTCGGCGGCCAAACGATCGCCTGGGCGGTGGGTTCAGCGGCCGCCCTCGGGCTGGCGCAATACGCCGTCCCGCCCTCGGCCGGAGATTTCACCGGCCTGCTCCCCACCGGCCTCATCGCGGCGGTTTCCGCCTGGATCTTCTTCGACGTCATGCGTCGCGAGGCGCGGGAGACCCCTATCCGTCCATGACCGTCGCCTTTTCCTGGCAAGGCCTGCCGCAGTACGCCGCCCGTCAGCTGCGTGCCGCGATCGACCGTATTCCCGGTGGCGCTGCCGTCGTCGGCACCCGACCGGGCGTGCCGATCCAAGGCATGGAGGCCGCGCTGGGCCAACCGATCCATTGGGTCGAGTCCGGTGACGACGCCACCTGGGCCGGCCTCGGGCTGCCCGTCCCGCGCGTCTTCTTCCAGGCCGGCTGGTCTTGCCCGGCGTTCCAAGCGCTCGGCGACGAGGTCCGCGCGGCTGGCGGCAAGGTCTGCCTCCTGATGGACAACGATTGGCGCGGAGACCTGCGGCAGCTGCTCGGCGGGCCGTGGTTCCGGCTGACGATGAAGCGCAAGTTCGCCGCCGTCCTCGTCCCGGGGGTGTCCGGACGCCGTTTGGCGCGCTGGTATGGTTTCGCGGACGAGGATGTTTTCGAAGGGCTCTACGGCGCCGACCCGAAGCTCTTCTTCGATGGTCCACCCCTGGCCGAACGGCCGAAGCGCATCCTGTTCGTCGGACAGTACATCGAGCGGAAGGACTGCGTGGGGTTGGCCACGGCTTTCGCTTCCGTCGCCGACCGACTCCCGGAATGGGAACTGCACCTGTATGGCAGCGGCCCTTTGCGGGAACGGCTGACTGACCACCCGCGCATCCGGGTCCATGGTTTCGTCCAGCCCGAGCAGCTCGGCGCGCTCTACCGGGAGGCGCGTATCTTCGCGTTGCCCAGCCGCAGCGAAGCTTGGGGACTCGTGGTGCATGAGGCCGCCCTCTCAGGTTGCCAACTTCTGCTGTCCGACGCCATCGGCGCGCGGCATGATTTCGCGGCCCCGGACCTCAACGCCGTGGTCGTCCCCGTCGGCTCGCAGGTCGGCATGGCCGCCGCGCTGCTCCATCTGGCAGGAGACGACCACGCCGCCTTGGCGCGGGCGCAGTCCGCATCGCTGCGCCGCGCGCGCACCCACGGCCCGCAGGCCTTCGCCGACCGCGTGGCCTCCATCGTCCGGCGACTTTCCTGAATTCCATGCGTTATCTCGTCACCGGCGCGGCCGGCTTCCTCGGTTATCACCTCTCCGCGCGCCTGCTGCGCGATGGACATCAGGTGATTGGCTTGGACAATTTTCATTCCGGCACCGAAGCCAACGTCCAGGCGCTGTCCGCGCAACCGGGGTTCCGCTTCGTCAGGCATGACGTCACCGTCCCTTACGACCACGCCGTCGACGTGGTCTGCAACCTGGCCTGTCCGGCTTCTCCGCCGCATTACCAGAAAGATCCGGTCTACACGGCCAAGATCGCCTTCCTCGGGACGCTGCATGCCTTGGAGAACGCCGAACGGCATGGGGCGCGTCTGCTGCAGGCTTCGACGTCCGAGGTCTATGGGGACCCCTTGGTCCATCCGCAGCGCGAAGACTACCTCGGCAACGTCAACCCGATCGGCCCGCGCGCCTGCTACGACGAAGGCAAGCGCCTGGCGGAGACGCTCTGCGCCGATTTCCACCGTCGTGGTCGCGTCGACGCCCGCCTCGTCCGCATCTTCAACACCTATGGGCCGAACATGCGTCACGATGACGGCCGTGTGGTGACGAATTTCCTGCTGCAGGCGATGCGCGGAGAGGCGTTGACCGTCTATGGCGACGGCAGCCAGACGCGCTCCTTCTGCTACGTGGACGACCTCATCGAGGGATTCGCGCGCGTGCTCGCTGCGCCGACCAACCACGGCCCGATCAACCTCGGCAATCCCCGCGAATTCACGATGTTGGAACTCGCCCAGGCTGTCCAAGCGGAGGTCGGCGCGAAGACGGCGATCGCGCACCTCCCCCTCCCGGTGGACGACCCTCGCCAGCGTTGCCCGGACATCTCGAAAGCCACCGCTTTGCTGGACTGGCGTCCGTCGGTCGAACTGACCACCGGCTTGCGCCGTACGGCGACCTACTTCCGCACCCAAGTCCAGCGCTGAACATGAACCCGCTTCCCGAGAAAATCGTCTGCATCGGCGCCGGCTACGTCGGTGGTCCGACCATGGCCGTCATCGCCGAGCGCTGTCCTGCCGTCGGAGTGACCGTGTTGGACCACGATGCCGGCCGCATCGCCGCGTGGAACAGCGACCGCCTGCCGGTGTTCGAGCCGGGCCTCGCGGAGATCGTCGGGCGTGCCCGCGGCCGCAACCTTTGGTTCGTCGAGCAGCGGGCCGGCCTGGCGGCCCTGGCGGAAGCCGACGTCATCTTCATCTCCGTCCAGACTCCGACCAAGACCGAGGGCGAAGGCGCCGGCAAGGCTTCCGACCTGCGCTACGTCGAGGCCTGCGCCCGCTTCATCGCGGAACATGCTCGCGGCCATACGATCGTGGTCGAGAAATCCACCATGCCGGTCCGCGCCGCGGAACGCATCCAGCAGGTCCTGGCAGCCAACGCGACCGGCGCGACGTTCACCGTGCTTTCCAATCCGGAGTTCCTCGCGGAAGGGACGGCCATCCGCGACCTGCTCCAGCCGGACCGCGTGCTGATCGGCGGCGAGGATGCCGCCGCCGTCGGGTCCTTGCGGTCGCTCTACGCGACATGGGTGCCGCCCGAGCGCATCCTGACGACCGGGCTTTGGTCGGCGGAGCTTTCGAAGCTCGCGGCGAACGCCTTCCTGGCGCAACGCGTCTCCTCGATCAACTCCCTCTCCGCGCTGTGCGAGCGCACCGGAGCGGAGATCGGGGAGGTCGCCGCGGTGGTCGGGACGGATTCCCGCATCGGCCCGAAGTTCCTCAAGGCGTCCGTCGGTTTCGGCGGGTCGTGCTTCCGGAAGGACCTGCTTTCCTTGGTCTACCTGTGCGAGCACCATGGCCTGCCTGAGGTCGCCGCCTACTGGCAGCAGGTCGTCGACCTGAACGAGTGGCAGAAGCGCCGCGTCGCCGCCGAGGTCGCCGCCGCGGCCAAGAACCGCCGCGTCGCCGTGCTCGGCTTGGCGTTCAAGAAGGACACGAACGATTTCCGGGAATCGGCCGCGCTCCAGGTCGTCCGTTCGCTCCTGCGCTCGGGTTGCGAAGTAGTAGCCTACGACCCACGCGTCGAGGGCGCGCGCTTCGCGTCGGAGCTCGGCGACGCCACGGGCTTCACCGTCGCCGCCTCCGCCCGCCAGGCGTTGGCCGGGGTCGGCGCGGTGGCCGTGCTGACCGAGTGGGAGGAGTTCGCGACGCTGCCTTGGGCCTCCGTCGGCGTCGCGGCGGGGGCGACCGTCTTCGATGGCCGCGGCATAGTCGATCGTGCAGCGGTGCGACAGGCCGGCCTCGGTCTTCGCGTCATCGGATCGCCCGCGGGCTGAAGCCGACGCCAGCCGACGAACGAGCCGCACCCTGTGCGGCTTTTTTTGCGCCCGGATGCCCCGGCTACCGCTCTTCGCCCATGAACTCCTCCATCGTCGCGGCGTTGGACGAGTTCACGTTGCGGCGTCCGAAGACGACGAAGAACGTCTTCACGACGATCCGGAGGTCGAGCCAGAGGCTCCGGTTCTGCACGTACCACACATCGAGGGCGAACTTCTCGTCCCACGTGAGCGCGTTGCGGCCGTTGACCTGGGCCCAACCGGTGACGCCGGGCTTCACCAGCATGCGTTGGGCCTGGAAGGCGTTGTAGCGCGGGAGGTAACGCATGAGCAGCGGCCGCGGACCGACCACGCTCATGTCGCCGACGAGCACGTTCCACATCTGCGGGAACTCATCGAGGGTCGTCGAACGCAGGAAGCGACCGAACGCCGTCAGGCGCACCTCGTCGGGCAAAGGCCGTCCGGTGGCGTCCACCCCGTCGGTCATCGTCCGGAACTTCACCACCCTGAACGGTCGGCCTCCACGGCCGGGACGTTCCTGCAGGAAGAGCACCGGTGAGCCGAGCTTCAGGCGCACCAGTAAGGCGACCACGGCCAGCAGCGGGCTGAAGACGATCAGCCAGCCGAGGGAGAAGCAGATGTCGAAGAGGCGTTTGACCATGGTCAGCGGCGCGGCGCGAGGGCCGCGGCTTCGACGGACATCAGATGGATGCCTCCTTCGAAGACGACGGTAAACTCGACTTCGGTCGCCCCGGCCGGCGCGGGCAGGATCAGGCAGCCTCCGGTCCCGCCGCAGCGGACCGAGCGGGTCAGCGGTTTACCGCTTCCCTTGAAGGTCATCGCGATCCGGGCGTCCGCGGCGCCCGCGTCGTCCCGCAGGCGGACGGCCAGCTTGACGAAGCGGCCTTCGGCGATCGGCTGCGTCCGCGTCAAGGAGCCGTGGTCCTGCGTCACCCGCAGCAATCCCGGACCAGGATGGATGACGCTATGCTCGTGGTTCGCGCGGCGGAAGGCCCAAGCTTCGTGCAGTTCCTCCGGCGACGCGGGGGCCGAAAGCGTCGTCGCCTCCTCGGCGTGTTCGAGCCAGAAGACATCGAGCGCCGACAGCCCGGTCTTGTCCGTGGCGACGAGCGCTTTGAGCTCATCGCCCAGCTCCGGTCGCGCCCAGGCCGCGCTAGCCAGCTGATGCCGCGGGTCGGTCGGGATGAACTCGAGCCAATGCACGGGCAGGCCGTAGGCGCCCCAGGCTATGTTGAAACGTTGCTGCTGCAGTTGGCACGCGGCTTCGGCCTTCACCAGTTTCTGCAGCCGTCCGAGCGCGGCGGCGGACTCGGGCGGCGTGGCCTGGCGCAGGCGGCTGACCTCGCGGAACTTCACCGAAAGGTTCCATGCATCGCTGAACTGGCTGAGGCGCCAGCGCTGGTTCTCGAGCCGGAAGGACGCCTTGTCGTTTCCGGCGAGCGCCGCCTCGGCGGCGGCGAGGCATGCGGCGACCTCCGCGGCTTCGTCGTCCGTCAGCACCGCGGCCGATGTCTCGGAGCGGAAATGACGGATCCATTGGTTGGCGCCGCCGGCGCGGGCGTCGCGGGCCCAGGCGGCCTCGACGACGCGATAGGCGGCGCGCATCGGCGCGGCGGCGTCGCCGTAGGCCGCGGTGAACCAGCGCTGCAGCAAAGCCTCGGCGTCCTGGTCGGGTCGCTCCAGCAGCTTGGCGCCAAGCCAGGCCTTGGGCGCGTCGAAGCCCCAGACCGGCGCGAGTTCCGCGTACCAGCCTTTGATTCCCGCACGGTGGGCGGCGCCGATCGCCTCCGACTGCGCGGTGAAGTTGGCGCGGGGCGCCGCGTAGTCGACGCCGTACCAATAGTCGTAGGCTCCCACGCGCCTCGCGCCCGAGCGGGCCCAGGCCTTGAGGTTGGCCGTTTCCTGGGCCGCGAAGCCGGGGTCGGCGTAGCCCATGCGGTCCGCGCACACCCAAGGGAAGATCGCGGGGTCCACCGGGACCGTCGGGGCCTTCAAGGTGTGCAGGTAGGCGAGGGTGCCGATGGCATGGCGCTCGCCGTGCAGGTCGCCGGCGGGTTGCCAGAAGGACCGCGCGACCTCGTTGAGGTAGCGTACCACGTAATCGGTCCGGACCGGGCGTTCGCGATACCAGCCCTCGGACTTGGCCGTGTCATCGAACGACAAGGTGTCGTTGACGCCGAGCGGCACGCAGAAGTCGTCGGGGTGCTTGTGGAACCACGTACGGGCGAAGCGGGCGCCGATTTCAGGGGCGCGTGGGTGGGCGAGGTTCGGGTTGGCGTCGTAACCATTGCCCTGCGGGGCCGAGCGGACGCCGTCGACCGACGCGAAAAGCGAAGGATCCTCGGCGAACTCCGGTTTCCCGAACGCGGCGTAGAGCCCATGGGAGAAGGACGGCGCCTTGCCGTAGCCCACGCTGAAGGCCCATTCCTGGCTGAGCTCGTTGCGGATGCCTCCGATTTCGCGCCAAGCGAACGCCGGACGGAACTCGTCGCCGTCCGGAGCCGCCACGGCGCTGAGCATCGTCCAGTCGGCGCCGCGTGGACCTGGGAAGGCGAAGAAGACACCCAGCGACCGCTCGCAGAAACGGCCGACCGCGATGCGCGTCGCCGTCGGGTTGTTCCCCAGCAGGAAGGTCGACGATCCGATGGTGCGGCTCAAGGCGACGTCGCCCTCGGCCGACGCCGGTGAGACGCCTGCCAACAGGCTGGCCTTCGTCCGACCGACGTAGATGCCCCGACGACTGACGCCCTTCGCTTCCTCGACGAGCTCCGGCCGCCGTCCGGTGACGCGCTCGCACCAATCGACGAGCGAGTGGGCCGCGTACCATTCATCCGGTTCGGGGTCGGCCGGCATCACCACCGCGACCTGCCAGCGCCCGTGCTCGAAGAGCGCCTCGGCGGCGGTCAGCTGGCAACAGGCCAAGAGGCAGAAGATTCGACCAAGCAGGGGCATGGCGGCCATTAAAGCCGCCCGACGAGCCTCTGCAAAGGGTGATTTCCTGCGGTCGGCCGTCAGGACTTCTTCTTCACGCCCAGCGGCCGCAGCTGCGGATCCGCCGGCAGCGGCAGGTCGACCGGTGCGCCGCCGTTTTGCGCCGAAGCGTAGAGCGCGAGGATGAGTTCGACCGCCTTGCGGCCTTCGGCGCCATCGACGCCGGGTCGGCCCTTGGCGCGGATCGCGGCGATGGCGTCCTCCAGGTTCAGGCGATGCCAGGCGTGTCCGATCGCCTTGGGGTCGTTGGCGCCCGCGCCGGCGCCTTCGGTGGCGGGAGCGAGATGGCGCGCGTCGGCGGCTTCGGGCGTGGCGAACTCGAAAGCCGTCAGCTTGTCGTCCCGGAGCACCGCGGAGCCCGTCGTCCCGTGGATGCGGATCTCCGCCGGGAAGCCCGTGCCGGACCAGCAGGCCGTCGAGCCGGCGAGCGTGGCGCGGGCACCGTTCGCGAACTCGATCCAGCCGGTGGCGATGTCCTCTACCTCGATCCCGTCATGGGCCACGAGTCCGGCGGTCGCCGAGACGCGTTTCACCGGGCCGAGGAACCAGAGCAACAGGTCGATCGTGTGGATGCCTTGGTTCATCAAGGCGCCCCCGCCATCCAGGGCGAACGTCCCGCGCCAAGCCGCGGAGTCGTAATAGGCCTGGGTTCGCCACCAAGGAATGAGGGCGCCCGCCAAGGTGATTTGACCGAACCGTCCTGCGTCGATGGCCGCCTTGAGGGCTTGCGATCCCGCGCCGAAGCGGCGGGGCAGGATGCCGGCGAGCACCACGCCGGCTTGGGCGCAGGTCTTCGTCAATTCGTCGCAGCGGGCCAGCGTCACCTCAAGGGGCTTCTCGACCACGACATGCTTGCCCGCGCGGGCGCAGGCAAGGGCGGGCGCGAGATGGTCGCCGCTTGGCGTGCAGAGGCAGACCACGTCGACCTCGGGATGGGCGAGCAGGGCCTCCGGCGTGGCGCAGGCCGCCGCACCATGCTTGCGGGCGAACTCCTCGGCCTTGGCCGCTGTTCGGTTGTAGGCGGCGACGACCTTCACGCCCGGGATTTCCGCCAGCGCCTTGGCATGGAACTCGGCGATCATGCCGGTTCCCCAGATCCCGAAACCAAGGGTTTTCGCGCTCATGGCCGGACGCTAACGGAACCCAAGGGGGCAGGGGAAGGCAGAACCTGTGGTCGTCAGGATTTCGGGTGGCTGAACCACTCCGGCTTGGCCTGCAGTTGCGACAGCTCGCGGTGCGTACGGAGCTTCATCTGCGAGCGATGCCAGAGATAGCTGGCGGTCGTCCGGATCCAGCGAAGCTTGTTGCGCCAGCGGTTCTCCTTGGCGTGCCAAAGCACGCGCTTTTCAGCCCAAAGGCGCTTGGTCCGGTTGGGGAGCTCCAAGGAGTCGAAATAAGCCTCCAGCATCGTCCGCGCTTCTTGGTCATGTCCGGAGAGGCGACGACGCTCGCCGTCGAGCAGGCGAAGGTGGAGTTCCACGCATTGTGCGGGCGTGAGCTTGGACTCCTTCTCGTGGATGCAGAACGTCGACCCGCGCCTAGGCGTCAGGGCCAGCCGGGTTTCATGGCCGAAACGCATGATCCAGGCCGTATCACCGACCACGCCGTATTCTGTCGGGAAAGGACGGACGCGGAGATGGTCTCCCCGGTAGAGGTCCGCTGCGGAACTCCCCAGCAGGGCGTTGGGGCAGTTCTGGAAAGCCAGGAACTGAGTGGCCTCCGGATGGATCGCGAACGGTCGCCCTCGGCCGAAGGCCTGCAGCAGCGCCGCGGGCGGCCAACCAAGGTCACGGTGCGGCCGGCCGTCCTCATGGGCGAAGAACGGAGGGCTTACCACGACGTCCGCCGCCAACGCTTCGCCGACTTCGCGGAGGTGGAGCAGGTGCTCACGCGTGATGCCGTCGCCTGCGGTGCTGATGTAGACCCAGTCGCCGGTGGTCGCCGCGATGCCCTCGTTCCAGGACTGGTAAAGCCCGCGGTCCCGCTCGATGATGCGCAGGCGCGGGTGCCGGAGTTCGGAACGGATCAGCTCCAGCGAGCCGTCGGTCGAGCGGCTATCGACGACGATGACCTCGTGCGCAAGGTCCAGCCACGCCTGCATGCCTTGCAGGTGCCCGACGAGCAGGCCGCGGCAGTTGTAGGTCGGTAGGACGACGCTGATGGTCCGAGGGGACGCCATGACGGTTGTGGCGAAGGAGCCGGAATCTGCCTCCGGGGCAATGGATTTCCTTAATCTGAAGCAAGGCCCTCATGGACCTTTCGGGTTGAACCGGAGCCCCCCGCAAATACCGTCGAATAGAGATGCATATCGGGATCACAGGCGGCCGAGGGACTTTGGGTAAAATCCTACAGGCGCAGTTGTCTGCCGCAGGCCGAACGCACTCGTCCTTTCCCGGTGACGTCTGTCGGCCCGAGGAACTCCGCGCTTGGCTGCGGGCCGGCGAGTTCGACGCCATCGTCCATTTCGCGGCGCTCGTGCCGACGCAGTCCGTCCAGGCGAATCCCGCGCGGGCTTTCCAGGTCAACGTCGGCGGCACGGCCAACCTCGTCGCCGAACTCGGCGCCCTCGAGCGCAAGCCTTGGCTGTTCTACGCAAGCAGCAGCCATGTCTACCGTCCGCAGTCCGCGCCGATCGATGAAGCGGCGCCCGTCTCGCCGATCAACCCTTACGGCCTTTCCAAGCGGCTCGGCGAGCAGGTGGTCGAGGCCTCCGCGGCCGCCGCTGGCGTGCCGGCCTGCATCGGCCGCATCTTCAGCTTCTACCACCCGTCGCAGACCGGTACCTTTCTCTATCCGGCGTTGCAGCGACGTTTCGCCACCGAGGACCTGTCTCAGCCCTTCCGGCTCTTCGGGGCGGAGGACGTCCGGGACCTTTCCTTGGCCGATGACCTCGTCGCCAAAGTCGTCGCGCTGATGGCCAAGCGGGCCACGGGCCTCGTGAACATCGGTTCCGGGCGGGGCACCCAAATAAGCGATTTCGTGCAGTCCTTGGCCCCGCGCCGGCTCCAGATCGTCAACGCCTCGGAGGGGCCGGCCACGTCCTTGGTTGCCGACACCGCCCGCCTGCGTCAACTTCTCGGGGCATGACCCCTCCGCAGGTCTCCATCGTCATCCCGACCTTCAACCGCTCCGGCATGCTCCGGCGGTGCATCGACTCGGCTTTGGCCCAGACGTTCCCTTGCGAGGTCGTGGTCTGCGACCACGGCAGCTCGGACGACACTCCCGCCGTGGCCCGATCCTACGGGGACCGGATCCGCTACGTCCGACGCGAACAGGATTCCGGCGTGCATTTCGCGTGGCTGGACGGCGTGGTCTCGGCCAAAGGCGAGTTCGTCCACATCAACTACGACGACGACTTCATCGCCCCGACCTTCATCGAGAAGTGCATGGCGCTGATGGGGCCCGACGTCGCGTTCTGCCTCTCCTGCGCGGAGGTCCGCGACGACGCCACGCAGCAGCCGTTGTCCTATCTCTTCACCAGCCTCGGACCCACGGGCGTCTACCCGGTGTCCAGGTTCATGTCGCACCAGATCAAAGGGCTGGTTTCGCCTGGCGCGACGCTCATCCGCCGGAAGGACATCCTCAACCACCTCCTCGTCGGGCGGGTGCCGTTCACTTCCTTCGAGTACCGCGGCGTCGGTCCGGATTGGCTCATGACCGCGATGACCACCCTTGATTACCGCAAGTTCGGCTATGTCGACGAACCGCTGGCGGTCTTCTCCTCCCATGACGGCTCGATCACCATCGACGCCCATAAGGACGCCGCGCGCAAGAAGGCCCTTTACCGCGCCTACCAGGAGTCGCGCCTCTACTACACGATCGCCTGGCTGGTGAAGACCTTCCGGCTGGACTTGCCCGCCCGGGCCTTGCTTTTCTGCATGCGCGTCAAGGCCAAGCTCCGCAACGGCCTGTACCGACTGTTCCACCCCAAGCGTCCCCTGATCTCCCATGACTAAGCGTTCCATCAAGCTGGCCGACAACACGATCTCCGAGGAGGAGATCCGGTCCCTCGCCGGTTGGCTCCAGGAGGGCAAGCAGCTCACCAAGGGCCCCCTGACCCGCGAGTTCGAGGCGGAGTTCGCGGCCTACACCGGGACCAAGTACAGCATCATGGTGAACAGCGGTTCCTCCGCGAACCTGCTGATGGCCTACAGCCTCCTCGAGGCGGGCTACCTCCGGAACAAGAAGGTCGTCGTCCCCGCCGTGTCCTGGATCACGACCTTGTCGCCGTTCGTGCAGATGGGCTTCGAGTGCTTCCTCTGCGACTCCGACGCGCAGGACCTGGGCGTCGACCTGAACCATCTCGAGGCCTTGCTGAAGAAGGAGCGGCCGGCGCTCCTCATCCTCGTCCACATCCTGGGGCACCCCAACAAGATGGACGCCATCCATCGCCTCTGCGACCAGTACGGTTGCCTCGTCATCGAGGACGCCTGCGAGGCCTTGGGTTCCGAATACAAAGGCAAGAAGACCGGAGCGCTCTCCTTGGCTGGCTCGTTCTCCTTCTACTACGGGCACCATATCTCGAGCATCGAGGGCGGCGCCATCACCCTCAGCGACGACAAGCTCTACAGCGTCATGCTGTCCATCCGTTCGCACGGCTGGTCGCGCGACGTCCCCGAGGCCGACCGCCAGGCCTGGAAGAAGGAGTACCAGATCGACGACTTCCGAGAGTTCTACAGCTTCTACTACGCCGGCTACAACCTGCGTTCGACCGACCTCAACGCCTACCTCGGACGCCTCCAGCTCAAGCGGCTGCCCGCGATCGCCAAGGTCCGCGCCCGCAACTTCGAGCTCTACCGGCAGGCCTTGCCGGAGTTCTTCTCCCAGCACAGCCCGGACAGCTTCGTCTCCAGCTTCTCCTTCGGGACCTTCGCGGCGAACCGCCTCGAACTCTCCAAGCACCTCCTGGCGCAGGGGATCGAGTGCCGCCCGCTGGTCTGCGGCTCGATGGGCCGCCAGCCTTTCTGGATCAAGAAGTTCGGCGTGACCCATCTGCCCGTCGCCGACAAGGTGCACGACTTCGGCCTCTACCTGCCGAACCACGCGAACATCACGCCCGAAGACGTCGCCTACGTGGCGAAGCATTTCCGCGAAGTGGCGAAGCCGATCTGACGAGGCTCAGCGCCAGCCGGCCTTCCAGAGCAAGCCATCGAGCTTCGTCCCGAGGCTCGAGAGGTGCCGTCCCAGGCCGGTGCCCCGCGCATGGTCGCGGAGTCCGCGGTCGCGGTAGATGCGCGGTCGTTCCGTCCACGGCGTCGACAGGAACCGGCGCCAAGTCGCCAGGTGCTCCGCCGCGTCGAACCAGCTGGGCGGGATGTTTTCGTTGAACCAGGGCTCGCGGAGGTACCGCAGGTAGAGGGCGTCGTCCGCGTCGACCTGCAGGATATGGTCGATGGCCGCGTCGAAGCTGGGGAAGCGCGCGACGTCGATGAAGCTGCGCGGATTGAAGTCGCGCGCGACCTCGGGGTTGCCCCAGTAGATGGGGACGCTGCCGGCGAGCATCGGTTCGACGAGCTTCTCGGTGGTGTAGCCGGGGGACGCGGAGTTCTCGAAGGCCAGGGTGAACTTGTAGTCCCGGATGAAGGCGAGCTTGTCCGCGATGGGCTTGCCGAGGTTGTTGAAGTGGCGTCCGCCCGAATCGACGTGGCGGCGGCGATGGAGCTGCCGGAAGAAGCGGTTGCGTTCGGGGCAGCGCGGGTTGGAGACCACGAAGTTGGCGAACTTCGTCTTGGCGCGCAGGGCGGCGACCGCATCGAAACCCGCCGGCTTCAGCAGGCGCCGGACGTCGTCGACGTAGAACACGTACTGCGGCAGACGGAAATGCCGCGGGTCGTCCGGCAGATGGCAGAACGTGATCGCGTGGTCGCAGGCGTCGAAGTCAGGCAGGACGTTCTCGGAGGTGTAGAAGACCTTGCGGCCGCGGAAGGTCCGATGGTCTTCGCCGAAGGTGGAGTAGACGAGCACCTCGGCCTCGGCCATCGGCACGACGCGGACGTCCCAGGCCTGGGCGAGCAGCCGCGTGAAGACGTTGTCCTGCGGGTTGAACGACGCCATGCGGTCGCGGTCGTTGCGGCCGAAGATGAAGTCGCTGAAGGCGAGACGGAGGACGGGCTTCATGGGCGGTGGCGCCAGCGCTTCACCGCGCGGGTCGTCTGGGACAGCCAGGCTTTCGCCCGGTCGAAGGCCGAAAGCGTCGTCGGCCAGCGGGGACGGAACCCGAGGGCCGCCAGTTCGGCGAGCGTCCCAGGCGTCAGGCCGTCGATGGTCCAGAACTGGCGGGAGCGGGAATCTGGCAGCTTACCTGTCTCCTCGTCGATGAAGCGGTAGCGGTCCGGTTCCCGCGATTCGGCGAAGTAGCCGAGCAGGTTGAATTCGCTGAAGCGACGCCTGGGGACGCCGCGGGCGTACCCTTCCAGCCCGGGGAATTCGTCCGCCAGAGCCTTCAGCGTCGCGGTTCGGTAGAGGCGGCAGCCATGGCCGCGCATGTATTCCCATTCCGGGGTGGCGCCGAAGAAGTCCGCGACGACCTCCTGCCACTTCAGGGAAGCGGAGCCTTCCCGGGCGAGCGATGCGTACAGACGCTTACCGACGATCGGGCGGTCGCCGTCGAGGAACGCGCGGACGTCCGATCCCGGAAGGAAGACGACGTCGGAATCCACGAAGAAGACGTAGTCGCCGGTCACGTGTCGATGGGCCTGGAGCTTGGCGACCTGTTGGCCGACGTAGTCCTCGAGGAAGCGTGGCGTCGTCACGCGGCGTTCGGAACCCAGATGGCTCAGGTGGCCTTCCTGGCCTTCCGGGACGGCGACGACGATCTCATCCCAGCCCTTGAGGTTGGCGTGGATGGACTGCAGGCAGAAGTCCAGCCAGGCGACGTCTCGCTTGTAGGTGCGGATGAAGATCGAGACCTTGGCCATGGCCTAGGCGCGCGGGCCGTATTTGCGCTGCGGCGGTTGCGTCGGGGCCAGCGGGTCGATCTGGACGCCGGCGAGGGCGGGGTGCTTGGCGAGGACGCCGTAGATGACCGGGTCGAAGCGGGTCGTCATCCCGCGGGCGGCTTCGGCGACGAGCACGCGGCCGTCGGCCTGGAGGATGCCCACCTGCACGAGCGTGCTCCCGTCCACGCGCCGGGTGTGGGCGACGAGCTTCTCCATGAAATCCCCCGCCTCGGGGCCGGGGCGCAGCGCGAAGAGGATGCGTTTGATCTGCGCCGGCGCGTTGCGGAGCGGCTGGACGGCGTGGGCGCTGATGGACCACTCGCTGCGCTCCTCGCGGTAGGACAGGCGCGCGTCGACGATCACGTGCGCGCCGTCCATCAGCAGCGGCGCGTCGCCGTCCTTGAGGACGGAGACCGCGTCGTAGGCGTCGGTGAAGATCGTGACGGGGATGTTGACCGCGCGCGTCGCGACGTGGAAGAGCGCCCACGGACGGTTGTCCTTCTTCGAGATCTTCTTCTCGAGCCCGCCGACGATCCCGCAGAGGCGCACGATGTGGCGCTCCTTCTGGTCGAGCGTGATGCGGTCGAGCGGCGTGCTGAAGTTGGCGATGGCCTCGTCGAGCCCGTGGTAGTCGGCCAGCGGGTGGCCGCTCAGGTAGAACCCGAGGAGCTGCTTCTCGTTGTTCAGCATCTCGAGCTTGGGCATCGGCTCGCCCTTGCGGAGGATGAGGTCGGCCGCGTTCATCGATCCGCTGTCCTCGGCGCCGAGCATGTCGAAGAGGTTGCCCTGGCCGCTCGCGCGTTCCTTGCGCTCCGACGAGAAGTGGCGCCGGACCGACTCGATCGAGTCGACGAGGTGGCGGCGGTCCTCGCGGGTGAAGTCGAAGCCGCCGGCGCGGGCGAGGCATTCGATCGAACGCGCGTTGAGGGCCTGGTCGCCCATGCGGCTGATGAAGTCCGCGAAGTCCTTGAACGGGCCGTTGGCCTCGCGTTCGGCCACGATGGCGCGCGCGGCGCCTTCGCCGACGCCCTTGATCGCGCCGAGGCCGAAGCGGATGGCGTTGTCGGCGATGACCGGCGTGAAGTCGGTGTCGGATTGGTTCACGTCGGGCCCGAGCATCTTCATGCCCAGGGCCTCGACCTCGGCGACGAACTCGGCGAGCTTGTCGGCGTTGCCCTGCTCGGACGTCAGCACCGCCGACATGAACTCGACGGGGTAGTTGGCCTTCAGGTAGGCGGTGCGGTACGACAGGATCGCGTAGGCCGCGGAGTGGGACTTGTTGAAGCCGTACTCGGCGAACTTCTCCAGGGTGGCGAAGATCTCCTCGGCCTTCTTCTTCTCGATGTTGTTCGTCGCCTTGGCGCCGGCCACGAAGACGTCGCGCTGCTTCTCCATCTCCTCCTTGATCTTCTTGCCCATCGCGCGGCGGAGCATGTCGGCGCCGCCGAGGGTGTAGCCGGCGACGACGCGCGCGGCCTCCATCACCTGTTCCTGGTAGACCAGGATGCCGTAGGTCTCCTTGGCGACCTTCTCGAGCAGCGGGTGCGCGTACTTGACGTAGTTCGGGTCCTTCTTGCCCTTGATGTAGTCCGGGATGAACTGCATCGGACCCGGGCGGTAGAGCGCGATGAGCGCGACGATCTCGTCGATGGCCGTGATGTTGAACTGGCGGCAGAGCGACTGCATGCCGCCGGATTCGAGCTGGAACACGCCGACCGTCTTGGCCTCGTTGAGCAGGGCGAATGTCTTGGCGTCGTCGAACCCGACCTTCTCGATGTCGAACTTCGGCAGCTTGCGGTGCTTGCGCACGAGCTTCTGGGCGTCGTCGATGACCGTGAGCGTCTTGAGGCCCAGAAAGTCCATCTTCAGCAGGCCCAGCTTCTCGACGGGGTCCTTGGCGTACTGCGTCGTGAGGTCGCCTTCCTGCACCGTCACCGGGATGATGTCGGTCAGCGGGCGGTCCGCGATGATCATGCCGCAGGCGTGCTTGCCGCTGTTGCGCACCATGCCCTCGATGACGCGGCCCGTCTCGATGATGCTGGCGGCCGTGGGGTTGCTGTGGACCTCGGCGCGGAGCTCGTTGGACTTCTTCAGCGCGTCGTCGAGCGAGATGTTGATGTCGTCGGGGACGAGCTTCGCGAGGCGGTTCGTCTCGATGAACGGCAGGTCGCGGATGCGCGCGAGGTCGCGCACGACCATCTTGGCCCCGAAGGTGCCGAAGGTGATGATGTTGGCGACGCGGTCGGCGCCGTACTTGCCGCGGACGTAGTCGACGACCTCGTCGCGGCGGCGCATGCAGAAGTCGATGTCGAAGTCGGGCGCCGAGACGCGCTCGGGGTTGAGGAAGCGCTCGAAGAGGAGGCCGAAGCGGATCGGATCGATGTCCGTGATCTTGAGGCAGTACGCGACGATCGAGCCGGCGCCCGAGCCGCGGCCCGGGCCGACGGGGATGTCCTGGCGGCGGCCCCAGTCGATGAAGTCCCAGACGATCAGGAAGTAGTCGACGAAGCCCGTGCCGGCGATGACGCCCAGTTCGTAGTCGACGCGCCGGCAGAGCTCCGCGGGGCTGGCCTGGCCGGGGCCAGGGACCTTCTCGTCCTGCTGGGCCTTGGGGTCGTCGTAGTCGACGCCGTAGCGCTCCTTGAGGCCGAGCTTGACGACCTCGAGGAGGTACGAGCCGTTGGCGCGCATGCCTTGGCGCGTCTCTTCGGGGATGGTGAAGTCGCCCTTCTTGCCGGCGGCCACGAGGAGGCCGTTCTTCAGCCGTTCGTACCCGTCGAGGATGGCGTCCATCTTCTTCGCGGGCTTGGGCTTCACGCCCTCGGAGAAGACGTAGACCGGGTAGTGGTTCTTCCCGACGGGCAGCTGGACGTCGCACATCTCGGCGATGGCGACGGTGTTGGTGATGGCCTCGGGGACCTCGCCGAAGACGCGGCGCATCTCGGCCTCGCTCTTCAGGTAGAACTCCTGCGCCGTGTACTTCATGCGGCGCTCGTCGGCCAGGCGGGCGCCCGTCTGGATGCAGAGCATCGCGTCGTGCGCCTGGTTGTCGGAGGCGTCGACGTAGTGGACGTCGTTGGTCGCGACGACGCGGAGGTTGAACTCGGTGGCGAGCTTGAGGAGGTCGGCGATGATGCGCTTCTGCTCCTCGAGGCCGTGGTCCATGAGCTCGATGATGAAGTTCTCGCGGCCGAAGATCTCGACGAAGCGGCCGCACGCCTGGCGCGCGCCTTCGTAGTCGCCCTTGAGCAGGTGCTGGGGGATGACGCCCTGGAGGCAGCCGCTGAACCCGATGAGGCCGTCGGCGTGCTTGGCGAGCTGGGTGATGTCGGTGCGCGGCTTGTAGTGCAGGCCGCGGACGTGCGCGTCCGAGACGAGCTTCGTCAGGTTCTGGTAGCCTTTGAAGTTCCGGGCGAGCACGCCCATGTGGTAGTACTTGTGCTCGCGGCGGTCGGGTTTGTCGGTGAGCGCATGGTCCCAGACGAGGTAGAGCTCGCAGCCGAGGAGGGGCTTGAGCTTCACGTCGCCCTTGGAGCGCTGCTTGGCCTCGTTCCAGAAGTCGAACAGGCCGAAGAGGTTCCCGTGGTCGGTGATCGCCACCGCGCGCATGTTCATGTCGCAGGCGCGCTCCATGAGCCGGTCGATGCGCGAGCAGCCGTCGAGCATGCTGTAGTCGGTGTGCACGTGGAGGTGCACGAAGTCGCGACTGATGGATTCCGGATCGGCCATGCGGAGACCGCGATAATAGGTCGCGGGCGCAGGGCAGGGGAAGGGGATAATCGCGCGGTTATTCGCCGACTTGTCCACAGGGCCGCGTCGGCGGTCGCCGCCGGGTCACTTGACCTTCACGAAGGTCCGCTTGCCGGCCTGGATGACCAGTTCCCCGGTGGGCTGGGCGACCTTGAGCGCAGGGTCGGAGACCTTGTCCTCGCCGAGCTTGACCGCGCCGCCCTCGATGAGGCGGCGGATCTCCTTCTTGGAGGGGAAAAGGTTCGTCGCGGCGAGCAGGTCGACGATGCCGACCTCCGCGGCGCCGCCGGAGACGGCGGCCCAGGCGAACTCCGGCATGTCCGTGCGCACGCCGCCCTTGGAGAAGACGTTCTCGAACTCGGCGCGTTCCTTCGCGCCCGCGCCCGCGCCGTGGAACATGTCCGTCAGGCGCGTGGCGAGCTGCTTCTTGGCTTCCATCGGGTGGCCGGCCTTGAGGGCAGCGAGCTCCTCCGGCGTCGCCAGCAGAAGCAGGTCGTAGTAGACCCACATCGTGGCGTCGGGGACCGACATGATGCGGCCGAACATGTCCTTCGCGCCGTGGTTGAAGGCGATGTAGTTGCCGAGCGACTTCGACATCTTCTTCTCGCCGTCGAGGCCGACGAGCAGGGGCATGCCGAGCACGGACTGCGCGGGCTGGCCGTGCTGTTCCTGCAGGTCGCGGCCGACGAGCATGTTGAAGAGCTGGTCGCTGCCGCCGATCTCGATGTCGCTGCGGAGCTCGACGGAGTCGTGGCCCTGGAGCAGCGGGTAGAGGAACTCGACGATCGAGATGGGCGTGTTGGAGGCGTGGCGCTTGGCGAAGTCCTCGCGGGCGAGCATCTGCGCGACGGTCATCCGGCGGCTGAGCTGCAGCGCGTCGAGGAAGGACATCTTGCCGAACCACTCGCTGTTGCGGCGGACCTCGGTCTTCTTCGGGTCGAGGATGCGGAAGGCCTGCTCGAGGTAGGTCTTGGCGTTCTCCTCGATCTCCTGCTCGGACAGCACCGGGCGCGTCTCGGACTTGCCGGTGGGGTCGCCGATGCGCGTGGTGTAGTCGCCGATGATGAGGACGGCCTGGTGGCCGAGCTCCTGGAACTGGCGGAGCTTGTTGAACACGACCATGTGGCCGAAGGTCAGGTCAGGCCGGGTGGGGTCGACGCCGAGCTTCACGCGCAGGGTCTTGCCGGCTTCGAGGCGCTTGAGGATCTCCGCCTCACCGATGAACTTCTCGGTGCGGGATTTCATGACCTTCAACTGTTCCGCGGGGGACATGCTCCTAATGTTTCCGAAGGCGGTCCTGGGGGAAGTCAAAAAGCGACCAAACCGCGGGCTTCGTCCGGGTGCGCCTTGCCCTCCGCTCCCAAAACGACCTAATGGACGCATGGATCTCGTCCGCGAACTCATCGAATACGTCAAGCACCCCAGCGTCTCGACCGACCCGGCCTTCAAGGCGGGGATGACGGGCGCCCGTGAGCACATCTGCGGCTTGCTGAAGCAGGCGGGCCTGGAGATCGAGGTCGTGCCGACGCCGCTCCATCCGATCGTGCTGGCCCGTCGGCGCGGTCCCGCGGAATGGCCCCATGTCGTCCTCTACGGCCACTACGACGTCCAGCCGGCCGACCCTTTGAACCTCTGGACGACGCCGGCCTTCGAGCCGGTCGTCCGCGACGGCCGCATCTGGGGCCGCGGCACCGCCGACAACAAGGGCCCGCACCTCGTGGCCGTGGTCGCGCTCGCGCAGCTGCTCAAGCGCCGTCCGGACCTCCCGCTCCGCATCACGTTCCTCATCGAGGGTGAAGAGGAGATCGGCTCCCCGAGCTTCCCCGAGTTCCTGCACAACCACAAGAAGGAGCTCTCCGAGGCCGACTGCGTGGTGCTCTCGGACACGGCTTCGCCGTCGACCGACCAGATCGTCATCACGACGGGCCTGCGCGGCATCATCGGCCTCGAGGTCGGCCTGACGGGCCCGCGTTCCGACCTGCATTCCGGGCTGCATGGCGGCGCGGTCTACAACCCCATCCAGGCCTTGGCGGAACTGTGCGCTTCGCTGCACGACGCCGACAACGCGGTGACGGTCGAGGGCTTCTACGAGGGCGTGGAGCAGCCGACGCGCTGGGAGCGCGAAGAGCTGCGCAAGCTGCCGCTCACCGAGGACGAGTACCGTCGTTTCCTGGCGGTCGACGAGCTCCATCCGGCCCCTGGCCTCGATGCGCTCGAGGCGGTGCGTTTCGCGCCGACGCTGGAATTCAACGGCATCGGCGGCGGCTACCAGGGCAAGGGCTCCAAGACGGTGATTCCTTCCAAGGTCTTCGCCAAGATCACCTGCCGCCTCGTTCCCGGCCAGGACCCCGTCGACGTGCACCGCAAGGTCGCCGACGCCATCCGCGCCCGCGCCCCGAAGGGCGTCCGCGTGGAGATCAAGGAGATGCAGGGCAACGCGGCCTATTACGTCTGCCCGCCCGACCGGCCCAACACCCCGAAGGACCAGAACCCGGTCTTGGCCCGCGCTTTCCGCGAGGCCGACAAGGCCATCGGCGAAGCCTTCGGCAAGGGGCCGCTCTACCTCCGCGAAGGCGGCAGCGTGCCGATCATCGGCGACATCCGGCGCGAGACGGGCTTGGACTCGGTCATGATCGGCTTGTTCACGCCGGAATCCAACCTGCACGCCCCCGACGAGAACTTCGAGCTCGGCATGGCGGAAAAGGCCGTGAAGGCCTACGGTTTGCTGTTGGAACGCATCGCCGGCACGCCGCGTCGCTGAGGCTTGCCTCGTTTCGCCAGCCGACTCCGAAAAGAGGCCTAAAACGCCGTTTTTCTGGGTCGGCTGGCTTGCTTTAACCTTTCGCCGCCCGACGGAAACTCTCAACATCTCGGCCTCTCCACCATGGCTGTCTTCCGCAAGCGCACGCACACTCCGACTCCGAAGAAGAAGGATATCCCGGCGGGTCTCTGGACCAAGTGCCCCCAGTCGGGCGAGATGGTCTACACCAAGGACCTCGAGGCCAACTGGAACGTCTTCCCGGTCAGCGGCTACCATGACCGTCTGTCGACGAAGCGGCGCATCGCGCTCCTGATCGACGAAGGCACCTGGAAGGAGACCGACTCCAAGCTCTCTTCCCGCGATCCCCTTAAGTTCACCGCCGGCGGGTCCTACCCCGAGCGCGTGGCCCAGCACCAGAAGAAGTCCGGTCTCCGCGACTCCGTCGTCTGCGGCCACGGCCTCATGGACGGCCTGCCGGTCTCCCTCGCGATCATGGACTTCTCGTTCATGGGCGCTTCGATGGGGTCCGTCGCGGGCGAGAAGGTCACCCGCGCCATCGAGCGCGCGATCAAGATGAAGTGCCCGTGCGTCGTGGTCTGCGCCTCCGGCGGCGCCCGCATGCAGGAAGGCATCCTTTCCCTGATGCAGATGGCCAAGACCAGCGCCGCGCTCGCCAAGCTCCGCGCCGCCGGCCTGCCCTACATCGCCGTCCTGACCAATCCGACCATGGCCGGCGTCATGGCTTCCTACGCCACGCTCGGCGACGTCATCGTGGCCGAGCCCGGCGCGCTCATCGGCTTCGCCGGCGCCCGCGTCATCAAGGAGACGACCAACCAGGACCTGCCCGACGGCTTCCAGACCTCCGAGTTCCTCCTCAAGCGAGGCCTGATCGACATGATCATCCACCGCAAGGAGATGAAGTCCAAGCTGGCCAGCCTGCTGCGGGCCTTGGCCCATCGCGCGCCGAAGGGCGGCAAGCGCCGCGCGGCCTAACCGGCCTCGGCCGTCCATGGAAGCGGCCGCCACGCTGCGTTGGTTGACGGGGCTCCGCAACCTCGGCTCGCGCCTCGGCGTCGACCGCATGCGGGCGTTGTCCGCCCGGCTGGGCCAGCCCGAACGCTGCGCGCCATGCTTCCACGTCGCCGGGACGAACGGTAAGGGCTCGACCTCCGCGATGATCGAGGCGGTCCAGCGCGCGCATGGCCGCCGCACGGGGCTGTACACGAGCCCGCACCTGGTGCGGATCGGCGAACGCCTGCAGGTCGACCGCGTGCCGGCGACCGACGCCCGCGTGGTCGCGCTCGCCGAGGAGCTGCGTCCGCACTACGAGGCCATCGCCGCTGAGGACGCGGGGCTGGCGCCCACGTTCTTCGAGCTGATCACGGCGGCCGCGTGGCTCGAGTTCCGCGCCGCGCAGGTCGACGTGATGGTCCTCGAGACCGGGCTGGGCGGACGGCTCGACGCGACGAACGTCTGCGCGCCTGAGGTCTGCGTCATCACTTCCGTCGGCTTCGACCATCAGGAATACCTCGGCGAGACGCTGGCGGCGATCGCCGGCGAGAAGGCCGGCATCCTCAAGCCAGGCGTGCCCGTCGTCGTCGGCCGCCTGCCCGCCGAGGCCGAGGCGGTGGTCGCCCGTCGGGCCCGCGAGGTCGGTGCGCCGCTGCATCTCGTGCGGGAACGCTTCGCGGGCGGACTTCCGGAGACCAACCTCCTCGGCGAACATCAACGCTGGAACGCGGGCGCGGCCTGGCTGGCCTGCGAGCTCGCCGCGCGCCTCCGCTTCGATCCGGCGGTCGCCGCCGCGGCGCTGCGCCAGGTGTCCTGGGCGGGTCGCTGGCAGCGGCTGCCGTTGCGCGACGGCCGCGCGCTGTTCGTCGATGGTTCGCACAACGAGGAAGGCATCCGCGCGGTCGAACCGCTGCTCGCCGGCTTGGGTCGCCCGACCATCGTCGTCGGCGCGCTCGGCGTCGAGCGCGCGCGTCCCCTCGTCGCCGCGGCCGCGCGGCAGGCGTCGGCGCTCGTGTTCGTGCGTCCCGACAACGAACGAGCTTGCGCGGCCGAGGAGCTGGCCGCCTTGGTGCCGCCGGGCTTCGCGGGGCCGGTCCGTTGCGCGAGGGTCGACGAACTCTTCCCGTCCGCCGGCGCCTGTACGGCCAGCGGCGACACCGTCGTGGTCCTCGGGTCGCTCTACCTCGTCGGCGAGGTCCTGGCGCGCCACCAAGGCGCGGACGTTCCGACCTCCGCATGGCAGGACCGCCTGCCGCCGAAGCCATGAACGGCGACGGGGCTTCGCCGTCCACGCGTCCCGCGCCCAAGGTCGACCCGCTCGAGCTCCCGGGTTGGCTGGTCGAGGAGGACGCGGACTTCTTCGTCTTCGACAAGCCAGGTTGGCTCGTCTGCCATCCGTCGAAGGATGGCCCGTGGTCGTCCTTGGTGGGGGCCGTCCGGGAATGGAAAGGGCTCGAGACGCTGCACCTCGTCAGCCGGCTCGACCGCGAGACCAGCGGCATCATCCTCATTGCGAAGCACGCCGCGGCCGCGTCGCTCTCCCAGACGGCCATGGAGCGGCGCTGGGTGTCGAAGACCTACTTCGCCATCCTGAAGGGCGAACTGCGCGAGCCCGTACAGGTCGACCAGCCGTTGGGTCCTGACGAGACCAGCAAGGTCGTCGTGAAGACCGCGGTGCGCGCCGGTCCCGGCACCTCGCCGGCGGCGACGTTCTTCGAACCGGCCCTGGTCCGCGGCGGCTACACGTTGGCGCGGGTGAGCCCGCATACCGGCCGCAAGCACCAGATCCGCGCGCACGCGCTGTGGCTGGGGCATCCGGTCGTCGGCGACAAGCTCTACGGCGGCGACGACTCGCTCTACCTCGAGTTCGTCGAGCAAGGTTGGACGGGACGGCTGGGCCGGACGCTCGAGATGGAACGTCAGGCGCTGCACGCCTTCCGCCTGGATTTCCGGGCGCCGCAGTTCCAGCGCGTCTTCAAGGCGCCTTTGGCGGCGGACATGCGCGCGTTCGCGCTCTCGAAGATGGGTGTGGCGGCGGCGGAGCTCGACGCTGCGCTGGCCGTCTAGCCGTGGGCCAAGGCGGCCGCGTCGACGGCGCGGACCCCCGCGGAGCGGAGGATCGCGGCGCAGGCATGGAGCGTCGCGCCGGTGGTGAGGACGTCGTCGACGACCACATGCCGCCGGGCCGGGTCGACACGGGCGCCCGGCTGCAGGCGGAACGACTTCGCCACGTTCCGCAGGCGGCTGGTCCGGTCCAGCCGCGTCTGCGATTCGGTGGCCACGTGCTTCTCCAGCAGCCGGGCGACCGCGCATCCCGGAATTCGCCGGGCGAGCCCGTCCACGATGCGGTCCGTCTGGTTGTAGCCGCGGCTCCAGGCCTTGGACCGATGGATGGGGACCGGCACGAGCACCGATCCGGCCAGATGGCGTCGAAAGGCTTCGTCCTGCGAGGCGACCTCGACGAGGTCGTCCGCGAGGTAGGGCGACCGGCCGTACTTGATGCGGTGGAGAATGTGCCGGACAGGACCTTTGGCCCGGAAAGCGCACACCGCCCGGTCGAAAGCCGGGTGGAGTTCGACGCAGTGCGGACAGCTCCGGTCGCCTTCCAGCCAGCCATCGAAGGGGTGTCCACAGGTCAGGCAGCGTGGGTCAGAGATACGTGGGAGGGCCTCGGCACCGGCCAAGGAGAGATGCCGGAAGGGCCCGTCATCCAGCGGCAGCTGCGTGACCGAACAGTCCCGGGGGAAGATCAGGTCGACGAGGCCGCGGTCGAGGTCATCGAGGAGCCCCATTGGACTCCTGTTTGAGCCAAGCTGCCTTGCGGCGCTCACCCCAGGCGAACCCCCCGGCCCCGGTCGCGCTCCGGACGCGGTGGCACGGGATGACCTTCGCGAGCGGATTCGCTCCTAAGGCTTGGCCGACCGCTTGGGCCGATCGGCAGCCGATGCGCTTGGCCAGCTCGCCGTAGGTCGCAGTCCGCCCACGCCCTATCTGCAGGCAGCCTTGCCAGACGCGGTGTTGGAAGGCTGTCCCGCCCGCGAGGATGCTGCGGGTGATGGGGAGCGGCCCTACCTTCGGGGCCAGCCCCCATGCGGCGAGGCGCGTCCGTGCCATCGCGAGCGGCGACGGGATGCGCAGGATAAGTTCGCCTTCGCTCGTGACCGCCTCGGTCATCCCGCCCCGGCGACCGAGGAAGACCTTGCGGTCGCGGAGCGCGGAGGGGCTGACCCAGGTCGGCGTCATTGGCAGAAAATGCATTTGCCCGCACCCGACTTCAATCCAAGGTTCACCCCAGAATGGCTTTCAATTTTGACAGCTGTCCGGAACGCTCCGGGACGGACAGCACGAAGTGGCATAAGTATGCCGATCGCGACATCATCCCCTGCTGGATCGCCGACATGGATTTCATGTCGCCGCCCGAGGTCGTCGCGGCCGTCCAGGCCCGCGCCGCGCACGGCGTCTTCGGCTATCCTGCGCAGCGCGACGCCGTCTTCACCTCGATCGTGAACCATGTCCGCCGTCGCCATGGCTGGGAGATCAGGCCCGAGTGGATCACGTTCATGTGCTCGCTCGTCCCGGGCATCCACGCCACGATCCGTTGCGCCAGCAAAACCGGGGAGTCGGTCGTCACCACGGCCCCGGTCTACCCGCCGTTCCTGACCGCCCCGGTCCTCTCGGAGCGCAACCCGCTCAAGCTGGAGATGGTCTTCGTGGATGGCCGCTGGACCTTCGACTGGGCCAGGCTCGAGGAGGCTTGCGCGCAGCCCCACGCCAAGGTGCTGCTGCTCTGCAACCCCTACAACCCGCTCGCCCGCGTCTTCGACCGCGCCGAGCTCGACCGCCTCGCGGCGCTGGTGCGCAAGCATGACCTCGTGGTCTGTTCGGACGAGATCCACTGCGACCTCATCCTCGACCCGCAGGCCAAGCACACCGTCTTCGCCTCCATGTCCGAGGACCTCGCCGCCCGCACGGTCACCTTGATGGCCGCGAGCAAGACCTTCAACGTCGCGGGGCTGACCTGCGGCTTCGCGATCATCCCGGACGCGGGCCTGCGCACGCGCTTCCGCCGCATCCTGCAGGGGCTGTCGCTTGACCAGAACGCCTTCGGCCTCGTCGCCACGCAGGCGGCCTTCGACCATGGCGAGCCCTGGCGGCTCGCCTGCGTCGAGTACCTGCGCGGCAACCTCGACCTCATCGAGGCGGAACTCAGGACGATGCCCGGCGTCGTCCTCCGTCAGCGCCCGCAGTCCAGCTTCCTGGCCTGGTTCGACGTCACGGCCTTGGGCTTCGAGGACCCGCACGCCGAGTTCGAGAAGGGCGGCATCGGCTTCAGCAACGGCGCCGATTTCGGCGGCCCTGGCCACGTCCGCCTCAATTTCGGCTGCCCTCGCGAACGTCTGCGGGAGATCCTCCGACGCATGAGGGCCGTCGTCGCGCGCGCCCCTGGCCTGAAGTGAAGGACGCCGCGTCTACGGCGGCTACGCCTTGGTGGGCCTGGCCCTCGGCCGTCTGCCTGGAAGGTTCCGCGTTCGTGCTGCTCGCCCGTGAGGTCGTCCAGCCAGGAGCGTTCAGCGGACGTCCGTGGGAGACCGCCGCCTTGGCTTGGGTGCTGTTCGTGGGTTATGCCTTGGAACGTTGGATGGATGCCCGGCGCGGCTTCACCAAGGGCGGCAGCGCCCGTCATGCGTTCGTCCTCCGTCATGGCTGGGTCTTCCTCGCCGTCGCCGCGGTGGTCCTCGCCGGCCTGCTCAGCCCGGCGGCCCCGGCCTTCGCGCCGGTCGTCGACGCTTTCGCCAAATACCGTTCGGCCTTCTTCCTCGCTCCGCTGTTCCTCATCCTCAACGCGACCTACGCGCCGTCGTCGGGTTGGTTCTATCGGGCCTGCGGCGTGGCGTTGATCCTGACCCTGCTGGCGGCCAAGCAGTCGGTCCGGATGCCGGAGACCGGCGTGACGGTGCATGTCATGTACCTTGGGTTCGCCTTGCCCGTGTTCGCGTTGGCGCTGGCCAACCTCTCCGTGATCCGTCGCGCCGAGGATCCATCCCGGCCGTGGCAGCTGCGCCTCGCGCCGATGTTCGCGGCCGTGCTCGGGGCCATCTTCACCTTCATGGCCGTACCCGGAGCCGCCGGCCCCTCGGTGGCGGCGGCTTTCGGCGGCGCCAGCCTGTGGTTCCTGGACCGTCGCGCCGAGGGCGTCCCGGCCGAGATGATCCGCGCGCGCGCGGACCTGCTCACGTTCCTTGCTTTGGCCGCGGGTATTTGGATTCGGTGAGAGGCTTGAAGTCCTCCTTCCGCCAGCTCGGCCTGATTTCCGTGCGTTCCGGGTCGGTCGAGGTGGGTTTCTCCCGCGAGCGGAAGTAGTTTTCGGCCAGGCGTTCCACCTCTTCGTGCATCGCCAGCAGGCGGCGGGCTTCCCGCTCGGGGATGAGCCCGGCAAGCTCGGCGGCCTTGAGCCTGACGCTCAGCGCAAGGGCCCGCGTGTCGCAGCTCCCCCAGGAACTGAACATCGGCTCCGGGTTCAGATAACAGTCGGCCAGGTTGGCCGCGCGACCGATGGCGTCCTCGGTCAACTCCTCGAAGAAGCGGGGAGCCGGCGTCCTGATCGAGGCCGGCAGTTTGGTGATTTCGGCGGCCAGCTGGACGCTGCGCTGCCAAGTGACGAAGGAGTTGAGACGATGGGTATCCATGGGACGGCATTCACCTGTGGCTTGTCCTTTTGCGCAAGGACGCGGCCGTGAGGTTCATCCCATCGAACGTTTCCCCTGGCTTGGTGTGGGTTGTCCCGTGGAGAGTTTGGCCTGAAAATGAAACGGGCCGCACTTGCGTGCGGCCCGGGCTATGGCAGCCAACAACGAAACTTCTTATTCGGCGGAGACGTTCTCGCCGGTGCCGGCGCCGAGCGTCATGCCGCCGACGACCTGGACCTTCTCGAGGATGGTCTTCTGGAGCTCCTCGAGGACCTTCTGGTTCTTCATCAGGTAGTCCTTGGCCGCTTCGCGGCCCTGGCCGATGAGCTGACCATTGTAGGCGATCCAGGCGCCCTTCTTCTCGAGGATCTTGTGTTCGATGCCCATGTCGAGGACCGAGCCCGTGCGGGAAATGCCCTCGTTGTACATGATGTCGAATTCGCACTCGGTGAAGGGAGGGGCGACCTTGTTCTTCACGACCTTCACCTTGGTGCGGTTGCCGATCACCTTGCCCGAAGGCTCCTTGATCTGGCCGATGCGGCGGATGTCGATGCGGACGGAGGAGAAGAACTTGAGGGCGCGGCCACCTGGGGTGGTTTCGGGGCTGCCGAACATCACGCCGATCTTCTCGCGGATCTGGTTGGTGAAGATCACCACGCAGTTCGTGCGGCTGATGGCGGCAGTGAGGCGGCGCATGGCTTGGCTCATCATGCGTGCCTGGACGCCGACGGTGGAGTCGCCCATCTGGCCGTCGAGCTCCTGCTTGGAGACGAGGGCGGCGACGGAGTCGATGACGATGACGTCGACCGCGCCGGAGCGGATGAGGGTCTCGGCGATGTTGAGCGCGTCTTCGCCGGATTCGGGTTGGGAGACCAGGAGGTTGTCCAGGTCCACGCCGACGACCTTGGAGTAGCGCGGGTCGAGGGCGTGCTCGACGTCGACGAAGACGGCATTGCCGCCTTGGCGCTGGATCTCGGCGATGATGGAGAGACAGAGCGTCGTCTTACCGGACGACTCCGGTCCGAAGATCTCGACGATGCGGCCGCGGGGGAGGCCACCCACGCCGAGGGCGAGGTCGATGGCGACCGAGCCGGTCGAGACGGTGGAGACCGTCATCTTGGTGGCGTCGCCCATGCGCATGAGCGTGCCGTCGCCGTACTGCTTGTTGATGGCGGAAAGGGCGAGATCGAGCGTCTTGCGCTCGGCGGACTGCGTGGCCGCCTTTTCTTTGGCGGAGGCGTCGGTCTTGGTGGTGGACATGGGCGTGCGGTAGTGAGAACCCCAAACTGCCCACGCTGGAAGGCCTGGCAAGTAAAATGAACAAATGTTCACTACTTTCTTCCACCCCCCTGAACAGAGGGGTTAAAAGCTAAATAAACCCCCTAGCCAATCGAAAAAGCCAGGTTCTTCGACGGTTTTGGTAGTCTTCGGCTTAGGGGCGACGGGTGTCGTCCGGGCCGAAAGGGCTTGGAGCTTGGCCTTCTGTTCGTCCAGCAAGGCCACGCGCGCAAGGCCCTCGGTCATCAGGCGTGCGGCCATCTGATCGCGGACGCGTTGGGCAGCCTTGGCGCCTTGCGGGCTATCGCAACCGAGGACGACGGCGACGACGCGGCGGTCGCCATCGTGGGCGGTGGTCACCATCGAGGCGTCGGCGGCCACGGTCCAGCCGGTCTTCAGGCCGTCGCAGCCTTTGAAGGATGCGAGGAGGTGGTTGTGGTTCGTCAGGTTCACGCCCTTCGGGCCCGGCCGGAAGGTGTAGGTCTTGGTCGAGGTGTAGCGCAACGCCTCGGGGATCGCGACGAGCACCACGCCGAGCTTGGCGAGGTCCCGTGCGGTCGTGGTGTCGTGCGGGCCTTTCCCGTAGGTGAGCCCGTTGGGCGTGACGAAGATGGTGTGGGTCATCCCGAGTTCCGCGGCCCGCTGGTTCATGCGCGCGACGAAGGCCTGGGTGGTACCGGCTCGGTCAATGGCCAAGGCGACGGCGGCGTCGTTCGCCGACTGCAGCATGAGCGCGTATAGCAGCGAGTCGGTGCTGAACTTTTCGCCGACGGCGAGCCAGACCATGGAGCCGCCCGTACCGACGGAGGCCCGGGTGATGGTGATCGGCGTCCCCAAGGTGGTCTTGCCGGCTTTGACGTCCTCGAGCACGAGGAGCATCGTCATCAGCTTGGTCACGCTGGCCGGGTGGCCAGGCCAATCGGCCTTGCTTTCGGACAGCATGGCGCCGGTCGCGGCGTCAACGCAGATGGTGCCGTCGTAGGTGGCGCCGGCCTCGGAGACGGCGGCGACGCCCGCCCCGGCCGAAAGGCAGAGCAGAAGGGTGGCGAGGAGCGGCCGGCGCACGGCAGCATTCGTCGGCGGACGCGGTTTTTCGGCAAGTCCAATTGCATAATATTTTCTGTCCGCTAGCGTCGCGGCAAGATGATCGTCTTCCTGTTGCGGCATGCGGACGCGGTACCGGGCGAGCCCGACGCGGACCGTCCGTTGTCGCCGAAGGGCCGCCGGCAGTGCGCCCGGCTCGCCCGCGGGCTCGGCTTCGAGGTCTGGTCCCAGGTGCGGTTCCTTGAGCATAGCCCGTTGCGGCGCGCCGCCGATACGGCGGCCCGGGTGCGGGTCGCGGCCAAGGTCCGACAGCCGTTGCGGGTGCTCGATGGCCTCGAACCGGAGGCCGATCCGCGGGCGACCGCGCGCGTCCTGGCGAAGTCTCGCTCCGCGCGTTTCCTGGTGGGCCATAATCCGCACCTGGCCGGCTTGGTCGGGCTGCTGCTGGGCCTGAGGGAGGGCGCGGCGGGCATCCATTTCCGTAAAGCGGCCTTGGTGACGCTGGAGCGGCTGGCCGGTCCGACGGCGCGCAAGCCCTACGGGTCCTGGCGGCTCAAGGCCCTGCAGCCGCCGCCGACGGTCCGATGACATGGCTGCGTCTTGACTGCCGTGGGGCGGCCAGCGACCCTGCGTCGTGAGCGAACAGCGCCGCCATCGCCTGATCTGGACCGCCGTCGGCTGCCTGCATCTGGCCGCATGGGCGGGTGTCGCCGCGAGCGGGACCGGTCGCAGCGGTGGCGCCGAAGCCCCGACCGGCGGCCTGATCCTCGTCCAGCTGATCGCGGAACCGATGGGGCTTCCGGGCGAGGTGAAGCAGGGGCCGTCCTTGGGGAGCGGCACGGCCTTGGCGTCTGCGATGGTCGAGGTGACCTCGCCGTCTCCGCGGCCGGCCCCGACCATCGTCCGCGCCCCGGGCGCTGCGGTCGCTCCGGTCGCGGTCGTCGTTCCGGCCGGCGTGGCGGCGGGCTTGGCCACCGCGCCTTCGCCGGTCTTCGTGCCGCCGGAGTTCCGTTTCCGTCCCGAGCCCGTCTATCCCGAGCGCGCGCGCCGCGCGGGCGTCGAAGGCCGCGCGACCATCCAGCTGCGCATCTCCGCTACCGGTGAGGTCCTTGCCGCCGAGGTCGCCGAAAGCTCGGGCAGCGCGGCGCTGGACGCCGCGGCCTTGACCGCCGCGCAGGCTTCCCGTTTCGCGCCGGCGACCGTCGGCGACCGTCCGGTCTCCGCGGAAGCGTCGGCGACCTATCGCTTCGAGCTGCGATGAGGGCGCTGGTCGCTTGGTTTTGTTGCGCTGCGGCCACCGTTTCAGCCGCAGGATTGTCCCCGGAGGCGGAGAAGGCGCTCATGGGGCGCGCGAACGAATACCTGCAGTCCGCCCAACAAGGCGATGCCGACAAGTTCCTGCGGCTGACGCATCCGGCGTTGCATGGGTTGTTCGGCGGCAAGGAGCCGTTCGAAGCGGCTACGCGCGCGGCGCTGAAGGCCTTGGCGGGAAAGCCCGCCGTGACGGCGGTCACGTTCGGCCGGGTCCTTGGGCCGCTTCTCGTCGGCGACGAGGAACTATGCTTCCTGCCCACGTCCGTGTCGGCGCGGCTCGGCAATCAGGCCACGGAGACGAACAGCTATTACATCGCCGTGCGCACCGTCGGTTCCGCCGAGTGGCGCTTCATCGACGCAGCCGGTCTCCGCCGGCGTCCGGAAGCCCTTTGGCAGCTGTTCCCGGGGCTGCCGAAGGACGTCGCGCTTCCGCGCAACGAGGTCAGCGTCAAGACGGCGAAGTAGGCGAGCTTACTTGGCGGCCGGCGCAGAGGCGGCCGGGACGCGTTCCCAAGCCTTCACCCAGTCGACCTCGAAGGTGTTCAGGGAGGCGGTCTTGAGTCCGTAGCCTTCCTTCGGGCGTTCGCCGTTCCAGCCCTTGATGTTCGACTCGCTGGTGAACAGCAGGAACTGAGGGGCCTTGGAGCCCGGGCACTTCTCGTCCTTCCAGGCCGGTTGGCCGTCGAAGGTGAAACGATAGCCGGCGCCGTCCCATTCGACGCCGTAGGTGTGCCACTCGGCGCCGACGTTCGCGGGATGCTGCACGGAACTGCTCTTCTTCTCGTCCTTGTTGCCGTAAGGGCCCCAGTGGAGCACGGATTGGTAGCCGCCCTTCTTCAGGCCGGTGGTCTCGAGGATATCGATCTCGACGCCGTCCTCGGCGGCGCCCGCGGCCTTGCCGGATCTGCCGTAGGTCGGCGACTGCGCCCAGAAGGCGATCTGCGTCCCGGGCTGCACGGAGAAGCGGCAACGGGCCTCGGTCTTGCCTTGGGTGACGTGGAACTTCTTCCGCGAGGTGACGAAACCGCAGTAGGTCGTGCCGTCGGCGTCGGTCCAGGTGGTGATCTTCAGGACGCCGTCCTTGACGTCCACGGCCTTGGGCGAATTGAGGGAGTCGCGGCGCTTGCCGGTCTCGATGGTCCAGACCTTCGCGTTCAGTTCCGTGCCGTCGAAGTTGTCTTCCAGGGTGAGCTTCCAGGCGGGTTCGGCGGCGAGGGTCGCGGCGAAGGCGAAGCAGGGGAGGAGGGCGCGCATGGGGCAGGGGTCAGCGGATGGGAAGGTAGCGAGGGTCGGAGCCGTCGAGCAAGCCCCAGAAACGACCCCAGTCTCCGTCTTCGATGGTGCGGTCCATGAGCAGTTCGACGGTGGAGTTGTTGGACCCCTGCCGGGTGGCGCGTCCGAAGTAGACCGACCAGAGCGGACGACCGCTCGTCGGCAGGATGCCGAAGCGCACGTCGCCGACGACCATGCCGGATTCAAAGGTGGCGTAGGTGTTCCAGCCCTGCGTGAACTTCGAGAAGTCAGCGAACTGGCGGGCCGCCGCCGAATCCGCCGGCGGGTTGCCCGGCATCGTGGGTTTCCAGACGAGTCGTTCGTCGCCGGGCGCGACCAGGACCTCGCCCCAAGGCGTCACCCTCACCGCCGCGACCTGCCAATGGTCCTTATGCTGCCAGATGCCGCGCCAGAGGACCAGGTTGGTCACGGTCGGCTTCACGCCGAGGCGATCGGGCTCGACGCCGCGGGCGGCCAGCCAAGCGCGCAGGCCTTCTTCGGCGCGCCGGTGCTGCCAGACGCCGACGAGCGCATAGCCGGTGAACCAGAGCAGCCCGTACGCGGCGAGGCGGCGGGAGCGTCTGCGGTAGGCGAGGACCGCGAGGATCAGCAGAGGGACCGTGGCGAAGAGGTCCACGATCGGCAGGCAGTCCCAAGCGTAACGTCCGTCGTCGAACGGCCAGAGCAGCATCGTGCCGTAGCTCGTGCAGCCGTCGCAGAGCAGGTGCGTCAGGGCCCCGGCCAACGCCGGCAGGAACAGGCCGCCCCAAGTCTCCTCGCCGTGCTTGCGCCAGCGGAAGAGCGCGGCGGTCAGCCACGCGCTGAGCAACGCCCAGACCGGCATGAAGGCGAAGCTGTGCGTGAAATGTCGATGCCAGCGGAACGAGACCAAGGGGTCGTGCGCGTTGCGGATGAAGACGTCGAGGTCCGGCGCCTCCGCCGCGAGCAAGGCCGCGACCGCGGCCGCGGGCAGGGAGCCGCCCCGTCGGGCGACCACGAGACCGACCGACAGGCCGAGCGCCGCATGCGTGACGTTGTCCATGGCCCGACTATTGCCGGGCCGAGGCGCGGACGGAAGCGTTTTGTGCCCGTCGGGGCCTACTTGGCCGCCGGTGCGGCGATGGGCGTCGCCCCGACGGCGTGCAGCCGCGCGAGTTCCGCCGCGGTCAACGCGCGGTCGAAGACGGCGACGCCGCCGATCCAGCCGGTGAAGCCGACGCTGCGCGAGCTATGGATGACCCGCCCGATGGTGAACGGGCCGCCGGAGCCGTCGGCCTTCGGCGTATAGAGGTCGTGCGGGAACCACCAGGGGTTGAGGCGGAGCGCGACGAGCTCGCGGCCGATTTCGCGGTCGTTCACGAGCGCTACCTTCACCTTGGTGTAGCGGTATTCGCGGAGCTCCGTGCGTTTGGAGCGCTGCTCGTCGAGGACGGTGACCTTGACCGGTGTCTCTTCCGGCGGGTTGTAGTATTGGTCAGCCGGGAAGGTCGGGTCCTCGCCGGGTTGGACGCCGGGGATCTTCGCGAGGCGTCCTTGCAGCCAGGCGTTGGCGGCGAAGGACAGCAACCGGTCCTGTTGCGGGTTTTCCAGCCAGCGGTCGCCGCTGACTCCGTTGAGCCAGCCGGTGAGTTCCTGGGTGCGGCTGTCGAAGGTCATCGCGAACGTCTGCCAGGACTTCGCCAGCGTCGCCGGGTCGGAGTCCGCCGGAACCTTGGGTGAGGTCTCCGCCGAGTTGCACTTGTGCAAGGCGTACTTGTTCAGGAAGGAACTTGCGCCGTTCTCCGACACATGGCCGCAGGCCGATCCTTCTTTGTTGAGTCCGGCGAAGAGGGCGTACTGCCGTTGGCCGCGCTCAACCTTGGCGATCGTCTTGGTGCTTTGCTCCTTGAGGTCGGTGCCTTCATGCCAGATGCCGGCGAGCGCATGGTTGCCGCTTTCGCGGATCGCCCAGACCACGACCGACACGGCCTTGCCGGATCCCTTGATGTCCAACGGCGTGTCCTGGAGTCTGGCGCGTGGCACGAAGAGCAGGGGACGGAAGTCGGGGTTCGTCTCCGCGCGGATGCGGATGGCCTGGCCGAACGGGCCCGCTCCCAGCAGCGGGAAATCGGCGTAGCTCGCCGCGGGGCCTTGGCCCCAGAGGTCCTTCACGTAGTTGCCGGCATCAAGCGCGTAGTCGTTCTTCGCGCCGGCGGGGACGTGCGCCGTGAAGCGCTGACCGGGGGCCTCGCGTTTCGTGAAGTCCCAGAACGCCACGAGCCCGGGCGTCGACATGACCGTCGCGACGCGCTCGGCGTAGGGGTCGGCGAGCAAGGTCGCCCCGGTGGCTAGGCAAAGCAGGAGCCCTTTCATGGTAGCCCGATCATCGCACCAGCTCGCCGGGCGGCAACCGGCTTTCTTCTGGCCGGCCGGCCATGGTTGGAACAAAGTCCCCGCCGCGCCCACCTATCCCCATGCGTTCCCTGCTTTGCGCTCTCCTGTTCACCTGCGGCCTCGTCCAAGCCGCCGAACCGGACTTCCCCTTGGTCGACGCCCAGGAATGCCGTCCGCGCGCGGGCCTTCCGAATTTCCTGGGTAAGTCGCAGCTCGCCTTCGGCTCCGGCGCGCGCCGCGAGGTCAAGGTCGGCTACCTTGGAGGCTCCATCACCGCCCAGCCCGGTTGGCGCGTGAAGTCGCTCGCCTTCTTCCAGCAGAGCTATCCGGGCGTGAAGTTCACCGAAATCAACGCGGCCATCGGCGGCACGGGGTCCGACCTCGGCGTCTTCCGCGTGCAGCAGGACGTCCTGTCCAAGCAGCCGGACCTGCTCTTCGTCGAATTCGCGGTGAACGACGGCGGCGCGGCTCCGGACCAGATCATCCGTTGCATGGAAGGCATCGTGCGGCAGGCCTGGCGGACCAATCCGGATTGCGACATCTGTTTCGTCTACACGCTCGTCGAGGGCATGGCGCCGGGCATCGCCGACGGCAAGTTCCAGCGGTCCGCCTCGGCCATGGAGAAGGTCGCCGACCATTACGGCATCCCGACGGTCCACTTCGGCCTCGAGGTCGCGAAGCTCAGCAAGGCCGGCAAGGTCCTCTGGAAGGCCCCCTTGCCGAAGACCGCGGAGGAAAGGGCCGCCCTCGGCGACAAGGTCGTCTTCGCCCCGGACAGCGTGCACCCGCATGTGGAGACCGGCCACCAGATGTACCTCGAGGCCATCGTCCGTTCGTGGCCGGCCATCGCCCGGGTTTCCGGCAAGCCCATGAAGCACGAGCTCCCCGCGCCGCTCGCGGCAGGCAACTTCGAGCAGGCCAAGCTCATCTCCATCGCCGCCGCCAAGCTGCCTGCAGGGGTGGCTCCCCTTGACCCGACCAAGGACGCGATGGCGAGGTCCTACTCGAACCGCCTCCCCGCGCTCGTGCGCCTGACGCAGCCGGGCCAGGCGATCGAATTCAGGTTCAAAGGCACGCATTGCGCGGTGTACGACGTCGTCGGTCCGGCCGGCGGCAAGGTCGCGGTCACGCTCGACGGCGCCGCGCCCAAGGTCGCGACGCGCTTCGACTCCTATTGCACGTACCCCCGCCTCAGCACCCTTGCCGTCGGCACCCAGCTGCCGGACGTCGTGCACACGGTGCGTCTCGAGCTGCTGCCGGACGCTTTCGACAAGGCGGCCATCCTTGCCCAGCGGAAGGAGAAGATGGACAAGCCCGAACGCTTCGCGGACCGTCACTTCTCCCCGGGCGGCCTGCTGATCGTCGGGGAGCTTGTCCCTTAAATCCCGTCTTATCAAGGCCCAGCCTTGACCGACCCCGGGCCCGCCCCAAACTCGGTTCCCTCCCCACAACCAACCCTACCATGCGTTTCGGCCTCAATACCTTCCTCTACGCCTCGCCGTTCACGAACGAGAGCGTCTCCATGTTCAAGAAGCTCAAGAAGTGGGGCTTCGACACCGTCGAGATCGCCATCGAGGATCCCTCGCACGTCGACCCGGCGTTCCTGAAGGCCGCCGCCGCCAAGGCCGGTCTCGCCATCGGCTCCATCTGCGCCGCCATGGGCCCGGGCCGCGACTTCCGCGGCAGCGCCGCCGACCAGAAGAACGCGCAGAAGTACCTGACCGCGCTCGTCGATCAGGCCGCCGCCATGGGTTGCCCGCGCATCATCGGCCCGCTCTACTCCGTCGTCGGCCTCATCGGTTCGCATGACGACAAGACGAAGGCGAAGCACTTCAAGCTCGTCGTCAAGAACCTCAAGCAGCTCGCCAAGCACGCCGAGAAGAAGGGCGTCCTCCTCTGCGTCGAGCCGCTCAACCGCTTCGAGACCGACTTCCTCAACACCTGCGACCAAGGCCTGCGCCTCGTCAAGGCCGTGAACTCCCCGGCCGTGAAGCTCCACCTCGACACGTTCCACATGAACATCGAGGAGAAGAACCAGGCCGCCGCCATCCTCAAGGCCGGCAAGCACCTCGGCCACTTCCATGCCTGCGGCACCGACCGCGGCGTCCCCGGCGGCGACTCCCTCGACTGGAAGCCCATCGTGGCCGCCCTCAAGAAAATCGGCTACAAGCAGGACGTCGTCATCGAGTCCTTCACCACCGACGTGAAGGTCATCGCCCGCGCCGCCGCCATCTGGCGCAAGATGGAGCCCAACCGCGACGACATCCCGGTGAAGGGCCTGAAGAACATGCACCGCCTCTTCGGCCGCGCCAAGTAATTCCCCGAACATGAAGCCCCGCACCTCCCTCCTCGCGCTCCTCGCGCTCGCCTCGACGGCCTTCGCCGAGGACAAGAACCTCTTCAACGGCAAGGACCTGACCGGCTGGTCCGGCCTCGACTTCTGGTCCGTCCAGGACGGCGCCATCGTCGGCCAGACCACCAAGGAGCACCCGACGAAGGGGAACACGTTCCTCGTCTACAAGGACGAGGTCGCCGACTTCGAGCTCACCTTCAAGTACCGCATCACCGACGTGAACGGCAAGTCCGACGGTTTCGGCAACTCGGGCGTCCAGTACCGCTCCAAGCTCGTCGACGCCAAGGGCTTCGTCGTCGCCGGCTACCAGGGCGACTTCGAGTGCGGCAAAACCTACTCGGGCATCCTCTATGAGGAGAAGGGTCGCGGCATCCTCGCCAAGCGCGGCGAGAAGGTCGTCGTCAAGGAAGGCGCCGCCGCCAACAAGCCGAAGATCGAAGTCACCGGTGAAGTCGGCAAGTCCGCCGAGATCCAGGCCAAGATCAAGCCGGCCGATTGGAACGAGTACCGCATCGTCGCCCAGGGAGGCCACCTGCAGCACTTCATCAACGGCGTCCAGACCATCGACGTCACCGACGAGACCGCGGTCGGCGCCAAGAAGGGCATCCTCGCCCTCCAGCTCCATGCCGGCGCCCCGATGAAGGTCGAGTTCAAGGACCTCGTCCTGAAGGAAACCAAGTAAGCCCACCCAGCGCTTCCCTTAAGGCCGCAGGATGCAAGTCTCTGCGGCCTTTCTTTTAACCGACCCCCCCATGAACAAGACCCTCCTCCTCGGCGCCCTCGTCCTCTGCGGCGGCCTCGCCGGGCTCCACGCCGAAGAAAAGAAGAACGTGCTCATGATCGCAGGCCGCCCTAGCCACGGGCCCGGCGAGCACGAGCACAACGCCGGCATCCAGCTGCTCGCCGCCGGCCTGCAGCAAGGCGCCGCCGACCGCGTCAACGTCACCGTCAGCCTCGGCGGCAAATGGCCGGCCGACGATGTCGTCGCGAAGGCCGACACGATCGTGATCTACTCCGACGGCGGCGATGGCCATCCCGCGCTCCCGCACCTCGACCAGCTCGCCAAGAAGATGGCGGCCGGTTGCGGCTTCGTCTGCCTCCACTACGCCGTCGAGCCCGCCTACGAGCGCGCCGGTTGGCTGAGCGTCGACGGCAAGCCTGTGAGCCCGGCTCCGGCCGGCCGCTCCTCCAACGGCAAGGGAGCCAAGGAGTTCAAGGATTGGCTGGGCGGATACTTCGAGGCCCACTGGTCGGTCAACCCGCACTGGCTCGCCGACTTCAAGTCGCTCCCCGACCATCCCGCGAGCCGCGGCGTGAAGCCCTTCGCCACCAGCGACGAATGGTACTTCAACATGCGCTTCCGCGACGGCATGGAAGGCGTCACGCCGATCCTCTCGGCGGTCGCTCCGGAGTCCACGATGAGCCGCAAGGACGGCGCCCATGAAGGCAACCCCGACGTCCGTAAGCTCGTGCTCGAGGAGAAGAAGCCGCAGGTCGTGGCTTGGGCCGTCGAGCGCAAGGATGGTGGCCGCGGCTTCGGTTTCTGCGGTGGCCATTACCACAAGGGCTGGGCCAACGACAACCAGCGCACGCTCGTGCTGAACGCCATCGTCTGGACCGCGAAGGCCGAGGTCCCGGCCGCCGGCATCGCCTCGAAGTTCACGGACGAGCAGCTCGACGCGAACCAGGACCCCAAGGGCAAGCCCAAGCCGAAGCCCGCCGCCACGCCTGCGGCCAAGTGACCCACGGTCCGCGCAGGCCATCCGGCCGGAGGTTCGCCTCCGGCCTTTTTGTTGTCCGACAAAGACGCGAGGCGGTTTGACCTCCCTGCCAGGGCGCGGAACTTGCCTGCATGTCCAAGACCTATGCGATCATCGGCGGCAACAGCGGCCTCGGCCTCGCGACCGTGCGGCGGCTGCTGGCGGCCGGACATCGCGTCACCGCCGCCGCTCGCCAGGCCGGTCCGCTGGCGGTGCTCGGCGTCCCCGTGCAGCCCTTCGATGCCCTGGCGCCGTCGGCGCCGGTCTGGCCGGAGCGACTCGATGGCCTCGTCTATTGCCCTGGGACCATCGCGCTCAAGCCCTTCCACCGCCTCGCCGAGGACGACTTCCTGCGGGACTACCGGGTCAACGTCCTCGGCGCCGTCGCCGCGCTCCAGTCCGCCTTGCCCGCGCTCAAGGCCTCCGGCGACGCGTCCGTGGTCCTCTTCTCCACCGTCGCCGTCGCGCAAGGCCTGCCGATGCACGCCAGCATCGCCTCGGCCAAGGGCGCCGTCGAAGGCCTTACGCGCAGCCTCGCCGCCGAGTGGGCGCCCCACATCCGCGTGAACGCCATCGCGCCTTCGCTGACCGACACCCCGTTGGCGGGGCCGCTGCTGAACTCCGACCTCAAGCGGGAAGCCGCCGGCAAGCGCCACCCCTTGCAGAGGATCGGTGCGCCGGAGGACATCGCCGCGCTGGTCGAGCACCTCTTGGGCGAGCACGCGCGCTTCATGACCGGCCAGGTGCTCCATGTCGACGGCGGCTTGTCGGCGGTCCGGACCTTCGCCTGAGCACGAAAAAGCCCGGCCCCTTGCGAGCCCGGGCCTTGGTCGGCTCCGTCGCGTTCAGATCAGGATGAGCGTGGGCTCTTCCAGGATCTGCTTGAGCGCCTGGAGGAACTGGGCGCCGTTGGCGCCGTCGACCACGCGGTGGTCGCCCGAGAGGCCGATCACCATGCGGTGGCCCATCACGATGCGGTCGTTCGCGTCGATGACCGGCTTCTTGATGGTCGCGCCGACGGAGAGGATCGCGGCGTTCGGGACGTTGATGATGCCGAAGAAGCCCGTCACGCCGTACATGCCGAGGTTGGTGACCGTGAAGGTCGAACCCGACATCTCGGCCGGGGACAGCTTCTTGGAGCGGGCCTTGCCGATGAGCGCCTTTGCGTCGCCTGCGATGTCACGGAGCGACTTCGAGTGGGCGTCGCGGATGACCGGGGTCACCAGGCCGTCCTCGAGGGCCACGCCGAAGGACAGGTGCACCGCGGAATGCTGGCGGATGCTCGTGCCGGCCCAGGACGCGTTGACCGCGGGGACGCGGCGGAGCGCCTCGGCGGAGGCCTTCAGGATGAAGTCGTTGACCGAGAGCTTGAGCGCGCCTTCGCCGCCCTGTTCGGCGAGACGCTTGTTCAGCGTTTCGCGCAGGCCCATCAGCGGAGCGGCGTCGACCTCGACCTCGAGGTAGAAGTGCGGCACCGTGTTCTTGGATTCGAGCAGACGACGGGCGATCGTCGCGCGCATGCCGCCCACGGGGATGTTGGCGTCGGGCTGGATGCCCTTGCCGTCGGCGGGCGGAGCCACGGCGACGTTGAGGGGGCCGGCGGGCGCGGCGGAGACCGGAGCGGAAGCCGCGGCGGCGACGTCACGACCGACGACACGACCGCCTGGGCCGGTACCGGCGAGGGCGGCGACGTTGAGGGCGGCCTTCTCGGCCATGCGGCGGGCGTAGGGCGAGGCGCTCACTCGGCTGGCGTCCGACTGGGGGGCCGGAGCGGCCGCGGCGGCCGGAGCCGCCGGCACGCAGGGAACGCCCGTGGATTCGGGAATCGGCGCGGGGGCCACGGCGGCCTTGGGCGCGGCGGGCTTGCCCTTGGGGTCGGGGGCGGCTTCACCTTCCTTGCCGATGGCGCAGATGGGGTCGCCGACCGGCAGCTGGGAGCCGGCCGTGGCGTAGATCTTCAGCACCGTGCCGGGCACCGTGCAGGAAAGCTCCATCGTCGCCTTGTCGGTCTCGACTTCGGCGAGGATGTCTCCGAAGGCCACCTTCTGGCCCTCCTTGATGTTCCATTTCACCAAGGTGCCGACCGACATCGTGTCGGACAACTTGGGCATATCGATAATTTCAGCCATCGTGGTAGAGGTGTGTGGGGATTAGGCGAGGACCTTGAGCGCGGCTTCGACGACGCGGGCGGGGTGGGGGAGCTGCTGGTCTTCCATGCGCTTGCAGTAGATCTGCGGCGCGTCGATGGAGGAGACGCGGCCGATGGGCGCGTCGAGATCGTCGAAGGCCTTGGCCTGGATGAGGTAGGCGACCTGGGCGTCGACGCCGCAGAACGGCTTGTTCTCCTCGACGAGGAGGACGCGGTGGGTCTTGCGGACCGAGGCGAGGACGGTGTCCTCGTCGAGCGGGCGGATCGAGCGGAGGTCGACGACCTCGACGCTGACGCCGTGCTCCTTCTCGAGGATCTCGGCGGCCTTGAGGGAGGTGATGACCGCGCGGCCGTGGGCCACGATGGTGAGGTCGGTGCCCTCGCGCTTCACGTCGGCGACGCCGAGCGGGACGATGTAGTCGCCTTCGGGCACCTCGCCCTTGTCGTTGTAGAGGATGGTGTTCTCCATCACGTAGACCGGGTCGTTGTCGCGGATGGCCGCCTTCATGAGGCCCTTCGCGTCGTACGGCGTGGCCGGGCAGACGACCTTGATGCCGGGGTGGGAAGCGAGGATGGCCTCGGGCGTGTGGGAGTGGGTCGCGCCGACGTTGGTGCCGCCGTTGGCCGGGCCGCGGATGACGATCGGGCAGTTGATCAGGCCGCCGGACATGTAGCGGATGTTGCCGGCGTTGTTCACGATCTGGTCGAACGCCACGTAGGAGAAGGACCAGAACATCAGCTCCATCACGGGACGGATGCCGAGCATGGACGCGCCGATGCCGAGGCCGATGAAGCCCGCCTCGGAGATCGGGGTGTCGACGACGCGCTTCGGACCGAACTCCTTCAGGAGCCCTTCGGTCACCTTGTAGGCGCCGTTGAACTGCGCGACTTCCTCGCCCATCAGGACGACGTTCTCGTCGCGCTGGAGCTCTTCGCGCATCGCGGCGCGGAGCGCCTCGCGGTAGGTGATGACAGCCATGGAAAAAGGTCGGGTAAAGGGTTATTCGAAGACGATCGTGCCGCGGCTGGTGGTGTCCTTGCCGCGGTTATCCTCTTCCCAGTAGATGTGCTTGGTGATGTCGGCGACCGTGGGGTCGGGCGATTCCTCGGCGAACGCCGCGGCGACCTCGGCCTCGGCCATGGCGGCCTCGTTGATCGCGTCGCGGGTGGCGGGCGTCAGCACGCCTTCGGCGAGCAGCTCGTTCTCGAAGAGCAGGACCGGATCCTTCTTCTCGCGGTACTCCTTGATCTCCTCCTTGTCGCGGTAGGTCTTGTCGGGGTCGGCCATCGAGTGGCCGAAGTAGCGGTAGGTGAAGATCTCGAGCACCGTGGGCTTGGACTCGTCGTGGGCGCGCTTGACCGCCGCGGCGGTCTTGGCGCGGACCTCGTAGACGTCGTGGCCGTTGATGACGTCCCAGGCCATGCCGTAGCCTTCGGCGCGCTTGGCGAGGCAGCCCGGGTGGGCGGAGGAGCGCTCCTGCGAGGTGCCCATCGAGTAGCCGTTGTTCTCGATGACGAAGATCATGGGCAGGTCCCAGAGGGCCGCGAGGTTGTAGGCCTCGTGGACCGCGCCTTGGTTGACCGCGCCGTCGCCCATGTAGGCGAGGCAGCAGCCCTTGAGGCCGCGGTACTTGACGGCGTAGGCGAGGCCGGTGCCGAGGGGCGCCTGGCCGCCGACGATGCCGTGGCCGCCCCAGTAGTTCTTGTCGGGGGCGAAGTAGTGCATCGAGCCGCCCTTGCCCTTCGAGCAACCGGTGACCTTGCCCGTGAGCTCGGCCATGCACTCGTTCATGTTCATCCCCACCATGAGGGCATGGCCGTGGTCGCGGTAGCCCGTGATGATGTGGTCATGCTTGCCGAGGAGGGAGATGGTGCCGGCGGCGACGGCCTCCTGGCCGACGTACAAGTGGAGAAACCCCCCAATTTTACCCTGCTGATAGGTACGGATGCAGCGCTGCTCGAAATGGCGGATACGCGCCATTTTGGTGTAGAGCGCCACCTTATCGGCCTTCGAGAGGGCGGTGTTGACGGGGTGTTTGGCGAATTCCGAAGGACCGGCGGGGTTCTTCAGGGACTCGGGATGGGTGAGGACAGCGGGCGTGGCCACGGTAGTTCGTTTGGGACGATTGGAGGGGTCTGGGCGGGAAGGTCAAGCGAACCCTCCGGGAGGGGGATTTGCCTTGACCGAGGGGGGTACCCCCTCCCTTTTCTGAATAAACGCCGAAAAGGCGAAAAGACCCCCTTTCTATGTCCGAAATACCCGAGGCCCAGGTGCGCGAATTCACCGTCCAGAACCGCATGGGCATCCATACCCGTCCCGCGGCCCAGATCGTCCGTCTCGCGAACCGCTACCCGGACGTCGAAATCTCGGTCTCCAAGGACGACGAGGTCGTCAACGGAAAGAGCATCATGGGACTGATGATGCTGGCGGCCGGCCAGGGTTCTGCCTTAAAGTTCTCGGCAAGGGGCAAGGACGCCCCCCAGCTCCTCGAAGAGATGGAAGCCCTGTTCGCCCGTAAGTTCGACGAATCCTGACCTCACCCCATGTTAGCCCTGTTCGCCAGTCTTGTCGTCTTCGCCGCCGGTGAGACGGCCCCCGCCGCCCCCGTCCCGATCATCCCCGATCCGGAGGTGCCGCGCTACCTGAACACCGCCGAGCGCGCCGAGTGGGGCCGCGCCCTCCGGCAGGTCGAGCTCGGCCAGGCCCGCATGCAGCAGGGCACGAGCATCATGAACGCGCCGCGCATCGAGACCAAGGGCGCGTTCGCCGAGACCGCCGAGCAGGTCAAGGCCCGCGCGCAGAAGATCATCGACGAAGGCCGCAACCAGCTGGCCCAGGCCCAGCCTTCGCTGACGCGCCTGCGCAACGTCGCCGGCACCCGCCACCTCGAGGTCACCAAGACCGTCAACCTCAACAACGAGCTGCCGCAGACGCTCTGGAACTACTCGCTCACCCTCGCCGCCGTCCGCCTGCAGAAGGTCGCCCGCGACCAAGGCTTCCGCCAGCAGCATCTGGTCGGGGCCATCACGGTCCTCGAAGGCAGCAAACCCCTGCGCACGACGGCTTTGACGGACCAGCTCCGCGCCGCCTGGAACAAGGCCGACGCCAAGGCGCTGACGCCCGCCCCGGCCGGCGGCTACGGCTACGCGTGCCCCAGCGGCGACGGCCCCGCCAGCCTTTCCTCCGAGTGGAAGGCCCCGACCTCCGCACGCCAGGTCGCCGTCGTCTGGGCCGAGGTCTACCCGCTGGTCGCCGACAACTCCGCCTCCGTGCTCTTCGTGCGCATGGCCGACGCCTACACGATGCGCGTCGTCGCCTCCGAAGTCTACCTGACCACCACGGGTCCGGCCGACACCTTCCCCAAGGTCTACACCGCGACGCTCTCGCTCAAGGACGACAAGAGCTTCATCCCGCGCCTCGCCGGTTCCGGCGACTGGGTCCTCTCCTACGACCGCGCCTGCTCCCCCCTCGGTGCGGCGCTCATGCGCCACCTCTGCGTGCGCGTCGGCAACCTCGGCGTCGGCGCCAGCCAGCCGCTGGTCGACGTCCTTGGCGGCGACGTCCCTTCGCTCGACGGCGCCAAGGCTTCCTGGACCATCGTGGCCGAAGGCGGCGGCAACCTCGTGAAGTCCTTTAAGGTGGCCAGCGCGATGACCGGGGCGGAGAAGACCGACGTCGGCCAGCTCGTGCTCAAGCTCGAGGAGCCCGCCAAGCCCGCGGGCAAGTAGGTCCCTTAAGGCGCCTTCTTCCTGGCCGCCTTGAGCTCCGCGGCCGTGGCCCGCTGCAGTTTCTTCACCTTCGTCGCGGTGAGCAGCTGGTGCGCGCGCGTCATGCGGTCGATGAAGAGCACGCCTTGGCAATGGTCGTGCTCGTGCTGCACGCAGCGCGCGAGCAGACCTCGGCATTCGAGCGTGTGCGGCGCGCCGTCCGCGTCGCGGAACTGCACGATCGCCTGCTCGACGCGCTCGACGTCGCCGGTGATGCCGGGGAACGAGAGGCAGCCTTCGGTGTAGATCTCGCCTTCGCCGGCGGGGACGGTCACCGTCGCGTTCGCGAAGAGCATCGGCATGATCTCGTCCGGGTCCACGACCTTTCCGTCGAGCGTCGGGCGGTGGTCTTCGTCGTGCACGTCGACGACGAAGAGCTGCAGCGCCAGCCCGACCTGCGGGCCGGCCAGGCCGATGCCTTTGGCGGCGCGCATGGAGTCGAGCATCGCGTTGCCAAGGGTGCGCAGCGCCGGCCCGAATTCGCGCACGGGCTCGCCCTTCGTCCGGAGGACGGGGTCGCCGTAGCGTCGGATCGGATGGGCAGCCATGCGTCCTTCGATAGCCGTCCCGCGACCGAGGTGAAGTGCAATCGTCAGGCCGCGGGGCCGTAGGAGCCCTTTTCGCAGGCCCGCACGAACGCCTCGGTCCGCTTGCGCAGGCCGTTCCACTTGGCGCGGAGGGCCTGCGATTCGTCGGGGGTGATCCGGTCGTCCTCGGCCGCGCCGACGACCTCGGCGATCAGGAGCCCGAACTCCTTCACCAGCGCGTTCGCGTCGCGGCCGAGGCGCGGTTCGTTCTCGGCGGATTCGTCGCGCACGAAGTGGCCGCCCGCCTGTTGCGCTAGCCAGTCGACGATGCGGTCGTCGCCCGTCGCGGCGATGAGCTTCGCGACGCGCTCCAGGGGGTTGGCGTGGCCGCTGCCGCGCTCCGCCGGTTCGCGCCACTTGTAGAGCATGGAGGCCGAGACGCCGACGGCGGCGGCCACGCGCTTGTGCGCGGCGACCTGCGCGCCTTTGGCGCCGGCGGGCGCGTCGCCCACGAAAAGCAACGCCTCCTGCATGACGACGTGGGCTTCCTTGACGTGCGTGCGCCGCGGGGCGGGGGCTTTCTTGCTCATGGGCGAAGATAAGCCGCGTCGGGCCGGGAATTCCACCTCCCTTTTGTAGGACCCGCCGGGAGAATTGGGTGGATTAGCCCCCGGCGCCGCCTAGGCTTCGCCCCATGATAGCGGTCCTTCCGGCCCACGACGGCGTCTCGCTCGTGCTTCCGATCAGCCTCCTCCTCGGCGGCCTGGTCCTCATCGCCGCCGAATTCTTCCTGCCGACGCTCGTCCTCGGTTTCCTCGGCGCGGCGGTGTCCTTCACCGGCATCTACCTTTCGGCCGCGGCCGGCGGCGACGTCTGCCTGGGGTTCCTCGCCGCGTTCGTCGCGCTGCTCGGGCTGGAGTTCCTCGCCTTCCGCCGGATCCTGCCGCGCACCGGCATGGGCCGCTCGATGACCAACGCCACGGCCAACGCCGGCGCCGCCGTCCCGACGGCCGAGACGTTCGCTCCCTTCGTCGGCAAGACCGCGGTGGCCACCACGGTGCTGGCTCCGTCCGGCACGATCGAGGTCGAAGGCCGCCTCCTGGAGGCGTTCTCCCTCGATGGCTTCGTCGAGCGCGGCGTCGCCGTGACCATCACCGAAGCCGGCGCTGGCCGCGTCACCGTCCGCCGCGTCCGCTGATTTCCCCATGCCCCCCGATATCCTCACGATCGTCATGTGGGTCGCCGCCGGCGCCCTGCTGATCCTGGTCCTCTTCCTCCTGTCGTTCCTGACCGTCTGGGTCCGCGCCCGGTTGGCGGGCGCCGAGGTCGGCTTGTTCGACCTCGTCGGCATGCGCCTCCGCGGCGTGCCCTACACGGTCATCGTCGACGCGAAGATCGCCGCCACCAAGGCCGGGCTTTCCGTCGAGGTGGAGAAGATCGACGCGCACTACCTCGCCGGCGGCAACATCGTCCAGACCGTGCAGGCGCTCATCGCGGCCCAGAAGGCCGGCCTGCACCTCGACTGGAACCGTGCCTGCGCGATCGACATCGCCACCCGCGGCACCAACAAGTCCGTCCTCGAGGCCGTGCTCACCTCCGTCAGCCCGAAGGTCATCGACTGCCCCAACCCCGCGAGCGGCCGCACGACGATCGACGCGGTCGCCAAGGACGGCATCCAGGTGAAGGTGAAGGCGCGCGTGACCGTCCGCACCAACCTCGACCGTTTCGTCGGCGGCGCCCAGGAGGAGACCATCATCGCCCGCGTCGGCGAAGGCATCGTGACCACCATCGGTTCGTCCGAGAGCTACAAGGTCGTCCTCGAGAACCCCGACCGCATCTCCAAGACCGTGTTGGAGCGCGGCCTCGACGCCCACACCGCGTATGAGATCATGTCCATCGACATCGCCGACGTCGACGTCGGCGACAACATCGGCGCGATGCTCCAGGAGGCCCAGGCCAACGCGAACAAGAACATGGCCCAGGCCCAGGCGGAGATCCGCCGCGCCGCCGCCGTCGCCTTGGAGCAGGAGATGCGCGCCCGCGTCGAGGAGATGCGCGCGCGCGTCGTCGAGGCCGAGGCGATGGTGCCGCAGGCCCTTGCGGACGCCCTCCGTTCCGGTCGCCTCGGCTACATGGATTACCAGCGCATCGAGAACCTGAAGGCCGACACCGCCATGCGCAAGGGCATCGGCGGCGAGCAGCCGCCGGCCGCGCCGCAGGTCTAAGCCGCCGTGTCGCCCGCGCCCTTCATCCTCGGCGGCATCGCGATCTTCGTCGTCGGCAAGCTCTTCGCGATGGCGGGACAGCCCGACGTCCCGCCGCCGCTGCCGCCCGCGCCGCCGCGCCGCCCGCGCAAACGCGCGGTGAAGGCGCCGCCCGCGCTCGCCGTGGAGCCGGCCTCCGCGCCGGCCTCCGCTGAGGCGCCTCCGCCGGTCGTGGCCCCCCTGCGTCCGCGTTCCGGCCACCGTGCGGTCCGCCGCGACTTCGCTTCGCGCGACGCCTTGCGCCGCGCGATCGTGGCGCAGGAGGTCCTCGGTCCGCCGCTGGCGCTGCGTCCCCCTCGCCAGTAGGCCGTCAGTTTCGCGGCGCGCGCAGGCGCGCCACCAGGTAGGGCGCCGCGCAGCACAGCACGATGCCGGCGCCCGACGGGACGCCCGGGACGTGGTAGGACAGGTAGAGCCCGGCGACCCCCCCGCCCACGGCGCAGGCGACGCCCCAGCCCATGACCTGCGGCAAGGTGCGCCCGAGCAGCACGCCCGTCGCGGAGGGGATCACGAAGAGCGCGGTCGTCAGCAAGGCGCCGACGAGGCGGACGCACGCGACGGCGCCCAGGGCGACGAGCAGGAGCAGGGCCGCGCGGAGCCAGGCCGGCCGCGCGCCGATGAGTTCGGCGTATTCCTCGTCGAACGACGCGAGCTCGAGCTCCTTGTGGAGCACGCGGAGCAGGAACAGCACGACGAGCGTCGTGAGCCCCACGATGAGGAGGTCCGCCGGTCCGACGGACACCACGCTGCCGAAGAGGAGGCCGGTGAAGTCGCGCCACGCGTGAGCGGCGGACATGAGCGCGATCCCCGCCGCGAACATGACGGAGAGCATCACGCCGATCGCGCTGTCCTCGCTGGTCCCGCGGCGCGCGGACAGCCAGGCGATGCCGCCCGCGGTGAGCAGCGCGGCGGCGAGCGCGCCGACGTACGGCGAGAGCCCGAGCAGCACGGCGCCGACGACGCCGGGCAGGATCGAGTGGGTGAGCGCGGTGCTCAGGAACGCCATGCGGCGCAGCACGACGTAGGCGCCGAGGCAGGCGCAGGTCACCCCGCTGAGCGCGACGGCGACCAGCGCCCGCTGGAAGAACGGCTCGCGCAACGGTTCGAGGAGGAGCTCAAGCATGGCGGTGGGGGTGGCCGGCGCAGGCCTGGACGGTGCGGAGCACGCCCCCGCGCAGCTCGAGCACGCGGTCGCAGCGCGCGGCGTCGGCGGGGTCGTGGGTGGCCAGCACCACGGTGAAGCGCGCCTCCGGGGCGAACAGGTAGGCTTCGACGATCTCCCGGCTTTCCTGGTCGAGCGCGACGAAGGGTTCGTCGAGCAGCAGCAGTTCGGCGCCTTGGACCGCGGCGCGCGCCAGGAGGCCGCGCTGGAGCTGTCCGCCCGAGAGCGAGTGGACCGGTCGGTCGGCGAGCGCGGTCAACCCGAGCAAGGCGAGGGCGCGTTCGACGGCTTCGTCGCCATGGTGGCATTCTTCGAACCATCCGTGGTGGGCGTACGTCCCCATCTGCACGAGCCGGCGCAAGGGCAGGGGGAAGGGGTCCGTCAGGCGCGGGCGTTGGGCAAGGTACGCGAGCCGCGCGCGTCCGAGGCGCGGCGGCGCGCCCAGCACCTGCGCCGAGCCGCGCTGGATCGGGACGAGTCCGGCGAGCGCGCGCAGGAGGGTCGACTTGCCCGAGCCGTTGGGTCCGATGAGAGCCGTCCGGCAGCCGCAGGGGATGCTGAAGGAAATATCCGTGAAGACCATGGGGCCACCGGTCCGGGCCGCTGCGGCGAGGCCGGCGGCTTCGATGGCGGATCCCGCGCAACCGCGCGGGTCAGGTTCGGCGTAGGGCACGCGCGGGACCAGGCCAAAGCAGGCGTCGCTCAAGGCGCTCCACCAAGGGTTGGGCTTCATCGTGTTCCGAGGGCTTGGGCCAGCTTGCGGCCATTGATGCGCATCATCGTCGACCAAGAGTCTCCAGGGGTGCCTGGTTTCTGCAGGAATTCGAAGCCGAGGGGGGTCGGAGGGGGCAGGCCTGCGTCCGCAGCCAACCGTTCGGCGAAGGCGTGGTTCTGGCCTTCGTCCACCGTGATCACCCGGATTCGTCGGTCCCGGATCACCTTCAGCAGTTCCGCATAGTGCTTGGCCGAAGGGTCGGCCGATTCCGCGGATGCGCTCTCGAGGATGCTCCCGGCCACTTTCAGTCCGAAGGCGTCGGCAAAACCTTCCAAGCCGGGGTGCTGCGTCACGAACGCCCGGCTTTCCGGAGCTAAGCCAGAAAAGACCTCTTGGAGTTCTTTTTCCACGGAAGATACTTCCTTAAGTAGTTGATTGAAATTTACTTCTGAAATATCAATTCCAGCGGACAGGAGTCCAAGCCGTAGCTTCAAAACCATGCGTTTGACCTCGGCTGGGACAATCCAGAGGTGATTGCCGGATGAGAGCGGCTCAGGGTGGAGCCAAAGCACGTCCTGAGATCGGTGGTTCGCTTGGGCCCACTCGGCCAACCAAGGCTCGAGCTGGGGGTTGATTCCGACGACCAACTTGGCCTTGGCCAGTCGCCGTGCGTCCGGGGTGCCGAGGTTGTACCCGTGAAGTTCCCCTCCGCTGGGAATGAGGGAAAAATGGGGGGTATGCGGAAGGGTGATGCGGCCGACCCAGTCATCCGGGATGGTGAACGAGCTGGCCACCTGCAGGCTCTCGGCGGCCTGCCCGATAAAAGGCAGCCATAGGGCGGTACAGAGCAGGTAAAAGCGCTGGAGAAGCACGGCGGGTAGGGACACTTGGGGGAGGGGTTTTAATTGCAACATATTTGCGTTTATCGATTGTTCCATGAGCAGGGCTTTTGCGTTTGCCACCATCGTGCCCCTCCTTACGACATTACTCCCCATGCCCCGATTCAAAGCCGTTTGCGCCCTCCTCTTGGCGATGGTCAGCCTGAGCTCCATTTCCTTTGCCCAGACCGCCCCTGCGACCGGTCCTGCGGCAGGCGCCTCCGGCAAGAGCGCCGTCTTCGTGCGTAACGTGACCTTCCAGCAGACCAAGCTGGGCGGCCAGGTGAACCCTTGGAACCGCATGCAGGTCGAAATCCAGGCCAACTCCGCCGCCGCCACCGGCGCCGCCAAGGCCGAGGCCAAGGGCGAAGGCGAAGCCAAGGTCGGCGGAAACAAGAAGTGGGTCGACAAGGTCAAGGTCACCGTCACGCAGATCTACAAGACGACTTCGGCCAAGCCCGAGGACTGGAACTACTACCGCGCTTCGGCCACCGTGCTCACGATCGAAGTCAATCAACCCCGCTCCGTTCTCTTCTACCTGCCGGGAGACATCGTCAAGCGCGACAACCTGAAGAAGGAGCCTGACTATTTCTACGTTCAGATCGAGGTCGGCGGCAACGAAGAGCCTGTCTTCGACGCCCGTGGCGTCGTGCTTGCCGACCAGAAGATGGCCCTCCACAAGGACCTCCAGACGAAGGCCAAGTTCGACCCCGCCAAGGACGCCGCCGACCGCGGCGTCGTCGCCACCCCGGGCATCCTGCGCCCGCAGTACCTCGTTCTTTACGCCGACTCCCCCGTCGTCCCGCCTTCGCCTGAATTCATCCGCGAAGACGTGCCGACCCGCTGAGGCCATCCGGAACCCCACTCTATCGCCCGCACGTATGAGCCAGAAGAAGGCCTTGATCGTCAACCTTGCCGCGTCCCACGTCTCGGTTTCCTCCTTCCGCGAGGAATCCGGACGCTTGTTCCTGGACCAGTTCTTCGCCGAAGACCTCGCGCCCGGCTTGGGTGACGACGATTGGTTGAACGCCGCCATCGCCGCGCTCGCCGACCTCGTCAACGCCCACAAGATCTCGGGTCAGGCGACCATCGTCGCCCCGGGTTTCCTCCTGCTCCAGAAGTCGCTCAAGGTCCCGCAGGTCGAGCGTGAGCGCCAGGCCCAGATCGTCGCCTTCGAGGCCCAGAACGCCATCCCCTATCCGCTGAACGAAGTCATCTGGGACAGCCAGGTGATGTCCTCCGACGGCGTCGAAGCGGAGGTTCTCCTCTTCGCCCTGCGGACCGAAGTCGCCACGCGCATCGCCAACCTCGTCTCCGCCACCGGTCTGCGCCCTTCCGGCATCCAGGCCGCCCCGTTGCTCGACAGCCGCGCCGCGCTCCTGCATGGCGGCCTCGCCAACGAGGAAGTGCTCATCGTCAACGTCGGCGCCCGTTCGACCTCCCTTAGCTTCGTCGGCCCCGCCGGCGCGAACATCCAGTCGGCCAACATCGGCGGCAACCTGCTCACGCAGGGCATCTCCGACAACACCGGCCAGCCCTTCGCCACCGCCGAAGCCGTCAAGGTCGGCTACTACTCTGGCATCGTGCACCTCGCCGAGTCCGATCCGCAGGTCGCCGTCCTCCAGGCCAACTCGCAGAGCTTCATCCGCCGCCTCTCGCAGGACATCAACCGCCGTCTCATCAACGTGCGCCGCGGCGCCGCCGGCCGCCAGCCGACGCGCATCCTGCTCACCGGCCGCGGCTCGCTCGTCCCGGGTCTGGCCGAGCAGCTCACCGAATCGCTGCGCCTGCCCGTCGAGCCGTTCGATCCGTCCTCCGCCCTCACGCCGGGCCCGGAGCTCAACCCCGACTACCTGCGCCAGCACGTCCACCAAATCTCCGAGGTCATCGGCGAAGCCGCCGGCCTGCTCCTGCCGCAGGGCTCGGGCGTGAACCTCATTCCGCGCGACATCGCCGCGCAGATCGCCTTCGACGCGCGCAAGCCCAAGCTTTTCGTCGCCGCGCTCCTCGCCGCCCTGGCCCCGTGGCCGGTCTACATGGCCCTCGATGACGCCGGCGACTACAACACCGAGCAGATCAAGCTCCTGAAGAACCGCGCCGCCGTGCTGAACGGCCACCAGGGCACGATCATCAAGACGCACGAGGATTCGCACGCCGTCCTCGCCACCAACCAGCTGCTCGAGTTCGTCGTCGTCAACCGCTCCAACTGGCCGGCCTTCTTGACCGACCTCCAGTCCCGGGTCGCCCAGAGCAAGAACACCTGGATCGAGGAGCTGCACGTCGTCCACGCCGCGGCCACGCCGGCGGCGACCGCCGCCGAAGGCGATTCGCCCAAGCCGCCTGCCCAGCCCCTCACCAAGGTGACCGTCACCGCCCGCATCCTCCTCGACAAGGTGGCGCCGGGTAAGACCTTCAACGCGAAGGAGCTGATCGAGCGGCAGAACGCGCTCATGGCCAGCCTCAAGAAGTCGCCCTTCGTCGCCGACATCCCGTCGGACGAGATCAAGCCCGACTACAAGGAAGCCAACGTCCCCAAGCTCACCTTCACGTTGGTCATCCAAAAGGACAAAGCCCTCTGAGACATGGATAACTTCAAGCAAAACAAGTTCTTCTACGGTTCGCTCATCGCGGTCGGCGTCGTGTTCGTCGCCGGCCTGGGCGCCAGCTACTGGAAGTACAAGGTCAAGGTCGACACCGCCAAGGAGCTCGATCTCCAGCAGAAGAAGAGCCGCGCGCTCCTCAGCGGCCACGTCCTGCCCACGGTCAACGCCTCCGTCTCCCTGACCTCCGCGAACGTCGACGCCGCGACCAAGGACCTCGCCGACCTCAACACGCAGAAGGACCAGCTCAAGGCCCTCATCGCCGGCGGCGCCGAAGGCCGCATCCTCGGCAAGGACATGTCCAACACCGCGCTGGCCTCCGAGATCAAGCAGTCCGTCGACGAGTGGACCAAGTTCGCCGCCGACCGCGACATCCGCATGCTGCCGAACGAGAAGTGCGAGTTCGGCTTCCGCCGCTACATCCGCAATCCCGGCACCTCCCCGAAGCGCGACATCATCCGCGTCGACCAGCAGCGCCAGATCGTCGAGTTCCTCTACAAGCAGCTCGCCGAATCCCGTCCGGTCGTCGCCGGCGCCCCCACCCCCATCCTCCTGGAATCGATCGACCGCGAAGCCGTCGAGACCTTCGAGAAGATCGCCGAAGGCAAGCCTGGCGCCGGCACCTTCGCCCAGCCTGAGACCGTCCGCAACGAGTCCGACGAGTTCGCCCCGTCGCGCACGTTCCGCCAGCCGGGCCTCGTCGACACGCTTTCCTTCCGCATCCGCTTCGTGGGCAACACCGCCACGCTGCGCACGTTCGTGAACAAGGTCCGCAACAGCGGCCGTCCCTTCGCGGTGACCGCCGTCGAGGTCGGTACTCCGACCGCCGACATGCTCAAGATTCTCGGCGCCTCGACGCCCGTCGCCGGCGCCGGTTCCGTCGCCGCCCCCGCGGCCGTGACGAGCCTCCCTGGCTTCTTCACGTCCGATGCCGCCGCCGGCGCCGCCACCAAGGCCGCCGTCCCCGCCCCGAAGGAAGACCGCAAGGTCGTCGTCCGCCAGGCCCCGGCCCATTTCTCCGTCCAGGTCGACTACCTCTCTGTCGTCGAGGACAAGCCTGCCGCCGAGTCCGAACCCAAGAAATAACCCGAGATCTTTCCCATGAATTCCCGCAAGGATTTCTTCCTCTTCATCGGCGCGACCCTGTTGCTCATCGCCGGCATCACCGCGTGGGGTCTGCTTAGCCAAGGTTGGGCGCCCCAGCTGGTGAAGCCTTTGCTGCCCGAAGAAGAGGCCCGTCAGGTCGCCATCCCTGAGCTCAGCATGCCCCCCAAGGGCGGGGATTACCCGAACTCGCCGCGCGCGTCCCTCAAGGATACCGCCAACGATTGGCTGGCCCCAGAGGAGAATGACGACGGTTGGGATTACGACCTCTTCACCACGATCGACATCGCCTGGGATCCTTCCCAGTCGGAATACGTCCCCCTCGGCCGCAAGGTCATCCCGCTGCCTCCGTTCGGCATCGCCCTCGTCAAGGTCGGCCACCCGATCTACCCCTACGTCCTGAGCAGCACGATGGCTCCCCGCACCGGCAAGGAAGCCGACCGCGAGTTCCTGATCCAGAACATCGAGTCCAAGACCTACTACGAGCGCTGCAAGCTGAAGCAGCCCCTCGACCCCAAGGTCCCTGTCACCCCTGTCGCCTTCAAGGTAGAGAAGGGCGCCGACGGCTTCCCCCGCAATGTCCTGACCCTGGACGACAAGGTCCTCGGCCGCCTGGTCGAAATCGACGACCTCAAGCCCATCGAGTTCAAGGACACCATCAACATCCTGTTGGCGGCGACCGACAACCCTTCCACGACCTGGTCCCGCCACCGAAAGGGCGACAAATTCTCCTACAAAGGGGCCGATTTCGTCATCAAAGACATTGACTTGGATAACAAGACGGTGACCGTTGAGAAGACCTTTATCCCCGACCCCAAAAAGGGCCGTAAGTCCTTCACCGAGACCTTGGCCATCCCGGCTGAGGTGAAGCCTGCGACCCCCAATAAAGATAAAGCCAAAAAATAACCTTTTACCTCCGAAGCCCCGATGAAAAACCACAAAATCAACAGGCTCGCTTGGGCCACCCTCATCGCTGCCGCTGCCGTCGGCTCGATCGTCGCCCAGGATGCCGATCCGGTGACGCAGAAGACCCAGTTGCTTTCCGAGGCCCTCGCTGCGCGCGAGAAGGGTGACCTGCAGGTCGCCCTCGCGAAGTTCGAGGAGCTCCAGAAGATTTCCGCCGACGACGAAGCCGCCAAGGAAGGCATCGCCTCCGTGAAGGCCGCGCTGGCCGCCGCCGAGAAGGCCAAGGCCGACGAAGAAGCCGCCAAGGCCAAGGCCGCCGCTCCTGCCCCGGCCGCTCCCGCCAAGCCCGCGAGCTTGCTCGATGAAGTCGCTTCCGGCCACGAGAACCTCTACCGCGAAGTGGCCCAGGCCATCGCCCTCGCCAAGCAGACCGCCGATCAGGGCGACTACGCCGGCGCGCTCAAGATCCTCGATGGCGCCAACGGCGCCCTCCCGAACAACATCGCCGCCCAGGCTTGGCGCGACGAGGTCACCCTCGCCAAGCAGGAGATCGTCAGCCGCCGCGAATCCGGCGACCAGGGCGCCGACCAGCTCGCCCGCGCCGAAGTCGTCCGCCTCGCCAAGGTGAACGCCGCCGCGATCGACGAAGCGTCCAAGTTCATCGACGAAGCCGAAAGCTCCGTCCGCAAGGGCGACCTCGACGACGCCAACGCGCTCCTCGACAAGGCCTCCTCCAACCTGCCCCGCAACATCGCGACCCAGCCGGTCAGCAACCGCATCAAGCAGGTCCGTTCCTCGATCATCTCCCGTCGCGCCTTCCTCGCGATGGACGCCCGCGAGATGAACAAGGCCGACGCCTTCGTCCGTGAGTTCGAACGCCTCAACGGCGCCGACGACCCCAGCGCCCGCCGTCTGCGCGCCGAGTTCGCCGCCAAGAAGTCCGACCCGGCCTTCCGCAGCGTCGACGAGATCTCGCCCGGCCTCCGCGCCAAGGACGACAAGGTGCAGGAACTGCTCGTCAAGGGCCGCGCCCGCTACCTCTACGGCGACTACGCCGGCGCCCTCGACGCCTACCGCGAAATCCTCCAGTACCAGCCCAACAACGCCGAGTCCAAGGCCTTCCAGGTCCGCATCCGCCAGGTGCTCTCCGAGAACTCCGGCCAGTGGAACCGCAGCGTGACCAAGGGCAAGCTCCTCGAGCTGCTCGACGAAAGCTGGAAGCTCCCTGAGGTCTACAACCGCGAAGTCGGCGGCGTCACCGGCCCCGTCACCACGGACCCGATCCTCGACAAGCTCCGCTCGATCACCGTCCCGGAGATCAACATCCGCGACCTGCCGTTCGACCGCGCCATCGCCCAGCTGACCATCGTCTCCCAGTCCTACGACAAGGAGAACAAGGGCGTGAACATGTTCGTCATCGACCCGGACCGCAAGAATCCGTCGGTCAACATGACGCTCCGCAACGTCACCCTCGAGAAGGCCATCGACCTCATCACCAAGCAGGTCAACTTCACCTACACGATCAACGCGGGCATCATCGAGATCCGTCCGGACTCCGGTTCGAACGACCTTGAGACCGAGTTCTTCCCGCTGAGCTCCGCCGCCGAGACCAAGATGACCGGCATCGGCACCGGCGCTCCGGCCACGACCACCCCTGGCGCCACCGCCAGCCCGTTCGGCGGCGCCACCGCCGGCGCCGGCGCGACCGACGTCAATCCGCGCAACGAAGGCATCAAGAACTTCCTGACCCGCTCCGGCGTGTCCTTCGAAGTGACCGGCGCCGTCCTCAACTACGACGGTACGACGCTGATCGTGACCCAGAACCGCAAGAACCTGGAGCGCATCCGCAACATCCTCCGTCGCTACTCCGACATCAAGCAGGTCCACATCGAGTCGAAGTTCATCGAAGTCTCCGAGGCTTCCCTGAACGAGCTCTCGACGAACCTCCGCCTGTCCACGAAGAACGCGGCCGGCGTGGAGACCATCCGCGCCCAGACGAACCTCCGCTCCGTCAACGACGTGTTCGGTTCCTCCGTGGTGTCCAACCCCGGCTCCATCACGTCTCCTGGCTACACCACCGTGGCGACGATCGGCGGCGTTCCGATCACCCAGACCGTCGACCCGCAGATGACCACGATCAGCAACACCCCCCCGAAGTTCCCCACGGGCAACTTCGGCGGCGCTGAGCCGAACTTCGGCGGCGCCAAGGGCTGGAACGGCGCTGTCGGCGGCTACAACGGCATGATCGGCACGATCGGCTCGTACGACCTCTCGATCTTCCTCAAGGCCATCGAGCAGAACAGCGGTTCCGACCTGATGTCCGCCCCGAGCCTCACCGTCCTCGACGGCAAGACGGCCATCATCAAGATCGCCCAGCTCCTCCGCTACCCCCAGTCCTACGGCGACACCCAGTCGAACGTCGGTTCCACGGGCGGTGGTAACAACAACGGTGGTGGCTCCGCTGGCGTGACCATCACGGCGGGTACCCCTCAGGACTTCACCGTCCAGGAAGTCGGCGTGACCCTCGAAGTCACCCCGACCGTCGGCGCCGACGACTCGATCGCCCTCAACCTCAAGCCGAAGGTGACCGAGTTCGAAGGTTTCGTCGAATACGGTGGCACGTCCGTCGCCATCTCCGCCGGCACGACCGTCACGATCCCCTCCGGCTTCTTCCAGCCGATCTTCACCACCCGTGAAGTCTCGACCGACGTCACCGTCTTCGACGGCGCCACGGTCGTCATCGGCGGCCTGACCCGCGAAGAGGTCAAGACCGTGAACGACAAGGTCCCGGTCCTCGGCGACATCCCGCTCCTCGGCGCGGCCTTCCGCTCCAGCGGCAAGTCCACGACCAAGAAGAACCTCACGGTCTTCGTCACCGCGAACCTCGTGTCCCCGGGCGGCGCCACCCTCCGCAGCAGCTACCCTGGCATGCGCGCCGGTTCCGTGTTCCAGAACCCTGTCGTCCTCTCTCCGGGCGGCGCGGTCTACCGCGAACCCGTCGAAGCCGCCACGACCCCTGCGTCGCCTCGCGAAGCCGCGCCGGCCGCGCCGGCCGCCGGACAGTAAGCGACCTCGCTTCGCCCTTCGCAGGCCCGCCTCATGGCGGGCCTGCTTTTTTCTGGAAGGTGCCGACGGGACGGAGACACTTCCGGTCATGCGCTGGCTCCTCGTCGACGGCTTCAACCTGGTCTTCCGGAGCCACTTCGCGATGGAGCGGTCCAACCTGCGCCGTCAATCGGACCAGTTCCCGACGGGCGCTTTGCACGGTTGGATCAAGGCCCTGCAGGACCTGCGCGACGCCGAGAAGCCCGACCGTTGCGTCGTCTTCTTCGACCTCGGCGGTTCGGACAGGCACCTCGCGGTCCTGCCCGAGTACAAGGCGCAGCGCGACGACACCCCGCCCGACATCGTGCTGCAGTTGCCGGAGATCAAGAAACTCACCGCCTTGCTGGGGTTCGCGGTCGTGCAGGAGCGCGGCGTCGAAGCCGACGACCTCATCGCCACCGCGGTGCAGCGTCTGTCCTCCGCGGGCGACGAATGCATCATCGTCAGCGCCGACAAGGATTTCGGGCAATGCGTGGGAGGGAAGGTCCTCCAGCTCGCGCCGCCGCCGACCGCCAATCCTGCGGCCGGCTGGCGCCGCTTGGACGCTGCGGGGGTCGAGGAGAAGTTCGGCGTCCCGCCGACCCTCATCGCCGACTATCTCGCGCTCGTCGGCGACACCTCGGACAACATCCCCGGCCTCAAGGGCGTCGGCCCGAAGACCGCGGTCAAGTGGCTGCAGCAGTACGGTGGTCTCGAGGGCGTCTTGGCCGCCGCCGAGTCCATCGAACCTGCGCGCTTCCGCGAGCAGGTGAAGGGCGAGGCCGACCGCATCCGCGCGAACCTCTCGCTCGTCCGTTTCAGGACCGATTTCGCCTTCGAGCCGGGACAACCCCCGGCGGAAGACGTCAAGGCCGTGGCGGCCTTCCTGGAGGCCATGGAGATGCACTCCACGTTGCGTCGTTATCTCGGTCGGCATGGCCTCGCTCCGACGGCCGCGCAGCCGGCTGAAGTTCCGGTCAAGCCGAGCGCCGCGCCGAAGCCCAAGCCCGCTCCTGGCCCTGAGCAGGGCGAACTTTTCTAGGCGCAAAAAAAGCCCGCCGAAAGGCGGGCTTTGTCGGGAAAGGGCAGGGAAGGACTCTTACGAGTTCTTCTTGTCCTTCTTGTCGGCCTTCGGAGCTTCGATGGCGGCCGGAGCGGCGGCAGCGGCGGCGCCGTGGTTCTTCTCGACGTAGGCCTTCAGCTCGTCGGGCGTGAGGGCGACCCAGAAGTGGGCTTCCAGCACGTCGAAGACGAGGTTGTTGGTCACCACGCCGTAGGTCTTGCCCATGAACTCGGCGTTCTTGGTCAGGACTTCGGTGGCCTTGGCGAGCTCTTCCTTGATGCGGGCCTTGGCGGCCTCATCGGTGGCGGCCTGTTCGGCGGCGCGGAGCTGGAGGATGGTGTTCTGCTGGACCTGGATCACTTCGATGCTGTTGTTCAGCACCGGGATGTGGTCGCCGGTGACCTTGGAGAGGACGACCATCTTGGTGTTACCGCGGGCCTGGATGTCGGCTTCCTTGAACTCGGGGTTCTTGCGGAGCTCGGCGACCTGCTCGTCGGTGACGGGGGTCATGAGCTGGATGGCGGTGTTCTGGATGAAGTGCGGGCGGATGGCGACGGAGTCGACCTTGAAGCCGTAGACCTTCTCGAAGATCGCGTCCTTCTGGTTGAAGTCGGCGAGCTCGCCGTCGCGGAGCTTGGTGATGGCGTCCTTCTCGGCGGTGGTGAGGGAGGACTGGATGCGCTGGTTGAGCTCGAGGATGCGGCGGGCCTGGGCCGTCATCACGTTGAGGTCGTTGTTGAAGCGGGCGAGCGTATCAGGGCTGCTGATCGTGACGAACTTCAGGAAGACCTTGTTGTCGTGCTGGAGCAGGTTGTTGTCGACGCGGGGGGCCGGGGTGTCGGTAGCGGTGGTCATGGTGTGATGGTGTTAGGGGTTGGGGTAGAGAGGGATTACTTCTTTTCTTCGACCTTAGGGGCGTCGGCCTTCTTCTCTTCGGGCTTGGCGTTGGCCTTGTCGAACTGGGCCTTCTCGGCCTCGGTGATCTGGACGAAGAGCTTGGCTTCGGCCGGGATGGTGCCGTTTTCGGAGGGGTAGTCGAAGTTGCGGGACTTCTTGAACTCCTCGGAGAGCTTGTTGACGCGCTCCTGGGTGGCCTTGACGGCTTCTTCGGCCTTCTTCTTGTCCTCGTCGGTCTTCAGCTTGGGCTGGAGGTCGATGAGCTGCTGGAGCTGGGCCTTGGTTTCGGCGATCTGCTTGAGCAGGACCTGGAAGGTTTCGACTTCGACGGCGCCGGCGATGGTGTCGCGGACGAGGAACTTCTTGTCTTCGACCGTGAGGACGGACTCAGGCTTGAAGTCCTTGGCGGCCGAGAGCTTGGTGAACTCGTCGTTCGAGAGGGGGGTCAGGAAGAGGAGCTTGGTCGGGACGAGCTGGTAAGGGCGGAGGATGCTGAAGCCGCCGTAGAGCTTACCCATGGACTCGTTGTCGGCCTGGAGCTTGGCCTGCTTGGCGGCGATCTCGTGGCTGCGGGCTTCGCGCTCAGGGGTGGTCAGGGCGTTTTCCAGGAAGACCTGGGAGCGCTTGAACTCCTCGACCTGCTGGGCGAGGATGCGGATACGCTGCTGGAAATTGACGAAATCCTGGGGGGAGTTGGCGGTCCAGACCTGGGCGAAGAACTTCTGGTCGGCCTTGGCGGTCTCGGCGGCAGGGGCGGCAGCCTTGCCAACCTCGAGGGTCGGCTTGGTCTCCTGGGCGTTCAGGGTTAGCGCCAACGCGGCAGCGAGGAGGGAAATCTGCTTCATAGTTTTGGGGAGTGAGGTTCAAACCTAATGAAGCAGATTTCCTCTGCCACAAAAAAAGACCCGCTGTGAATTACTTGTGAATAGCCAAGGCCCGGTCGAAAATCGCTGGTAAATCCAAGGAATCTGCCTGTTTCTGGAATTCCTCATCCGCCAGAACAGCCCGGACTTTCGGGTGGTCAATGAAACCACTTAAGTCCTTGTTGTTCAATAACTCACGAACTTTTTTATCTTCCCAGGCTTGGTAGAAGGTTGGGTGGGCGGCCAGGGCACGCATTTCCGGCATGGCCATCAAGCGTTTGCGGGCTTCGGCGTCGGCCATCAACAATCTGGTCTGGATGATGAGCTGCCTTTGCCTGTCCGGCAGGGGGGACCACTCCTTTAGCCAAGACGTGACGGGGGTGTCGGCAATCTGGTTCCGGGCCTGGATGCTGAGGTGGGACTGGGCGGCCTGCGGCCCCCCGATGAGTTCCTGGACGGAGGCAACGGTCGCGAGGGCGAGGACCAGAAGGCAAAAATACAATAGGCCGGTCCAGCACCCGATCATGGCTCCGAGGACCGGACTTTCCGCCTCGTCGACCCCGGCGGGGCGTTTACCCGACCACCAAGCCAAGCCATAGACGGCTAGCCCCGTGAGGCACGTCAGGCCAAGTATCCCGGCTGCGCCGCGCATCAGCCAAGGGAAAGACGTCCCATGGAGGAGCCAGTGGCCGAGTTCGGGGCCGAACGCCCAGCCGATGCCCAGCCCCACGGAGAGGGCGATCGGCCCGGAAAGCTGGCGTAGCGGGCCACGCTGGTAGCCCCGCCAGGCTCCCCGGGCCATGAGCAAGGCCAGCCCCGCGCCCGCCAGCCACAGGATCCAAGGAGTCTCGGGGGTCGCCGTCGCCATCGTCAGCCTTCGCCGAGGACCTTGCGGATCGCGCCTTCGCGGGCCTCGATGCTTTCGGCCAGCTTGAACTGCACGAGCGCGCGCCGCAGGTTGTGGCCTGGGTAACGGACCTTGAAGTACACGTCTCCGGCGACGTGGTCGGCGAGGAAGCGGATCCCGAGCTCGAGCGGGATCAGGTGGATGCAGTCGAAGAGGTACTTGAGGTCGGCCGGGCTGAGGAAGTCCTGTGCATGCGCGCGGTAGCCGCGGTAGATCGCCGTGAACAGGTCGAGGTCGAAGACCACGCTGGCGAGGTCCGCCGCGTCCTCGCCGGCCGGGTTGCAGGCCGAGCGCGTGGCGTCGCCGATGTCGTAATGCACCAGACCGGGCTGCACGGTGTCGAGGTCGACGATGCACGTCCCGCGGCCCGTGGCGGCGTCGATCATGATGTTGCCGACCTTGGGGTCGCCGTGGGTCGTGCGCAGCCGGAGCTCGCCCGACTTCAGCGCGTTCTCGAGCACGCTGCAGCGCGCGCGGCGTTCCTCGACGAAACGCAGGGCCCGCTTGGCTTCCTGCGAGGCCTGCACGCGCTCCTGGCCTTCGGGCGTGGCCAAGGCCGCGTCGAGCTTGGCGAGGTAGCCGGGGGTCACGTGGAAGCCGGGGAGGGCGTAGCGGAGCTGGTCGCAGGGCAGGTCGCTGACCATGCGGTGGAAGTGTCCGAGCACGATGCCCGCCTCGAAGGCGTGCTCGGGGTTCTGGACCTTCTCGAAGGCGTTGGCGCTGGCGATCTGCGAGATGGCGCGCCAGATGTCGCCGTTGGCGTCGGTCACCCAATCCTCCCCGCCCTTGGTCTGGATGATCTTGGGGAGCTGCCAGATGCGGTCGGCGCGGTCCGACTCCGCCTCGAGCTTGGCGTGGCAGTGGTCGGTGAGGACGCGCATGTTCTGCATGATCGCCTCGGGGTCGGGGAAGATGGCCTTGCGGACGCGCTGGACGATGAAACGCTGCTCCGAGAACGTCGTCCGGAAGATGGCCAGGTAGGTGTCGTTGACGTTGCCGGAGCCATAGGGTTCGACGGTGACGAGCCTTCCCTGGACGTCGAATTGGCGGGCGATAAGGGCGGCGCGCATAGGTTGCAGGGCCAATCTGCCCCGTTTTCCGGGGGAGGCGAGGGCATTCCGGCTACGCCAAGGCTTGATTTCCGTTCCGGCCTCCCCATGTTGGGCTGTCCTCTGCGCCGCCACCTTAGCTCAGCTGGTAGAGCATCTCATTCGTAATGAGAATGTCGCCGGTTCAAATCCGGCAGGTGGCTCCAGCGCAGGGGTTAACTTTCCAGTCCGTTTGCCAAGGCGGGCTTTTCCGTCTCCCTCCCTTCCATGAGCCGCCGCGCCGACCAGCCCGCCCGAAGCCGCGACCTTTCGCGCCGCTACGACCGGAACTTCAAGGTGGACGACGCCTACCGGGCGACGTTGCCGGACATGCAGAACAAGGACGCCTCCCTGATCCAGGGCGCGAACGTACCTATCCAGCACGTGGGCATCTCGGGTTTCCGCATGCCGATGCTCGTCGTCGCACGCGACGGCAAGCCGGTGCCGCTCGAGTGCACCGTGACGGGGTCCGTTTCCTTGGCCGCCGACCGCAAGGGCATCAACATGTCGCGCATCATGCGCACGTTCTACGAGTTCAAGGACCGCGTGCTGTCCCATGAGCTGCTCGAGGAGGTCCTCCTGCGCTACAAGAAGGACCTCGAGTGCAGCCGCGCCCGCATCCTCGTCGAGTTCCGCTACCCGATCGTCCAGAAGTCCCTTCGCTCCGGCCTCGAGGGCTGGCAGTACTACAAGGCGACGCTCGAAGGCACCATCGACGACCTCGACCGCCTGCGCCGCTACGTCCACTTCGACTTCGTCTACTCTTCGGCCTGCCCCTGTTCGGCCGAGCTGACCGAGCACGCCCGTGAGGAGCGCGACACCTACGGCATCCCGCATTCGCAGCGCTCGAAGGCCCGCGTCATCGCCGAGGTCTCGCCGGGCAAGTCCCTCTTCGTCGAGGACATGAAGGACCTCTGCCTCGCCGGCCTGCACACCGAGACCCAGGTCATGGTGAAGCGCGAGGACGAGCAGGCCTTCGCCGAGCTCAACGGCGCTTATTCCAAGTTCGTCGAAGACGCGGCCCGCCTCGTCTTCGAGCAGTTCGACCACGATGCTCGCGTACGCGACTTCGTCATCGCCTGTTCGCACCTGGAGTCGCTGCATTCCCATGACGCCGTTTCGGTGATCAACAAGGGCATGCCCAGCGGGCTCTCGGCCGATTTCAGCCAGTTCAGAGACCTGGTCTGCTAGTCTTCTGGTGGCTTGCCCCTCTTTCGGCGGCCGCCTAGGTTCGTCCGTACGAGGGGGTAGCTCAGCTGGATTCAGAGCAGCAGCCTTCTAAGCCGCCGGTCGCGGGTTCGAGTCCCGCCCCCCTCGCCACTTTCCCCGCCCATGTCCTCCGACCACTACCATCTCGCCGACCGAGGTCAGGCTCTGGGGGTACGGGATGCCTCCGAGGTCCTGGCGGGTTTGGCCACGGGTCGCCTATCGCCCGACGTGCTGTCCTGGCGAGAGGGCGAGGCCGCGTGGCTGCCGTTGCGCGCGCGTCCGGAGTTCGCGAGCGGGATCAGCGCCGGGGCCTCCTTGGCCGCGCCGCCGCCCTTGCTGCCCTGGGAAGCCGCGCTGACGCGTTGGGCCGCCTGGCCGCGCCTCGGCGATTTCAGCCGCACGGCCCGGGCCGTGCTGTTCCGCCCAGCGGCCACGTTCTCCGCAGCAGGCGATGATGGCCTGCGCGCCCCGCTGCAGTGGCTGGTTTGGTCGAGCCTCGCCGCCATCGCGGTCGGGTTCCCGCTGTGGAGCCTGCTGGTGAGCTTCCGCCCGGCGTTCCTCGCGGCCTTCGGGATGAAGGAAGCGGCCGCCCCGGCGATCTTCAACCTCACCTATTTCCTACGCGCCTTGGCGGTGTACCCGGTGGCCCTGCTCTTGGCCGCCTTTGTCGGTGCTTTCGTCTTACAGGGCCTCCTCCGGGTGGCCGGCGGCGGGGCCGGCGGTTGGCGCCGCAGCTTCCGCACCGTGGCCTATGTGCTCGGCGCGCTTTGTTTCGTCGCCGTGGTGCCCGGGGTCGCCTGCGTCGCCCCGCTCTGGGGCTTCTGTCTGTTGGGTCTGGCCCTCGGCCATGCCCACCGTGAGCCCGCGTGGCGTGGCTTCATCGCGCTGACCCTCGTCGGCGGCGTCGGGTGCTGCGCCGGACTCGGCGTGGCCTTCTGGTCTTTCAGCCGTAACTTCATGCGCTGAGGACGGGTGCGGACTTGCGGCCCCGTGGGCTTTCCGCAGGACTATCCGCATGCAGATTCACGTCGCCCGTCCGCCCACCCAGTTCGGTGTGTTCAGCCCGGAGGAAGTAGCCGAGGGCCTCCGCACCGGCCGTTTCCTGCCGACCGACCACGGTTGGCGCGAAGGCATGGCCGCGTGGTCGCCGCTGAGCCAATGGACTGAATTCGCCGGTGTGGTTTCGGGCTCGCCGGCCGCTCCTGCTGAGCCTTCGGGGGCGGCCCCTTTGCCGGCCGCTTCGCAGTTGCCATGGGAGATGGCGCGCTCGTTGCGCTCAGCATGGGATTCGTTCGTGTCCATGCTTGTCCGTCCGGCTGAAGTCCTCAGCACGGCACGGTTGGAATTCGGATCATCGTTGCAGTTGGCCTGGGTCTTCATGGCGATGGTTTCGGTCTTCACGGTCTTTGGCGGCATCGTCTACGCGAATCAGATCGCGGCGGTCATGGTGAAGTCGGGCGCGGAAATCCTCAAGGCGGCGGGGCAGGTCCCCGGTCCGATGGGCGAACTCCTCCGCGCGCTCGGGAACTATCTTCTCTCGACCAAGCCGAAGGGGATCGTGGAGGTGTTCCTGCAGACGTCTGCCTTGGTGCTCTTCGCACCGTTCTTCCAGCTCATCACCGGTTTCCTTCAATGGCTGGCCTTGCGTCTCTTGGGCGTCTTCGGCGTGCGGTCTTGTAAGCCGCTCGCCTTCGGTCGTACGGCCATCGCTTCCATGCTCGCGACCTCCCTTGGGTCGGTGGTCTTCATCGCGACCTCGCTCCTGCCCCCCGGCCTTTTCCAGTCGTTCCTCTCTTACGTGCTCATGGTCCCGTTCCTGGTCATCTACGCCCGGGCGGTTGGCGGGGCGCTACGCGTGAATCCGTGGCTTGTCGTCGGCTCCGCCGTGCTCGCCTATTTCCTGTTCGCCTGTTGCTGCGGCTGCAGCGTCGCTGCCCTGTTTGCCGGTGCCATGTCTCGGGCTTGAGGGCTAGGCGAGCACGTAGGCTTGCCGTCCCTACGCCGGCCGCATACGCATGAGCCATGCAGATCCATGTCGCCCGTCCGCCCGAGCAGTTCGGTGTCTTCAGCCCCGAGGAGGTCGCCGAAGGCCTCCGTACCGGCCGCTTCCTGCCGAGCGACCACGGTTGGCGCGAAGGCATGGCCGCGTGGTCGCCGCTGAGCCAGTGGCCCGAGTTCGCCGCTTTTGCCATCCCCGACGCGCCGTCCGACGCCTCGCTTCCGCCGTCGACGGAGCCGACGCCGTCGTGGGAGCGCGGGGCGTCTTTGGGCAACCTGTTCGCCACGATCCGCGAGGTCGCGACCGAGCCGGTGCGGACGTTCGACCAGCTCCGTCCCGAGGGCAGCATGACCAGACCTCTGGTGTTCAACTACGTCACGGCCTTGCCCGGCTTCCTCCTGCTGTTCGTCATCTACGCCGCGCTCTTCTCCGCCATGGGCTCCGGTTTCCTGGAGAACTTCGGCGCCGGGGCGGCGAATCCCTTTGCCAAGCTTAGCGTCGGGGCGGCGGTCGCGATCTTGGGCGGCGGCTTGTTCTGCCTCTACCTGCTGCTGCCTGTCGGCCAGTTCGTCGGCAGCGCGATCCTGCATGTCCTGCTCCTGCCGTGGGGCCCGAAGGGCGGCTACGCCGGGAGCTACCGCGCGAACTCGTACGTCAACGGAGCGTTCTTCCCGCTCACCTGCATCCCTTGCGTGAACTATGTCGCGATGCCCTGGCAGGTCGTGGTGAACGTCATCGCGCTTTCCCGCGTCCATAAGATCGAGTGGTGGAAGGTGCTGCTCTCCGTGGTGGTCATCCCCGGATGCCTCTGCTGCTCAGCCTACCTCCTGTTCTTCATGAAGCTCGCCAAGCTCGGACGCGGCTTCTAGTCAGGCGCGCGCCGTGGCCATCCGTCTCGTCCGTCGGCCCGCGTTCCCCGGCGAACTCAACCATGAGTTCGTCTGGCCGCTGGTGTTCCTCGGCGGGGCGCTCTTCGCGTGGGGTTGGTTCCAGACGGGCATCCAGTTGCCGCCTTGCCTCTTCCATGAATACACGGGCCTGCCGTGCCTCGGCTGCGGCGGCACTCGTTGCGCGCGCCAACTCGTCCACCTGAACTTCCTCGAGGCGCTCAAGTTCCATCCGGGCTTCTTCCTGCTCGTCATGGCGGGCGCGGCCTGGACGCTCTATTCCGCGTTCTTCTGGCTGCGCGGCGCTTCGCTCCGTCTGCGGTTGTCGACCGACGAGCGCGGCGACCGGCTGCTGCGTCGGCTGTTCATCGCGTTCCTGGCCCTGCACTGGGCGTGGCAGTGCTTCTACCTGCCGAAGTGACGATGCGTAGGCTGCTTCAGGTCCTCGGGTGGTTCACGGTCGCAGCCTGCGCCTGCCTCGCGGTGCTCTGCGTCGTGTACGGGCTGTCCGACCGTCCCGGCAAGATGGCCATCGAGCACCAGGTGCTCAACGTCGTCGATGGCGTGCGCGAGGATGGGATGACGCCCGACAAGGTCGTCGGCGCCCTCGACCGGTTCGCGGACGGCACCGAGGCGGTGAAGGGCGACGTCGTGCCGGCGCCGGAGCCGGACCGCGACGCGACCGCTCCGTATGGCGAACCGGTGGATCGCCGCGGCTTGCGGCATCTGGCCAACAAGGGCTACAGCGTCGGCTACGACGAAAGCCTGCCCTCCGCGCGTTGGTCCTCCTACCGGGTCTTCCCGTACCGCGACGTCCACCTGGAGCGACCGGCCGCCTTCAAGCCCGACCTCCGCACGACGGCCCGCGTCACGACCGGCGAGTACGTGCGCTCCGGGTACGACCGCGGCCACCTCGCGCCCAACTACGCGATCTCCGTCTGCTACGGCGAGGAGGCGCAGAAGGAGACCTTCCTGCTGTCGAACGTGGTCCCGCAGCTGCACCCGCTCAACGCCGGCCTCTGGAAGGACCTCGAACAGCGCATCGTCCACCGTTACGTCGAACGCTACGGCACCGTCTGGGTGCAGGTCGGCCCGGTCTTCGCGGAGCCGCCGGCGAAGAAGGTCGGCCGGCTCCCCGTGCCGGATGCCTTCTGGATGGTCGTCTCCGAATACGAGAAGGAGCAGCGCGGCATCCGCGCCATCGCCTACCTCGTGCCGCACGAGGAGAACTGGCGCGACCGCGAGCTCACGCGCTACGTCGTGAGCATCCGCAAGCTCGAGGCCCTGACCGGCTTGGACTTCTTCCCCAAGCTGCCTCCGGCCACGCAGGACCGGCTGGAGTCAGCGCCCGCGCCGCGCGCGTGGTGACGCCGGCGCCAGCGACTGGAGGTCGGCCGCCTGGATCAGCACCACGCAGTCGAGCCCGTCGGCCGTCGGCAACCAGAGCATCGGCAGCTTCGGCCAGGCCTTGTGCATCGCGTCGCGCAACCCGCCGACCTCGATGACCAGCACGCCGTGGGGCTGGAGGAGCTCCGCGGCCTGCGCGAGCAGCTTGCGGATCACGTCGAGTCCGTCCTTGCCGGACACCAGCGAGCCCTTCGGCTCCTTCTTGAATTCCGCGGGCAGGCGCCGGTAGATGCCTTCGGGCTCATAGGGCGGGTTGCTGAGGATGAGGTCGAACTTCGGGCCGCCCAGCAGCGCCGTCATCGTGTCCGTCTCGTGCAGCTTGATGCGCTTCGCCTCGCCGTGGTCGGCCACGTTCAGCTTGGCCACCGCGAGGGCGTCGGCCGAGAGGTCCGTCGCGTCGACCTTCGCCTGCGGGAAGCGTTTCGCCAGCAGGATGGCGAGGCAGCCCGAGCCCGTGCACACGTCGGCCACGCGCTTGACCTTCTCGGTCGGCGGGAGCCAGCGAGGGATGGCTTCGGGGATCAGCTCGACGAAGTAGGAGCGCGGGACGATGACCCGCTCGTCGACCCGGAAGCGCAGCCCGCCGAGCCAAGCCTCGCCGACCAGGTAGGCCGTGGGGATGCGTTCGAAGACGCGGCGTTCGAGCAGCGCGAGGAACTTGGCCTTCTCGGCCGCCGTCAGGGACCGCCCGAAGCATTCAGGCAGGCGTTCCCAGGCGAGCCCCGTGGCGGCGCCCATCAGGGTCAGGGATTCCTCCTGCTCATCGAGGAAGCCTTGGCCGTAGGCGACGTCCGCGGAGCGCAGCAGCTTGTTCGCGAAGCGTAAACAATCACCGCCCGTTTTGAGGCGGGCGGTGGCGGCGGGGGTCGGGCGCGACGGTGCGCTCATCAGGCAGGGCGCGTCCTCAGGTGAGGGGCGCGGCCGACCACAGTTCCTTCGGGGTGCGTTCGAAGAAGTCCTCGAGGTACTTCGTCGTGGCGCCGCCCTGGCGGAAGACCGGGTCCTTCATGATCGCACGGCACACCGGGATGGTGGTGTGGATGCCGCGGATGATGTACTCGGAAAGCGCGCGGTGCATGCGGTCGAGCGCCTTCTGGCGGTTCGCGCCGACCGAGATCAGCTTGGCCACCATCGAGTCGTAGTTCGGCGGGATGGTGTAGCCCGAGTAGCAGTGCGAGTCGACGCGGACGCCATGGCCGCCCGGCGTGTAGTACAGGCCGATGGTGCCGGGGCTGGGCGTGAAGTTGCGGGCCGGGTCTTCGGCGTTGATGCGGCACTCGATGGCGTGGCCGGTGATCTTGATATCCTTCTGGTTCAGCTCCAGCTTCTCGCCGCAGGCGATGAGGATCTGGCGGCGGACCAGGTCGATGTCCGTGACCTCTTCGGTCACGCCGTGCTCCACCTGGATGCGCGTGTTCATCTCCATGAAGTAGAACTTGCCGTGGCGATCCACGAGGAACTCGATGGTGCCGGCGTTGTGGTACCCGATGGATTCGGTGAGACGGACGGCGACCTTGCCCATCTCCTCGCGGAGCTTGGGGGTCAGGAAGGGGGAGGGGGACTCCTCGATCAGCTTCTGGTGGCGGCGCTGCACGGAGCAGTCGCGCTCACCGAGGTGGAGCACCTTGCCGTGCTCGTCGGCCAGCATCTGGAACTCGATGTGGCGGGGCTGTTCGATGTACTTCTCGATGTACACCGCGCCGTTGCCGAAGGCCTTTTCGGCTTCGCTGCGGGCGCTTTCGAACTCCTTGGCGAAGGCCGCGGCGTTGTGCACGATGCGCATGCCCTTGCCGCCGCCGCCGGCGACCGCCTTGATGATGACGGGGAAGCCGATGCGCTGGGCTTCCTTGATGGCTTCGCGCTGGTTGTCGACGGGGCCGTCGGAGCCGGGGACCGTGGGGACCTTGGCCTTGGCGGCCGTCTGGCGGGCCACGGCCTTGTCGCCCATGAGGCGGATGGCCTCGGGGCGGGGACCGATGAACTTGATGTTGGCGGCGGCGCACTTCTCGGCGAAGCCGGCGCGCTCGGAGAGGAAGCCGTAGCCAGGATGGATGGCGTCGACGTTGGTGATCTCGGCGGCCGAGATGATGCGGTCCTCGCGGAGGTACGAGTCCTTGCTGGGGCCGGGCCCGATGCAGACGGCCTCGTCGGCCAGCTGGACGTGCAGGGACTGTTCGTCGGCCTGGGAGTAGACCGCGACGGTCTTGATGCCCAGTTCGCGGCAAGCGCGGATGACGCGCAGGGCGATTTCGCCGCGGTTGGCGATGAGGATCTTGTTCATGCTCGGGATTCGGCGATCAACCGACCTTCACGCGGAAGAGGGGTTGGCCGAACTCGACGGACGTGCCGTTGGCGACGAGGCACTCGACCACCGTGCCGGCGATCTCGGACTGGATCTCGTTCATCACCTTCATGGCTTCGATGATGCAGACGACGGTGTCGACCTTGACGGGCGAGCCGACGGCGACGAAGGGCGGGTTTTCCGGCGAGGGGGTCGCGTAGAAGGTGCCGACCATCGGGGAGGTGATGACCTTGACGTTGGGGTCGGCGGCGGCCGGGGCGGGGGCGGCGGCCGGCGCAGCGACCGGGGCCGGGGCGGCGGCTACCGGGGCGGGTGCCGGCGCGGCGACCGCGACCGGGGCCGGGGCAACGGCACGACCGGGGAGGTCGCGCTTGATGCGCAGCTTGAATTCCTGGTCCTGGATCTCGAATTCGGACAGGTCCGACTTCTTCATCAAATCCACGACTTGTTTAATCTTATTTAGGTCCAAGGTAATGTCCTCCGTAAGGGGGGTGGACCTCACAGATACAGCGGGTCAGGGGGGCAAATCAACCCTCATTCCAGAAGGGAGGGGGGTATCTTTCCTAAGTCGCTATCCTTGTTCACTTTAAGTATGTCAGAAAGCTTGGCCAAAGAGCTTGTTTCCGGGTTGGCGAGGGGGCCCTTGATGCGCACCCGGCTCAGGCTCAGGAAGGCTCGGTTGATATTCAGGTAATCCAGGGGGTTGAACCCCTCCTTTTTGGGAATCGAGAAGTCGCCTTCGAATTCGAGTGTCGAGGCCAGCAGGTCGACTTCCCCGGCGAGGGCTAGCCGGGCATCGGGACCCTTGAAGGTCAGGTCAGGGAAATAGGCTTTCCCCCCTAGGCACCCGAATTGGCCCGAGGCCTGGGTCAGGTCATAGGAGGTCGCTTTGATGCCGATGGCCTCCAGGAAGGTCGACAGGCCGCCCAGCAGGCGGACGCGCTTGAGGTCGGGGTCGGTCAACTCGAAGTTCCCGCGGCCCTTGAGCAGGCGAGGGTGGCTGAGGTCGATATGGCCGGCAAACTTCAGGTCGAGTTTGCCCGGGGCTGACTGTTTCTCGTCGGCCTTGGCGGGGACCGCGGCGGCCGCGGGGGGCGCGGCCTGGTCGAACTGCTCGACGATCTTCGCGACTTTCTTCGGGTCGCAGCCCTTGAGGGCAAGTTCCACCTTCGAATCCTTCAGCGGATCACCGTGGATGGCCAGCGTCGCCTGGCCGTCGGCCAAGGCGAGACCGGCGGTGACGTCCAGCTGTCGCTCATGGCTGGTCATCTCCAGGGTGAGGCCCCGGCTGGCGACGCCCCAGGCGGTGAACGCCCCGCCGCAGTTCGCCTGCGCGCGTACCGCGAGGTCCTTGCCGCTGGGACGGACGTCGAGCGTCAAGGTGTGTTCCGCCGGCAGGCGCAGGCCGCGGAGGGCTTCGCCGAACTCGGGGCTCGCGCACGTGGCGGCGATCCAAGGCTGCAGGTTGCCATGCAGCTGCACGACCGGTCCCGCCGCCGGTCCTGGCTTCGACCAATCCCAGGTCGCGGTGCCGTCCAGATGGCCATCCTCGGCCGACGGGCCGCTCAACCGATGCAGGCCGATGCGGGTGCCTTTCGCGTCGGCGTCGACGAGCACGTCGACCGAACGGAACGGCGCGCGCATGAAGGTGAAGTCCTCCAGACGGACGCGGCCGCGGACCTCGCTGGCGTGGTCGCCCCAGTGGCTGGCGACGTCGATCGTCGCGTAGGGCCGATGGCTCGCCTTGAAGAGCTTCCAGAGGCCCGTCCACCAATCCCCGAGCAGCTGGTCGAGCGCCGAAGGCTGGAGTTCGCCGCGCAGGCGCAACGCGAAGGGGCCGCCAGGGTCCAGGGAGAAATCGGCTTCGCCGCCCACGCTCGCCAGCCGCAGGTCACGCAGCTGCAGGGCGTACGGCGCGCGTTGCGGCACGAAGGAGAAGCGCGCGGAGAAAGGCAGTTCCTGCTCCGGGTTGATCGCATGCGGCGACAGGCCCAGCGCCTGCAGTCCGCTGAAGCTCGCGGTGCCCTCGGCGCTCCACCCGTCCGCGTCCTTGGCGATCGCCACATCGGCGACGTTGAGGACGCCCGAGAGGTCGCCGTCCACCGGAGCCAAGGCCTGCGGCAAGGTCGGGAGCGCGCGCCGCAGGTCTTCGGCGGCGACCTGACCATCCGGTATCCGGACGGTGAACAAGTCGCCGGTCCGGCCTTCGGCCGCCGGCGTCCAGACGGCTAGGCCATCGAGGCTGCTGGCCGCGGTCACCGCCCGGAAGCGGGCGCGGAGGCTGGCGACGCCCGTCGGCGACAGCGTGCGCGTGAGCGTCGTGCGGACGTCGAGGCCGGTGAACGCGCCGATCGCGACCTGGTCGAGCGAGAGGCGACCTTGGGTTTCGGCGAGCACGGAGGTGCCGTCGAGCTGCAGCGTCAGGCGGTGGGCCGAGGCCTGGCGGAACGACAGGTCCTTGGCCGCGACCTGCGCGCGCCACGTCCGCACCTGGCCGTGGGCGTCGAGCGCGGCGCCGCCCTGCACCAGCAGCTCGCGGGCCTGGATCAGGCCGAGGCCTTCCTGCGACCAGTCGTTGCCGAGGACCGCGTGGCCGGAAAGCCTGGCGCCGCCTTCGGCCTCGCCCTTCGCCTCGAGGTAAAGGGAGGCGCCGCCGGAACGATCGGCGACGAGCAGCACGTCCTCGATGAGGCGCAGGCCGCGCGCGACGCGTTGCGGCGTGCCTTCGGTCTCGCCGCCGGCCCCCGCTTCGGCCCCGCGTTGCACGAGCGCCGCGGGGAGCTCGCCATGGAACGTCGCCGCGAACTTGCCCGAACGCGCGAGCAGCGAGGGCACCATCAGCCAGCGGCCTTCGCGGCGCGCCTCGAGCCGGATGTCCTCGGCGAGCAGGCGGCTCTGTCCGAGACCGGAGACCGAGGCGGGGCACCAGAGCTTGCCGCCGCGGACGCGGAGGCGCGTCGCCGTCACGCGGCCGGCCAGCAGGTCGGGGAGCGCGACGCCGATCTCGGCGCGGTCCGCGGTGAAGACCTCGCCGGTGAGGCCGATGACCTCGAGCGTGAGGTCGTCGGCGGCGAGGGACTGGTCCGGCAGGATCCACAGGTCCCGCGCCTGTAGGCGGAGGCCTTGGTGCGCGAGCCGCGCGGAGAGCGCCTCGACGACGGCGGTCGGCAGCCGGACCGGTCCGTCGTGCGACGCCAGCCACAGGAGCGCGAGCTGCAGCGGCAGGAGCAGTCCGAGGCCGATGAGAAGGAGGCCTCGCAGGAACCTACGGAAGGAGGAGACTGCGGGCGGCTTGCTCATCGCCCATCCGATCCGAGCAGGGGGATGAGGATTTCGGCGAGCGAGGCCTCAAGGAGGAAGTCATCCCCGTCGGCTTCGTCGCGCACGAGCACGGCCGACCGGTTCAGCGGCGCCGTGCAGAGGTAGGTGCGGAAGGTCTCGCTCGCGCCCGTGGCGCCGGCGGCGGCCTGGTCGGTCACGCGGAGCTCGTAGCGGAACTCGCCCGCGCCGATGTCGCGGGTCGGGAACTCGGTGGCGCGGACCTGCATCAGCGCGCCCGCGAGGCGGCGGCTGCTGGCGGGGTCGAGGCGGCCCGTACCGGCCCAGTTGCCGTCGGGCCCGAGGCGCGCTTCGCCGAGGGCCTTGCCGTCGGCGCGTTCCGTGAGGCGCAGGCCCGTGACCTTGGCGCCGGCGGCGAGCTCGGTCAGGCCACGGTTGCGCCAGGCCTTGGGGTCGACCGCCGCCTGCGCGTTGCGCAGCAGCGAGACGTCGCAGGCCGCGGCGAGCGGCGAGCCCTTCTGGTGCACGAGCAGGGTGCCGGGCGCGGAGCCTGCGGCCGGCGGGTAGAAGGACAGCGTCAGACGGTCGCCGCCGAACTCGACCTCGACCTTGTGCGTCGCCTCGGCCGGCAGCAGCGCGGCGGGCACGAGCGTCGGGGTCGAGGCGGGGCCGCCGAGCGAGGCGCGCAGGCGCGTCAACGCGGTGAGGAACTCCCGGGTCAGCTTGCCGTCCGCTTCGCGGCGCTTGGTCGCGGTGGAACCGGGCGCGACGGGGATCTCCCAGCGCGGCTCGGCGCCGGTGGCGTCGAGCCGGTGCAGGGTGATGAAGCGTCCGCCGGAGGTGATCGTCAGGCCGCTCGCGAGCTCGGGATCGAAGTCCGCTGGGCGCGCCGAAGCGAGCGTGGCCTTGGGGTTCTCCCATTCGGCGAGCGCCTTGCCTTCGACCAGGAAGAGCGAGGAGTTGTCCTCGAGCTTGGCCCAGCGTTGGGCGGGGCTGCCGGCCTTGGGCTTGCCGACGAGCAGGACCTGCCGACGCGAACTGCCTTCCAGGCCGAGGCGCAGCTCGGGCGTGGCCAGGCCGGTCTCGCTTTCGGGGGCATCGGCGAACTTCACCGCGCGCAGGTTGGCGAGCTCGGCGATGGCCTTCGTCGCGCGGTCCGGGTCGGCCAAGGCGTCGAAGGGAGCCTCGAAGCGCCATTCCGGCCCTTGGTTGCGGCGGCCGGGCCGCGTGCGTTCCTCGAAGGAGAGCGAAGTGACGACGTCGCCGTCCTTCAGGCGCAGGCGCGCGGTCACGGTGCGGACCTCGAAGTCGGGGATCTCGAAGATCCTGTCCACGCGGTAGCTCTCGGGCTTGGCCTCGAGGGCCGCGGCCATCGCGTCGCCCAGCGGGATGATGCGGCTGCCGTCCGGGGTGAGCAGGAAAAGGCGGCGGGTATCCTTGTTCTCGCCGATCTTCACTTCGACCGCGACGCCGGCCTCAGAGGTCGCGCGCAGCGTCCAGCGCGGCGTCGCGAGCCCGTAGGTGGCGAGGCTGCCGCCGGCGGCCTTGGTCTCGGCCGTCGCGAAGCCCTTGTCTCCGTCGATGAAGCGGACCTCGTCGAGCAGGCGCTGCACGGCCCAGAGGTTGGCGGACCATTCGATCGGCGCGGTGATGCGCCACATGCTCGCGCGTTTCTCGAGGACGAGCTTCTGCCCGGCGTCGGCGAGCTCGAGCTTCGCCAGCGCGGCGGGGAAGAGGAGGTCCTGCGTCGTGGCCGCCTGGCGATGGGCGGAGGTGGCCCGCCAGACCAGGCCGAAAGCGACGAGGTTGGCCAGGATCAGGACCAGGGTGGTGCGGGCGATCCGCATGAGACCCTTAACTTCTGCGACGCCACACGGAAACCGCAAGCCCGACTGCGAGCATCAGCAAGGGAACCGCGCCGAACCGGAGCGCCAAGGCCCAGAAATCGGCGGCCGTCGCGTTCACCTGGTAGACGCCGGCGGCGCGCGCCGGGAGGGCGACCGCCCGGTCGCGGTCCGAGAGCCAGGCCGCGCATTGGGTCACGAAGGCCTGGTTGCCGCCGCGGTTGAGGCGGGCGTTGGAGACGAGGTCCGTGCTGCCGACCACGATGAGCCGGCCGCCGATGCTGCCGGCGCCCTTGCGGATCCCTGCGGCGCGCTCGGCCGCGGCCGCGATGCAGACCGGGCCGGCATGGTCGCGCTCGGGGTCGAAACGCACCGGACGGCGCTGGGGGTCGGTCTCGGCCCAGGAGAGCATGGCGCCGTTGCGGACGTTGGAGGAGAACACCAGCGGAGTGACGGACAACGTGCTGTCGGGGGCGCTGCCTTCGTCGAAGCGCGCCGGGCGGGCCCGGCTGACGACGAGGGGCAGGTCCTGCTCGCGCAGCACGCGGGTGAGCGGGTGGGCCTTCTCCGCGAGCAGGCGGACGGCGATGTCCCCGTCGGCCGTGCGGCAGGACGGGTCGTTCTCCTGGAGGAGGGCGTCGGGCGAGAAGATCGCCCACTCGGAGAGCACGGCGTCGAGCCCGTGCTCGCGGCCGGGCTCCAGGAAGGCGAGTACGCGGCCGTTGCGGTCGTAGAGGTAGCTGCGGAGGCGTTCGGCCTCGGCGGCGGAGAACGCCGCCTGCGGCCCCGCGACGAGGACCATCGCGGCGTCGCGGGGGACTTCGGAGGCGGTCGGGAGGTCGAGCTCCCGGAGGATGAAGTTGCGGTTGCGCAGCTGGCGGGAGAGCTGCGAGAGGCCGCGCAGCGGCGAGGTGTCCGCGAGCCCGAGTTCGCCGTGGCCGCGCGTGACGTAGCAGACGGCCGGGCGGTCCTCGGTGACCTCCAGCAAGGCGGAGGTCACGGCTTCCTCGCCGCGGAAGGTCGCGACCTTGGCGGCGTTGACGTCGATGAGCTCGGCGAGGGTGACGAACTTCGCCCGCGTGCCGCAGGTGAGGATCAGCGCGATGTTGCGGCCGGGCGGGCCGTGGCGGGCGGCGACCTCGGAGAGGATCTCCTGGTTCAGCCCGTTGCTGACCTGGAGGACGTTGAACCATTCGCCGCCGGCGCGGGAGGCCTCGAGCTTGTAGGCCTCGAGGAGCTTGCCGAGCTGGGCGCGGAGGCCGGCGTCGGCTTCGCCGAAGTTGTCCGCCAGGACGAGGGCGCGGACCCAGTTGCGGTTCTGCTTGTCGCCCACCGGGCTCTTGCGGCCGGCGACGCGCACGGTCTCGGCGGATTCGGCCGCGAGCGAGTGGCGGTGGTCCCAGGTGAGGTCCTCTCGGAACCGGAACTCGGTCTGCGAGGCGAGGTAGTTCACGGTCACCGCGAGGCCGATGGCCAGCAGCGCCTGGGTCAGGCGGTTGAGCCGGCGGACGGGCCGGACGGAACCGAAGTCGTCGCGGAGGGGGGCCATGCTATTCCTGGCCCTCCACGGCGAGGACGGACAGCCCGAGCGCGAGCATCATCCCGGTGACGTACAGCACGAGGGGTCGGGAGTCGAGGATCCCGCCCGCGAAATCCTGCAGGTGGCCGAAGGTGCGCAGGTGCGCGGCGGGTTCGCGGAGCCAACCGAGCCACGACCAGCTTTCGATCGGGAGCGATTCCATCGCGCCGCCGATCGCGGTGAGGCCGAGCAGGCAGATGAAGGTCAGCAGCGCCGCGAGCGCCGCGCTGCGCGTGAGGCAGCTGCAGAGGATGCCCAAGGCGACGTGCAGCAGCCCGCTGACGAGCACGAAGCAGAGGCCGCCGAAGAGCGTCGCGGGGTCGCCGAGGCGCTGGTCGCCCGCCGTGCCGAGACGCGCCTGCACGATCCACGGGAACGCGAGGAACGCGCACCAGAAGGCCGCCCAGGTCAGCCAGGCGGCGAGGAACTTCGCCCACACGATGGCGGCGGTGCTCGCCGGCGTGGTGAGGAGCGCCGAGAGCGTGCCGCTGCGGCGTTCCTCGGCGAAGCTGCGCATCGTGAGCAGCGGGAGCACGCAGAGGAGCGGCAGCCAGAAGAGGCGGAACGTCGCCTCGACGGGCGTCCAGGGCTGCGGCGCGCGGCTGCATTCGAGGAGCGCGAAGAAATGGATGCCGCCCATCAGGGCGAGGAACAGCGCGGCCGACGCCCAGGTGTTGCCGGAGAGCAGGGCGGAGCGCAGTTCGTGCGCGAGCAGCGTGCGGAAATGGCGCATGGTCAGGGGCGGCGTCCGTCCGCCGGGCTGCGGCGGGTGGCGGCGAGGAAGATGTCCTCGAGGCCGTAGCGTTCCTCGGCGATCTCGCGGAGCGGCAGGCCGGCCCGCATGAGCCCGGCGGCGAGCGTCTCGCGCGCGGGCGACCCGGCCGGCAGGGTGACCCGGTAGCGGGTCCAGCCGCCGTCGACGGGCGTCCCGGCGTCGACCTCGGCGGCGGGGTCGGACGCGGCGCAGAGCGCGGCCAGCTCGGACGGGGCGGCCTTGGCGACGACGGTGAAGCCGACGTGCGGCAGGAGCTCGCGGCGCAGGTCGTCGGTGCGGCCTTGGGCTACGAGGCGGCCGCGGTTGATGATGACGACCTTGTCGCACACCTGCTCGACCTCGTGCAGGATGTGGCTGGAGATGAGAACGGCCATCCGCCCGCGCAGGGAACGGATGAGGTCGCGGATGCCGAGGATCTGGTGCGGGTCGAGGCCGATCGTCGGCTCGTCGAGGATCACCACCTTAGGTTGCGCGAGGATGGCGTCCGCGATGCCGACGCGCTGGCGGAAGCCCTTCGAAAGCTGGCCGATCAGGCGACCGGAGGCTCGCCGCACGAGGTCGCAATCCTCCATGACCTTGGCCACGCGCGCATCGACCTGGTCCGGGGCGACGTCCTTGAGCCGCGCGCGGAGGCGGAGGTATTCCTCGACGCGGAGGTCTTCGGGGAGCGGGTTGTTCTCCGGCATGTACGCCATGTGGCGCTTCGCTTCGGCGGGATGCAGCGCGACGGAGACGCCCCAGATCGAAGCCCGGCCCGACGTGCCGGCCATCGTGCCGGAGAGGATCCGCATCGTGGTCGACTTCCCGGCGCCGTTGGGGCCGAGGAAGCCGACGACCTCTCCGGGAGCGACGGAGAACGTGAGGTCTTCGATGGCCGTGAGGGAACCGTACCGCTTGGTCAGGCGTTCGGCCGCCACGGCGGCCTCCGGCTGCGGCGCGGCGTCGGACATCAGGCCTTACTTGCCCGCGGGGGTCGCGGGGGTCGCGCCCACGGGGGTGAGCAACGAGGGTTCGGAGCGGACGAGCCAGCTCTTGTCCGAAGCCCAGACATGGTTGGGCTTGAGGCGCTTGTCCATGAGGTTGACCCACTTGGCGGCGGCCGCGCTGTCTCCCTTCGTCAGGGCGAGGTTGGCGAGCACGTACATCGCGTAGCCACGCAGGGTGTCCGGCGCGGAATTGTCCTCGGCGACGGCGACGATGCCGGCTTCGGCGTCGGGCTGGCCGAGTTCCTGGCGGGACAGGGCGGCGTAGAGGCGGGCGCGGACGGCGACGGCCTTGCCGGCCTTGGTGTCGCCCGACGCGGCCTTGCCGGCGGCGTCATAGGCCTTGGCGGCCTCTTCGAGCTTGTTGGCCTTGCGGAGGTCGTCGGCGACTTCAAGCAAGGCGACGGCGGCAAGGGGTTCGCCGGGATGGGCGGCGGCGAAGGCGCGGCGGGCGGCTTCGTCCTGGCAAGCGACGTAGGCCTGGCCGAGCTCTTCGCGCTGGGCTTCCTTCCAGAAGTGGAAGCCGATGGCGGCGATGATGGCGAGGACGACCACCGTGGTTCCGCGGACGATCAAGGACTTGTTGCGTTCCCAGAAGAGCCAGAGGCGGTCTTCCGCATCGGCGTTCGCGAAATCTTCGTCTACGACCACCAAGTTGCGGTCGTCGTCGCTGGGGGGACGCTTCTGGGAGCTGTCTTCGGCCATGGGGGTTCAACCCTTGCCAACGTCCGCCCAGTGTCAACCCCCGCCTCCCCCCCGTGCTCCGGGCTTGTGCCGGTTCGCCAGACCCCAACACTCCGGGGCTCATGAGCGCCACCGCCTCCGTCCTTGCCGCCCTCAAGGCGGCCAAATCCAAGGGCCAGCTTTCCGCCGCCGCCCTGACCAACGCCTCGGCCTGGTTGGAATCGGGGGCTCTCCCCCCGGCCGCCGTCGAGGCCCTGGCCGATCTCGCGGCCCAGGGCGCTTGGGCCGAGCTCGAGGACCGCTTCTACAAGGGCATCGCCTTCGGCACGGGCGGGATGCGCGGACGGACCGTCGGTCGCGTCAGCGCCGCCAACGAGCTGGACGCCGCCGGGCTCCCGGTCCGCGCCGCCGTCGGCTCGGCCTGCCTCAACGACTTCAACGTCCTCCGGGCCGGTTTGGGGCTCTGGCGGCAGGTTTCCGCCAAGACGCCGGCGCCGCGGCTCGTCGTGGCCCATGACGTCCGCCACTTCTCCCGCCACTTCGCCGAGCTGCTGGCTTCGGCCTGGGTCCGTCTCGGCGGGGAGGCCTACCTGTTCGCCGGGGCGCGCTCGACTCCTCAGCTGAGCTTCACGGTGCGCCACCTCGGCGCCCACGCCGGCGTCGTCATCACGGCGAGCCACAATCCTTCGCACGACAACGGCTTCAAGTGCTGCCTCGCCGACGGTGGTCAGGTGACGCCGCCCGACGACGCCGCGATCGTCGCGCACGTGGGCGCCATCGGCCTGGCCGACGTCGAACCGTATCTCGAGAAGGACCTCGCGGGCGTGCAGGCCGTGCCCGCCGCCGCGGAGGAGGCGTACCTCGCCCGCCTGACGGCCTTGGTGCTCGATCCGGACATCCTTTCCCGCCACGCCCCGAAGGTCGTCTACACGAACCTCCACGGCACGGGCGACGTCATGGTCGTGCCGGCCTTGCGCCGCGTCGGCTTGGATCCCCATGTCGTCGAGGAACAGCGCGACCACGACGGCCGTTTCCCGACGGTGCCTTCGCCCAATCCGGAAAGCCCGGCGGCCTTCGCCCTCGCGCTCCAGCACGCCGCGGAGATCTCCGCCGACCTCGTCCTGGCGACGGACCCGGATTCCGACCGCGTCGGCGCGGCCTGCCCGTTGCCGACGGGCGGCTACCGCCTGCTCTCCGGCAACGAGGTCGCGGCCCTGCTCACCGAGTTCCGCCTCTCCGCCCTGAAGGACGCCGGGGTGCTCCCGGCCGCCGGTTCCGAGGCCGCGGTCGTCGTGAAGTCCCTCGTGACGACCCCGCTCGTGTCCGCGATCTGCGCCCGCCACGGCGTGCGCTGCGTCGAGACGCTCGTGGGCTTCAAGTGGATCGCCCGGAAGCTCGACCGGTGGTCCCGCAGGCTCGCCGCCGCTGCCGGCGCGGACGCGCCCGCCTTGCCGTTGCGCCGCCGCGCGCCCTTGGCGCTCCGCCATTCGTCGCTCTTCCTGCTCGGCGCCGAGGAGAGCTACGGCTACCTCGCCGACGACGCCGTCCGCGACAAGGACGCCAACGCCACGGTGGTGATGCTCTGCGAGTTCGCGGCCGTGCTGCGCTCGCGCGGCCGCACGCTGCTCGACGCCCTCGATGCGCTGCACCTCGTCCATGGCGCGCACCACGAGGACCTGCTCAACCTGTCCTTCGAAGGAGCCGAGGGCGCCGCGGCCATCCGCCGCATCGTGTCGACGTGGCGCGCCCAGCCGCCGAAGGAGATCGACGGCGCCAAGGTCGTCCGCGTCACCGACTACGAACGTGACGAGGTCCTCGACGCCGAAGGCGAACGCGTGCCGAAGGAGGAGTTCATCGTCGCCGACCTCGCCGATGGCCGCCGTCTCGCCGTCCGCGCCTCCGGCACCGAGCCGAAGGTGAAGTTCTACTCGTTCGCCTCGGCCAAGGCCGAGGACGCCGACGCCTTGGACGCCGCGCGCGAACGCGCCCGCAAGGCGGCCCTCGCCCTTCGCGGCTGGCTCGAGACCGACGCGCGCAAGCGCGCCCAGGCCCGATGAGGACGCTGCTCTTCTGCGCGGCGCTCGCCTTGGGCGGGTGCGCGATCCCGAAGGACGACCCGTCGTTCGTCGCGGAGAAGTCCCCGGCCGCGGCCGCCTTGGCGGGCGAAGCCCCGAAGGAAGGCACGCTGGAGGAACGCGTGAAGGCCGCGAACGAGAAGAACGACCAACGCCGGCGCGACGGCGATTGGCGCGCGGTCCAGCCGGCGGTCGGTCCGCGCCCCTGAACCTCAGCGCACCGCGCCCCCGGCGAGGAGCGCGCGGATGGCGGCCTCTTCCGGGACGTCGTCGGAGGTGCTGGCCGCGCCGATGCCTTCCTGCAGGACGAAGCGGAGCTTGCCGCCGCGGACCTTCTTGTCGCGGCGCATCGCGTCGAGCATGCGGTCGAGCGGCAGGGGCGAGCGGAGCTCCGTCGGCAGGCGGTGCGCGGTCAGGGTGCGCGCGACCGCCGCGGCGTCGTCCGCGGTGCAGCGGCCGAGCTCGGCGGAAAGGCGGGCGGCCATCACGAGGCCGATGGCGACGGCTTCGCCGTGCAGGTAGGTCCCGTAGCCGGCGATGGCTTCGACGGCATGGCCGAACGTGTGGCCGAGGTTGAGGAGCGCGCGGCCGCCTTGGGCGCTCGTCTCGCGTTCGTCGCCCGCGACGACGGCGGCCTTGATCTCGACGCAACGGCGGATGACGCGCGGGAGCAGCGGGTGGTCCCAGGCCAAGGGCGCATGGGCCTGCAGCTGGGCGAAGAGCGCGCGGTCGGCGATGAGGCCGTGCTTGATGACCTCGGCCATGCCGGCGGCGAACTCGCGGGCCGGCAGCGTGGACAGGAGCGAGGTGTCGGCGAAGACCGCCGTCGGTTGGTGGAAGTTGCCGACGAGGTTCTTGCCCGCGGCGAGGTTGATGCCGGTCTTCCCGCCGACGGAACTGTCGACCATCGCCAGCAGAGTCGTCGGTACCTGGTAGAAATCGACGCCCCGCTGGTAGGAGGCCGCCGCGAAGCCGGCGAGGTCGCCGACCACGCCGCCGCCGACCGCGAAGAGCGCGCCGTCGCGGGCCACGCGGTGCTCCGCGAGGAAATCCCAGACGCGCGCAAGCTCCTCGGCGGACTTCGCCTTCTCGCCGTCGGTCGACGTCACGTAGACCGGCAGGCGCTGGCGCAGGGCCTGGACGAGGTCGGGCCGGGCGGCCGCGATCGCCGGCGAGGTCACCGCCACGCAGCGCGCGCCGCGGGCGAGGCGTTGGTCGGCGGCGGCCAAGGCTTCGGCCAGGACGCCGGCGCCGATCCGGACCGGATAGGCGCGCGAACCGAGTTCCACTGTGACGCTTTCAGCCGACATGCGGCCACCCTGACGGCCGGGCCGCGGGGTGGCAAGCCTCCCTCACTCGCCCAGGCCGACCACCGAGCGGGCATAGGCCCGTTTGTCGAAGGGCTGCAGGTCTTCGGGCCGCTCGCCGACGCCGATGAAGCGGACGGGCACCCCGAGCTCGCGGACGATCGCGACCAAGGCGCCGCCGCGGGCCGAGCCGTCGAGCTTCGTCACGATGAGGCCGGTGAGACCGACGGCCTCATGGAAGACCTTGGCCTGCTCGAGCGAGTTCGCGCCGAGCGAGCCATCCACGACGAGCCACTTCTCGTGCGGGGCCTCGGGCAACGCCTTGTTGACGACGCGGACGACCTTGCGGAGCTCCTCGAGCAGGTGGGCCTTCGTGTGGAGGCGACCCGCCGTGTCGAGGATGGCGAAGTCGGCGCCGCGCGCGGCGGCGGCCTTGACCGCGTCGAACGCGACCGCGGCCGGATCGGCGCCGGCGGCTCCCCCGACGACCTCGGTGCCGAGACGACCGGCCCAGGTGGAGAGCTGTTCGCCGGCGGCGGCGCGGAAGGTGTCGCACGCCCCGAGCAGGCCGCGTCGGCCTTGTCCCTGCCAAAGGGCGACGAGCTTGGCGGCCGTCGTCGTCTTGCCGGCGCCGTTGACGCCGAGCAGCATGATCACCGTCGGCGACCGGTCGGCCGGCAAGCTCCACGGGCCGCTGGCGCCGAGGGCCTTCTCCAGGACGGCGGCGGCCGCCTCGGCCGGGCCCGCCTTGCGCAGGCCGGCGTCGGACTTCCAGGCCGCCTTGGCGGCGGCGACGGCCTCGTCGGCCGTGGCCGGGCCGAAGTCGCCGAGGATCAGGCGTTCGCGCAGCTCTTCGGCGGCCGCGTCGTCCATCGGCCGCGCGAGCAGGTTGGCCACCGCGTCCGCGGTCCGGCTCAAGCCCGCCTTCAGCCTCTCGAAGAAACCGCCCGCCATGGCTTCAGGCCCCTTCCGCCTTGCGGGGGTCGCGCCCCAGCGTGGCCTTGTAGCGGTCGAGGATGCCGTTGACGAAACGCTTGGACTCCTCGGTCGAGAAGACCTTGGCGATGTCGATGGCCTCGTTGATGGTGACGACGGGCGGGATGTCCGTCCGGCGCATCAGCTCGAAGATCGCGAGGCGCAGCGTGGCGAGGTCGACCTTGGCCACGCGTTCGAAGGCCCAGTTCTGGGCGAAGCGCACGACGACCTCGTCGATGAGCGCCAGGTCGCGGAGCACGCCGTGGATCAGCTCCTCGGCGAAGGCGTAGTATTCGCGGTCGTGCGCCTGCTCGGAGAAGAAGTCGTAGAGGGCCGTGACAAGGTCGCCTTGGCGCTGCGTCTCCCAGGAGTAGAGGAACTGCATCGCGGCGACGCGGTTGTCGCGGCGGCGGTTGCGCTTGGCCGGGGCGGCGCCGGGTTCCGGGGCGGAGGGTTCGGCGGGCTCGTCCGGGGCGACCACGGCGATCTCGATGCCGGCGGGCAGGTTGAGGCGGCGGAGGGCGTCGATCGTCTGCGGCTTGGATTCGATCACCTCGAGCAGGCGATGGTGGCAGCGCAGTTCGTCGTAGGAGGCCGAGGCGCGGAGGGCTTCGACGCTGGACGGCAGGGGCAGCGGACCGAGGACGCGGACGCCGGTGGCGGTGACGCTGTGCGTCACCTCGGCGGCGGCCTGGTCGGCGAGACGGAAGTCAGGGCCCTTGATCCGGATGCGGATGCGCGTGCTGCCGGGGGTGTGCGTGTCGGAGGCCATCTCAGTTCTGGGCGAAGGGTTCCTGGCCGCCGTTCTTGGCGCGTTCCTCGGCGTCGACCTGCTCGAGGCGGTCGCCCATCTGGATGCGGTGCTGGGCCATGACCAGCGCGGCCTGCGCGAACTCGGTGCCGCGGTCGAGGTCGCCCTTGCAGCGCTCCTCGGCCTGCAGGCGGGTGTTGGTCACGACGATGCCGTTGATCACGGGCACCTCGGAGCGGAGGGCGACGTCCTGCAGCGCGTGGGCGGTGGAATGGCCGATGACCTCGTGGTGGGGCGTGTCGCCGGCGACGACGACCCCGAGGCCGATGATGCAGTCGTAGTCGCCCGACAGGGCGAGCATGTTGGCGGCGTAGGGGATCTCGCCGGAACCGGGGACCTTCACGATGCGCAGGTTGGCTTCCTTGACGCCGCCGGCCTTGAGCCCCTGCGTGGTGCGCTTCACGAGCGCGTCCACCAAGGCCTGGTTGTAGGAGGCCGCCACGATGGCGATGAGCAGGTCGGCACCATCGACCTTTTCGTAGTTGGGCTTGTCTTGGCTCATAGGCGTCGGGAAGAACGGAAGTCCGATGCAAGGGGTTCCGCCCTTGCGTTCAAGAGGAAACGCCCGAAGCGCCTAGAAGGGCACCTGTTCGACGATTTCCAGCCCATAACCGCCCAGGCCGACCACCTTCCGGACGTTGTTCGTGATGAGCCGGATCTGCCGGAGGCCGATGTGGGAGAGGATCTGGGCGCCGATGCCGTAGTCGCGCGAGTCCATCGCGCCGAGCCGGATGCCGTCGCCGTCGGCCCGCACGCCGCCGCCGGGTTGCGCGACGTGGACGATGACGCCGGCGCCGGCCTTGGCCACCGCGGCGAAGCTCGCGGCGAGCGAATCGCCTGCGCCGAAGGCCTGTCCGCGGAAGAGGTCGCCGAGGAGGTTCTCGCGCTGCACGCGGACGAGCGTCGGGGTCGCGTCGGGGCGGCCGAGGACGAACGCGAGGTGCTGGCGGCCGTCGGGCAACGAGCGGTAGACGCGGAGCTGGAACTCGCCCCAGGTGGACCGGAACGGGCTTTCGGCGACGAGTTCGACGAGCCGTTCGCGGCGGTGGCGGAACTCGATGAGCTGCGCGATGGAGACCATGCGCAGGCCGAAGCGACGCTTGAGCTCGAGCAGCTCCGGCAGGCGCGACATGGAGCCGTCCTCGTTGAGGATCTCGCAGATGACGCCGCTGGGGTGGAGGCCGGCGAGCGACGCGAGGTCGACGGCGGCCTCGGTGTGGCCCGCGCGCTGGAGCACGCCGCCGGGGCGGGCCATGAGCGGGAAGATGTGGCCGGGCTGGACGAGCTGCTCGGGCTTCGAATGCGGGTCCGCGAGGATCGCGATGGTCTTCGCGCGGTCGTAGGCGCTGATGCCGGTCGAGATGCCTTCCGCGGCGTCGACCGAGACGGCGAAGGCCGTGCGCTGCGATTCGCGGTTCTCCGGCACCATCTGCGAGATGCCGAGGCGGCGGAGCTGGTGCTCCACCGTCGGGACGCAGATGAGGCCGCGGGCGTGGCGGATCATCATGTTCACCGCTTCGGGGGTCACCTTGGCGGCCGCCATCACCAGGTCGCCTTCGTTCTCGCGGTTCTCGTCGTCGGTCACGATGACGAGCTTCCCGGCGGCGATGTCCGCGAGGGCTTCCTCGATGCTGTCGAAAGGCTCGTCCATGGAACGGTGGGCGTCCGAAGTTGGGCAGTCCGTCCGGCGGCGCAAGCGGGGAGATGGGCCGGGGCCCCGGGAGGGCTATTTCTTCTGTTTTTCGAGGGGCTTCGGCAGGCTGCCGCGCTGGCCGGCCCAGGTGGGCTTCGGTTCGGCCTTGGCCGTCCAGAGGCGGAAGTTGCGGACGGTGGCCGTGGCGCCGTCGATATGGAAGCTCGGGTTCGCGCGGACGTCCTTCACGAAGGCGGGGTCGGCGCCCCAACCGCTGATCTTGCCGTCGACGGTGAGCACGACGGTGTCGCCGACCATCTCGAAGACGACGTTGTGCCAGGTGCCGGGGTCGTTGGGCGTCGGTTTCGTGAAGAGCGTGAACGCCTTCTCGGGACCGTCGCCGTCGTAGTCGTCGCGCCGGAGGCTGACGTAGGTCGGCGCGACGATGACGCGGGCGAGGTGCTCCTTCGCGTTGTTGATGGTGAAGGCGAAGCTGGCCGCGCCGTCGAGGCGGACGTCGAAGGCGACGACGAAGTCGGTGAGCTTCACGGGGAGGCGGACGATCGCGTTGTGCCGGTCCGCAGGGTTTTCGGCGCCGGTCATCCCGAGGTCGTTGCGTTCCCAGCGGCCTTTGGAGATCTTCCATAGCGACGCCGGCGAGCCCTTCGTCAGGTCGTCCGCGCCGACGAGCTTATCGGTCTGCGCGAGGAGCGTCGCCGGCGCTTCGGTCGGCGCCTTGGGGGCGTCGGCCGCGAGCAGGGTGCCTAGTCCAAGAAGCAGGGCGAGGAGGGGGCGACGCATGACCAAGGTCTAGGCGGTCGCCCTCCCCTCCGCAATTACTACTTGTATTCCAGCTGGGCCGAACACACGCCGTCGCGGTCCGCGGTGCAGCGGAGCCAGTAGGCGTTCATGGCCCGGTCGAACGCGTGGACGACCTCGCCCCCGGCGGGGACGTCGAACGAGCGGTAAGGTACGGCGCGCCCGTCGCCTGCCACGTCGAGCGTCACCGCGATGCGGATCGGCTGGGCGCCGTGGTTGCGCAGCGTGAGCGTCTTGTCGTCGTAGCCCGTCATCAGGTAAGGGTCGGAGGGTTGGCCGGCGGTCACGGCGGTGTTCTTCCAAGGGCCGCCGAAGCCCCGCGGCTTGCCGAGCTGCCAGAGATCGTCCGCCGCGCCGGCCCAGACGGCGGCCTGGCCGTCGGCGGAGCGGATCAGGTGGGCGTCGTTCTTGGCGTCGGCGGTGATGCCGGAGAGGATGAGCAGGCCTCGGTAGGAGCAGTAGTCGTGCACGGCGAAACCGCTCGTGGCGATCGGCCGCAGGCGGATGGCTCCGAGGGCGTTGAGGGCCGGGAGCTCGTAGAAGGTGCCGTGCGCCTGCAGGAGGTCGCGTTCGGTGCAGACCTCGCGGGCCTTGCGCAGGGCGTTGCGCGCGAGCAAGCGGTCCTGCGCCACGCTGCGGGCGTCGCCGGCCGGGAAGGCGCGGGGAAGGCGCCAGCGTTGCCCGCCTTCCTCGAAGATCACCGAGGCGTCGTCGGTTGAGAGCGCGCCGGCGGGGATGGCCGTGTTCTTCGCGACATGGTCGGCCGCCTTGGCGTCCGCCATCCTCACGAGCTTCATGTCGGCGGTGAGTTCATAGGCCGCGCCGGGCTGCGTGCCGGTCGCGGAGACTTCCGCGGGCAGGACGGAGAGCGTGCGCAGGTTCCCGCCGCGGGTCAGGAGGAAGGCGCCGTGGATGGTCGGGCTCTCGGCGGGCGTCAGGCCGGCGAAGTCCGCAGCGGCTTCGGCGCCGCGGTTGTCGGCGTTGGCGTACTGGAACTGGGCGCTGGCTTTGCGTTGGTCGCGCGAGCTGGTCACGCGGATCCAGGCCCCGGAGACCTGGCCGGGCGAGAGGTCGATCCAGACGCCGCGGGCGGTCGCGGCGACATCGAACCCTTTCCACTCCGTCCAGGTGCCGTCGCCATGGTGGTCGACCTCCAGCGTGAAGCGCGTGTCGGCCGAGCCGTCGTGGCCGAGCCACAAGGAGCGTTCCGCGAAGCCGTCGAGCAGGAAGGCGTCGGAGGGGGCGCCGGCCTTCACGGCCTCGTCGACCCAGACGCCGCCGCGGCCCAGCGCCGGGCCGAGCTTCGTCGTGGCGTCGAGCGCGGTGAACCAGAGGTTCGACTGCGATTGGCCCGGGCCGGCCAGCGTGCCTTTCGCGGGCCGCTTGTTGAGGAACTCCGACTTCGCGGTGTCGTCGCAGCCGAAGACGAGGCGGTCCTGCCAGCGCGTGAAGTCGCCGATGACCTTGAGGTAGTTGCTGCGCGGAGCGATGCCCGCCGAGCGCTTCGCGGAGAAGCCGGCGGGGAACGTCCAGAACGACCCATGCATCGTCATGAGGCGCAGGCCGGGTTCGCCGATGTCGCGGATGCGCGGCCATTCCGTGTTCCAGCCGTGCGCGCCGTCGTAGGAGTGGCTGGACTTCGGCAGGCGGAAGCTGGTCCACTTGCCGTCCTCCAGCACCATGAGGATGAGCGAACGGAAGTCCCAGCCGATCGTCCAGATCGGGTCCTTCGCCGGATCGGCGTTGCCGCTGAGCCCGCCGGGCCCCGTGACTTCGGTGAACTGGTTGCGGCGGATGAGGGACCAGTTGCCGGTCCCGTTGAAGGAACCCAGCGCGCCGCTGACGATGGTCGGGTCCTTGAGCGCCTCGCCGGAATCCTCGCCGTTGTTCGCGAGGACGACGAGGCCTTGGCCGGAGTAGAGTCCCTTGCCGTGGTAGCCGGGCAACGTCGTCGTGATGCGGGCGGGGTTCGCCTCGGCGACCTGGCCGGGCTGGGGCTTGTTGCGCTTCTCCTTGATGAGGCCGGTCACCGCGAGCGTGCGGACGTCGACCTCGTAGAGGCCGTCCTCCATGGTGGCGAAGTAGACCTTGTCGGCGGGCGCCGTGAGATGGCGCGCGTTGCCGGTGAGGCGTCCCGGCATGAGCTTCGGCGGGATCACGCGCACCTGTCGGTCGGCGCCGATGAAGTAGGGCCCGATGATGAGCTGCTGGGACTCCGGGTGGATCATGCGGTTGGCCGGCGTGCCGCCGACGCTTTCCGGGCGGACGATCTGGCGGAGGTCGGGCGTGATCTCGTAGAGCTTGTCGCTCGAGCCATAGGGCAGGTGCGGGCCGTAGGAGATGACCCATAGCCGGTCCGCCCACGGCACGACCGCGCCGGTGCCGCATTCGCCTTCGTTGTTGAACGTCGCGAGGCTCGGGTAGATGCCGCTCCATTGCGGCGGGGCTTCCGCGGCGAGCGCGGCGAACGGCAGGCAGAGCAAGGCGAGGAAGGTCGGCGACGGACGCATGGCCCGACTTTTGTCCGCGTGTTGGACGAGGCAAGCCTTCGTGCCGTGTCAGCGCACGAACAGCGCGCCCCAGAGCGCGACGAGGAGCAGGGGTACGCCGAGCAGCCGCCCCGCGCCTTTCGTCTCCGCCTGGGCGAGGAAGCAGGCGACGAGCGCGGCCGCGCAGAGGGGACCGCTCTCGGGCGGCCGGACCTCGCCGGTCAACGTCAGGCCCGGTAGCCGCGCGAAGAGCTCGGCGCACCACGCCATCGCGTCCAGCAGCGCCGCCGCGACGCCGTTGATCCAGGCTCCGGCGGGCAGCAGGCCAGGCCAAGGGCAGAGCAGCAGCGACGACATGCCGAGCACGAGCGGCGCCTCCGAGAGCGGGACCAGCACGAGGTTGGCGAAGACCCCGGCCCAGCTCGCGCTTCGGAAGCACGTCAACGTCAGCGGCGCGCCGGCGACGGTCGCGGCCGCGGAGACGCAGAGGCCCGACAGCGTCGCCCGGCGGAGCCACCACCAGGCGCGTAGCCCGCGTCCCGGCGCACCCTCCGGCGTGAACCGCTCGGCGGGCGTCGGCGCCGCGAGCTGTTCCGCCGCCGGCACGCCGGCGAGCAGGATCGCGAGGACGGCGAGGTAGCTCAGCTGGAAGCCCGGGTCGCCGCAGGCCTCCGGGCTCCAGAGCAGCGTCGCGGCCGCGGCCAACGCGAGCGACTGCACCGGTGGCGTCGCGCGTTCGCCGACCTGGCCCGCCCAGATGAACACGGCCATGATCCAGGCGCGCAACGACGAAGGCGACGCGCCGGTCACCTCGACGTAGACCCAGAGCAGCGCGAGGATCGCGACCCCGGCGGTTCGGGTCGGCAGGCGGCAACGGCGCGCGGCCCAGAGGAGCGCGGCGGCCATGCCCGCGATATGCAGCCCGCTGATCGCGAACAGATGCAGCGTGCCTGTCGCCGCGAAGGCCGCCTTGGCGTCGTCCGGCAGCAGCGCCGTGCGCCCCAGCATGGTGGCCGCGAGCAACGCGCCGCCTTCGTCGTCCGACCATGGCAGCGTGCGCAACCACCGTTCGAGGTGCGTCTGGCTGCGTTGGCACCAGAGCGCGAAGCCGGAAGGCGGCGCGAGCACCCCGAGCGTCCGTCCTCCGGAGAGCTTGAGCGTCGCCGCTTGCGCGGCGATCCACGCGTCGTACCCCACGGGCGCGGGCGGCACGACCCCGAGGTGTCCGGCGATCTTGAGTTCGCAGCCGCGGGCCGGGGTGGGGCCCTTCACGGCCAAGGCGAGACGCCGCCGGAAGAGCGGTCCTTTGTCCGTCACGAGGCCCAAGCCCGTCCAACCCTCTCCGTCGCGCCGCGGCGTCGCCGTTTCGACCAGGATGGAAAGCTCGTCGAAACGCCGCACCGACTTGAGCGGGGTCTGCGGCGGCAGCTTGGCCTGATGCCAGGCCGCGCCCCAGGCGCAGCCCGCGACGACGAGGAGGATGCCCGCGGTGACGGTGCGGTCGGCGAGCAGCCAGAGCGCGGCCGTGGCGGCCAGGCCCAGTCCGAGCAAGGGGACCAGCGGTGGGTGCGCGTACGCATCCCATGCGCAGCCCGCGAGCAAGGGGAGCGCCAGCCAGAGCGCGGGGGCGTGTCCGAAGCGACCGTGCTTCAGCAGGTCGGGTGGTTCCAGGGGGTCGGTCCTTGCCATGGGCGAAGGCCGGACCCATCGATGGGCAACGTGGCGACCTTAGCCCGAAGCCAATCCCAGGTCGGGTCTTTGGCGAGGGCCGGGGCTTGAAGCAGTTGCCTCAGGGGTAAGATGACGAACCCGCGCTCAGACCAGCGGGGGTGGGGCAGGGTGAGTTCCGGTAGGTCGACACACCCCTCTTGACTGAACAACAGGTCGATATCGACCGTCCGCGGTCCGTCTTTGATTGTGCGGACCCGCCCGAGTCTGCCCTCTATGGCCATAGCTTGGGTCAATAAATCCCGAGGATTTAATTCACAAGATATTGATAAACAAATATTTAAAAAATTTCCTTGGTCCTTGTAGCCGACCGGATCCGAGTCAAAAGCCTCGGAAATCGCGATGATCTTAGCCGAAGGGAGCGCAGACAGTCCTTGGATGGCTTGCTCTATATAGTAGACCCTATCGCCGAGGTTGCTCCCCAGGCCCAGTAGGTACTGGCGAGGGGCGGGTTTCACACCCGTTCCCGGCGGATTTTAACGGAAATCGCCTCGAAATCGGCGGCGACGGGGGCGAACGGCTTGGTTACCTCGACCGTGACCGCCTTGACCACCGGGAAAGTCCCGAGGATGCGGGCGGCGATCTGTTGGGCCAAAGTCTCGATCAGGTAGACCGGCTTGCCGGTCAGCTGTCCCTCCACCGTGCGGATGACTTCCGCATAGTCCACGGTCAGCTTCAGGTCGTCGGCCGCGGCGGCCGGACGGGTGTCGACTTCGAGGTCGACGGATACGGTGAAACGCTGGCCCAGACGCTTCTCCTCGGGCAAGGCGCCATGGTGGCCGAACGACCGAATCCCGCTGATCCTGATGATGTCCACGGGACGATGAATGCCTCCTCCGCCCGTCCGCGCAAGCGCCTTCCCGCAAATGTGTGCAGTCCCCTCTTGACCACCCTTCCAAGGGTCGCTGACAGTCCGTGGAACACTATGCCTAAGAGGACCGATATCCGTACCATCCTCATCATCGGCTCGGGTCCGATCATCATCGGCCAAGCCTGCGAGTTCGATTATTCCGGCACCCAGGCCTGCAAGGCCCTCCGCGAGGAAGGCTACCGCGTCGTCCTGGTGAACTCCAACCCGGCGACGATCATGACGGACCCCGAGACCGCGGACGTCACCTACGTGGAACCCCTCACGGTCGAATCCGTCGAACGCATCATCGCCAAGGAGAAGCCCGACGCGCTCCTCCCGACGCTCGGCGGCCAGACCGCGCTCAACCTTTCCCTCAAGCTCGCCCGCACCGGCGTCCTCGCCAAGCACGGCGTCGAACTGATCGGCGCGAAGGAAGACGCCATCGAGCGCGGCGAAGACCGCGAGAAGTTCAAGAAGCTGATGCTCGACATCGGCCTCGACGTCCCCCGCTCGCGCGTCGTCAAGACGCTCGAGGAGGCCCGCGAGACCATCGCGCTCATCGGCGGCGAGTTCCCGGTGATCATCCGCCCGTCGTACACGCTCGGCGGCACGGGCGGCGGCATCGCCTACAACCGCGAGGAGTACGACCGCATGGCCCAGGCCGGCCTCGACGCCTCGCCGGTGCACGAGGTCCTCATCGAGGAGTGCCTGCTCGGCTGGAAGGAATACGAGATGGAGGTGATGCGCGACCACAAGGACCAGTGCGTCATCATCTGCTCGATCGAGAACTTCGACCCGATGGGCGTCCACACCGGCGACTCCATCACCGTCGCTCCCGCGCTCACGCTGACCGACAAGGAATACCAGCTGATGCGCGACGCCTCCTTCGCCGTCATCCGCGCCGTCGGCGTCGAGACCGGCGGCTCGAACATCCAGTTCTCGGTCAACCCGGCCAACGGCCGCATGATCGTGATCGAGATGAATCCGCGCGTCTCGCGCTCGTCGGCCCTCGCCTCCAAGGCCACCGGCTTCCCCATCGCCAAGATCGCCGCCAAGCTCGCCGTCGGCTACACGCTCGACGAGCTCCGCAACGACATCACGAAGTCCACGCCGGCCTGCTTCGAGCCGACCATCGACTACGTCGTCACCAAGATCCCGCGCTTCACCTTCGAGAAGTTCGTCGGCGCCGACAACACGCTCACCTCCGCGATGAAGTCCGTCGGCGAGGCGATGGCCATCGGCCGCACGTTCAAGGAGTCCTTCCAGAAGGCCCTGCGTTCGCTCGAGATCGGCGCCTGGGGCTTCGGCTGCGGCGGCAAGCACGGCGACGCCGCGCACCCCGACCTCACCGAGATCCGCGCCCGCCTCGCCCGCCCGAACCCCGAACGCCCGTTCTTCCTGCGCTACGCGCTCCTCGCCGGCCTGAGCGAGAAGGAGATCTTCGATCTGTCCAAGATCGACCCGTGGTTCCTCCGCCAGCTCCGCCAGCTCGTGGACATCGAGCTCGCGCTCAAGGCCGCGGGCAAGTCCGTCGGCGCCGACCTGCTCCGCCAGGCCAAGGAAGCCGGCTTCGCCGACCGCCAGATCGCCCACGCCACCGGCCTCGCCCCGGCGGAGGTTTACGCGAAGCGCAACGCCGCCGGCGTCAAGACGGTCTTCCGTCTGGTCGACACCTGCGCCGCCGAGTTCGAGTCCTTCACCCCGTACTTCTACTCCACCTACGGCGACGAGTCCGAGGTCCGTCCTTCGCCGAAGAAGAAGGTCATGATCCTCGGCGGCGGCCCGAACCGCATCGGCCAGGGCATCGAGTTCGACTACTGCTGCGTCCACGCCTCCTACGCGCTCCGCGCCGCCGGCTACGAGACCGTGATGGTGAACTCGAACCCCGAGACCGTCTCGACCGACTACGACACCTCCGATCGCCTGTACTTCGAGCCGCTGACGCTCGAGGATATCCTGGAGATCTACCGCACGGAGCAGTGCATCGGCGCCATCGTGCAGTTCGGCGGCCAGACCCCGCTCAACCTCGCCGCCGACCTCGAAGCCAACGGCGTCACCGTCGTCGGCACCTCGCCCGCCAGCATCGCGCTCGCCGAGGACCGCCAGCTCTTCAAGGACATCCTCATCGAGCTGGATATCCGCCAGCCGGTCAACAAGACCGCCCTTTCCGCCGAGGAAGCCTACAAGGCCGCCGAGGAGATCGGTTTCCCCGTCCTGCTCCGTCCGTCCTTCGTGCTCGGCGGCCGCGGCATGTTCATCGTCTACGGCATGGATGAGCTGAAGTCCGTCGTCCGCGAGGCCTTCGACGTCGCCCCCGGCAAGCCGGTGCTGCTCGACAAGTTCCTCGAGGATGCGATCGAACTGGACGTCGACGCGATCTCCGACGGCGAGACCACCGTCATCGGCGGCATGCTCGAGCACGTCGAGCACGCGGGCGTGCACTCCGGCGACGCCGGCATGGTGCTGCCCCCGCACACGCTTTCCCCGGCGATCGTCGACGAAGTCCGCCGCATCACGCATGCGCTGGCCAAGCGCCTCAAGGTCGTCGGCCTGATGAACATCCAGTTCGCCATCAAGGACGGCACCGTGTTCATGCTCGAGGTCAACCCGCGCGCCTCGCGCACCATCCCGTTCGTCTCGAAGGCGATCGGCGTGCCCCTCGCCAAGCTCGCGTCGCTCTGCATGCTCGGCGCGAAGCTCAAGGACTTCAGGTTCACCCGCGAGATCCGTCCGCCGTACTGGTCCGTCAAGGAATCCGTCTTCCCGTTCAACCGTTTCCCGGGCGCGCCCGTCGCGCTGTCGCCGGAGATGCGTTCGACCGGCGAGGTCATGGGCGTCGACGACGACCTTGGCATGGCCTACGCCAAGGCGCAGATGGCCGCGCAGCCGGCCTTGCCCACCGCCGGCAACGTCTTCCTTTCGGTCAAGGACCGAGACAAGGACGGCGCCGTCGCCGTGGCGCGCGAACTCGCCGGCCTCGGTTTCCAGGTCTATTCCACCAGCGGTACCGCCGCGGCCATCGAAGCCGCCGGCGTCAAGGTCACCAAGCTCGGCAAGATCTCCGAAGGCTCCCGCCCGAACGTGCTCGACCTGCTCAAGAACGGCCAGCTGCAGATGATCGTGAACACCGCCGCCGGCATGCTGCCGCGCAAGGACGAGAACGCGATGCGCGCCGAAGCGGTCCTGCGCGGCGTCTACATGGCCTCCACGATGAACGCCGCCCGGGCCGCCGTCCTCGGCATCAAGTCCCTCAAGGTGCGCCCCCTGACCGTGAATTCCCTCCAGGAGCATGCGAAGGTGCTTCCCCCGCAGGCCTGATTCGGCTACGAAAGACTTCCCCATGAAACTCCCCGCCCTCGCCGCGTTGGCCTTCGCTGCCGCGTCCCTTCACGCCGCCGACGCCGCCAAGGTCGACCCCGCCACGGTCACCCCCGGCGCCCCGCCCGCCCTTACCACCACCGCACCCGCCGCTCCCACTCCTCCCGCTCCCGTGAAAGACCTCACCCCCGAACAACAGAAACAGGCCTTCTTCCTCCAGGGATTCTTCCTGGTCCGTCAGGCTCAATGGGCGTCCATCGCCACCGAACTCGAGCTCTCCGATGACGAGGTGAACGCGCTCCTCGACGGTATGCGCGCCGCCCTCAAGAACGAGACGCCCAAGTTCAAGGCCGAGGAGATCATCCCCGGCGCCGAGAAGATGATCGGCGAACGCGTCGCCGGTAAGGCCAAGCGCTGGACCGCCCAGAACGAAGCCTATCTCGCCAAGGTGGACGCCGACAAGGGCTTCACCAAGACCGCTTCCGGTCTCCGCTACAAGGTCGTCGTCCCCGGCACCGACCCTAAGCCCACCGCCGCCAGCACCGTCAAGTGCCTCTACACGGGCAAGACCTGCGACGGCAAGGTGTTCGATTCGACCTCCGGCCGCGGCAACGCGCCCGCCGAGTTCCCCCTGAACGGCGTGATCGCCGCGTGGACCGAAGCCGTGCCGCTGATCGGCAAGGGCGGCAAGATCCTCCTGGTCGCTCCGGCCAACATCGCGTACGGCGAAAACGGCCAAGGCCCGATCCCGCCCAACTCGGTCCTCGAGTTCGAGGTCGAACTGGTCGAAATCGTCAAGTAACCGGCTCCCGGTCGGCTTCCGCGACGCACCTAATGGTGCGTCGCTTGCTTTATGGGGGGAACAAACTACACCTGCAGAGGTATCCCCTTTCCATGCGCGTGCTCCTTCCCGCGGCGTTCCTCGTCGCCGCCTCCCTCCTGAGGGCGGCGGAGGTCGCGCCCGTCCCGGTGGTCGGCTTGTCGACGGCGATCGACCAGGCCCTCGCCCGCAACCTCGGCTTGGCCGTCACGCGCCTCGACGCCGCCAACTCCCTCGAATACGTCGACAAGGCGGAAGCGCAGTTCGACACGGTCTTCGGTTGGACGAACAGCCTCGGCGGCGGCAAGTCCGCGCTCGATCGTCAGCTCGGCAACCCCGCGGCCCAGGACTTCAGCTCCGACCTCAGCCTTTCGCGCAAGTTCAGCTGGGGCGGCACCCTTACCCTCGGTACGGGCCTGACCCGTCTGTGGTCCGATGGCGGCGACGTCAACTCGACGGCCTCGCGCTTCGACCTCAGCACCAGCCTCAGCTACACGCAGCCGCTGCTGGCCGGCGCCGGCCGCGCGGTCAACCTCAGCGCGCTGATCGCCGCCAAGGAAGGCGCGACGCGCAGCCGCCTCCTCCTGCGGGCCGCCGCGTTGGACATTATCCGCGACACCGAGGTCGCCTATTGGAACCTGGCCGGCGCCCGCACCTTGGTCGCGTTGCGCGAGACCAGCCTGCGTTCGGCTGAGTCGCTGCTCGAACAGGTCCGCGCCAAGCGGCAGCTGGGCGACGCCACCGCGTTGGAGGAGCTGCAGGCCTCCGCGGACGTCGCCAACCAGAAGGTCGCGGTGCTCGACGCCCGTCAGGCGGTCGACGGCGCCGAGATGGCCCTCCGTCGCAAGCTGGGCCGCGGCGACGCGGCCGACATCGAGCAGGCCGTGCCCGTGGCCGCGCTCCCGACGACCCCGGTGGCGGCGCCGGCGCCCTTCGCCGCCTGGGTCCGGACCGCCGCGGCGTTCGACTTCGACACCGCCATCCAGCTCTCGTCCCTCGCGCAGGCGGACGCCGCGCTCGCGGCCGCCCGGCAAAACGATTCGGCGCAGCTCGACCTCACCGTCGCCGGCGCGAACTACGGTCCGTCCGTGGCGGGTCTGCATCAGGCCTACGATGGACTCCGCGATTCCGCCGGTTGGAGCAACAGCATCAGCCTCACCTACCGTTTGCCCCTCGGCTCCCGCGAGTCGGAGGCCTCGCTGCGCCTCGCCGCGCGCGCGCGCCGCCAGGCCGAGCTCCGCGTGGCCGACGTCCGCCAGAACCTCGTCTTCAACGCCCGCGCCACCTGGCGGGACCTGGAGGCCGCCCGCGCCCGCGTCGACTCCGCGACCTCCGGCCTCGAGCTGCAGCGCCAATCCTACGAAGGGGAGCGCGCCCGTTACGCCGCCGGCCAGTCCGACATCCTCCGCGTCCTCCAGGCGCAGGCCGCCTTGGATGCGGCCCAGCTGAACTGGATCCAGTCCCTGCTCGCCGCGCGTTCCGCGTCCGCGCGCGTCGCCCGCCTCGACGGTACCTTGCTGGCGCGCCACGGCTTCACGCTCGAGTCCGCCGAAGCCAAGGCCGCCTCCGAACTCCCGCCCCTCGATCCTCTGCCCCCGCTGTCCGAAACCCCATGAGCCTAAAGAAGAAACTGATCATCGCCGCCGTGGTGGCCGTCGCCGCCGGCCTCCTTTGGCCCCTGCTGCAGACCGACGCCAAGAAGGGGGCTAACCGCCGCCCCGGAGCCGCCGGGACCTCGACCCCCCAGAACCCGCTCGAGGCCGTGGTCGCCGTGCGCGACATCGAGGAGACCGTCGACGCGGCCGGCTACGTGCGCCCGGTCGTCTACAGCGACGTCAAGGCCGAGGTCAGCGGCAAGATCGAGAAGATCCACGTGAAGGACGGCCAGATGGTGAAGAAAGGCCAGGTGCTCGTCGAGCTCGACCCCTTGCTCGTCAAGGCGGACGAGGACGAGGCCAGCCGCAACGTGCAGCTCCAGACGCTCAACCTCGAGAAGGCCACGCGCGACCTGAAGCGCGCCTCCGCCTTGAGCGAGAAAGGCTTCGTCTCGGACCGCGAACTCCAGGACGCCCGCACCGCGTTCGAGGTGAGCAGGCTGCAGCGCGACGTCGCCCAGTCGCGGCTCGAGAAGGCCCAGGAGAACGTCCGCAAGACCGTGCTCGTGGCCCCGCACGACGGCATGGTGTCCGATTCCAACGTCCTCGTCGAGGGCCAGGTCGTCATCGGCGCCCAGGCCATCAACAACGGGACGCTCCTGCTGCGCATCTCCGACATCTCGGTCCTCCGCGTCGACGTGAACCTCAACGAGTTCTCGGCCACCCGCCTGGCCCTGGGGCGCGAGGCGACGATCACGTTCGACTCGCTGCCGGGCCTCACCAAGAAGGGCAAGGTCACTTTCCTCGCGCCGTTCGGCACGGCGGACGCGAAGACGCCGGACCTCCGCGTGTTCCCCTGCCAGGTGTCCTTCGCCGCGGGCGATGGCGCCCGCCCGGGCATCAGCGCCAACCTCTCGGTGCTGGTCGCCCGCGAGGCCGGCTGCCTCACGGTCCCCGTTTCGGCGATCTTCGTCGAAGGCAACGACCGCTACGTCTACGTCAAGGCCGAGGGCGGCGAGTGGGAACGCCGCGCCGTGAAGCTCGGCCTGAGCGATTCGGGCTACACCCAGGTGAAGACCGGCGTGCAGGTCGGCGAGACCGTGAGCCTCGTCCGCGCCGCGGGCCAGCGCTGAGCATGGGTTCCTTGGCGACCATCCGCGGCCTGCGCAAGACGTACGTCATGGGCGACGAGACCGTCCATGCGCTGGCCGGCGTCGACCTCGATTTCGACCGCGGCGAATACGTGGCGATCCTCGGGCCTTCGGGCTCCGGGAAGTCGACGCTCATGCACATCCTCGGCTTCATGGACACCCCGACGGAGGGCAGCATCCTCTTCGAGGGCGAGGAGGTCGCCGGGCTCGGGGCCGACCGGCGCGCGTGGTACCGTTCGCACCGCGTCGGGTTCGTCTTCCAGTCCTTCAACCTCCTGCCACGCCTGAGCGTGCTGGAGAACGTCGCGCTCCCGTTGCTCTACCGCGAGGACTACTCCGAGTCCGCCCGCGAGGAGGCCGCGAAGGTCGCGTTGGAGCGCGTCGGCATGTCGCATCGCCTGACGCACCGCCCGACGCAGCTTTCCGGCGGCGAGCGCCAGCGCGTCGCGATCGCCCGCGCGATCGTCGCCCGCCCCGCGATCGTCTTCGCCGACGAGCCCACCGGCAACCTCGACGTCCGGAACGTCGACCGGATCCTCGAGCTCCTCGGCTCGTTGCTGGCCGAGGGCATCACGGTCGTCCTCGTCACGCACGACCTTTCCGTGGCCGCCAAGGCCAAGCGGGTGATCTCGATGCGTTCGGGCCAGGTCCAGGAGGACCGTCGCCAATGAGGCTGCTCATCCGCATCCGCGCGGCCGTCGTCAACGGCTTCCGCGAGCTCCAGGCCAACAAGGTCCGCTCGCTGCTGTCGATGTCCGGCATCATCCTCGGCGTGGCCTCGCTCGTCGCGATGGTCACCGTCGTTCAGGGCATGGTGGGCAACTTCCGCCAGTTCGTCGACGCCATGGGCGGCATCGAGAAGATCACCGTCGAGAAGCAGGCCCTGCCGAAAGAGCAGGAGCACCTCGCCGAGCTCTCCGAAGGCCTTACGATGCGCGACGTCGAGCAGATCAAGGCGACGATCCCGATCGTCCGCTACGTCTCGCCCGAGGCCCGCGTGGGCTTCGAGAAGCTCGTCTGCGAGGGCCGCGAGGTCTACACGATGATCAACGGCGTGACGCCCGACTACCTGCCGGTCGCGAAGCGGTGGGTGGATCCGACGCAGGGCCGCTTCATCAGCGACCTCGACATCCTGCATAAGACCGATGTCTGCGTGCTGGGTTCCTCCATCGCCAACGACCTTTTCCCGCCCAACGTCGACCCCCTCGGCAAGGTCATCCGCGTGAAGGGCAAGCGCTTCACCGTGATCGGGCTCCTCAACAACATCGAGGCCCAGGGCATGGAGGTCCGATCCGCCGGCGGCAAGGGCAAGGGCGGCGGCGGCATGTGGCGCTGGCGCAACAGCGGCGTCTACATCCCGATCTCCACGGCCACGGCGAAGTTCAACGGCAACGACCGCCTCAGCGGCCTCGGCCTGCAGGTGGCCTCGGGCGACGACCTCAACTTCGCCGTCGAGCAGGTCGAGCGGACGCTCCTGCAGACGCACAACCGTCTCAAGGACTTCTCCATCTCGACCAACGAGCAGACCCTCGAGGACTTCAGGAAGACCGAGACCGCGTTCAAGCTGTCCTTGGGCGGCGTCGCCGGCATCTCGCTCTTCGTCGGCGGCATCGGCATCATGAACGTGATGCTCGCCTCGATCAACGAGCGCATCCGCGAGATCGGCGTGCGCAAGGCCGTGGGCGCGCGCGGCTCCGACCTCTTCCTGCAGTTCCTGTCCGAGGCCGCCGCCATCTCCGTGCTCGGCGGGCTCATCGGCCTCGCGGTCTCGATGGGCATCGTCTGGATCATGAACTACGTGCTGATGCAGGCGGTCCCGACCGGCGTGGTGGCCAAGTTCGACTGGGTCATCATGCTGCAGGGGCTTTCGTTCTCCGTCGTCGTCGGCCTGGTCGCCGGCGTCTATCCGGCGGTGCGCGCCGCCAATCTGGATCCGATCGAAGCCCTCCGCCACGAATGACGGCGTCCGCTCCCTTTTGCCCCACCCCATGAAGACACCCCTCCTCGCCGGTCTCCTCGCCGCCACCTTGGGCGCCGTCCCTCTGCCTCCCGCCCCCGTCTGGGATGGTTCTCCTCCCGCCGAGACGCTCGCGGCCAAGCCGGGCCAGGACCCGAAGGGCATCCTCAACAAGGCTGGCCACCGCACCGACGTGCTCATCCCCGAGTTCGTCGTCTGGCCCGCCGCCAAGCCCGCTTCCCCGTGCATCGTCGTCTGCCCCGGCGGCGGCTACAACATCCTCGCCGAGGAACATGAAGGCGCCGAGGTCGCGCGCCGCCTGAACGCCCAAGGCGTCGGCGCGGTGGTGCTGCGCTACCGCGTGCCGCGCCGCGACAACGACAAGCCATGGGTCGTGCCGGTCCTGGACGCCCGCAAGACCCTCGATCTGGTCCGGGCCCACGCCGTCGAATGGAACGCCGACCCCAAGAAGATCGGCATCCTCGGCTTTTCCGCCGGGGGCAACCTCGCCGCGCGCGTGGCCTACTCGCCGGCCGAGGCCGGCGCGGCGCGGCCGGACTTCGCGGTCATGGTCTACCCGGCCTATCTCTTCGAGAAGGACAAGCCCGACAGCGTGCTGCGCGACGGGCCCGACGGCGTCGTCCCGGCGAAGGGGGCGAAGCCCATCCCCGCTTTCTTCGCGCATAGCGCTGACGACCCCTATCCCGCCGAAGGCTCCATGGCCTTGGCCGCCAAGCTGAAGTCCCTGGGCGGCAGCGCCGAGGTGCACGTCTGGGCCAAGGGCGGCCATGGCTGGGGCGCCAGCGACCGTTGCCTTGCCGCGCGCGAATGGACCAATGTCCTCGGCGCCTGGCTGAAGGACCGCGGCATCCTCGCGCCCTGAGCCCGGAGGGGGGCAATAAAAAAGGCCGCCCAAAGGGCGGCCTTTTCGTTGGGCGGCGATCCGCTTAGAACTTCAGGCGGAGACCGACGGACTGGGACCAGTCGTTGATCGAGGTCTTCGTCGTGCGGGCGGTGTTCTTGATGCCGATGAACTCGGTGTTCTTGACGCCCAGGGAGAGCTCGAGGTTCTCGGAGAGGGCGAAGCGAACGCCGGCGAAGACATCGGTCGCGAGGACCGACTTCGACGAAGCGCCCGTGCCGGAGAGCCAGGAGTAGCCGACGCCGGCGCCGATGAACGGACGGATGCCGCCGCGGGAGTTGAGGTCGTAGGTGAGCTCGGCGAGGGCCGTGCGGGCGGTCAGGTCGAACGTGCTGTTGGTCACGCCGCGGGAGTTGAGGTTCAGACCGAGGCCGAAGCTCTCGTTGACCTGCGTGGCGACGGTGAGGCCGACGACGCTGCTGTTCTGGCCACCGGTCGGGTGGTTGCGGCCGAGTTCGAGCTCGAGGGTGTAGGCCTGGGCGGCGACGGCGGCCAAGGGCAGGAGGAGGAGGGGGCGTAGGGATTTCATGGGGAGGTCGTTAGGTTGAAGGAGGGCTTTATTGTGTAAAGGATGAAGGGGAGGGCTTACTTCGCCTTTCCGTCGGACTTCTTCGCTTCCTTCTTTTCCCCAACCACTTCCACGCTAGTGACTTCCACGCGTTCGGTCGGGCTGGAGCGTTCCGGACCGACGCAGGCGATGGCGGCGATCTTGTCGAGGACCTTCTCGCCGTCGACGAGCTTGCCGAAGGCGGTGTACTTGTTGTTCAGGAAGGACGCGTCGCCGTGGCAGATGAAGAACTGGCTGCCGGCGCTGTCGGGGTCGGACGAACGGGCCATCGAGAGGACGCCCTTGGTGTGGGAGCGGTTGTTGAACTCGGCCTTGATCTGGTAGCCGGGGCCGCCGGTGCCGGGCTGGCCGCGGGCGCCGAGCTTGGAGTTGGGGCAGCCGCCCTGGATCATGAAGCCCTTGATGATGCGGTGGAAGCAGGTGCCTTCATAGAAGCCTTCCCGGGCGAGCTTGAGGAAGTTGTCCACGGTGCGGGGGGCGACGTCGGGCCAGAACTCGACGGTCATGTCGCCGTAGGTGGTATGGATGATGGCGCGGGGGGCGGCCTTCGGGTCGGTGGATTCTTTCATGTTGGTGGAAGGGGTTTCGGCGGCGTGGGCGAGGGCCAGGCCAAGGAGGCACGAGGCGAGCAGGCGAAGGGATTTCATGGCTCGAAGCCAAAGCGGACAGGGCGTCGCCGCAACCCCAAACCTCCGCTTGCCAGCCTGCCCCGAGGGGGCCACGTTCACCCCCACTGGTATGCGCGTGATCGTCAACGATGAGCCTCGGGAAACCGCCGCCGGGACCCTCGCGGCCCTGCTGGAGGAACTGGGCTGCGCCCAGGAGCCGGCCGTCGCCGCCGCCGTCGATGGCCAGGTCGTCCCCCGCGCCCGCTGGTCCGCCCACGCCCTCGTCGCCGGCGCCCAGGTCCTCGTCATCCGCGCCGCCCAAGGCGGTTAATTCATGCTCAAGTTCATCAAAGGCCTCTTCAAATCCGAACCGGAGCTCCCGGCCCCGGACAACCTGGTGCTCTTCACGCCGACGCGCTCGGCGTGGGATGCCAAGACGGTCGCCAAGCTGTTCGACGCCGGCCTCGGCCGGTTGCACGTCCAGTCGCAGCGCGACTGGAAGACGCGACAGTACGAGGCGTTCCTCAAGCAGGTCCCGCAGGTCTTCTGGAACCGCATCGTCCTCGAGGAGCAGCCTGACCTCGTCCTCTCGCATCAGCTCGGGGGTTTCCAGATGCTGCCCGGCGACCGCGTCCCGCCGCGTTGGCCCAAGTCGGCCGCGCTCAGCATGAAGTGCCACTCGTACGACGAGATGCGGAGCACGCCCAAGGCCTGCCGCTACGTCTTCCTGAGCCCGCTGTTCCCGTCCGTCTCCAAGCGCGACTACGTCCCGCAGCGCACGCCGCGCGAGTTCCAGGTGATCGTCGAGCGTTGGCGCGCCGAGGGCGGCTGCCCGGTCTACGGCCTCGGTGGCATCACCCCGAAGAACGCCGCGCGCGTGCGCGAGCTCGGCTTCGACGGCATGGCCTTCATCGGGTCCGTCTGGGAGCAGTCCCAGCCGGTCCACGCGTTCCTCGAGCTCGAGCGCGCGTGGTCGGGCAAGCAGGCCCGCCAGCTCAAGCGCAAGCACTGATGGCCGGCCTGGCGCGCCTGCAGTTCCTCACGCTCGACGCGTCGCCGCTCGGCCACCGCGCCCAGGCGCTCGCGGCGCTCGAGGGTGGTGTCCGCTGGATCCAGTTCCGCACGAAGGTCCTCGCCGGACCGGCGGCGATCGCGGAGGCCGCGGCGATCGCGGAGCTCTGCCGGGACTTCGGCGCCACGTTCATCGTCAACGATTCGCCGCGCGTCGCCTTGGCGGCGGAAGCCGACGGCGTGCACCTCGGGCCCGACGACCCCTCGCCCGCGGAGGCCCGGCAGCTTTTGGGCGCCTACGCCGTGGTGGGCGTGACGCTCAATTTCCCGGCTCATCTCGAGCGCCTGCGCGGCGCGCAGGTCGACTACGCCGGCGTCGGCCCCGTGCGCGCGACGGCCAGCAAGGCCAAGCTCGCCCCGGTGCACACGCCGGAATCGCTGGCCGCGCTCATCGCCGCCGCGGCGCCGTTGCCATGCTACGCCATCGGCGGCGTGACGGCGGCCGACTTCCCCGCGTTGCGGGCCCAGGGCGCCTGCGGGATCGCCGTCAGCGGCGCCATCGCCTTGGCCCCGGACCCCGTCGAAGCGGCCCGGGCCCTCGTGGCGGCCGTTTCCGCGTAGCTTCCGCGCGCGAGGGCTGGACAATTCGGCCGCGGCTCGGATTGTCGGAAGCCGGATGTCGAACCTTCTCCGCATCGCCGACCGCACCTTCGCCTCGCGCCTCTTCACGGGCACGGGCAAGTACGCCTCCGCCGCCGCGCTGCGGGCGGTGCTCGACGCCTCCGGCGCCGAGGTCGTGACGGTCGCGGTCAAGCGGGTGCGCTTCGGGGCGAAGGACGACGGCATCCTCTCCGCGCTCGATCCGAAGAAGCACCTCATCCTGCCGAACACGTCCGGCGTGCGCACGGCGAAGGAGGCGGTCTTCGCCGCCGAACTCGCGCGCGAGGCGCTCGGGACCTCGTGGCTCAAGCTGGAGATCCATCCCGACCCGAAGTACCTCATGCCCGATCCGGTCGAGACGCTCGAAGCCTGCCGCGAGCTCGTGAAGAAGGGCTTCACGGTCCTGCCCTACATCCATGCCGACCCGGTCCTCGCCAAGCGGCTCGAAGAGGTCGGCGCCGCCGCGGTCATGCCCTTGGGCGCGCCCATCGGCACCAACCGCGGGCTGCTGACGCGCGACTTCCTCCGCATCATCGTCGAACAGGCCCGCGTCCCCGTCGTCGTCGACGCCGGCCTCGGCGCGCCGTCCCATGCGGCCGAGGCCTTGGAGCTGGGTGCCGACGCCGTGCTGGTGAACACCGGCATCGCCTCCGCCGGCGACCCCGTGGCGATGGCCCAGGCCTTCGCGCTCGCCGTGCAGGCGGGCCGCCGCGCGCGTGAAGCCGGTCTCGGCGCGGGTTCCGTCGCCGCGCAACCGACGTCGCCGCTGACGGGTTTCCTCGACTGACCCATGGCCGCGAAGCCCGGACGTCTCCGCGCCGACGAGCTGTTGCTTAAGCTCAACCTCGCGCCGTCGCGTTCGGTGGCGCAGGCGCTGATCCTCGCGGGGAAGGTGCGGTCGGGGCCGGACAGCGTCGTGCAGAAGGCCTCGCAGTCCTTCCCGGAGGACGCCGTCCTCAGCGTGGATCAGCCGCCGCGTTTCGTCTCGCGCGGAGGGGAGAAGGTCGACGCCGCCCTGGAGCACTTCCGCATCGACGTCGCCGGTCGCCAAGGGCTCGACGTCGGCGCTTCGACGGGCGGTTTCACCGACTGCCTGCTGCAGCGCGGCGTCGCCGGCATGACCTGCGTCGACGTCGGGACGGCGCAGCTGCACCAGAAGCTGCGCGCCGACCCGCGCGTGGTGAACTTCGAGAAGTTCAACGCCCGGGAACTGCCCACGGCCAGGCTTCCGCACGACCTTTATGGCATCGTTGTCATGGACCTGTCGTTCATCTCGTTGGGCCTGGTGTTGCCGGCCGCTTGGGTGCGCGTCGCCCCGGGCGGCCATCTCGTCGCGCTCATCAAGCCGCAGTTCGAGGCCACCAAGGCCGAGGCCGACAAAGGCCGGGGTATCATCAGGGATCCGGCCATCCATGCCCGCGTGGTCGACGGACTCACCGCCTTGAGCCGCGACCTGCCCGGGGCGGAGGTCCTCGGGGTCATTCCTTCCCCGATTGAGGGAGGGGAGGGGAACAAGGAATTCTTGATTGGTCTGGCCAAAAAGGCCGCATCCAAGGCCTGAAAAGCCGCTTTTTTGCAGGTTTAGGGGTGATTTCCCCCGCTGGTACTGCTGGCCACCTTTTCCTTCTTGCCCAAACCCCTGCTTCGCTTACCTAAAACCCTCCCATGACTACCGAAGGTAAGCTCAAGCGTTCCCGCAACCCCCTCGACTTCGATTTCACCGAACCCGAGGCCCTGACGCGTTACGTCACCGAGACGGGCAAGATCCTGCCCCGTAAGCTGACCGGCCTCACCGCCCGCCAGCAGCGTCATATTTCGAAGGCCGTCAAGCGCGCCCGGAATATGATCACGATGAAGTAATCGGTCACCCGATGCTTTCTCCGGGCCGCCTTCTGGGCGGCCTTTTTGTTGTCCGGAGGTTGCCGACCCGCCGGCTTTCCGCACAGTCCGCTGCCTTGCCGTCGCCTGCCGCCAGTTTCCTTTCCTCGTCGCCGACCGACCTGTCGCGCGCGGCCGAGCTCTTGCGTTCCGGGCGATGCGTGGCGCTGCCTACGGAGACGGTCTATGGTCTGGCCGCCGACGCTTTGGATCCGACGGCCCTGGCGCAGGTGTTCGCCATAAAGGGCCGTCCGCTGCTCGATCCGTTGATCGTGCACGTGCTCGACCTCGCGGCGTTGGCGGAGATCGCCGAACCGGATGAACGTCTCGCCGCCGTCTCGGGTTTCTGGCCAGGTCCGCTGACCGTCGTCCTGCGTCGGCGCGCCTGCGTGCCCGATCTCGTCACCGCGGGCAAGCCGACCGTCGCGGTCCGGCTGCCGGCTCATCCGGTCTTCCGCGAGGTGCTGAGGCTGGCGGGGCGTCCGCTGGCTGCCCCTAGCGCGAATCCTTTCGGCTATGTCAGCCCGACGAAGGCCGCGCACGTGGCCGACTCCTTGGGGGCGCGCTGTCCGTGGATCGTCGACGGTGGACCCTGCGCGCATGGCGTCGAATCGACGATCCTCGACCTCTCGACGCCCGGGCGCGCGCGCCTGCTGCGCCCCGGACCCATCACGCTGGAAGCCTTGCAGGCCAAGCTGGGCCCGATCGAGGTCGTCACACGCGCCGCCCATCAGCAGGTCGCCCAGGACGCCCCGGGGATGCTGGAACGTCACTATAGCCCGGCGACGAAGGTCGTGCTCTTCGCTCGCGGCTCCAATCCCCCGCCCGCCGCCGGCAAGGTCGCGCGGCTCTTCCTTTCCCGCCGCCCGTCCGTCGCGCCGGCCGAGGATTTCCACCTATCCGAGACTGGTTCCGCCGAGGAAGGCGCGCGCCATCTCTTCGACCTCCTGCGCCAGCTCGACGCGCGCGGCTTCGACGTCATCCAGGCCGAACTGGCCGAACCCGTGGGCATCGGCGTCGCCTATAACGATCGTCTCACCCGCGCCGCCGCGCGCTGAAGCCGTGCAGAACCTCCTCGAGACGCTGAAGAAGGCGACTGACTTCCTTGCGCGCAAGGGCTTGGAGAAGCCGCGCGCCGAGGCGGAGCATCTCTTCGCGGCCGGCCTCGGCCTCAAGCGCCTCGACCTCTACCTGCAGTTCGATCGCCTGCTGACCGACGCCGAAGTCGAAAAGCTGCGCGCGCTCACCGTGCGCCGCGGCAACCGCGAACCGCTGCAGCACATCGTCGGCCTGGTCGAGTTCCGCGACCTCGTCCTGAAGTCGGACAAGCGCGCCCTCATCCCGCGCCCCGAGACCGAGGAGCTCATCGACCTCGCGTTGGCGCTGTTCCCCGCCGAGCAGGCCGTGCGCGTGCTCGACCTCGGCACGGGTTCCGGTGCGATCGCCTTGGCGTTGGCGGCCGAACGTCCGGCTTGGTCGGTCGAAGCCGTCGACCGTTCGGAAGACGCCTTGGCGTTGGCGCGCGAGAACGCCGCGCGTTGCGGCCTCGAGGCACGGGTCGCCTTCGCCGCTTCGGATTGGTTTGCGGCCGTCACCGACGCGTACGACCTCATCGTCTCGAACCCCCCTTACCTGACCGACGCCGAAGTCGCCGAGGCGGAACCAGAAGTCCGGCAGTTCGACCCGCGCTCCGCGCTGGTCGCGCCGGAGGACGGCTTGGCCGACTTACGGCAGATCCTCGAAGGCGCGCATCGCCATCTGCGGGCCGGAGGCTGGGTCCTCTGCGAGACGGGCATCGGGCAGCACGCGGCCTTGGCGGCCCTCTCGACCCGCTTGGGTTATGCGGAAGCCGTTGGCCTGCCGGACATGAGCGGTCGGCCGCGTTTCTGGCGGGCGAAGAAGGCCTAGGCGCGCCGCCGAGATCTCCGGCCGGGCCTCGCGATGAGAACCCGTCTTGCCCTTCGGCGTTCCTTCCCTCTTTACTCAACCCATGTCCCAGCAGCCCGCCGCCAAGCCCAAGACCGCCATAACGCCGACCCGCGCCGAAGACTACCCTGAGTGGTACCTCCAGGTCATCAAGCACGCCGACCTCGCCGAGAACAGCGCCGTCCGCGGCTGCATGGTCATCAAGCCCTGGGGGTACGCCCTCTGGGAGAACATCCAGCGCGACCTCGACGCCCTCTTCAAGGAGACCGGCCACGTGAACGCGTACTTCCCGCTTTTCATCCCCGTCAGCTACATCCAGAAGGAAGCCGCGCACGTCGACGGCTTCGCCAAGGAATGCGCCGTCGTCACGCACTCGCGTCTCGAGGCCGGCGCCGACGGCAAGCTCGTGCCTGCGGGCGAGCTCGAGGAGCCCCTCATCGTCCGCCCGACCTCCGAGACCATCATCGGCGAGACCTACTCCAAGTGGGTGCAGTCGTACCGCGACCTCCCGATCCTCATCAACCAGTGGGCCAACGTCGTCCGCTGGGAGATGCGCACGCGCCTCTTCCTGCGCACCGCCGAGTTCCTCTGGCAGGAAGGCCATACCGTGCACGCGACCGAGGCCGAGGCCGTCGAGGAGACCAACAAGATGCTCCGCGTCTACGCCGACTTCGCCGAGAACTACATGGCCATGCCCGTCATCATGGGCCGCAAGACCGAGGGTGAGCGCTTCCCCGGCGCCGTCGACACCCTCTGCATCGAATCGATGATGCAGGACCGCAAGGCCCTGCAGGCCGGCACCTCCCACTACCTTGGCCAGAACTTCGCCAAGTCCTGCAACATCCGCTTCCAGGACGAGAACGCCACGCAGCAGTACGCGCACACCACCTCGTGGGGCGTCTCCACCCGTCTCATCGGCGGCATGATCATGACCCACTCCGACGACGACGGCTTCGTCGCTCCGCCCCGCCTCGCCCCGCAGCACGTGGTCATCATGCCCATCTACAAGGACGACGCCACCAAGGCGCAGGTGCTCGAGTACTGCCAGACGCTCCAGAAGGAGCTCGCCGCCCAGCGTTTCCACGAGCGCAAGCTCGTCGTCACCATCGACAACCGCGACATCCGCGGCGGCGACAAGGCCTGGGGTTGGATCAAGAAGGGCGTCCCCCTCCGCGTCGAGGTCGGCCCGCGCGACCTCGCCAACAACGCCGTCTTCGTCGCCCGCCGCGACACCGGCGAGAAGGCCGGCGTCCCGCGCGCCGAGTTCGTCTCCACCGTCGTCGCCCGCCTGCAGGCCATCCAGGACAACCTCCTCGCCCGCGCCAAGGCGCACCGCGCCGCGCACACGCGCGAGATCGACACCTGGGAGGAGCTCAAGGCCTACTTCACCGCGCAGAACCCCGAGCGCCCCGAGATCCACGGCGGCTTCGCGCTCTGCCACTGGAACGGCAGCAAGGAAGTCGAGAAGCGCCTCAAGGAAGAGCTCAAGGTCACCATCCGCTGCATCCCGCTCGACGCCAAGGACGAGCCCGGCAAGTGCGTCGTCACCGGCGAGCCCAGCGCCCGCCGCGTGGTGATGGCGAAGGCCTACTAAGCGCCCGTCGCTTCGGCTTCGCCGTCGGCGAAGCGGAGACGCACCCTGCGGCCCGTGGTCACGTCCTTGCTGGCGCTGATGACGGTGCCGTCGGCGGCGCGCACGATGCTGTAGCCGCGCGCGAGGACCGATTCGAACCCGGCCGACTTCAGGCGCTTCCCGAGCTGGTCGAGCTTCTCGCGCGAGACGCCGAGGCGGGCCTTGGGCGAGAGCCGGTGCAGGTCGCCGCCGAGCTCGGAGAGCCGGTGACGGCGGTCGGCGAGGAACTCTTCGGCCGTGCCTTCGAGACGGGCGTAGAGCAGGTCGAGGTCGCGGTACCAGGACTGTAGCTTCGCCTTGGGCGAGTGGCGCTGCAGTTCGGACTCCAGGAGGCGCAGCCGCTCGCGCAGCTTCGTCTGCCCCGATGCGATGAGCTCGGCCGCGGCGGTCGGCGTTTCCGCGCGGCGGTCGGACGCGTAGTCGCAGAGGGTGAAGTCGGTCTGGTGGCCGACGGCGGAGATCACCGGCGTGGCGCTGGCGCGGACCGCGCGGACGAGGGCCTCGTCGTTGAAGCCCCAGAGGTCCTCGAGCGAACCGCCGCCGCGGCCGACGACGATGAGGTCGATGCCGGGGATGGCGTTGGCCTGCTTGAGTCCGCTGATGACGGACCCCGGGCAGGATTCGCCTTGGACGCGCGCCGGCACGAGCCAGACCGTGCCGCGCCAGCCGCGAGTCTTGAGGACTTCGGTGAAGTCATGCCAGACCGACCCGATCTCGGAGGTCACGAACGCCACGGTCTTGGGGAATTCCGGCAGCGGGCGCTTCAGGCCTTCTTCGAAGAGCCCTTCGGCCTTCAGCTTCGCGAGCAGTTCGGTGAACTGCCTGAACAGGTCGCCTTCGCCGGCCGGCTTGACCGAGTCGACGATGAGCGAGAGCTTCCCGCTCTTGCCGTAGAAATCGACCTTGGCCTTCATCACGACCTTCAGGCCGTCGCGCAGCGGCGCCTTGAGCCAACGCGCCTGGAAGCCGTAGAGCACGCAATCGACCTTGGCCTCGGCGTCCTTCAGCGAGAAGTAATGGTGTCCGGAAGGGTACGTCTTGTAGCCCGAGATCTCGCCCTGCACCTCGATGGTGCCCAACCCGTTGACGTGCCCCTTGAGGACGTCGGAGAGTTCGCTGACGGAAAGGGGCGCCGAGGTGGCCATGGGTCAGTCATGGGGCAAACGGCGTCCCTTGGCAAGGAAGCGGCTTTCTCCGCTTGAGGAAGCCGCCGCGCGGCCTTGAATGCCCGCATGCGCATCGCATTCGTCGGCACCGGGGTCATGGGCAAGAGCATGGCCGGGCATCTCCTCAAGGCCGGTCACGAGGTCGTGGTCTACACCCGCACCAAGGCCAAGGCCGCGGATCTCCTCGCCGCCGGCGCCCGTTGGGCCGATTCGCCCGCCGTCGCCGCGACCGGCGCCGATGCGGCCATCTCCATGGTCGGCTACCCGCACGACGTCGAGGAAGTCTGGCAGGGCTTCCTTTCGACGGCCTGTCCCGGCTGCCTTCTCGTCGACATGACGACCTCCAGTCCGGCCTTGGCCCGTCAGCTGGCCTCCGCCGCGACCGCGCGCGGTTGCCGTCCGCTCGACGCCCCGGTGTCCGGCGGCGACCGCGGCGCGCGCGAGGCCACCCTCACCATCATGGTCGGCGGCGCCGAAGCCGATTTCGCGGCGGCGCGTCCGCTGTTCGAGGCGATGGGCAAGACCATCTCGCTGCAGGGCGGTCCGGGCGCCGGCCAGCTCTGCAAGCTCGCCAACCAGATCGCGATCGCCTCCGGCATGGTCGCGATGGCCGAGGCGCTCGCCTTCGCGCGCGCGAACGGTCTGGACCTCGAGGCCGTCCTGAAGGCCCTCTCCGGCGGCGGCGCCTCGAGCTGGGCCCTGCTGAACCTCGCCCCGCGCGTGCTCAAGGGCGACCTCGCCCCCGGCTTCTACGTGAAGCATTTCGTGAAGGACCTGCGCCTGGCGCTCGACGTCTGCCGCGAGCAGCGCCTCGCCTTGCCCGGCCTGGAGCTCGCCGCGCGGATGTACGAGGAGACGCTCGCCGCGGGCGACGGCGACCTCGGGACGCAGGCGTTGGTCCGCCGCTACTTCGAGCTGGCCTAGCTCAGCTCGGTGCCTTCGGGCGGCGGCACCGCGCGCAGCTGCACGCTGTCGATGACCTGCGGCCCCAGGATGACGTTCGTCACGATGACGAGCACCTGTCCCGGCTGGCAGAGCCCTTCGTTGCGGAGGCGGACGAGCGCCGCCGTGATGTTCTCGTCGGCCTTCGGGCTGAACGGCATCTGGAAGGAGGCGACGCCCCAGAGCAGGGACATCTTCCGGTGCACGGCCTCGTCCTGCATGAAGGCGTAGATCGGGCAGCCCACCGGGCGCAGCGACGACAGCGTGCGGGGCACGTCGCCGTTGTGCGTGAAGGCGATGATGCCGGTGTTGCCGAGGTCCTGGGCGAGGCTGGCGGCGGCGCGAAGCAGCTTGATCTTCGGCGTCTCGTTCGGCTGTTCCGGCGAAAGCACCATCGGCAGCTCGCGTTCGGTCGTGGAGGAGATGCGCGACATCACCTCGACGCAGCGGACGGGGTGCTTGCCGGTGGTCGTCTCGCCCGAGAGCATGACCGAGTCGGCGAGCTCGAGGACGGCGTTGGAGACGTCGGTCACCTCGGCGCGGGTCGGCACGGGGTTCTGGATCATCGATTCCAGCATGTGCGTCGCGACGATCACCGGCTTGCGGGCGGCGATGGCCATGGCGACGGCCTTGCGTTGGATGAGCGGCAGGGTCTCGTAGGGGATCTCGATGCCGAGGTCGCCGCGGGCCACCATGAGGGCGTCGGTCGCCTGGAGGATCGCGCCGAGGTGCTCGATGGCGGACTGGTCCTCGATCTTGGAGATGATGTGGGCCTTGGAGCGGTGCTCGACGAGCAGGGCGCGGAGGGCGGCGACGTCGGCGGCCTCGCGGACGAACGACAGCGCGTAGAAGTCGACGCCGACCTCGCAGCCCACGGCCACGTCGGCGCGGTCCTTGTCGGTGAGGGCGGGGAGGTCGACCTTGACCCCGGGGAGGTTGATATGGCGGCGGCTGCCGAGAGGGCCGGGCTGCTCGACCTTGCAGCGGAGGCGGTCGGCCTTCTGCTCGAGCACGCGGAGCTGGATGAGGCCGTTGTCGACCAGGACGACCCCGCCGACCGGGACCGCCGTGATCATCTTCGGGTAGTTGGTGGGGATGACGAGGATCTCGCCGTCGGCCTTGGCGTCGGCGGTGCCCGTCACGTCGACGAGCTGGCCCGTGGTCAGTTGGGCGGCCTCGGTGCGGGCCCCCGTGCGGATCTCGGGACCCTTGATGTCCATCATCACAGCCAGTTCCTTGCCGACCTTCTGGCTGACCTTGCGGACCCGGGCCACGGTCGCGCGGACCCAGGCGTGGTCGGCGTGGGCCATGTTCAGGCGGACTACGTCGGCGCCGGCGGCGATGACCGCTTCCAGGTTGGCTTCCGATTCGGTGGCCGGGCCGATCGTAAAGGTGATGCGAGTATGGCGGAAGGAGGACTTCACGGCTAAATGACTAGATATGAAGGCCCTCGAGGCAAGGGAAAGCAGGCCGTGCGCGGGACTTTAACCATCCCGTCATGGGGCAAACATTGACCCAATCGCTAGCGGCGGACCGCGGTCAGGTCGCGCTTCGCCTTCATCATGTCCTCGAAGAAGGTCGTCCGTTCGAACGGCCAGGGCGCGTCCGCGACGAGGCGCCACTGCGGATGCCGTTCCAGATGCTCCCTGGTCCACGCATGGTAGGCTTCGTCATCGGTGCGGAAATGCAGCGTCGCCCCGGTCGGCGCGTGCGCGGCGAGCCGCGCCAGGTTCGCTTCGTTGATGAAGCGGTTCTTGTGGTGCCGCTTCTTCGGCCACGGATCCGGATAGAGGATGAAGACCTTCGCGAGCTTCTGCCCGGGCGCGAGCGCGTCGAGGAACTCCGTCGCCTCCGCCTTGAAGAACGCGACGTTGGCCAGCTGGCCGAGCCGCTGCTTGCGCTGCGAGCGTTCGACCCGGTGGGTGATGAGGTCGATGCCGACGCAGTATTCGGCGGGATGCGCGGCGGCGTAGGCCGCGAGCCAGTGTCCATGGCCGCAGCCGATCTCGAAGGTCAGCTCGTCGCGGCCGGCCAACGCCTCCGCCAAGGCCGCGCCGAGGCGGGCCACGTTCGCCTTCCGGCGGTCGGCGGCCCAGTCCTTGCCCATGACTTTGCTGTGTTCCGGCATTCCCTTGGTTAAGAAGGGGAAGGGGCGGGGTGGCAAGGAGGCAGCGGGGGCGGGGCGGACCTGCGAATAACTCCGGCTTCCCATGGCGGGGCGCTTGGTCTCTGTTTGGGCCCTATGGCCAAGGTCGACATCGAACTCGTGCAGAAGGTCCTCAAGGAAAACGGCGTGGACGTCCGTCTGGCCGCCGCGATCCTCAACCAGATCCGGGAAGCCGCCGCCGAGGACGTCGTCGAACGCGAGAAACCCGCCAAGAAGCAGCACCTCGTGCTCGTGAGCGAACCTGAGGAAGGTTTGCCCAAGGACCTTGTCGGCTGGGTGGTGCAGATCCTCGAGGACGACGATCCCCGCGAGGTCGCGGCCAAGATCGCCGACACGGCTTCGGCCTTCAACAACACGCCGAAGGGCGAACGCGTGCCGGTGACTTCCTTCGGCGACGCTTGCCAGAGCCTGCCGCCGAAGCTTCTCAAGGAGAAGAACGTCTGGGTGAAGACCCGGGAGCCGGTGCGCATCTTCGCGGTGAAGAACACGCTCGGCCGCCGCCGCGCGCGCGAAGACTGATTTCATTTCGCGGACTAATGTCGGGCATTATCCTGAAAACGCCGCATTGGGGGCGTTTTTCGGAGGAGCCAGGTTGTTTTTCGGTGCAATCCGGCGCTTTTCCGCAGCCTCGATTGCTCTCGCTTCCGCCGTGCGGGTTCCGCAACCTCGGTGCGTATGAAGTTTAGGAATTTTCCGATCTACCGCATCGAGTGGATCACCTCCATCTTCTTGATCGGGACCGCTTTGCTTGCCTTGACCGTCGTGCCGTGGTTCCTGTGGACCCAGTACCACCTCGCGGCCGGCCAGCCGGGCAAGGTCCAGGGCTGGGGCTTCGTCTGGGCCTTGTTCGTGTTCTACTACTACGCGACCGGCTTCGGCATCACCCTCGGCTACCACCGCCTGTTCTCCCACCTGTCCTTCAAGGCCAAGTGGCCCGTGAAGCTCTTTGTCCTGCTCTTCGGCGCCGCCTCCTTCGAGAACTCGGCCCTCGATTGGTCCGCCGACCACCGCATCCACCATAAGCACGTCGACGAGGACGAGGATCCGTACGACATCTCCAAGGGCTTCTTCTACGCCCACATCGGCTGGCTGCTCTTCCGTCTGAAGCCGAAGCCCCCCGTCACCAACGTCAAGGACCTCGAAGCCGACCCCCTCGTCATGTGGCAGCACCGCTACGTGCAGTGGATTGGTTTCGTCGTCGGTTTCGTCGTCCCGACCCTGTTGGGCTGGGCTTACGGCTCCCTTAGCGGCTTCGAGAGCCCTTGGATGACGGCCTTGGCCTGCTTCCTCATCGCCGGCCTCCTCCGCACGGTCGTCGTCCAGCAGGGCACCTTCTGCATCAACTCGCTCTGCCACATGGTCGGCCGCCAGCCGTACTCCACCACGCATAGCGCCCGCGACTCCGCGTCCGTCGCCCTCCTCACCTTCGGCGAGGGTTACCACAACTACCACCACGAGTTCCAGCACGACTACCGCAACGGCGTGAAAGCCTGGCAGTTCGACCCGACCAAGTGGATCATCTGGTCCCTCGAGAAGGTCGGCCTCGTGCAGGACCTCCGTCGCGTGCCCGACGCCCGCATCCTCGCCGCCGAGCTCAAGGAAAAGAGCCGTACGCTGGGCATGGACGTCGACAAGCTCGCCGCTCGCCTCGACGCCCGCACCCGCGAGCTCAAGGCCCGCACCATCGCCGCCGCGCATGAGCTCGCCAAGGAACTCGCCGTGCGCGCCGAAGCCCTCAAGGAAGCCGCGCTCACGAAGGCCGATGTCGGGACCGAGACCCTCGCCGAGCTGCGCGGTCTCCTGCAGGAAGCCGCCGAGATGCTGGAATCGCTGCGCCGCGCGGACGCCGGCGCGGCGGCCTAAGCGTCAGTTCCCGCCGCGGCGGAACGACTCCACCAGACCGAGGACCTGCGCCTCGATCTGCGGGAGCGCGTCCGCCGGCCGGGCGCAGTCGATGTCGTGCACATGCCAGTATTCGATGCGGTCCGCCCACTCGGGGTGGGCCTTGAGCATCATCGCATGGTGCTCGTCCTTCTTCAGCGCGATGGACCGATGGGCCCGGGCGAGGTCTTCGGGACGAAGCTGCACGGGTTCAGGTCCGGTGTGGTCCTCGGGGATGCCCAGGAACCTGAGCCGGGCGCGGGTATCCACCGAGATCCGGGTCGGCTCATCCGCGACCATGGACGTCAGGAGGCCGCGGGAAAAGGCCCGGAACGGCAGGCCGTCCCGGCGGGCATGCCAGTTGAACAAGGCCTCCGCATGGCGGCTCCGGTAGAAGTTGCCCGTGCAGATGAACAGCACTTGGGGATGAGAATCTGCGCTTGAGCGGGAGGACATGCTCGGTAAAGTCCGGCTAACCTAACTCCACCGTCATGGCACGCAACCTGTTCGTTCTCTCCGCCCTTTCCCTCGTCCTCGTCGGCTGCTTCGGCCCGGAGAAGGCCCCGAGCCCCGTCACCGATGGCGCTCCGGTCTTCAACGGCCCGGCCGTCGTGGACAACCTGACCCCTGTCGCCCCGGTTCCCGTGACCCCCGTGGCTCCGGCCCCCAAGGCCACCAAGGCCTCCTCGGCGAAGAAGTCGACCGGCAAGCTGCCGATCGGCAACAACGCCGGCAACAAGTAAGCCCAAGCGGCTTACAGCAGCGAGACCTCGGTGACGAAGGTCTCGACCCGACCGGGCTCCGCGAAACGGAGCCCGTTCTTGTGTTCAGGGCTGTTGGGCGGGCCCATCCAAGGTTCGACGCAGTAGAACGGCGCCTCCGCGTCGGGCGTCCAGGTCACCACCGTCGTCCATGCGTCGGGGATGGGCTCCTCGCCGACCTTGACCGTGACGTTCTCCTCGCCTGAGCGCGGGCCGAAGGAGACCGTCGCGTCCTTGAGGTTCGTGAAGATGCAGTCGGGCAGGTGCGGGTCGTCGAACGACAGCTCCGTCCGTCCCTTCAGTTCGCCGAAGGGGATGAGCTTGCCGTCGGCGGCGTGGCGCCACTGCTTCCGGGAGGCGACCTTGAGCAGGTAGTCGCGGCGGGCGAGCCCGGCGTGCCAAGGCAGGGTGAAGTAGAAGTGGTGTCCGGCGCACCACGGCAGCGGGCGCGCGTCGCGGTTCTCGAACTCGAACGTGCAGCGCAGGAAGAGCTCGCGGAACTCGTAGCGGACCCGGAACTCGTAGGCGAAGGGGTAGCAGGCGCGGGCGCGCTCGTCGGGCACGAGGCGCACGACCGCGTGCCGGTCGCTGGTCTCGACGAGCTCGAAGCGGCAGTCGCGGGCGAAGCCATGCTGCGGCATCGGCCGCTTCACGCCTTCGGCGTCCTTCCAGGCGAACTTCTCGCCGTCCGCGTAGTTGCGGCCCATGAACGGGAAGAGGATCGGGTTCCCACCGCGCACCAGGCCGATCTTGTCGGGCGCGAAGTCGGCGCCGGCGGGCCAATGCAGGACCTCGCGGTCGCCCGTGGGGAGGCGGAGCCGCCAGCGCAGCAGGCGCGCGCCGCGGGTCAGGCAGGTCTCGAAGGTCGAGGCCCCGATGGTCCACCGTTCGAAGGGCACGCCGTTCTCTTCGTAGCTCTGCATGCGGCGAGCAAACCGAAGGCGGGTCCGGAGGCAAACGCGGACTTTCCGCGGATCATTTCTTGGCGAACCGGTAGTGGCAGACCATCCACTCCGCGCCGCCCCGGAAGTTCCAGAGTTCGGCGCAGGCCATGAAGAAGACGCGCCAGTAGGCGAGCCACTTGCGCGCGTGCGCCGGGCCGTAGGTCTCCGCGAAGATGCGGAGGACCTCCGCGCGGTGCGCGTCGGTGTTCCGGAGCCAATGTTCGGCGGTCTGGCCGTAATGGCGGCCTTCGACCTCCCAGTGCGTCTCGAGACGCAGGTCGTCCTGGAAGCGCATCGCGAGGTCGTTGGAGGGCATGATGCCTCCGGTGAAGAAGTGGCGCGACATCCAGTCGGAGCCGTCCTTGGGCTCGAAGTGGTAGGCGATGTCGCGGTGCGTGAAGACGTGGAAGAAGAGCTTGCCGCCCGGCTTGAGCCAGCCGGCGATGCGGCGCATGAGCTCGGCCCAGTTCTTCATGTGCTCGAACATCTCGACGGACACGACGCGGTCGAAGCGGCCGGCTTCGGCGGCGAAGTGGTTCATGTCCTGCGTGAGGATGCGGACGTTCCGGAAGCCGCGGCGGGCGCATTCGGCTTCGATGTGCGCGCGCTGGGAGGCGGAGTTGGAGACGCCGGTGATGCGGGCGCGGGGGTACTTCTCGGCCATCCAAAGGGTGAGCGAGCCCCAGCCGCAGCCGAGCTCGAGGATCTCCTGGCCGTCGGCGAGCTCCGCGCGGCGGCAGGTCAGCTCGAGCATCGTCTCCTCGGCCTGGGCGAGCGTCTCCTGGCCGACGGGGTAGTAGCAGGACGAGTACTTGAGGCGCGGGCCGAGGCAGAGGCGGTAGAACGCGGCGGGGACTTCGTAGTGCTGGTCGTTGGCGGCCTGGGTCTCGACGGCGACGGGCAGCGTCCGCAGCTGGTCGGCGAAACGGTCGACCTGCTGCGCGCGCGCGACGTTGTCGTCCGGGCGTTCGTCGCGGAGGCGCTGCTTCAGCAGGCGGCGGATGCCCCAGCGGATCGCGGCGTCAGGCAGGAGGTCCTTGGCGAGGATGGTGTCGATGAGCGGCACGTCCCCGAACGTGGCGATTCGTCCGCCGGAGGCAACCCACGGCCTCGGAAATCAGCCGCGGGGCGGGCGTGGCCAGAAAGCCGGCACCCGCCGCTGGTATTCCGCGTAGGCCGCGCCCTTCGAGGCCAGGAGCTGGACCTCGGTGAGGGGGATGCCCGTGACCTTGGTCAATAGATGGAACATGACGGCCGCGCAGGCCCACCCAGGGATGCCCCAGTAGGTCTGGTTGCAGGCCAGCAGCGCGAACCCGACCCAGATCAGCCATTCGCAGAAGTAGTTCGGGTGCCGGGTCCATGCCCACAGGCCGCGGTCGCAGACTTGGCCGCGGTTGCCCGGGTCGCGCTTGAAAGCCGCCAATTGGGCGTCGGCGATGGCTTCGCCGATCATGGCGCCGGCGAAGACGGCGAGGCCGAGCCAATGCCAAGGGGCCATCCTTCCGGCCTCGGTCGGGTGCGCGTGGGCGGCGGAGATGAGGGGGAGCAGCAGCAGCGCCAAGGCGATGGCTTGGTAAAGGTAGAAGCGGTACATCTTCCACGCCGTCGCGGCCCCCCATTCGACCCGCATCTTCTGGTAGCGGCCGTCTTCGCGGTCGAGGTGGCCGAGCACGCGGATGGCGAGGTGCGTCCCCAGCCGGAGGCTCCACAGGGTGGTCGCGGCGGCGAGCCAGAGGAAGGGGTCGGCGGCCGACCACGGGCAGGTCGCGAGGATCCAGAGGCCGACGAGCGCGAAGCCGTAGGCCCAGGCGACGTCGACGATCGACCAGTTGTCGAGCAGGCGCGCCACGACCCAGGTCGCGCTGAAGAACAGCCCGGCCAAGAAAAGTACGTAGCAGAAGTCGAAGAGCAGGGTCGCGAGCGGGTTCATGGGGTCTGGGGGGCGGGGGTCGGGCGCAGGCGGCGGAACAGGCGGGTCAGGATCAGGTGCAGCGCGACTCCGGAGAGCGGGACGACGATCACCCATCCCAGCAGGCCGTGCAGGTAGGCCAGCCCGAACTTGGCGACGAAGCCGCCGAAGGACTTCTGGAACTCCGCGATGAGCAGGCTGGGGCTGAGCGGAAGGGGTTCGGCCCCGGTGACCTTCTCTCCCAGGCGGACGAACGGGACGAGCAACGCGAGCTGCAGCGGGTAGGTCAGGTGGTTGACGGTCTGCATCACGACGTGGTTCAGGCGGAAGACCTTTCCGGCGAGCAGACAGAGCACGGTCGTCGTCCCGATGACGGGGTTGATCGCGATCGCGAGGCTGACGGTCACGGCCGCGGAGAGCTGCTCCGCCGAGAGCCCCTGCTTGAGCTCGGCGAGGAGCGGGTCCTTGACCCGGCGCTTCAGCCAGTCTGCGACGCGTCCCATCAGGCCGGCTTGCGGGTGAAGAAGACCTGGCCGAGGTCGGCGTCCGCCGGCGCCGCGTAGAGGCAGGCGAGGGCGTAGCCGGCGATGGCGAAGTTGCCGAGGAGCATCAGCGCGACGAACCACGCGGCGCGGGCCCAGGCGGAGCGTTCGCGCCAGGCGACATAGAGCCAGAAGGCCAGGAAGCCGAAGTAGGCGTCGAACATCGTGGCCAGGCCCCAGGGTTCGCTGCAGACCGTGACGTAGCCGCCGAGCACGTTCTGTGGCTTGCCGGCGTAGGCGGCGAGTCCGCTCACGGACGGCGCGGTGCAGGCGTACCACGACACCCAGGTCATGGCCGCGAGCACGAGGATGAAGTAGGCGGTGAGGATGGGGCGGGCTTTCATGGCGGTCAGATCTCGGGATGGTTGGGGCGGACGTAGACGGCCTGCACGACGCCGATGTTGCGGTGCGCGAAGGCGGCCTCGCAGTAGCGGAAGTACAGCCGCCACTTGCGGATGAAGCGTTCGTCGAAGCCCATGGCGCGCACCTCGTCCAGGCGGGCCTCGAAGGCGCGGCACCAGGCGTCCAGCGTGCGGGCGTAGTCCAGGCCGAACTCCTCGAGGCGGTGGAGCTGGAAGCCGCTCTCGGCGGTCATGAGCTGGTTGACGCGGTTGATGGAGAGCAGCAGCGAACCCGGGAAGATGTGCTTCTGGATGAAATCGACGCCGCGTCGGAACTCCTCGTAGCGGCTGTCCGGGCAGGTGATGTACTGGAAGGCCGCGATGCCTTCCGGCTTCAGGAGCCGTCCGATGGACGCGCAGAAAGCCGGGAGGTACCGGTGTCCGAGCGCCTCCATCATCTCGATCGAGACGCACTTGTCGTAGCGGCCTCGATGGTCCCGGAAGTCCTCCAGCCGCACGCTGACGCGGTCGGCGAGCCCCGCGGCCTGGATGCGTTCCACGGCGAGGTCATGCTGCGCCCGGGAGATCGTGAGCGACGTGATCCGGCAGCCATATTTGCGCGCGGCATGCAGGGCCCAGCCGCCCCAGCCGGTCCCGATCTCGATGACATGGTCCGTCGGCTTGAGCTGCAGGAACCGGCAGAGCGCGTCGTTCTTGTTCGCCTGCGCGGCCTCGAGCGTGGTCGCGCCTTCCCAGCGGGCCGACGAGTACATCATCGACGGGTCGAGGAAGAGGCGGAAGAAGTCGTTGGAGACGTCGTAGTGCTCGGCGATGTTGCGGCGGACGACCTTCCGGGAATTCGGACGGAGCAGGTGGCCGACGCGGTCGGCGATCCGGAGCACGCCGAGCGCGGCGCCGCGGACGGCGGAGCCAGACATGCCGGGAGTGTGGTCCACGTTCTCGATGAAGAAGCCGATGACCGCGCGGAGGTCGGGCGAATCCCACTCCCCATCCATGTAGGATTCCGTCAGCCCGATGTCCGCCGCGAGCACGATGCGCCGGAAGAAGTCCTCGTCGGACACGCGGATCTCGGCCGGGACGCCGGCGAAGGCCGGGTCGCCGAGGACGACGGTCTCGCCGGTCGGCAGCGTCAGCCGGAGCTGCGAGCGGCGCATCCCGCGGAGTTCGCGCAGGACGAGCCGTCGCGCGAGGCCGCCGCGGGCGCCGGCTTCGTCGAGGCTGAGGGTGGTGGGGTGGGTCATTCTTTGCGGAGGAGCTCGGCGGTGGGGTGGCGCAGGGAACGCTGCAGGGCGATGTCATCCCCCTTGCGGCGGAACGGAAGCCTTTTCGCCAGCCAGAGCCAGGCGGCGTGCGCATGGATGAGCGCGACGACCTTGAGGATGAGCAGCGGGACCTTGCAGGTGAGCCAGAGCAACCGCGCGTCGCTGAGCGGCACCGCCCGTCCGGTCCAGGCGCTCACGAGCGTCTTCCTTCCGCCTTCGTAGTGGTCGACCGCGAGCGCGAGCCGGTCGCCGGGGGCGCGGAGCGTGAACTCGAACTCCGTGTCGAGGCCCGAGAACGGCGAGACATAGAACCGCTTCGGGGTGCGGAGCACGAGCGCGTCCGCGCCATCGTCGCCGGTCCGGCGGCAGGCCGGCCCGAGGAACCAGGCCTTGCGCTCCCCGAAGGTGTTGTGGACCTCGGCGATGCCGCAGTGCAGACGCCCCCCTTGGTGTACCAGGAGGAAGACGGCCGGGTTGTAGCCGTGGCCGAACGCGCGGGGCATGGCGACCAGCGTGATCCGCGCGTCGTGCGCCAAGGTCTCGCCATGGGCCGCGCAGAACGAGCGCACGCGGGCGTCGAGGCCGGCGCCCGGCGCCCCGAAGGCCTGCGGCGTCCCTTCGGGCGCGTGGACGTCCGCGGCTGGGAGGAAGTCCGCTTGACGGAGCTGGTAGGGAGCCCAGCCCCTTTCCCCGAGCAGGGCCAGCCCTTGGCTGATCGCCCCGAAGTCCGTGGTCTCTACTGCGAAGCAGAAGACGGCGTGCGTGAAGCCGTGCCGCTTCGGCCAAAGCCGCGCGTGCATGACCTGCGCATCGTAGAGACGGACCACCTCCCGCAGGTTGGGAGGAAAGCCCGCCGGCGCAAGCGCCGCCAGCGCTTGCCAAGGGCGGCCGGCGGCGCATGCTGGCCCGCGTGTCCGCCGCCGCCCTCAACCCCTCCGGGATCCTGCCCTTGGCCGTGGGTTTCGTGCTGCTGCTGTGCGGGTTGAACGCCGGCCGCAAGCGGCGGCTGCTCGACGACACGCCCTTGAGCAAGACCCTTGGCGTCTTCATCGGCGAGGTCGAGGTCACGGGCGTCTGCGTGACCAGCACGCCCTTCCGGGCCCACCTTTCGGAGCGGATGTGCGTCCTCTACGACTGGAGCGTCGACGAGGAATGGCAGCGCTGGGAGACCGAGACCTATACGGACAAGGACGGGAACACCCGGACGCGGCAGGTCCTCCGCAGCGGGTGGACGACCGTCGCGGGCAACGACCACACGCAGGGTTTCTACCTGAAGGATGAGTTCGGTTTCCTCTGGGTCCACCCCCGCGGCGCGGACCTCGAGACCCTGAGCCTGTTCTACGAGACGGTGTCGCGCCGCGAGCAGCTCTACTTCGCCAAGGGCCCCGACGATGAGATCGCCGATTCGACCGGACGCCGGCGCTTCCGGGAGTCCGGCTTGCCGGTCGGCACGCAGCTCTTCGTGCGTGGGCGCGCGTCCGAGCGCCCGGACATCGTCGCGCCGCAGATCGTGCAGGACCCCAAGGCGGACATGTTCATCATCACGCCGCGCAAGGAGAGCGAGGTCAGCGCCGGCAAGGACACCACGTATTGGCTCTGCAACATCCTCGGCGCCTTGGCGGTGGCGGCGGCCTGCAGCCTCTTCGGCGGACCGGGCAACCCCTGGGCCTACCTCCTCCTGCTCGGCTATTTCCTCGCCTGGGCCGCCGGGTGGGTGTGGATGGTCTTCAACAGCCTCATCGGCTTGCGCAACCGCGTCCGCCAGGCGCATTCGCTCATCGACGTGCAGCTGAAGCGCCGCGCCGACCTCATCCCGCCGCTGGTGGCCTGCCTCCAGGGTTTCCGTCGGCACGAGGCCGACCTGCAGGCGGGCGTGGCGTCCCTGCGCGCCCAGATGGGAGCGGCCGCGTCCGTGGCGGCGGTCGCGCCGACGCTGGTGGCCGTGGCCGAGCGCTACCCCGAGCTGAAGGCCGACGAGAGCTTCCGCGCGCTGAGCAAGCAGCTTGCCGAGACGGAGGACCGCATCGCCTTGGCGCGCGCCTACGCCAACGACATCACGACCTTCTACAACACGCGCCTCGAGCGGATCCCGGACGCCTACGTGGCCCGTCTCGCGTCCATGCGGCCCGCGGACTTGTTCGTGGCCGCCGGCTTCGAACGCGGTCCGGTGGACGTCGCGTTCCCGCGCTAGGCGGTCCAGGCGTCGCGGCCCAGCAGGGCGCTGCAGAGCCGGTGGGCGGACCAGAGGCCGTCCTCGTGGAAACCGTAGCGTTGCCAGGCCCCGGCGAAATGCACGCGCGCCCCGGGGCGTTCGTTGAGCGCCTGCACCTTGCCCTGGGCGGCGAGGGCCTCGAGCGAGAACAGCGGATGTTCGACCGGCATCCGAAGCAGCGTCCGCTCCGGCGCGATCCTCTCCGGATGGTTGATCGTCACGAAGTACGGGCGGTCCGGGGCGAGCCCTTGGAGCGCGTTCATCCAGTAGTGCGTCGACGTCCGTTCGCCCTCCGCGGCGCGCCACGTCTGGTAGTTCCAGGCCGACCACGCGAGGCGCGCGCGAGGCATCGGGCCAGGGTCGGAGTGCACCGTCGCGACGTTGGCGTTGTAGGCGAAGGCCCCGAGGATTCCGCGTTCGGCCGCATCCGCGTCCGCGAGCAGCGCCAGCGACTGGTCGGCGTGGCTGGCCAGGATCACGCGGTCGAAGGCCTCTTCGCCGCCGTCCGTGGCGACGAGGACGCGGTCGCCGTCGCGGCGCACGCCGCGCACGGCGTGGCCGAGGCGGAGCGTGGCGGGATGGCGCGCGAGCAGCTGCCGCACGTACGTGCGCGACCCGTCGACCGGCGTCAGCCATTGGTGCTGCGTGTCGAGCCCGAGGAAGCCGTGGTTATGGAAGAAGCGCAGCAGCGCCGCCGCGGGGAACCCCAGCATCTTCTCGGGCGGCGTCGACCACACCGCCGAGCTCATCGGGATGAGGTAGAGCTCGAGGAAGTCCGCCCCCAGTCCGTGGCCGGCGCACCAGTCGCGCAGCGACGTCGTCTCCGCGGCGGGCGAGCGCCAGCCGTCGCGGGCGAGCCGGTTGAAGCGGTTGACCTGCAGGAGCAGCCGCCAGAAGCGCGGGCTGAACAGGTTGCGCTTCTGCGCGAAAAGATGGCGCACGGACGATCCGCACCACTCGATGCCCGTCGGGTCGTGGCGGACCGAGAAGGACATCGGGGCCTTCTTCCAGGCGACGCCGAGTTCCTTGAACAGGCGGCAAAGGTGGGGGTAGGTCACCTCGTTGAACACCATGAACCCGGTGTCCATCGGTTGCGTCTCGCCGGTGGCGCCGCGCGGCACGTCGATCGTGTGCGCATGGCCGCCGGGGCGGGTGTCGCGGTCGAAGACCGTCACGTCATGATGGGCGGACAGGAACCGCAGGCAGCCGAGGCCGCCGATGCCGGAGCCGACGATGGCGATCCGTTCACGCACGCGGAGGTCCTTCCCGTCGCTCTTGTTCCGCTTCCGCGTAGATGGAGTCGGGCACGCCTTTGAGGCCCCAGATCAGGCCCGTCCAGGAGAGGACCTTGAGCCCGTAGTAGGTCGGGTCGAACTCCCACCAGTAGAAGCCCTGCTTCGTCGTCGCCTGGTAGCGGTGGTGGTTGTTGTGCCAGCCCTCTCCGAGCGTGATGAGGGTGAGCAGGAACGAGTTCCGCGACTGGTCTCCCGTGGTGCGGAAGCGCTGGACGCCCCAGACGTGGGCCAGCGAATTAATGCACGCGGTGCCGTGGAACAGCACGACGGTCGAAAGGACGCCCCAGACGAGGAGTTGCGGTCCATTGGTGTCGTAGCCGTGGGCTCCGAGCCAAGCGCCCGCGCCATAGGTGGCGCCGGCGGCAAGCAGAGGGATGAAGACGTCGAAGCGGTTCAGGAAGACCAGCTCAGGGTATTTCGCGAGGTCGGGGATCTTGGCGTAGTCGGTGGGGAAGTTCTTCTTCGACGTGATCCAGCCGATGTGGGCCCACCAGAACCCGTCGACCACGGGCGAATGCTTGTCCTCTTCCTCGTCGGAGTGCTTGTGGTGGTGGCGGTGCGTGCAAGCCCACCAGAGGGCGCCGCGCTGCACGGCCAAGGCCGACCAGACGGCCATCACGAACTGGAAGGCCCGCGAGGTCGCATAGGTCTTGTGCGAGAAGTAGCGGTGCAGGAAGCCCGTGACGGCGAACATGCGGAAGAAATAGAGGCCGACCGCGGTCCAGACCGCGATGGGGCTGGCGCCGACCCAGAAGACGCCGAGGCAGGCCAGGTGGAGGATGATGAAGGGGATGGAGCGCACCCAATCGACCTTCTTCGGGGTGTTCTGCAGCGTCTCGACGCCTTCCGGGATGTGGTCCGCGTCAAACCAACGGACCAACGAGCGGAACAGGCCGCTGTCGGTCGGGGAAGAGGGCGGGTTGGACATCTAGGGCGAGTTAGCGGGGCTCGGGGGCGTTCGCAACTGCTTTGACCATTTTAAGGGAGGGGTTAGCTTATCGTTCCGCGGTTAGACAAATCAGCCCCGTACCGCCGCTCCCTTACGAAGCCTCATGACCGATGCCCACGCCGAGCAGGACTGGCGGGCCTGGTTCGCCGAACACGGCGCCAGGCTCCGGTTGATCGCGCGCCAATGGACCCGTTCGGACGCCGATGCCGACGATGTCCTGCAGGAGGCGTTCGTGCGCTTCTGGAAGCATCAACGCCACCTTCCGGGCGACCCGAACGCCCTCGTGGTGACCTCCATCCGCCGGGCGGCGCTCGACCTGCACCGCCGCAGCGACCGCCGGGCCTTGCGCGAGCAGTCCGTCGCGGCCGACGCCGAGGTCTTCGCCGCTTTCGAACCGGAAGCCGACCCCCGCCTGCAGGCGCTCGCCCGCTCGTTGCCGTCGCTGCCGGCCGAACAGCGCGAAGTCGTCGTGCTCAAGGTCTGGGGCGACCTCACCTTCGAGCAGATCGGCGAACAGCTCGCCATTTCCCCGAACACCGCCGCCTCCCGGTGGCGCTATGCCATGGAGGCGCTGCGCCGCCTCGTGACCGCCCGCACTTATGAATAACGAACACTCCGACCTCGAATCCGCGTTGCGGGCCTTGCGCCCACGCGCCCCTGGCCCCGCCGTGGTCGCGGGCCTCGCCCGCGAACTCGACGCCCCGGCGGCCTCGCCCGGCCGCGGCCGCGTCATCGCCTGGTTCTCGGCCGCCGCCGCGGCGGCCGCCTGCCTGCTCGGTTTCCTCTTCTTCCGCCAGGCGGACGAGGCCTTGGCGCCGGCCTACCAGCTCGTCCGCGCCGAGCAGCCCCCGGCCGCCGTGGACGTCTTCGCGCCGTTGCGCCTCGACGACGGTTCGTTCGTGCGTCCCGTCCGCGTGCGCTGGAGCAACGAGACCCATTGGGAGGACCGCCGGACGAACACGAAGCTGATCAACTACTCGCCGAGCGAGCAGTTCGGCTTCATCCCCTTGGAAACCTATTGAACAAATCCGGCCTCCGGCCCCGCTCATCCATAAAGCCCATATCGAACCTATGCATGCCCTCCACCGCATCCCGCTCCACGTCCTCCTGCTCGCCGGACTCGTCGGCCCGTTGAGCGCCCAGGATCAGGCCGTCGCGCCCTCGCCCCCCGCCGCCGCCCCGAAGAAGGCCGCCGTCGCTCCGCAGGCCTACATCGGCCTCAACGTCGGTTACCTCAACGAAGAGCTCCGCTCCAAGGCCGGCGTGGCGATCCCCGACGGCGTCGGCGTCAACGTGGTCGTCGTCGACCCCAAGGGCCCGTCGGCCGGCAAGGTCGAAGCCGGCGACATCCTCACGCGGCTCGACGACCAGGTGCTCGTGACGCCGGACCAGTTCCGCGCCTTGGTGCGCATGCGCAAGCCCGGCGACAAGGTCAAGCTCGTCGCCGTCCGCGACGCCGAAGTGAAGACCATCGAGGTCGAGCTCGCGGAGAAGTCCGTCGTCGAACGCGCCACGCCCTCGGCCCGTGTCGCCGGCGCGCAGCCCTCCGGCGGCAACGGCGGCTCGGCCCGCATCACCGTGAACGGCCAGCAGATCGACCTCGGCAACATCCCCGGCGGCAACGGCACCGTCACCCAGGTCGGCCCCGGCCATGTCGTCATCATCGGCCCCAACCAAGGCCTGCCGCCCGAAGTCCTCAAGCAGCTCGAGGAGATGCGCTCGCGCGGTCTCCCGATCCCGCCGTTGGCCCTGCCCGGCGCCATCCAGGTCGACCCCAACGCGGCTGGCGCCACGACCCAGCAGCGGACGCAGTCGTTCTCGTTCAGCCTCGGCGGCCCGGGCGCCACGACCTCCTCGAGCTCCGTCGCCTCGGACGACCAAGGCACGGTCTCCCTTGAGCAGAAGGACGGCAAGAAGCACGCCGTCATCAAGGACAAGGACGGCAACGTCACCTTCGATGGCGACGTCACCACCGACGCCGACCGCGCGAACCTGCCGGCGGCCGTCCGCGACCGCCTCAAGCTCGTCGAAGGCTCTGCGTTCTCCATCCAGGGCCTGCGGTCCGGCAAAAAGCCCGAAGGCACCGCCGAGCCCGAGCGCCCGAAGAAGAAGCGCGACCCGAAGGAAGGCGCGTAAGCCCTTCCGCTCCGTCAACGAAGAGGCCTCCGGAAACGGAGGCCTCTTGCTTTCGGTCACTTCGGGGCTTCGCCCGGACCACCGGGCGGCGGGCCGTCGAACGGCGGCGGACCGCCTGGGCCGCCGGGCCCGCCTTTGCGCATGCCGGGCCCGCCTTTGCGTTGGCCTGGTCCGCCGGCCTGGCCGCCGAGGTTGGCGTGCGGATCCATGTTCTGCTTGCTGAAGGACGGGTCGGGCGTGCCCTTGAACTTGCGCGGGATGAACGGGAAGTCCTCCGTCAGCACGTAGTAGTAGGTGCCCTTCGGGAACTCGGGCGTCACGCCGGCGCGGCCGCCGAACTCATCGAGGTCGCCGGCGCCGGCGACGTATTCGAAGTCGAGGGCGAAGGAGCCGTCGGGCTTGCCCGTCGGCGTCGTCTTGCCGTCGCCGCCGCGGTCGGCGGTCTTCAGGCGGTAGCTGCTCTTCATGTTCTTGAGCGGGCTCTTCGGATCCTCCGCGTTGGCGTAGGCGTAGACCGCGTACACCGGGTAGCCGTCGGCGGCCCAACCGACGTGGGTCATCTTCTTCTCGCCGCCGGAGAGGCGTTCGAAGAGCAGGGTGGGGAGGCCATGGTAATGGTACGCGCCGTTGGGCTGCACGTGGGCGTGGTTTTCGTCGAGCCCGAGGCCGCCGCGGATCTTCGGGGTGGTGCCCATGGTCGTGTTGCTCGTCAGCGCCTCGTAGCGCCAGGGGTTGCTGCGTTCGCCGTCGTTGTAGATCTCGGCGGTGCCTGGGTCGAAGACGACGCCGTTCAGGGCGACGCCCCAGGCGGACATCGGTCGGGCGACGCCGCCGCCCTTGACCGGCTGGGGGTTGGCCGGGACCTCGAGGTGGTACTTCTGCTCGGAGATCGGGTTGGGGTTGCCGCGGTTCGGGAACTTGGCGACCTTGTGGTCGGGCAGGCCGTTGGATTCGATGATGCGCTTGTCGCCCTTGACCATGATGGTCACCTTGTTGGCGGCGGGGGCTTCGTTGTCGGCCTTGAGGAGCGCCGGTCCGGTCGCTTTGGCGTCGGCGGCGTGGCCGACGACGGTGCCGAGGGCGAACCCGAAGGCTAAGGTGAGCAGGGGTTTCATGCGGGGGTGCCCAAAATGATACCAACTTCGGACTTAAGCGAAGATTAAGAGCCCGCCGCATTGCTTTTTCAGGCCGAACCACCTTTTTATCCCCTATCCATGGCCTCCACCACCGAAATCCTCTCCCGCTCCGTCGCGGGCATGAACGCGCTCGCCACCGTCTTCCTCGCGGTCGGCATCCTGCGGATCAAGGCCGGCGACCGGGTCGGCCACGGCAAGGCTATGGCGGCCGCCGTGGTGACCTCGGCCCTGTTCCTCGCCCTCTACCTAGCGTCCAAGGTTCACCTGTGGGTGGCCTTGGGGAAGACCAATATCATCTACCGGGACGGCGTCGGCCTCACCTGGGACAAGGTCCTCTATTACCTCGTCCTCTTCCCCCACATCGCCTTGGCCATCGGCGTGACCCCCTTCATCCTCTGGGCGGTCAAGCTGGCCAAGGCCGGTCGGCTGGAGGAGCACAAGCGCCTCGCGAAATGGGTCTTCCCGGTCTGGCTCTACGTCTCCGTGACGGGCGTGGTCGTCTGGGCCTTCATGGAGTTCAGCGGCTCGCTGGCCGCCGCGGCGGCCAAGGCTCCCTGACCGCCATTTTCCCCTCGCCCGCGATGGGCATTCGGGTTTCACTCCGCCTACCTTTATGGAGAGCCTGGAGCGACCCGCCAATCCGCAGACCGAGAAGCTGATCCTCTGGAGCTGTTTCCTCCTGCTCTGCACGGTGGTCGGTTTCGTCTACTCCACCTATCAGGAAGAGGACGAACGTCTCGCAACGATGCGCCTCGCCGAGCGACGCAAGGAGGACACCTTCAACGGCATCGAGCGCCAGCGCGAACAGACCGCCCGCTACATCGACCGCTTCACGCGCGACCCTGAATTCGTGCGCGACCAGGCCCGCGAACGCCTCGGCGTCGCCGAGGCCGGCGAGGTCGTCATCCGCCTCGACGGTGGCGCGGCCCTCGCGCAGCCCGCGCCGACGGCGTCCCCGGCCAAGCCGGCCGGCCAGCGCTAAGCGTCCTTGCTTGCCTGCGGGCTCCGTCGCGGGCATTCATCAGCCATGTCCGCACGTAAGAAGGCTCAAGCGACCTGGGGTGGCCGGTTCAGCGCCGGCCCCGCCGAACTCATGCTCCGTTTCGGCGAGTCGGTCTCCTTCGACCGCCGCCTCTGGGCGCAGGACATCCGCGGCTCCAAGGCGCACGCGACCATGCTGGCCAAGGCCGGCATCCTGACCGACCGCGAACGCGCGGCCATCGTCAAGGGTCTCGATGGCATCGCCCGCGAGATCGCCGCCGGCAAGTTCGCCTGGAGCGAGGCGCTCGAGGACGTGCACATGAACATCGAGAGCGCGCTGACGAAGCGCGTGCCCGCCGCCGCGAAGCTCCACACCGCCCGCTCCCGCAACGACCAGGTCGCGACCGACGTCCGTCTCTGGATCAAGGACCAGTGCGCCTTGGTCGACGCCGCGCTCGCCGCGCTGCTGCGCGCCCTCGTGGACCTCGCCGCCGCGAACGCCGACGTCATCCTCCCCGGCTACACGCACCTGCAGCGCGCGCAGCCGGTCTCCGTCGCGCACCACCTCCTCGCCTACGCCGAGATGTTCGGCCGCGACCGCCGCCGCTTCGCCGCCGCGGCGGCGTCCGCCAACTGGTGCCCGCTCGGCTCCGGGGCCATCGCCGGCACCACCTTGCCCATCCGCCGCGAACTCACCGCGAAGCTCCTCGGCTTCGTCGACGCCAAGGGCCGCCCGCAGGTCACGACGAACTCCATGGACGCCGTCGCGGACCGCGATCCGGCGACGGAGTTCTGCTTCGCCGCGGCGCTTTGCGGCGTGCACCTGTCCCGCCTCGCGGAGGACATGATCCTCTGGTCGAGCGCCGAGTTCGGCTTCGCGCGCATGCCCGACGAGTTCTCCACGGGTTCGTCGCTGATGCCGCAGAAGCGCAACCCCGACTCCATGGAGCTCCTCCGCGGCAAGGCGGCGCGCTTCCAGGCTTCGCTGACGCATCTCCTCACGCTGACCAAGGGCCTGCCGCTCACGTACAACCGCGACCTGCAGGACGACAAGCCGCCGCTCTTCGACGCCGCCGACCAGGTGCTGCTTTCGCTGGACGTCGCCGCCGCCACGCTGCGGGGCACGAAGTTCCACCGCGCGCGCTGCCTCGCCGCGGCCTCCGACCCCGCGCTGCTCGCGACCGACCTCGCCGACTGGCTCGTGCGCAAGGGCATGCCTTTCCGCCACGCGCACCACGCCGTGGGCCGCCTCGTCGCGCTCGCCGAGAAGACCGGCACGCCGCTCGACAAGCTCTCCGACGCCGCCGCGCAGACCGCCGACGCCGCCTTCACGAAGGGCTGGCGCGAGGTGTTCAGCCTGGCGCGCGGCTTCGCCGCGCGCGAGAACACGGGCATGCCCGGCCCCAAGGCCGTCGCCCGCGAGCTCGCCCGCTGGAAGCAGTCGCTCCGCTAAGGTCCCCGGATGGAGTTCGGGCTCCTGATGACCGCCTGCCTGACCGCGAGCGTTTCGCCCGGACCGGCCGTGCTCTCGACGCTGGAGACATCGCTGCGCCATGGCCCGGCGCGTTCGTTCTGGCATACGCTTGGCCTGGTCGCCGGTCTCGCGCCCCATGTGCTGGTCGGTCTCGCGGCTTCGATCTGGGTGCTCGGCGGGTTCCCCTTCGTCCGCGGCGTCGTGGCCCTGGCCGGCGCGCTTTGGTTCTTCTGGTTGGCATGGGGCCTCCTCCTGCGCCCGCGCACCGACCTGGGCGAAGGCGAGGCCTTGGAAGGTTCGCCGACGCGGCTCTTCCTTCGGGGCTTGATGGTCAACCTCGCCAACCCGAAGTCCCTCCCGTGGATGCTGGCCATCATCCAGCTCGCGCGCGTCCCGACGGACGCCTTCGCCTGGTCGGTCGCCGGTGGGCTGCTCGGCTGCATGCTGCTCTCCGAACTCGTCGTGATGACCGGCTACGCCTTGCTCGCCGCGACCCTGCGTCCGCTGCTGCGCGAAGGCGCGCTCGTCCGCCGGGTGGACCTCCTGACCGGCTGGCTATGGGTCGTCTTGGGCGGCCTGCTGCTGGCGCAGGCTTGGAAGCTGCTCAGCGTTTCGTGAGCGCGCCCGTGAGGCGGATGTCCTCGGAGGAGGCGCCGACCTCGACCTTCTCCTCGCCCGGGAAGAGCGTGAAGCGGTGCGCGGACTCGTCCCAGGTCGCGAACGTGTCGGGCTTGTAGGTCAGGCTGACGACCTTGCTTTCGCCGGCCTTCAGCGCGACGCGCCGGAACGCGACGAGCTGGCGATGCGGGCGCACGACCGGCCCGTGGCCGCTGACGTACGCCTGCACGACCTCTTCGCCGTCGCGTTCGCCGGTGTTCTTCACTTCCACCGTCAGGGTCTGCGTTTGCCCGAGGGTAGGGACGCCGGTGGGCAGCGTGAGTTGGCTGTAGGCGAACTTCGTGTAGCTGAGCCCATGGCCGAACGCCCACAGCGGCTTGCCCTTGAGGTACATGTAGGTGAAGCCCTGGGAGATGTCGTAGACGTCGCGCGAGGGCACTTGGGCTTCCGAAGCGTAGACCGTGTACGGCAGGCGCCCCGCCGGGTTGACGGCCCCCAGGAGGACGTCCGCCACGGCCAGGCCTTGGGCTTCGCCGCTCCACCAGGCGGCGAGCACGGCCGGCGCTTGGGCTTGGATCGTCGGGACGGTCAAAGGACCGGCGTTGCAGAGTACGACCACGGTGCGGGGATTCGCCGCAAGCACGGCGTCGACGAGTTCCTGCTGGTTCCCGGGCAGGCTGAGCGAGGTGCGGTCGATGCCTTCATGTTCGTTGGCGAGCACCGTACCTACGCAGAGGATGGCGGCATCGGCCGACCTGGCCAGCGCGACGGCCTCGTCGCGGGAGTGCCCCTTGTCGGGCTTCACGTCCTTCATCTTCGGGTCGGCGTAGGCGCCTTTCGCGAAGACGACCTCGGCCTGCGGCAGGCGGTCGCGGAGGCCCTGGACGATGGAGGTGATCTGCCGGGGGGACTTGCCGATGTAGCTCGGGTCGCCGGCGACCGGAACGTTCGCGAGCGGGCCCAGGACGACGACACGCCTGAGCTTGGCCCCGTCGAGCGGCAGCAGGCCGCGGTTTTCGAGGAGCACGATCGACCGGCGGGAAGCCTCGAGCGAGAGCGCGCGGTGTTCGGGCGCGCCGATCTTGTCGGCCCGGATGGCCCGATAAGGGACCTGCGCGGCCGGGTCGAATTCCCCGAGGCGGAAGCGGACCGTCAGCACGCGCCGCACGGCGTCGTCCAGGCGCTCGTTCGTCAGCTTGCCCGCGCGCACCGCTTCCGGGATGTTGACCCGGTATTCCTTGTCCGAGAAGTCGGTCCCCGCCATGAGCGACCTGGCGACCGCGTCGACGTAGTTCATCGCGCCTTTTTCATGTCCGGTGACCATGGTGCGGACGCCGCCGAGGTCGGAAACCACGAATCCCTCGTGCTTCCATTCGCCCTTCAGGAGGTCGGTCAGCAGCCAGCGGTTGACGTTGTTCGGCGTGCCGTTGATGGCGTTGTAGGAAGCCATCAGCGACTGCGCCTTGCCTTCGACGACCGCGTCGCGGAAGTGCGGCAGCCAGTATTCGCGCAACCAGCGTTCGGGCACCATGGCGTTGAGCGACGTGCGTTTCGCCTCGACGTTGTTGACGGCGTAGTGCTTGAGCGTCGCGGCGAGCTTGAGGTGGCGAGGGTCGTCGCCCTGGAGGCCTTGCACGAACGCCACGCCCATGCGCCCGCAGAGGAACGGGTCCTCGCTCCAGGCCTCGTTGTTGCGCCCCCAGTAGGGGTTGCGCAGGACGTTGATGACCGGCGCGCGGTAGATGAGCCCCTTGCGCGTGCCCTTGAACGTCTCCGGGTGGTCCTTCCACGCGTTGTTGATGGCGCGGGCCTCGGTCGAGATGGCGTCGGCCACCTGTTTCACGAGCGGCGGATCCCACGTCGCGGCGAGGCCGGTCGGGATCGTGAAGAGCGTCGTCGGGCCGCCGTCCCAGGAGACGCCGTGCAGGCATTGGTTCCAGTTGTCCTCGACGATCCCGAAGCGCGCGATCGTCGGACCGCGGTGGTCGAGGACGATGGCCTTCTCCTCGGGCGTCAGGCGGCCGAGCAGGTCGGCCACGCGCCGGTCGACGGGCAGCTGGGTGTCGCGGAAGGGTTCGGTCTGGGCGGAGGCCGTAAGCGCGGCGAGGACGGCGAGGAGGAGCGGACGCGGGGACATGCCGCAGAGAAGCCGCCGACCGCCCCGCCTGCAACCGAAACGCGCGCCGCGGCTTCAGATCTCCCAGTCGCCGCTCGTCTCGGACTGCGCCAATTGAGCGACGTTGAAGCCGGCGAGCGACTTCTCGAAGCGCTTGGACAGTTCGCGCCAGAGCGTCGCGACCTGAGGTCCCGACGCGCCCTTGAGGGTGATCTTGGTGGCGACGAGGTCGGGTTCGACGACCGCGAGCACCTGCTTCAGCGAGATGTCTTCGGCCGGGCGCGCGAGGCGGTAGCCGCCGGTCTTGCCGCGCTTGGAGTCGACCAGGCCGCCCTCGCGCAGTTCGTTGAGCAGCTGCACGAGGTAGTTCTGCGGGATGTCCTCGAGCCGGGCGAGCTCCTCGATGCGCGTCACCGTCGCGCCCTTGTTGCGGCGGGCGAGCTGCGCGAGGACGCGTAGGGAGTATTCGAGCTTGAGGGAGGCTTTCATGCGGAGTGTCTGGCGGAAGGGGCGGGGCGCGCGTCGGGGCCGACGTGGATGAACGTGCGGTCGGCCGCCTCGTCGGGCAGGATGGGCGCCTTGGGTCGGGCGAAGTACGAAGTGCCGAGGAAGCACATCCCCGTGTTCTGCACGACCTGGATGGCGCGGTCGTCCCAGAGCTCGATCATCCCGAAGTCCTTGCGGTCGGTCACTTCGAGCGCGGGCAGGCCTTGGGCGGCGAGCCACTTCTGGGTGGCGGCGACGCCGAGGGGGTCGCCGGCGCGCGCGGTCATGATCTTGATGCGGACGCCCTTCGCGACCCAAGCCTGCACGCGGCGCAGCATCAGGGGGACCGGCGGACCGATGTGCTCGATCCCTTGCCACGGCGTCGCTTCGGCGAGCGTGCCATCGAGGTCGACGCCGATCCAAGGCTTGAAGTCCTTGGGGCGGGTGCTGGCCACGCGTTCCTGCGGCACAGGTTCGTCAGGGGCTTGGGACAGGTCAGGGCCCGAGGCCTTCGGGGCGAAGAGGCTGCGCAACCAAGCGAACATGACCCAAGATTGAACCTTACCTTGGGCCGGGGCAAGAGTGGAGGAACCGTTAGGCGGAACCTATAAGGGTAGGGCGGGGTGCTCGCGACCTGCTGATGGCGCGCCTTGGGACCGCGGAAGCGGGCTTTCCTCCCGGTGGGGCGACGGTACGCTATCCGGCCATGGCGCGGATCTATCGTGAAGAACAGGGTGCTCGGGGCGGGGGTCGAACCCGCACACCTTGCGGCGCCAGAACCTAAATCTGGTGTGTCTGCCATTCCACCACCCGAGCGAGCCTGCGTCGGGAAGGTTTGCGGCCCGCGGCCTGCTGGCAAGCGCTTTGCGTGGGACTTAGGCCAATCGTCCGAGCGGAGACCCGACCTTGGCGTAGAGCTCGACGCCGGATTCGCCGGCTTGCGCGAGGTCGTCCTCCAGGCGGATGCGGCCGGGTTCGAACAGCGTGGCGAGGAAGGAGCCGCCGAAGCGGAAGTAGCCCTTTTCGTCGCCCTTCGCCACGGCGACGCCGGGGCGGTAGGTCTCGACGATGGTGCCGACGTTCGTGGCGCCGATCGCCACGATGGTCACGGTGCCGAACGGGCCGGCGTCGAGCGTGACGCGCTGGCGCTTGTTTTCCCAGAGGTAGGCGACGTTGCGGCGGAGCGCGATCGGGTTGACCGAGTAGAGCCAGCCGTTGGTGAGCACCGCCTCGCCGGGCGTGCCGGCGACCGGGAAGTGGAAGCGATGGTAGTCGACGGGGCAAAGCCGCGAGCAGACCACGGTCCCATTACGGTAAAGTTCGCCCAGCGCGCGGTCGCCGACGAGCGCGGGGATGTCGAACGTCTGGCCCTTCGCGAAGATGCCGCGCACGCGGCTGGCGTCGGGGAAGCCCAGGTGCCGGCCGTCGGCGGGCAGCACGGCCATCTCGGGCCGCGGGTCGACGGGTCGCGCGGAGGGCTTCAGCTTCCGGTAGAAGAACTCATTGAAGGTCTTGTAGGAATCCGGGTCCGGGTCGGCGAACTCGGCGGTATCGAGGCCGAAGTCCCGAATGAAGGGTTTCACGCGTTTGGCGCTGGCGGGCCGATCGGCGGACCAACCGTAGAAACGGGAGACGAACGAGCGTTTGGCCGCGGCGTGGAGCGTCAGCTGGCCCAAGGGGTTGCCGTAGATGCGCTTGAGCCAAGCCTCGCCGTAGACCTTCTCGATCTCCTCGGCGCCGGTGTGGCGGTTGCGCAGGCGGATGGGGGCATCGGCGTCCATGGCGGGCAGATTTGCGAAAAATGGGCTTCAAGGGAACCATTTATATGACAAAACGGACTACCCCTCCCATGCTCCGCCTGGCCCTTGCCCTTTTGTTCCTGGCCGTCGCGCTCCCCGCGCAGCAGTCGTCCATCCGGAAATCTCCCGAGACCATCCAGGCCGAGGTGGACGCCGAGGTCATCCGGGCGCGCCTGGACCTGGCCGCCGCCAAGCGCCGTTTGGCCGAACTTCCCGGCAGCCTCGAACTGCGCAAGCTCGAAGCCGAGGCGCAGGTGCGGTCCGCCCGCGCCGACGCCGCCGCGGCGGCGCAGGAAGCCGAACGCGCCCGCCTTGGCCTGGAGGCCTCCGTCGCCTACGCCCGTGGCACCGCCGGCGCCGCCGACAAGGAACGCGCCCGCGCGGAACTCGAGGCCGACGCCAAGCTTGCGCTCGCGCAGGTCACGCTCGAATACGCCAAGGTGGCCTCCGTCGCCGCCATCGCGCGCCTCCAGCAGAAGACCTCCGAGCAGGTCAGCCAGGCGAAGATGACCTACCCCAAGGATCCGCTCATCGACGGCGTCCTGCACATCAGCGACCGCCGCATCCCCTTCAACGGCGTCGTCAACGACGCGCTCGCCCGTTCGGTCTGCGACCGCATCGCGTTCTTCAACGCGCAGGACCCGGAAGCCCCGATCTTCATCGTCATCGACCGTTCGCCGGGCGGTTCGGTGATGTCGGGCTACATGATCCTCCAGGCCATGGAAGCCTCGAAGGCCCCTGTGTTCGTCGTCGTCAAGGGCTACTGCGCCTCGATGGCCGCGATTGTCACCACGCTCGCGCAGCGCTCCTTCGTCTACCCGCAGACCATCGTGCTGCACCACCAGGCCTCCACGGGTGTCAGCGGCAACATGACGCAGATGCAGGAGCAGCTCAAGTGGAGCAAGGTCTGGTGCGAACGCATCTTCATCAAGGTCGCCAAGCGCATCGGCGTGCCGCTCGAGGACTTCATCGCCGACATGTACAAGGCCACCGTCACCGGGGATTGGAAGGTGCACGGCGACGAGGCCGGCCGCCGCAAGTGGGTGACGGACGTCGTCGAGCGCATGAACGAGGACGGCGTCACCTCCGGCGCGGCCGCCCCGGCCCCGGCGCCGTTGCCGACGACCGGTTTCGGCGACACCAATCCGCTGTCCGCGCAAGGCAAGGTCCAGCAGGAGCTGCCGCCGGCCGCGCCCTGCGACCTCTGGTGGATGTACGACCCCACCGTGGAATACATCCTGCGCTGAACCGTTCCCTTCCATTCCCTTCACCATGAACCTCCCCTCCGTCTTCCGTCTCCTCGCGTTGGCCAGCTTGGTCACCGCGCCTGCGCTTGCGCAGACCCGCCGCGTCGTCGTCGTCCCGGCCGCCGCCGCGCCGGCGTCCGCCAACGCCGGCGCCGCGGGAGCGGCCCCCGCGGGCGGCTCCTTGCCGACCGCGCAGCCAGGTCCGACCACCGTCGCGCCCGGCCCCGGCATCAGCCGCGAGGAACTCAGTCCCGAGCAGAAGGCCGCGCTGAAGGAAGCCGACCGCATGCGCGCCGAGAAGGCGCGCATCGACGCCGAGGTCGCGCTGGCCGAGGCGAAGCGCACCGAGGAGCTCGCCCCGCTGAACGCCGAGACCGCCAAGCTCGCCGCCGAGCGCGCCCTGCGCCTCGCGAAGGCCGCCGCGGAAGCCGCCGCGCTCGAGGACGAACGCGCCAAGCTCGAACGCCAGGCCGCGCTGGAGGCGGCCCGTTCGACGGCCCGGCTGTCCGAGCGGAACAACAAGATCCGCGAACTGGAGGCCGAGGCCAAGCAACTGCAGCTCGAGGCCGCGAACACCATCGCCCGCCTGACGAACGAGATCGCCCGCTTCCAGAAGGAGGAGGAGGCCCGCAAGGTCGCCACCAAGGCCAAGCCGAAGTACCTGAAGGAACCCCTCGTCGACGGCACCCTCTACATCAGCGACCGCCGCATCGCCTTCAACGGCGCCGTGACCGAAGGCCTGGCCGACTACGTCTGCCAGCGCATCAGCTTCTACAACAACCAGTCCCCGGAATTCCCGATCTTCATCGTCGTCGACAACAGCCCCGGCGGTTCCGTCGCCGCCGGCTACCAGATCCAGAAGGCCATGGCGGCCTCGAAGGCTCCGGTCTTCGTCGTCGTGAAGGGCTTCGCCGCCTCGATGACGGCCGTGATCGCGACGCTCGCCGAGCGCTCCTACTGCTACCCTAACACCGTCATCCTGCACCACCAGGTCTCCAACTCCGCGCGCGGCAACATGACCGTCCTCAAGGAGCAGGTCGAGTTCACCAACCGCTGGTTCGAACGCCTCGGCACGCCGGTGGCGAAGAAGATGGGCCTCACGCTCCCCGAGTTCGTGAAGCAGATGTACGCCAACGACTCCACCGGCGACTGGCAGGCCTTCGGCGAGAAGGCCAAGGAGTTGAAATGGATCGACCACGTGGTCGAACGCATCGAGGAGACCGCCGTGCTCGACCTCCTGCCCCCGGCGCCGTCCGTCCAGGGGTCGCCGCTGCCCCGCACCGCCGCGGCCGAGGCTTCCGGCGTGGTCCAGAAGACCGACGAGAAAGGGCGCGCGTACTTCGAGCTCCCGGCGCTTTCGAATCCGTTCGACGCCTGGTGGATCTACGATCCGCGCGGCCAATACCGGGTCCGCTGAGGCCAATTGACGGGTTTTAAAAGGCCGCGGCTTCCGCCGCGGCCTTTTTTATTTGCTGGGAACCCGCTGGAGGGCTGACTGTCACCCATCCCCATGCGATTCCCCGCGCTCCTGGCCCTCGCGGCCTATTCCTCCGCAGCCTTCGCCGCCGAAGACGGCGCGCAGGTCTACAACTCCCTCTGCGTGGCCTGTCACGGCCCCGACGGCAAGGGCCTCAACGGCTTGCCGCCGCTGGTCGGCAGCGATTGGCCCAAGGGCCAGGCCGAACGCTCCATCAAGATCGTCCTCAACGGCCTCACCGGACCCGTCGAGGTCGCCGGCAAGGCCTACAACATCGACATGCCGCCGCAGGGCGCCGTCCTCAGCGACGAGAAGATCGCCGCGGCCCTCACCTATGTCCGCCAGACCTTCGCCGGCAACGCGGGGGCCCTCACGCCCGACCTCGTGAAGTCCGTCCGCGCCGCGACCGCCAACCGCGCGACGCCTTGGACCGCCGCCGAGCTCCTCAAGGACCACCCCTTCCCGTTGCCGAAGACCGCCTTGGTCAACCTTGTCGGCACGCTCTACAAGGGCGAGTGGAAGGAGCTCCCCGATTTCGCCAAGCTCAAGCCCGCGCAGATCGAGGATGAGAACACCGGCGTCGTCAGCCCCGAGCAGTCGGGCCTGAACAAGAACTTCGCGATGGTCTGGGAGGCGAAGTTCGAGGCCAAGGAGGAGGGCAAGTACACCTTCTACTTCGACTGCGACGACTTCGGCGCGCTCTACGTCAACGGCGAGCGCATCGCCGAGGTGAAGGGCATCGCCCCGATCGGCGGCCGCAAGAAGGAGGTCCCCGTCCTGCTCAAGGCCGGCGCGGTCCCCTTCCGCCTCGAGTACGTGCAGGTCGCGGGCCAGCAGGTGATCCATCTCGGCTACAAGGGCCCGAAGGACAAGGACTACCGGTGGCTCTCCAACGCCAAGGCCGGGGGCGCCGGCAAGGCCGCCGTCAAGCGCACCCCCATCCCGATCGAGGCGAAGGACGGCTACGCCGCGGTCTACCGCAACTTCATCGCCGGCACCACGCCGCGCGCCATCGGCTTTGGTTTCCCGAACGCGACCAACCTCGCCTACAGCGCCGACGACTGCGCCGTCGAACTCCTTTGGACCGGCAGGTTCATGGATGGCTCGCACCACTGGACCGACCGTGGCGCCGGCAACGAGCCGCCCGCCGGCGAAGGCGTCGTCAAGCTTTCCGATTCCTTCGCGGTGTCCGGCCCGACCGCCCCGAGCGGCCGCCTCGTCGCCTACCAGGTGAACAAGGACGCGGGCAAGGACAGCACCTTCAAGGCCGTCGCCATCGCCGCCGAGTTCAAGGGCTACCAGCTCGACAAGAACGGCAACCCGACCTTCAAGGTCGCCGGCGAAGGCTTCGCCTTCACCGACGCCTGGAAGCCGGACGCCGAACGCAGCCTTACGCGCACCGTGACGGCTTCCGGCGAGCAGCCGGTGACCATCGTCCTGGCCCGTGGCCTCGCGGTGACGGCCAAGGCCGGCGCCTTCGAGGTAGGCCCGCGCCTCGTCCTCCGCGCCGTCTCCGGCGCCGCGCCCGTCGCTTCCGCCGACGGCCTCACGCTCACCCTCAAGCCCGGCGAGACCGCCGTGCTCGGCTACTCGCTCCGCTAATCCCCAAGACGCATCTTCGACATGAAAAAACTGACCCTCACTCTCCTGGCCTTGCTCGCCCTGGCTCCGTTCGCGGAAGCCCAGGCCAAGAAGAAGGCGGATGCCAAGCCCGCGGCGAAGAAGTCCGTGGCTGGTCCCGAAGCGTTGGCGCTGCAGGACAAGTATTACGAGCGCGTGCAGATCCCGACCCCGCCCGGCGAGGTCGTGGAGGTCTCGTCCATCGCGCTCATGCCCGGCAAGAAGGTCGCCATCTCGACCCGGCGCGGCGACGTGTGGATCTGCGAGGGCGCCTACGAGGCCGACCTCTCCAAGGTCAAGTGGACCAAGTTCGCCTCCAACCTGCACGAACCCCTCGGCATGTTCTACAAGGCCGGCTCGTTCTACCTCGCCCAGCGCGCCGAGTTCACGCGCCTGACGGACACCGACGGCGACGGCAAGGCCGACGTCTTCGACACCATCTGCGCGAAGTGGGGCATCAACGGCGACTACCATGAATACGCCTTCGGCTCCGAGCCCGACAAGGACGGCAACGTCTGGGTCGTGCTCTGCCTCACCGGCTCGTTCCACGCCTACTCGCCGTGGCGCGGTTGGTGCGTGCGCGTGACCCCCGAGGGCAAGATGATCCCGACCTGCTCGGGCATCCGTTCCCCGGGCGGCATCGGCACGAACGAGAAGGGCGACATGTTCTACACCGACAACCAAGGCGTATGGAACGGCTCCTCGGCGCTCAAGTGGCTGCGCCCGGGTTCCTTCCAGGGCAACCCGACGGGCAACAAGTCGGCGGCCCTCGCCAACTTCCCCGCGCCGCCCGAACCCCAGAGCGGTTCGCGCATCCTGACGGAGCGCCTGAAGTTCCCGGAGTTCGTCCCGCCTTCCGTGATCCTGCCGCACGGCCGGGTCGGCAACTCGCCTTCCGGCATCGCCTGCGACCAGACCAAGGGCAAGTGGGGTCCGTGGGCCAACCAGATGTTCGTCGGCGAGCAGACCGCCTCGCAGGTCCAGCGCATCAACCTCGAGTTCGTCAACGGTCTCTATCAGGGCGCCTGCTTCCACTTCCTGCAGGGCTTCGAGGCCGGTCTCGTCCCCGTGCGCATGGACCAGGAGGACGGCACGCTCTTCGTCGGCGGCACCAACCGCGGCTGGGGTTCGCGCGGTTCGCAGCCGTTCACCTTCGAGCGCGTGCGCTTCAAGGGCAAGGTGCCGTTCGAGATGCATGACATCTCCGCGCGCCCCGACGGCTTCGAGGTGACCTTCACGCATCCCGTGGACGCCGCCACCGCCGGCGACGTCGCCAGCTACGAGCTCGATACCTTCACGTACATCTACCAGTCGAGCTACGGCAGCCCCGAGGTCGACCAGACCAAGCCCACCGTGAAGTCCGCGACCGTCTCGGCCGACGGCCTCAAGGTGCGCCTCGTCGTCGACGGCCTCGTGCGCGGCCACATCCACCACCTCGTCGCCGACGGCGTGCGCGACAAGGCCGGTGATGCGCTCTGGCACAACGAAGGTTGGTACACGCTGAACGAGATCCCGGCTAAATAATCGTTATCGGTCTTTCCCCTCAGGGGGAAGACTGTTGCCAAGGGGGTGTGTTTCTGGGAAACCGGAGGCATACCCCCTCAGCGTTTCTATGAACATCACCTGGATTGATTGGGCCATCGTCGCCGCTTCGATTTTGATCTGCTTCGTGCCGGCGCTCTTCTACGCCAAGCGCTCGAGCGAAAGCACCTCGGAGTTCTTCGCTTCCGGCCGTTCGGTGCCGTGGTGGCTCGCCGGCCTCTCGATGGTCGCCACGACCTTCTCCTCGGACACCCCGAACTGGGTGACGGAGCAGGTCCGCAAGTACGGCGTGGCGGGCAACTGGCAGTGGTGGGCCTTCGTGCTGACGGGCATCGCCACCGTCTTCTTCTTCGCCCGCCTCTGGCGCCGTTCCGGCGTCATGACCGACCTCGAGTTCTACGAGCACCGCTACTCGGGCAAGGCCGCCTCGCTGGTCCGCGGGTTCCGCGCCGTCTACCTGGGCTTCTTCTTCAACTGCTTCATCATGGGGATGGTCACCTTGGCCGCCTGCAAGATCGCCAACATCCTCTTCGGCATGCCGGCCTGGCAGACGATCGTGATCTGCGGCGTGCTGAACGTCGTCTTCGCCGCGCACTCGGGCCTCTGGGGCGTGCTGGTCATCGACATGGTGCAGTTCTTCATCAAGATGACCGCCGTCTTCGCGGCCGCCTGGTTCTCCCTCAAGGAAGTCGGCCGTCGCCTCGTCCACGACGACAGCGGTTGGGCCGGCCTCAAGGCCCTGGTCGAGAAGCTTTCGACCCAGCAGGTCGTCACCCCCGCCGGCGCGCAGCCGGTGATGTCCACCGTCAACGGCGCGGGCCAGCCGTTCTTGGACATGCTCCCGAACTTCACGATGTCCGAGCTCGCGCTGATGATCTTCATCCTGCCGATCGCCATCAGCTGGTGGGCCAACTGGTACCCTGGCGCCGAGCCGGGCGGCGGTTCGTACATCGCCCAGCGCATGCTGGCCTCCAAGTCCGAGAAGGACTCCCTCGGCGGCACGCTCTTCTTCAACATCGCGCACTACGTGCTCCGTCCGTGGCCGTGGATCATCACCGCGCTCTGCTCGATAATCATCTACCCTGACCTGGCCTCGATCAAGGCGGCCTTCCCGGCGGCCGACGCCTCGCTCATCGGCCATGACTCGGCCTTCCCGGCGATGCTCAAGTTCCTGCCCGTCGGCTTCGTCGGCCTCATGGTCGGCGGCCTCATCGCGGCGAACTCCTCCACCATCCTCACGCACCTGAACTGGGGCTCCTCCTACCTCGTGCACGACTTCTACCGCCGCTTCATCAGGACCGACGCGACGGAGGGCCACTACGTCAACGTGGGCCGCGTCTCCACCGTCGTGCTCTACGTCTTCGCGGCGGTGCTCAGCCTCTTCATGACCTCGGCCCAGCAGGCCTTCGAGGTGCTCCTTTCCATCGGCGCCGGCACCGGCCTGATCTACATCGCCCGCTGGTTCTGGTGGCGCGTCTCGGCCTGGTGCGAGATCGTGGCGATGGTCATGTCGCTGCTGACCTCGCTGCTGGTCCCTCTGGCCATGCCGCATGCCGACTTCGCGACGCGCACGATCGTTCAGGTGGGCATCACGACCTTGGCTTGGCTGGCCACGGCGTTCGTCGGTCCCGCGACCGACAAGGCGACCCTGATTTCGTTCTACCGCAAGGTGAAGCCGGCGGGCCCGGGCTGGGCGGCGATCCGCGCCGAGGCAGGCATCTCGGAGGAAGAGGTCTCGAGGGAGAACCGTCTCGGCGCGGCTTTCCTCGGCTGGGTCGCCGGCTGCGCGGTCATCTGGTCGTCGCTCTTCGCCATCGGCAACTTCCTCTACTCTTCGGGCGACCCTTCGCGCCTCAAGAACGCTTGGATCCTCACGGGGGTGTTCGCGGTCAGCGCCTACGTGCTCCTCAAGGTCACCCAGCAGCTTTGGGCCGACAGCTCCGCCGCCGAGGCCCGCGAAGACGCCAAGGCCAAGCAGGCCTGACCTGAACCTCTGACGCAGAAAAAGGGGCCGGCATTCGCCGGCCCCTTTTGTTTGCCGTCACTCAGGCAGGGTTAGTTTGAGATCAGGTGGTAGGTCCTATCCCATGGTAGGGGCTCCTTTGAGAGCGGGTGGAGTTCCTGCCAGCGCAGGTTGTTCTTCAGGTCGTACTCCAGGTTACGGTCGTTCGGGGTGGGGTTGTAGAAGATGTCGAAGCCGCTTCCTTGGGGTTCGACGATTTTGGCGTAGTTCGCCGAGACGACGTTGCCGTCCTTGTCCAGCTGGGTGCGGACGCGGAGATACAGGCCGTTGTTGACCATGTGCTCGCGGCAGTGTGCTAGGTCCGGTCGAATGCCGGAATTATCCTGGGTTTCCGTCAGCGTGATCTCCTGCGCATAGCCGTCCTCCGGCGCCTTGTGGGGCATCTTGAGTTTGCAGTAGGGCCAGAACTGCGGACTCAGGAGCACGCCGTCGCCTGTGTTCGGGAAACGGTACGTCACCGAGTGGGTCCAGTTGCCGTACCGGACTTTGCCTTCGTCGAAGGTGCGGGTGCGGGTTTCCACATCTACTTCGGCGCTGCGTCTGGTCCACGCATCTTTGAATCCCAGGAAAGTGCTGGTGATCTTCACGATGAAATCGACGCGCTTGCCGTTCCCGTGAGGAGGCATGGGCTCAAGCAGTTCGGCGTCGTAACCGATCTCGGTGACCGCCAAATCAGGCAACCTCGGGTCGACAGGCAGTCCATCCTTGGGGTCGTTGACCCGGCGATGCGAAAGCACCTCCAACTTCGCCTTCAGCGGAATAGGGTGGCGGACCAAAGGCAGGGTGAGTCGGAACGACTGAGCCAGTGGCTCGTATCTGAGGAAATCCTGTTGTTCTAGATGCACCTTGTAGGCTGTCCAGCCGGCGACTTTGGCTTCTTCATTCAGGTCTACGTAGATATCGCGTGCGGCGAAATAAGGAGGCACGCGGTGGATGGCGGCGCCAGACGTGTCGGTCGCGACGATTTCCTCCCGTCCGGTCTGCAACTTGATGCTATATTGGATGCTACTGGTGGCTGCACGTGCGATGGCTGCGCCATCCTCGTCGACTATCTGAAGGTTGATGACCCTGGGGCTGGCCCGATTCGCTTCTGATTTGGCCCTAGTTGCGGCCATTCTCTCGTCCATCGTCTCCGAGCGGCATTCTGGCTGTGTGGCCACACATACCATGACCAAGCTGAATTTACGCAGTAGGCTCATCGGCTTTGTTCGATGGTATAGCTGAAGAACCGATGCACGTAGGGCAGGGCGACGTTTTTGAAGTCGCTATGAAGCCATCGTCCCTTCGTCTTTTTGTCGTTGTGACCTTGGGTCGGCCAGTTGGCCATCCGTCCGTTTTCCTCCAAGGCATAGTTCGGGATTAGTTCGACCATAGGCTTTTCCGAGATCAAGAGCGGGATGCCCCCGGCCGCGTAGGTGCTGGCGGGGATTCCGCGGGCCAGTACGTCATACCAAGTGTTCTTGCGATCGAGCGCCCAGTCGGTCTGATGCAGCATGCCGACGTAGTAGTGCAATGCATCGGTGTTGAACTTTCGGAAGTAAGGCGCACCGATGAGATGGTAGTTGGTGACGTCCGTTTCGATTTGATCGGGCGAAAGGTCGTTCCAGTAGCCGCTTCGTCCCCAGCCGCCTTGAAGTTCAGACATCCCCAGCGCCGGGAGGCTGCGGTTGCCCTTGATGAGTTCCTGAGTCTTCCACGCGCCCTCGCCCCAACGGCTGATGACCTCCCAGAGGCCGGCGTTCACCATGTCTTCGGGACATGCGACCACCTCATCTCCTCCTGAGTAGCAGTTGCGGGCGTAGTTGCCTTGGGTGACTGAGAGAAACCTATTGCGCCACTTTATCATCATCCTGCGGTCTCCGGCTGGGAAGGGGAGTTTATGCCATTCCGAAGCGAAGAGGCGCGGATTTAAATTACGCCAATTTTCCTCAATCATCTCGAGGTATTGGCCAGGGTTTTGATACCCATACGCCTCGGCGGCGACGGCGGCGTTCACCATGAGGTAGCGGTGGGGGATGGCCTTGCTCTCTTGGAGGGCGTGCGAGGCGACCATGTTGCCGAGGCTGTGCGCCATGAGGGTGGTCTTGCCGATGTCCAGGAAGCCCATGGAGGCGTTCAGGGCGTCGCCGGTCTGGAAGGCGTGGAAGACGGCCTTGTGGTAGTCGAGGCCGGTGTCGCCATGCCAGGTCACGCCCACGAAGCGGGCTTTGCTGCCCAGTGCATAGAGGCGCTTGAAGGTCTCGGCCTGCCAGCCCTTGGCCTTGTCGCAGTCCACGTTATAACCGTGGATGAAGACGATCCACTGGCCCGAGCTTTCGTCGTCGGGCAGCCCTTGGGGCGAACCCGTGGCCGTCGGCCGGGCGTTGCCTGGCGGAGTGACGAGGTTGCGACCGGCGGTGTCCGTGCAGACGCGGGTGAGATCGATGTGCCGGAACATGTTCGTGACGTTGTCCACGGCGATCTTCAGGGGGATGGAAGCCACGACTTGGCCGGCTTTGGTGACCTGAAGTTCCAGCGGGTTCGGCGCCCCGCCGCGGCCTTCCAGCAGGATGACTCCATGGCCGATTTTCTCGATACGGGTGAGCCAGGCTTCCGGAAGCTCGAGGTTGCCGGCCGCATCAAGGTTCAACACCTGCGCCCGGTTGACGTCGCCATCCAGGTTCGGGCCGAAGACCTTCAGGTTAGGCGTGGTGTGGATGAGGCGCGCATCCTTCGGCTGCAAAGATGTGAGCACGACGTTGACGGCGAAGTCCGGCTGATGGAGCCGATAGCGGTACCCATCGGTCGTCGGGAGGAGCCGCAGCACCTCCGCGATGGCCAGGTTCAACGGGAAGAAATCAACGAGGTCGCGTTGGCCTTGGATGCCTGGTTCCGTGAAGTTGTTGTAATGCGTCGTGTAGCTGGGGGTTTGGTCGACGGGGTTATGGTCGTCGGTGTACCATTTCATGGGGCGCTCCGGTACGTCCGCATCGTTGTCCTGATGGTCGCCGAAGTCGGTATCGTCGTTGATCCAGAGGCGCCAGGGTTTGCCGGCGTCAGGGGTTTCGCCGGCGGAGATCACGCCGTCGCGGTTGGCATCGACTTCGAGCATGGCCGTGACCAGCGAGACGTCGTCGATCAAACAACCGAAGGTCGTGTTGGCCACAGGCACGAAGTTGATGGTCACCCCCGCCGTCGCTTGGGCCTCCGTCAGGGAGAAGGCCAAGGTCGCCGCGCTCCAGCCGGTGCTTGGCGTCGTGGCCATATCGGTGCGGGCGATTTCCTTGCCGGAAGCGTCCTTCACCGCGACCCAGTAGGCGTTCTGGCCGGCCTGCGGTGAACCTCGACCGCATTGCCGCCAGTGCAACAGGTACCCGCCGGGGCGGAGAGTGGTGAGGCGCTGCTTGATGCCATAGTGGCCTTTAGCGGCGTCGAGCTCGACGAACTGGTTGCCTTGGGACGACCACACCTCGATCTGCGTCCCTTGGTAGGCGCTCCAGCCGCTGACGCCACCGGTGGCTTGGTAGTCCCATTTGAAGGCGCCGCCAAAGTAACCGCTACCTGCCCCGGCCGAGCGGTTCAGCTTAACCGTCGCCGAGAAGTCTCCGTTGCGCAGCAGGTTGAGCGCTTGGCGCGTGAGTTGGACGGTGCGTTGGTTCGCCGGAATGGTCGAGGCGCCCTTGGGCGTCGGGTGGCTGGCCGGATCGAGGGGGTCTGTGCCGGCCATGAGCTCTTCGCGGTCGGTGTAGCCGTCGCCATCGGTGTCGGCCTGAGTTGGATCCGTGCCGGCGATGAGTTCCTCGACCAGCGTAAGCCCATCGCCGTCCTCATCCGAGAGACGCACCAACAGGTCGTCAGGACCTAGCCCCGGCGAAAGCGCGGGTGCGTTCGCCGTAGTTTGATTCGTGGGTGTGGCCTGACTGGCGATGGCGGAAGTGCCCGTCAGCACGCCGGCTGTGGCGGCCCAAAAGAGAAGGAGGGTGGTTTTCACCCCCTTCAGCATAGCACGCCGAACGATTAAACAATCACTAGACTCTAATAGTCATTACCTAGACGCCTGCTGTCGGGCCCGTCTGGGCGACGCGATTCAGAAGCCGAAGCGGTAGACCATCCGCTGTCGGTAGGTCTGCCCAGGCCGCAGCACCCCCGAGGGGTAGCCGGCGTTGTGGAACGCAGGCTGGTTGGGCGAGTCGGGGAAGAGCCCGGGCTCGAGGCAGAAGCCGTTGCGGTAGCCGAAGGGCAGGGGCCAGCGGCCTTGGATCGAGCCGTCGAGGAAGTTGCCGGCGTAGAACTGGAGGCCGGGTGCGTCGGTGAGGACTTCGAGCGAACGCCCGGAGGTGGCTTCGGTGACGCGCGCCGCCAAGCGCAGCTGGCGCGGCAGCCCGAGGTCGAAGCAATGGTCGTAGCCGCCGGCGAGCTTCAGCTGCAGGTGGGCGTCATCGATGTCCTGCCCGATGCGCCGTCCGTGACGGAAATCGAAAGGCGTACCGTCGACCGGCGCCAGTTCCCCGGTCGCGATCAACGAGGCATCCGTCGGCACGAAGCGGTCCGCTGCGATCGTCAGCGTGTGGCCGAGGACGTCGCCTTGGCCGGCGAGGTTGAAGAACGCGTGGTTGGTGAGGTTGCAGAGCGTCGCGGCGTCGGTCGTGCCGGCGAAGTCGATGCGTAGCTCGTTCGCGTCGTCCGGCAGGGTGTAGGTGACGCTGACGTTGAGGTTGCCGGGGTAGCCCTCGTCGCCGGCGGGGCTCGCGTGCGTGAAACGCAGCGCGGTGGCTCCGGGGACGGCGAGCGCCTCGGCGGACCAGACCTTGGCGTGCATGGCCTGCTCGCCGCCATGGAGGTGCTGGCCGTTGTTGTTGCGGGTGACCTGGAAGTCCTGTCCGTCGATGCGGAACTGGCCGGCGCGCAGGCGGTTGGCGTAGCGGCCGACGGTGCTGCCGAGGTAGGCGTTGCGGTGGATGTAGCCCTCGACGTCATCGTGGCCGAGCGTGACCTCATCGACCTTGCCGTGGCGGTCAGGCACGCGTACCGAGGTGAGCGTGGCGCCGTACTCGCTGATGGCGACGGACATTCCTCGTCCGTTGCTCAGCAGGTGCAGGCGGACCGGCTTGCCGTCCACTAGGCCGTGAAGCCGCGTGCGGTGGCCGGAGACGCGCCGGCGGCCGAAGGCGGCGAAGCAGCCCGCGAGGGCGATGGCGGCGAAGATCAGGACTGAATCCATGCCGACAAGTTGAGGCCCCGTCGGGCTTGAGCCAAGAAAAAGCCCCGCAGGTCGCGGGGCGGGGTCTTACTTGGCGGCCGTGGCCGGTTGGGTCGCGAGCGTCTTCGTCCAGTCGGCGGCGATGCGCACCGCCTCCTGGAGCTGGATGTCGTAGTCGGGCCAATCCTCGTCCTCGAGCGGGTCGCGGACGCGCGACATGCGCTTCGACTTGTTGATCCACTCCTGGCCTTCCTTCTTCTCCTGCTCCAGGGCCGCGTCCAGCTTGACGTCGGTCGTCTTCGCGGCCTTGGCCGAGAACTGCGTCAGTTCCTTGCGCACCTGCTCGCGGAAGGCGAGGTCGTCGCTGCGCTCCTGCCGACGCTGCTCCAGCGAGAGCGAGACTTCCTTGCGGGCCTGGCGGCTCTTGGTCCATTCGATCGAGTGGGTCAGCGTCAGGAACTCGGGCAGCTCGGCCTGGCGCTTCGCGGAGGCCTCGGCGAGCTGCTTGACGAGCCCGTCCGAAAGCTTGGCCTTCAGCCAGTCGCCTTCGTCGGGCTTGGTGAGGGAAGGGGGGATGGAGTCCCAAGCCAGCGGACGGTCGAGGTCGGATTCGGCGACCGGCAGCACGGAGAAGACCGACGGCACGACGATGTCGGCCGGGACGCCCTTGAGCTGGATGGAGGAGCCGCTGGGGGCGTACCACTTCTGGATGGTCACCTTCACGGCCGACTTCACGTCGAGGCCGCGGAAGACGCGGTTGAGCTCGATGATGTTCTGGACCGAGCCTTTGCCGTGGGTGGTCGTGTCGCCGACGACCAAGGCGCGATGGTGGTCCTTCATGGCGCCGCAGAAGATCTCCGAGGCCGAAGCCGAGAGCTTGGACGTGAGCACGATGAGCGGCCCGTTCCAGGCGACCTTCTCGTCCTCGTCGCGGTAGTCCTCGATGCGGCCTTGGCTGTCGCGGACCTGGAGCACGGAACCCTTAGGGATGAAGAGACCGGAGAGTTCGACGGCTTCGGTCAGGAGGCCGCCGCCGTTCTTGCGCAGGTCCATGATGAGCGCCTTGATTCCGAGCTTCTTGAGCTTGGCGATGAGCTGTTCGACGTCCTTGGTCGGGCTGGAGCCGGTGCCATCGGGGTTCTTGCCGTAGAAGGCCGGGAGGTCGATGACCCCGACATGGACGGTGCCGTTGCCGTTGGGGACCTCGAAGCAGCGGGCCGAGGCCATCTGGCCGACGAGTTTGATCTGGTCGCGCTTGAGGGCGACGACCTTGCGGGCGCCGGCCGTGTCGACGAGGAGCTTGACGGTCGTGCCTTGCTTGCCGCGGATGCGGCTGATGGCCTTCTGCAGGCGGAGGCCGACGATGTCGTCCATCTCGCCGGCGTCGCCTTGGGCCACCGCGATGATGCGGTCGCCGGGCTTCACCTGGTTGGATAGGTCGAGCGGGCCGCCCGGCAGGATCTCCTTGATCGTGCAGTAGCCGTCCTCGTCGGCGAGCGTGGCGCCGATGCCGCAGAGGGAGTTGCGCATCGCGATCTCGAACTCCTCCAGCGACTGCTGGGAGAAGAAGATCGAGTGCGGGTCGTACTGCGTCGAGTAGGCGTTGAGGAAGAGCTCCTCGACCTCCTGGGGGTCGAAGGTGAGGTAGACGCGCACCTTCTCGTAGCGCTTCTTGAGGCGGGCGATGGCTTCCTTCACCTTCTCCGGGGTGATGACGGGGGCCGTCGTCTCATGGGTCGGTTTGGCCTTGGGGGCGTCCTTGGTGGCCTGCTTGTCCTCGCCGAGGAGCTCGGACAGGATGTCGAGACGGAGGCGGCGGGCCCAGAGGTCATCGGCTTCGGCGTCGGAGGCCGGCCAGGCGCCCTTGCGGCGGTCCGTGGGGAAGACGCCGGGCTGGTTGAGGTCGACGGGGCCGTTGAGGGCGGCCAAGGCTTCGTCGGTCCGGAGGCCGACCTTGGCCTTGAAGGCCTTGTAGATCTCGAACGCCGGGGTCAGGTTGCCCCGCTGGAGATACAGGTCGAGGCTCTTGGCGTAGCGGGCCGTGAACTCGTCCACCTCCTTCTGCGTGAAGTACATCTTCCCCGGGTCGAGGCTCTCGAAGTAGGTCTTGAGCACGTCGCCGGTGTCGACCGAGGCCATCTCCTTCTTGCTGATGTGCAGCTTCTCGAGGAGCGCGACCGTCGCGCGCGTCTCGTTCTGCATGAGCTCCGTGGTCGTGTAGTTCGGCGCCTGGGCGAAGCCGAGGGCCGACGCGAGGACCAGCAGGGACGGGGTGAGGAGTCGCATAAATGGGGTTTCAGCGGAGGCGGGCGCTGAGTTCCTCGAGCCTACGTTTCTCGGCTTCGGTGAGCGAGCCGAAACCCTTGGCGGAGATCTTGTCCAGCAGGCGGTCCATCTCGGCGCGGGCTTGGGCGGGGCTCAGGCCGCCGCGCGTCGGGCGCTCCGGGGCTTCGGCGTCGGATTCTTCGGTGGCGGGCGCGGACATCGTCTGGGACTCCACCACATAAGCGCCGCCGGCCGCCGGAATTGTCCGTCCCAGCCAGCGCCACATCGCCCAGCCGGCGGCCAGGCCTCCGAGGTGGGCCGAATGCGCGATGGCTTCCTCGGTGTTCATCGCCCAGGCGGGGTTCCAGAACGTCCAGGCGTGCCTTCCGGGGAGTTCGAGGAAGACCCAGCCCAAAGCCGCGACACCCGTGGCGAAGATCAGGAGCCAGCGGGCCTTGACGTTCACCGGGAAGAACAGGATGAGCAGGGTGACGAGGTCGTCGAGGCGGTCGAGCAGGGCGACGACCATCAACGCGTAGACGCCGCCGGAGATGCCGAGCAGGTGCTGGTGGTCGCGCGGGCCGCCGGCGCCGGTGAGCCACCAGACGACGGCGCCGAGGAGGGTGCCCGCAAGCAGCGTCTGCAGGTAGGCTCTGCGGCCGTAGGACGCCTCCACGAGGCTGCCCAGCCACCACAGCCCGAAAGCGTTCATGAAGAAGTGCCAGACCCCGCCATGCACCAGGCCGTAGGTCAGCCATTGCCACGCCTGGGGAGCGGCGTTGCTGAGCTCAAGGGGTTCGAGGAAGCTGTAGCCCTTGAAGCGGGTGCTCCAGTCGATCAGGCCGAGGATGCCGAACGCCAGCAGCACCAGGAGCGTCCAAGCCGTCGCTGTCAGCTGGCGCCGTTCCGGCGTGCTGGCGCGCATGTAGGCCCGGTCGCCGATGCCCATGGTGCTGCGGTCAGAGCTTCTTCACGATCTCGTCGGCGAGGCCATACTCGATGGCCTCCTCGGCGGTCATGTAGAAGTCGCGGTCGGTGTCCTTGACGACCTTCTCGAGCTTCTGCTTCGAGGCCTTCGCGAGGATCTCGTTCAGCTCGGTGCGGAGGCGTTCCATCTCCAGGGCTTGGATATGGATGTCGACGGCCGGAGCCTGGATGCGTCCCATGATGAGGGGCTGGTGGATCATCACGCGGGCATGGGGGAAGACGAGGCGCTTGCCCTTGCCCTTGGGGGCCTGGAGGAGGATCGAGCCCATCGAAGCGGCCATGCCGGTGACGACGACGGTCACCGGCGAGCTGATCAGGCGGATGGTGTCGTAGACGGCCATGCCCGCGGTGATCGAACCGCCCGGGGTGTTGATGTAGAAGGTGATGTCCTTGCCCGGGTCGGAGGTCTCCAGGTAGAGGAGCTTCTCGACGATGTCCTTGGCGGAGGCGTCGTCCACGGCGCCCCAGAGGAAGAGCTTACGCTGCTCCAGGAACTTCTTCTGGATGAGCATCGCGCTGGGCGAGGCGTCCTTGGGGGCGGCGGGGGTCTTCTCGTCCTCGTCTTCGTCGTCGTGAGCCATGGGAGAGGTCAACTTGGCAAAAAAGGGGGCGGACGCAAGCGTCCCGAGGGGGCTTTTATTCCCAAAACACCGCCGGTCAGCCGGATGGGGTGGTTTAGCGGGTCACGCGGGCCGAGCGGGTTTCCTTGAACGTCGGCTGGGCGCCGTCGGCGGTCCGGAGGTTCGCGAAGCCCACGTCCTCCGCTTGGTCGACCTCGATGACCGCCTGGGCGGGCAGGCTGATGTCGTCGAAGGTCAGCTGCCGCGTGCGATGGCCTTCCTCGGCGTAGCCTTGGATGAGGATGGCCGGCTTGCCGTCCGTCGCCTTGGAGAGGTCGATCCGCCGGAAACGGAAGTTCCGGAAGACCGGCGGCTCGGGCGCGGCTTCGCCGTCGTTGTTGTAGCCGAGCTTGGTGAGGATGCTGATCTTCTGCAGTTCGCAGTCCCGGACCTCGAGGTTCTCGACGAAGCCGCCGCGTTCGCGGGTCGCCTTGACCTGGAAGCCGTGGAGGAGCTTGCCGGCGACGCAGTCCTCGACGCGCACGTCCCGCACGCCGCCGGACATCTCGCTGCCGATGGAGATGCCGTGGCCGCGGGTGAACCGGCAGTCGAAGATCCTCAGCCGTTCGGTGGGCAGGTTGACGCGGTTGCCTTCCGGGTTCTTCCCGGATTTCACGGCGATGCAGTCGTCGCCGGTGTCGAAGGCGCAGCCGAAGATGCAGGAGTCGCGCGAGGAGTCCGGGTCGATGCCGTCGCCGTTGCGGACGTTGCTGTGGATGTCGAGCCCGTGGCACGCGACGTTGCGCGAATAGATGTAATGAAGTCCCCAGCAGGGGGAATTCTCCAGGGTCAGCCCGGCGACCTCGACGTCTTCGGCGTTCATGAGGCAGATGAGCCGGCCGCGGCTGCGCACGCCGTGCGCGTCGATCATCGCCTTGGCCAGCGTGGCGCCTCCGCCGGAGAGGCGGCCTGGTCCGCGGATCGCGAGGCGACGGACCTTGACCGCGCCGGAGCGGTCGAGCGTGCCGGCGTTCAGCAGGCTGGCGTAGGTCTCCATTTCCCAACCCTCGAAACGGTTCAGGATGAAGGGCAGGTAGTCTTTGGCGTCCTTCGAGCCCTTCAGCGTGCCGCCCGCGGCGACCTCGAACGTCATGTCGCTTTTCAGGAAGAGCGCGCCGCTGACGAATGTGCCGGCGGGCACGCGCACGATGCCGCCGGGCGGGCAGGCCGCGATGGCGGCTTGGATGGCTTTCGTGTTCAGCGTCTTGCCGTCGCCGACGGCGCCGTGGTCGAGGATCGAGACGACGGTTTCGGTCGGCTTGGTGCGCAGCTTGAGCGTCGCGGTCGTCCGCCCCGTGGCGATTTCCTTGAGCGCGAAGCCGTAATCATGGTCGGGGGCTAGCCCGGTGACCGTCTGGTGTCCATGGGTCGTCTCGCCGACGGGCTGGCCGTCGCGGAGGACGATATGCGCCGCCTTGCCTGCTGATTCTGGGCGGTCCCAGAGCAGCGTCACTTCGTCGGACCGCAGCGACTGGGGTGAGGGCCGCAGGCTGAGGTCGAGGCTGTCGGCCTCCGCGCCCGATGCGGCCACGCCAGCTGCGAGCGTCGCCAGGGCGATGGCGAAGGAGCGCGTCGGGGAGGGCAGGGCCATGCCATAGCGTCGGGGGCGGCCCTGCGGAGTCAAGGTCGGCCAGCCATCGCGGCGCTTGCGCCGCCGCCCGTCTTCCGACTAAGGAGATGCGTGCTTTCCGTCCAAGTTCAGGGCCTGCGCCGCCGCCTCGGTTCCGCCGAGGTGCTGGGTGGTCTGGATCTGTCGGTCGAGGCGGGCACGCTGCATTGCCTCGTCGGGCCTTCCGGCAGCGGCAAGACGACCTTGCTCAAGGTCTTGGCCGGGCAGTCCGAAGCCGATGGCGGCCGCGTCCTGCTGGGCGGCAGGGACCTCAAGGCGCTCGACCCGCGCGACCGCGCGACGGCCATGGTCTTCCAGAACTACGCGCTCTTCCCGCACCTGAGCGTGCTGGACAACGCGGCCTTCGGCCTGGAGACGTCTGGCCTCGCGCCCGAGGTCGTCCGGGCCCGGGCGCTCGAGGCCTTGGCCGCGGTCGGAGCCGAGGTCTGGGCGGCGCGGCGTCCGCAGGAACTGTCGGGTGGCCAGCAGCAGCGCGTCGCGCTGGCGCGGGCGCTCGCCGCGAAGCCGAAGCTTCTGCTGCTCGACGAGCCGCTGAGCAACCTCGACGCCGCCGCGCGCATCGAGCTGCGCGACCGCCTGCGGGCCTTGGTCCGCGCGCAGGGCCTGACCATCCTCTGCGTGCTGCACGACCAGAAGGACGCGTTGGCGATGTCCGACCAGCTGGGCGTGATGCGCGCCGGCCGGATCGTCCAATCCGGCGCGCCTATCGACGTCTACCGTCGGCCGGTCGACAGCTGGACCGCGACTTTCCTGGGGTCGGCGAACCTGTTCCCAGGGACGGTCACGCAGGTCGGGGCTGGGGAGTTCGTCGCCACGACGGCGTTGGGCGAGGTCCGCGGCGCGCTCGCGCGGCCCGACCGCCCGCCGGCCATCGGCGCCGGGATCGTCGTCTGCATCCGTCCCGAGTGCCTGCACCTCGACGCGATGCCGCCCGACGAGAACGCGTTCGCGGGCAAGGTCACCGATTCGCTCTTCCAAGGCGACCTGGCCCTTCATCGTTTCACGACTCCGTCCGGAGCGGTACTGCAGGTCGCCGAACTCAACCCTCGCCGACGCGTCGGTTCCAAGGCCGTCCTGCACGCCTGGGCCGAACCCGAGGATGTGGTCGGGTTGATGGAGTAGCCCGGCGGGATTTACTCGCCAAGCGCGCCGCCGCCTTGCCTGCTGGTTGGCCTTGGACACCTCGCCGACCATCCGTTCCGAAATCGGACCCACGCTGAAGCTCGCCGTCCCGATCATGCTGGGGATGCTGGGATACGGCCTGATGTTCTACGTCGATGTCGCCATGGCGGGCCATCTGGGCGAGACCGCGTTGGCGGCCTCGGCGCTCGCGTCGAACCTCAACTACATCCCTTACGTGTTCGGCATCGGCGTCGTCGGCGCCATCGCCGTCTACCAGTCGCAGGACAACGGCGCCGGCGTCGAGGAATCCGCCCCGGCGATCCTTCGCCATGGCATGGCCCTCGCGCTTGTGATCAGCGTCGTGGCCGCGGCCGTCAGCCATGCCTTGGTCGGCTACCTGCCGCTGTTGGGTTCCTCGCCTGCCGTCACCGCCGAAGCCCGCGAGTTCTTCGTCCTGATGTCGTGGGCGATGGTCCCGGGCCTTGCGTTCCATGCCCTGCGTGGGCATCGCGATTCTCAGCACCAGCCTTGGGTCTCGCTGGCTTGGCTGAGCGCGGGCATCCTCGCCAACATCTTCTTCAACTGGCTGTGGATGTTCGGGCATTGGGGTTTCCCCGCGATGGGCCTCGCCGGCGCCGGTTGGGCCACCTTGGTCGCGCGCGGCGTGATGCTCGTGGGCCTCTGGTTCACGCCAGGGCGCGGCGAGGTGCGTTGGGCCGATGGCCTGCAGCTCGCGGTGCTGCGTCGTCTTCTGAGGACCGGTTGGCCCGCGGGCCTGCATAGCCTCAGCGAAGTCGGCATCTTCGCCATCGTGCCCATCATGGCCGGCTGGCTTTCTCCGACGGCCCAAGCCGCGCATCAGGTGGCCATCAGCACGGCCTCGGCGGCCTTCATGCTGCCCTTGGGGCTCGGCATCGCCGCCGGCATCCGCGTCGGCGAGGCCTTTGGCGCCAAGGACCCGCGCCGCGTGCAGGCCATCGGCCATGGCGCATTGATCCTGGGCGGCCTCATCATGTCGGCCTACGGCCTCGTCATGGTGCTGAGCCGACCTTGGCTGATGCAGACCTATGGCGTGGCCGGGACGGATATCGCCGCGGTCGCCTCGACGTTGCTGATCTTCGCCGCGCTGTGGGCGCCCTTCGACGGCCTGCAGGTCGTGGCCGCCTATCTGCTTCGTTCCGTGAACTGCGCTTCCTGGGCGTCCTGGAGCGTCTTCCTGGTCTACTGGCTCTTCTGCCTGCCGCTGTCGCTGCTGCTCGCGTTCCCGGCCGGCTTCCGGATCCTCGGCCTGCCGGTCGGCCTCTGCGGCTGGGGCGCCACGGGCATCTGGATCTCGTTGGCCACGGGCCTGATGGTGGTGGCCGTGGCGATGACGTGGAAGTTCCGCCGCGTCGCCCGCGCCGGCGTCGCCGCCGGTTGACCAGGCACAAAAAAACCGGCCTTGCGGCCGGTTTGAGGGACGAACTTTCGTTCGGCTTAGAGCGAGCAGGCCGACGAGGCGACCGGCACGATCTCGACCTTGCGGTGTTCGCTGTCCCACTTGACGAGGCCGTCGGCCTTGGCGAAGAGGGTGTGGTCGCGGCCCATGCCCACGTTGCGGCCGGCGCGCATCTGCGTGCCGCGCTGGCGGATGAGGATGGAACCAGCGGAAGCGAATTCGCCGCTGTAGAGCTTCACGCCGAGGCGCTTGGAGGTGGAGTCGCGGCCGTTGCTGGAAGTGCCGCCGCCTTTCTTAGTTGCCATGGTGGTGTCTGATTAAAACGGGTTGATTAGGCAGAGATGGATTCGACCTTGATCACGGCCAGTTCCTGGCGGTGGCCACGGCGGCGGTAGTAGCCCTTGCGGCGGCGGTGCTTGAAGATGTCGATCTTCTCGCCGCGCTTGTTCTCCAGGATCTTGGCGGTCACCTTCGCGCCGGCGACGGTGGGCGTGCCGATCTTGGCGGAGGCGCCTTCCCCCACGAGGAGGACTTGGTCAAAGGTGAGGGTGTCCCCTTCGCTCTTACCAGGGTACTGGTTAACGATGAGGATGTCGCCTTGCTTGACGGTGAACTGGCGACCGGAGGTGATAAATGTGGCCTTCATGGCTGTCGGAAGGTCGGAGCAAACGGAGGGAAGGGGGGTTGGCAAGGGGAATCTCGGCTTCCAGCCGATTAAACCGGGAAAACTACCCGCCCCAGGCCAAGAAGGGTCAAAAACCGCCTTTTTTGCTGTTTTTAGTCGGTTCGGGCTTTCCTGCCCCCCGCCTGAGTCCAAAGTCTACCCCGTGAATCCCTTTCAGCCGACCCCCCAGTCCTTCGATGAAATTCCCGATCGGGACGAAGAACTCTCCAAGGAGCTGACCCGCAACCTCTCCAAGGGGCCGACGGTCCACCCGACGGCCTTCGTCCATCCGCGGTCCGTGGTCATCGGCAACGTGACGGTCGGCGCCAAGGCCAGCGTCTGGCCGTGCGCCGTGCTGCGCGGCGACATCGCCCCGATCGGCATCGGTGAAGGTACCAACATCCAGGACGGCGCGGTGGTCCATGTCGCCGATCGCTTGCCCGCCGTCATCGGCAACCGCGTGACGGTCGGCCACCTCGCCATGATCCACGCCTGCACCATAGGCGACGAGTGCCTCATCGGCATGCATGCCACCGTCCTCGATGGCGCGGTCGTCGGCCCGCGTTCCATCGTCGGCGCCGGTGCGTTGGTCACCAAGGGCACCATCATCCCCCCTGGCTCGATGGTGCTCGGCGCGCCCGCCAAGGTGGTCCGTCCGCTGACCGCGGCGGAGCAGGCGTCGCTGCCCGGTTGGGCCGAGAAGTACGTGAAGGTCGCGGCCCATCACCGTCGCTTCGAGTGACCGATCCCGGGGTCCAGTCCGGCGAGGTCGTCCTCGGTCCCGAAGCTTGGCGGCCGCGGCGCGCGGCGCATCAGGCGCGGGCCGACGGGCTCGTCGAGGCGCGCCGGCGGCGCGCGGCGGCCGGCGAAGCCGAACCCGTCGAGGATTTCCTCTTCACCTATTATCCCTTCCGCCTGGGCGCGCTCCGTCGTTGGACGCCCGGCGCCGGCGTGGCCTTGGCCGACGCCGACGAGCTCCTGGCCGACGCCCGTTTCGGGAGGTCCGCCGACGGCCTGGTGCGTTTGGTGGCGCCGGATGCGGCCGAACGGGCCCGCCTGGCCTTCGCGCGCGACCTGTGCGTCGCCGTCGCGGGCCGTCCCGCGTTCCTCGGCTGCTTCGGCCTGCACGAATGGGCGATGGTCTACCGGCAGGCCGCGGAACGTCGGCACCGGCGATGGCCGTTGCGGCTCGGACCGGAAGGCACCGATGAGGTCGTGCGCGCGTTGCCGATCCGCTGCAGCCATTACGACGCCTTCCGCTTCTTCACGCCCGACGCGCGGCCGCTGAACCGGCAGGCCCCCGACCTCGCCGGCCGCCTCGCCAACGAGCAGCCTGGTTGCGTGCACGTCACGATGGACCTCTACAAGTGGGCGATGAAGTCGGCCCCGTGGGTGCCCGCCGAGCTCGCCGCGGATTGCTTCGAGCTGGCCCGCGACGCGCGGTCGGTCGACATGCGCGCCAGCCCCTACGACTTCTCGTCCGTCGGCCTGGCTCCGATCCGCATCGAGACGCCGGAGGGGCGCGGCGAGTACGAGCACGAGCAGCGTCGGCTCACGAAAAAGGCGGAACCCTTGCGGGCCCGCCTCGTCGCTTCGCTGAACGTCGTGCTCAGCGCCTGAGGACCGCCTTAAGGCAGCACCTGGACCTTGATGTCCTTGTAGTCGACCTTGCAGCCCGGGTCATGGGCCTGGAGCGCGAACGTGCCGGCGCCGACCTTGCGGCCAGCCATGCCCTTCGGCGGGGTCCAGTCGGCGGGCTCGGTGAAGTCGACGGTCTGCTTGCCGTTGATCCAGATCTGGATGCGCTTCCCTTCGACGCGGATGCGGTAGTCGAACCATTCGTCGTCCGGGGCGGGCGCGACGTCCATGACGTCCTTCACCGCGTAGAGGCCGCCGGTCTTCTTCTTGTCGGCGTGCGTGGCGTTGACCTGGCACTCGTAGCCGGCGGCCGGCCAGCCGCCGTCCTGGTAGGCGGTATGGAAGTAGATGCCCGAGTTGGCGCCCTTGTAGGTCTTCACCTTGGCGGTGAACTCGAAGTTCTTGAAGGAGGCCTTCCCGTCTTCGCCGACGTAGTAGAGGTGGCCTTGGCCGCCGCGGATCTGCAGCACGCCATCGACGACCTTGTAGACGCCTTCGGGGGAGTTCTTCGAGGGCTTCCAGCCCGCGAGGGACTTGCCGTCGAAGAGCGAGACGGCGTCCGCCGCGAGCGAGGCCGCGGCGCCGAGGAGGAGGACGCAGGCCGACGCGGCCGCGGTCCGGAGGTAAGCATGGGGTAGCATGACGTCTCCAGCAAAGCCGCTCCGCGGCGGTTCGGAAGCCTTATTTGGTTCAGCCGAAGACCTTGATGCCGGACTCGCGCATCTCGATGAGCCGCTTCTTCAGCGTCGAACGGTTGATGCCTAGGATCATGGCCGAACGCAGCTGGTTGCCGCGCGTCTCCTCCATGGCTCGGCGGATCATCTCGAGTTCGATGACGCCGAGGATGTCCTTGCCGTCGTTGAGGCGGTTCTGGCGGTAGATGGTCTCGTAGGCCGCGGCCACGGGATTGCCTCCGGCAAGGCCCTCGGCGGGCGCGGCGGCGGGGGCGCTCGCGGCGGTGGGCACGGCCGGTCCGCCGACGCTTGGCGCCGGCGCGGCGACGCGGCGCGGCGCGAGGACCTCCTGCGGCAGGTCCTTGGCGAGGATGGTCTCGCCCTTGGCGAGCACGCTGGCCCGCTGGACGACGTTCTCGAGCTCGCGGACGTTGCCGGGCCAGTCGTGGGCCAGCAGGGCCTCGAGGGCTTCGTTGGAGAGGCGCTTCGGGCGCAGCTTCTTGGCCGCGGCCTGGCGCTGCAGCATGAAGTCGACGAGCAGGGGGATGTCGTCCTTGCGGCGCCGGAGGGCGGGCAGGCGGATGCGGAAGACGTTGAGGCGGTAGAAGAGGTCCTCGCGGAACTGGCGCGCGGCGACCATCGCCTCGAGGTCCTTGTTCGTCGCGGCGACGAGGCGCACGCTGACCTTGAGGGTGGTCGTGCCGCCGACGCGCTGGATCTCGCCGTCCTGGATGGCGCGGAGGACCTTGGTCTGCGTGGGCAGCGACATGTCGCCGATCTCGTCGAGGAAGATGGTGCCGCCGTCGCAGAGCTCGAACTTGCCGGGCTTCATCGCGGCCGCGCCGGTGAACGCGCCCTTCTCGTGGCCGAAAAGCTCGGACTCGATGAGGTTCTCGGGGATGGCCGCGCAGTTCACGGCCATGAACGGCCCCTTGGCCCGCAGGGAGTGCTGGGCGATGCAGCGCGCGACGAGCTCCTTGCCCGTGCCGCTTTCGCCGGTGATGAGGACGGTGGCGTCGCTGGCCGCGACCTGGCCGATCGACTTCAGGACCTCCTGCATCGGCTCGGAACTGCCGACGATGCCTTCCTTGTAGTCCGCCGGGTTGACGAGGGCGCGGGTGGATTTGCCCGCCGAAGCAAGGTCGCGGCGCGCGCCGAGCGCGCGGTCGACCAGCGCGATGAGCTTGGCCTGGTCGAACGGCTTCATCACGTAATCGTAGGCCCCGAACTTCATCGCCTCGATCGCGGTCTGGGTCGTGCCGAAGGCGGTCATCAGGATGACCATCGCCTGCGGCTGGGCGCCGCGCAGCATCTGCAGCGTCTCGATGCCGGTCATGCCGCCCATGCGGTTGTCCAGGAGGATGACGTCGGGGGCTTCGCGTTTGGCGAGGCTCACGCCGGACTCCCCGCTGTCGGCTTCGATCACGGTGTGTCCCTGCCCGGCCAACGCGCGCTTGAGCGAATAGCGAAGGTCCTTGTCGTCATCGATGACGAGAACTTTGGCGGGGGAGGCTGTGCTCATGGATAAAAGTAGGCAGAAAGCGTGCCAGAGAGCGGATGAAGGCTTTTTTGCCAAATATGAGTCTTTAGGCAAATACCATGTGCCTATTTTTGGGCAATCGGGGGTGTTGAATGACCTTTGCGGCCTATTTTCGCGGCTCTATGGTTTCCGGATGCTCAAAAAAGCCAGGCAGGTAGGGTGGGGTGCCTTAGTCCTTTTGGTGACCTTCGCCGTGGTCTCCAACGTCTGGCTGTGGTCCGCCGGTCTCGGGCGTAGTTTTACGCGCTCCGAACAGGTCCCCGCGGGGTCCGTCCTCGTGCTGCTGGGGACCAACGAATTCGTCGGGCAGACCCAGGAGCCGACCGGCACCTATCGTCCGCGCATCGAGGCCGCAGCCAGTCTGTGCCTCGCGGGTCGCGTGAAGCTCGCCGTGGTCTCCGGCATCGAGCCGCAGACGCATGCGATGGCCCGCGACCTGCGCGCCGCGGGCGTGACGTGCCCGATCGTCCGCGACCCGTACGGCTGGCGGACGATCGATTCGGTGCATCGCGTCGCGGCGGCCTTCCCGGGGGAGCCCGTGGTCTTCGTCTCGCAAGGTTGGCACTGCGACCGCGCGCTGTGGATCGCGGACCGCCGCGGTCTCCCCGCCTGCGCCTACGTCGCGGGCTTCGGCGATGGGTGGCGGCCTTGGTGGGGCGCGGCTCGCGATCTGCTGGCGAAGCCCAAGGCGGTGTGGGATTGGGCCACGGGCAGCGCGTTGTCCACGTCGCAGCCGGCGGAGACGGGCGACGAGCCGGTCCGGTGATCAGCCGCGTTCGTGGCGGCCGTCGGTGCGGCGGAGCAGGTGGCCCTGGATCTCCAGCATCGTGAGCGCGACCGCGGCCTCCGCCTGCGTGCAGCGCGCGGCGGCGGCGAGCGATTCGGAGTCGTGCGCCGTCCCGCCGCCGAAATGCCTCAGCCAACGCGCGGCCGCGGGGTCGGCCTGCGTCAACGGCAGCGTCAGCTGCCCGCGTTCCTCGCCGAGTTCCGCGAGGATGTCGTCGACCGACGAGACCAAGGTCGCGCCGTCCCGGATGAGGGCGTGGCAACCGCGGCTGGTGGGGCTGTCGACCCGGCCCGGCAGCGCGCAGAGCGCCTTGCCTTGGTCGCCGGCGAAACGGGCGGTGATCATGCTGCCGCCGTCGACGTCGGTCTCCACGACGATCACGGCCCGGACAAGACCTGCAACGATGCGGTTGCGTTGGGGGAAGGACTGGCGGTCGGCGGGTCGTCCGAGCGGGAACTCCGAGAGCACGCAGCCCCGTTCGGTCATGCGCCGCCGCAGCTTGAGGGCTTCGGGCGGATACGTGAGGTCTAGGCCGTGGCCGAGCACCGCGGCGGTGCGGCCATCCGCCTCGAGCGCCCCTTCATGCGCGGCCAAGTCGATGCCGCGCGCCAGGCCGCTGACGATCCACCAGCCGAGCTTCGCGAGGTCGCGCGCCAGGCCGCGGGCCAAGCCCGCCCCGTACGGGGTGCAGTGCCGCGAACCGACGATCGCCACCGCGCGCGCGTCGGGCAGCGCGCTCCCGTCCTGGTAGAGCACGAGCGGCGGATCCCAGAGCTGCGCCAGCGCCTGGGGCCACGTCTCGTCGTCGGCGTGCAGGATCCGGTAACCGAGCGCCTCCGCCCGCCGCCGCTCGGCCACGTGGTCGAAGTCGCGTCGCAGGAGGCTGGCGACCATCGGCGCGGTGAGTCCCTTGACGCCGGCGAGTTCCTTGGGGCCGGCCAGCAGCGCGCGCCGCAGGTCTCCGTCGAAGGCTTCCTGCAGACGTCGCGCCGAGACCGGGCCGATGCCGGTGAGGCCGTTCAGCAGCAGGCGAAGGTCGCGAGGGTCCGAGGGCGGCGGGAGCATGCCGCCGAGGAGCCGTGGATTCAGCCGCCGCGCAAGACCGGGGACAACCTAGGTAGAAGCTCCGTGGTCCGCACCGCTTCCTCCCCTCGTTCCTCGCTGAGGCGATCCGCGGCTTGCGCATGCCACGTTGCCGCGACCACGACGGCGTCGAAAGGTGAGAGACCAAGGCTCTTCCGGCGCGCCAGCACGGCCGCGACGATGCCGGCGAGCAGGTCGCCCGAGCCGCCGCGCGCGAGGACGGGCCCGCCGAACGGGATGTGGACGACGTCGCGTCCGTCGGTCACCGCGGTCACGGCGTCCTTGAGCACCACGATGCAGCGGTGCCGACGGGCGTAGGCTTTCCCGTGCGCGACCGTCAGCGGACGCCCGCTGAGGCGGAGGAACTCGCCTGCATGCGGGAGCAGCACGCAGGTGCGGCGGCCTTGGCGCGCGGCTCGGACGACCTGCGGACGGAGGGCATCCGCGTCGAGGACGACGTCGCCGCGGAAAGCCCGGAGCAGCGCGCGGAGGTAGGCCGTCGCCTCCGGTCCCATGCCCGAGCCGGTGAGCAGCACGTCCTTGTTGGCGAGCAGCGTCGCCGACGGCTGTTGCGTCAGCGTGCCTGCGGCGTCGGTCTCCAGCGGTCGCCACATCGCCTCCGGATGGGCGACCGCGGCGCGAGCCTGCACGGCCCGCGGTAGGCAGGTGGTCACGAGCCCGGCGCCGGCCTGGAGAGCGGCGGCGGTGTTCATCAGCGCCGCGCCTGGCATCGGGTCGGAGCCGGCGACGATCAGCACCTTGCCTTGCTGGCGTTTCTCGGTGTTGGCCGAGCGCAGGCGCCGCAGCGCATCCAGCGTGCGGGCGCTCGCGCAACCCTCCTGTCCGGTCTGGCCAGGCAGGCCCAGGTCGACGACGCGCAGGCGGCCGCGATAGGCCGCGGCCCCGGGCGCGAGCAACGGGCGCTTCAGCGCGCCGAGGGAGATCGTAAGGTCGGCGCGGAACGCCGGCCCGGCGACGTCGTCCCCGAGTCCGCTGGGGAGGTCGACCGCGACGCGCAAACCGCGCAGCGCCTTCGACCCGGCGATCAGGCGCGCATACGGTGCACGCAGCGGGGCGCGGAAACCTTGGCCGAGGAGCCCGTCCAGGACCACGTCGAAACGTCCGCGCGACAGCCGGGCGAGGTCGCGCGGCGTCGCGACGCGCATGCCGGCCCCGTGGCGGCTCCAGACGATCGCCGGTTGGCCGCTGGCGGGCACGCCTTCGGCGAAGAGCACCGTGACCTTGGTCGTCGGCGTGCGCAGCAGCGCGGCGGTCCATACGGCGTCGGCGCCGTTGTTGCCTTTGCCCGCGAGCACGAGGATCGCGCGGGGTGGCGTGGCGAGGTGGCGGCGGATCTCCGCCGCGAGGCCGGCGACCGCCTTCGCCATCAGGGCGAGGGAGCGCCGTTCGTCGCCGCGGAAGAAACGCCGTTCGCGACGCGCGGCCTCGGCGCAGGACAGGACGGGCAGGCGGCGCGGCTTCATCTCAGCGGACGAGCACGGCGAAGGCCTGCGCGAGGTCGTCGGTATGCGTGAGCGAGACCAGGAGACGCGTGCCTCCGAGGCGGGCCAGCAAGGCGCGGCCCTTGTCGTCGAGCTCCACGCGCGGCGCGTCGAGCTCCCCGTGCAGGACGGCGACGCTCGTCAGCAGCAGGTCGGCGCCGAGCCCGGTTCCGAAGGCCTTGCTGGCGGCCTCCTTGGCGGCGAACCGCGCGGCGAGGGACGGGTACGGGTCGGCTTTGGCCAGGCAGAGCGCCTGCTCCGCCGGCGTGAAGACCTTGTCGAGGAACGCCTGGCCGTGCTTGGCGTGCGCGGACCGGATGCGGGCGACCTCCGTGAGGTCCACGCCGACGCCGAGCACGTTGCCGCCTTCGAGCTTCATGCCGCGCCGCGCAGGTGGGCCTTCATCTCCGCGACCGCGGCGCGCGCGCCGGTGAGCAGGGAGCGCGCGACGATGGAGTGCCCGATGTTGAGCTCGTGCAGGTGCGGGAGCGTCAGGATCGCGCGGATGTTGTCGTAGTTGATGCCGTGGCCGGCGTTGACGACGAGCCCGAGGCGGTGGGCGCGTTCGCAGCCCGCGCGCAGGCGCGCCAGTTCGGCGTCCGCCGCGGGGCTGAGCCACGCGTTGGCGAAGGCGCCGGTGTGCAGTTCGACGACCGGGGCGCCCACGGCGTGGGCCGCGTCGATCTGGCCGTCCTCGGCGCCGATGAAGAGCGACACCTCGATCCCGGCGGCCTTCAGCGCGGCGACGGTGGCGCCGACGCGTTCGCGTTGGCCGGCGACGTCGAGGCCGCCTTCGGTCGTGACCTCCTCGCGCGATTCCGGGACGAGGCAGACCGCGGCCGGCCGAAGCCGGCGGGCGAAGTCGGTCATCCACGGCGTGCAGGCCATCTCGAGGTTGAGCCGGACCCCGGGGAGGCGGGCGATCGCGAGGACGTCGTCCTCCTGGATGTGGCGGCGGTCCTCGCGGAGGTGGACCGTGATGCCGTCGGCGCCGCCGGCGAGCGCCTCGCTGGTGAAGGCGAGCGGGCTGGGTTCGGCGTGCGGGGACGCATGGATCCCGCGGTAGCGGGCCTGGCGCACCGTGGCGGCGTGGTCGATGTTCACGCCGAGGAGGATGCGTCCGTTCATTGCTTCTTCAGCTTCTCGAGCTCCTTGAGGATCTTCGCCTTGTCGCGCTCGAACTCCTTCTTCATGTCGGGCTGGCTGCACTTGTCGAAGTAGGGCTCCATCGTCTCGATCAGGCCGAGCACCGCCTTCATGCGGAAGACGTCGCCGCCGGTGTTGGACATCTTGTTCTGGTAGAGCCGGCGGATCTCGCGGAGGAAGCTGAGCTCATGCGCGGCGTCGCCCTTCACGGCGTCGTAGAAGTTGTCCAGCAGGCTGCGGAAGGTGGGCAGGTGCTCGATGTTGTCCTCGAGGCCGTGGCGCATGAAGAAGAACAGGTTCTCCCGGCCCTTCGCCGTCTTGTCCTTGGCCAGCTGGCGTGCGGTGCGCTCGACGGCGGTGACGATCAGGTCGTAGCGGGTCTTGTCGAAGGTCTGGCCGTGGGCGCGCTTCTTCTCGCCGATGAACTGGTTGTAGGAGTTCTTGCACTCCATGTAGACCTGTTCGGCGGTCATCTTCGGGTCGGTCCAGACGTGCTTCTCGGCGAAGTTGTCGGCGATGGCGATCATGTCGGGCCAGCGCTTCTCCTCCTCGTAGACGTGGTAGGCCGCGCGCATGGACTTCACGAACTCGCGCCAGCGGTCGAAGGAGGCCTTCGCGCCCATGTCCTCGAGGCACGCGCCGAGCTCGAGCCAGGCGTCGAGCGACATCTTGGCGACCTGCGTGGCGAACTCGAGGCATTCGAGGCGGCCTTCCTGGTCCTTGTTGTCCTTGAAGACCGCGGCGGCGAGGCGCAGGCGCAGGCTCTTGGGGTAGTGCTCGGACATGCGGCGCTCGGGGTCGCCCGTCAGCTGGACCTCGAACTCGCCCACGCCCTTGCCGGTCTGCGGGTCGCGGGTGTGACCGTTGGCGTAGCCGTCGGCGTAGCGGCCCGTGCCGGGCAGGTTGCGCGGCTCCCCGAACGGGTGGAAGCTGTTGCCCATGTTCCACTGGTGCGTGGGCATCATGAGGGCGAACCAGGCGTGGCCGCCGCGGTTGCCGTCGCCGGTGACGGAAGCGGCGGGGATGCCGTAGGCGCGCGCGGTGGTCGTCCCGAAGTGGGACTGGTCCATGCAGATGCCGCCGACCTCGAAGGTCTCCTCGAGGGTCCCGCGAACGAAGCTTTCGTCGAGCGGCTTGTAGGCCTTCTTGCCGGGCGGGGCCTTCGGGGGCTTGCCGCCGGTCACGAAGTCCATGCGATAATGGATCATCGGGTAAGCCTCGGTCCAGTCGTTCTTCTGGTCGCCGACGGTGAGCTTCAGGGTGCGGAGCTCCTTTTCCTTGAGCGCCCATTCCATCTCCTCGGTCGTGGCTTCGGCGCTGACGACCCAGACGAGCTCATACGGCTCGAGCTTCTTGATGTCGGTCTCGAGGCGCTGGCGTTGGGCGTTGTCGCGGAAGAAGCGGTAGCGTTCCAGCGGGTCGACGACGAAGGTCTCCCCCTTGGGGTCGCGGAGGCGGCGGAACGCGAAGCCTTGGTCGAAGACGAAGGCCGTCGCGAGCTGCAGGTTGACGTACTTGCCCTTGAGCTCCTTGGCATCGTCGCCGGCGAGCTTGGCCCACAGCGCGATGGCCGCGCCGGCGTCGTCCTCTTCCTTGATGTTCGCGAGGAACTTCTCCATCAGCTCGGGCGTCGACAGCAACTCCAGCAGGAAGGGCAAGGCGTCCTCCTTCGCGATGAAGGAGCGCAGCGTGGCGGGGGTCACTCGGCGGATGAAGGCGTCCTGCGTCATGCCGAGCGCGAAGTAGCCGCTTTCCCAGAGGTGGTCGAAGCGGCGGGCGCCCTCGTTCTTCGAGGTCGCGGTCAGGGCCGGGTAGAGGCCGTACTTGAGGCGGTCGTAATGGCTTTCCCACTTGCCGTCGTAGAGGCGGGCCTTGGTGTCCTTGAGCAACGTCGCGAGGTTCTGCGGGTCGCGGAGGTCGGGGCCGGTGAACGGATAGGGCAGCAGCGCGAGCGGAGGCAGCGGTTCCTCGACCTTGGCGGGCGCCGTGGCGACGGGCTTGGCGGGCGCGGTTTCTGGTTCCGCGGCGACGACGGGCTTTTCCTGGACGACGGCGACGGGGGATTCCTCCTTCACCACCGCCGGCTCGGGCTGGCGGAAGTTCGCGGCGAGGTCATCGATGAGGGTGCGTTGTTCCTTCGGCGGGAGCTTGGCGAGGCTGACGCTGCGTTCGTAGACCTGCCACGCGAACCAGCCGCCGACGACGAGGATGGGGAAGAGCGTCCCGATGACCCACAGGCCGGCGTGGCTGCGTTGGGCGGGAAGGGGCGCGGGCGCGCGGCGCTTGGGCTTGGCGGGAGGAACGGCCATGATGTCCCGGAGGTTGGGCCAATTCCAAGGGGGCTCAAGGCGAACATCGTTTTCGCCCTATCCCAGACGGCACAGATGTCGGTAATCGGCTGAAAAGGCCCCTTAAAGTGCCTTGTGAGGCCCTTCAGGCGATGGCGGCGGCGGCTAGGGTCGTCCCGTGTGCTTTATTTGGATTCCTTCAAGGCGGCTTGTTTGGCCTTTTCGCCTTCGCTCCGAAGGCGAAAGCCGCGGTGGCTTTGGCCGCATTTGCGGAAGTAGACGTACAGGGCTTCGGTCATCTCCTGGAATTCGAGCGGCGGGAGCTCGACCTTGCGACGGAACACGTGCTCGGCGTCGTCCAGGAAACGGAGTTCCAGCTTTTCGTCGCCTTTGACGATCGCATAGTAATCCGCGAGCAGTCCTTGGAACTCGTTCATGTCGCCGGCGGCGTCTTCCAGCGCGCCGCGGTAGAGGGTGGAGAGGGCGGTGGCGTTGGTCACGCGGTCGCGCGCCAGGAGCCGCCCGGCGCGGCTGATGCCGGCGAAGACGAGGTCTCGTCGGTCGGGGTGTTCGCGCCGCAGCTTCTGCAGATGTCCTTGGATCGTGCGTACGGCTTCGGAAACCGGGAGCCGGACCAGGAGGAAGCGCGCTTCGTATTCGTCGGCGACGTCGCGCATGTCCGGTTCGCCGTCGAACGTCTGACGGAGTTCACGCAGGACTTCCGTCCACGGTGCGGTCGCGGGGGCGACGGTTGCCAGCGCAGCGAGGCGTTCCTGCCAGGCGGGGAGGCAGCGCGGCAGCGTCCGGCAGGCGGCGGCGAGGCAGGCGAGTTGGCGTTCGGGTTCGCCGACTTGTCCGGCGATGCGGGCCAGCAGCCGGAGCCGGACGCATCGTTCCCCTTCAGGGGTCTCGCGTTTCCGGTCGGTCAAGGCGGTCAGTTCGAACTCGCGGACCGGCAGCAGCGTCTGCGGGTCGATGGCGACGCCACCGGCGGCGCCTCTGGCGGGTCGGCCGAGGCTTAGGTCCCAGCGACGGGTCTCGCGCTGGAAGCCGACCCAAGTCGGGGGGTGTTGGGAAGGGCTGGTGCGGCTGGTGAGCTTGGCGGCCGGGATGCCAAACGCTTGCGCGGCGCCCACGGAGAAGACGACGGGGTCGCCGCCGAACTTGAACAGCGCCTCCAGGGATCCTGCATCCACCTCGGCCAGCCGATCTTTCTGCGTCTGGGTCAGCTGCGGCTCGGTGTTAGGTCCTGAGCCGCGGTTCTTCGGTGCCATTTCCTTGGCCAGCGCGCCGCCGCTTTCGACGATCTCATAGGTTTTTCCCCACTCGCTGATGGGGAGATGGCGCAGGCGAGGTTCTTGGTGCGCCCAGTGTAGGTCGGTATCGGCGTCTTCCGTTCCGATGACCCAGATCAAGGCTTCGACGGGGAGCCGCGTCAGGTCCGTCTTCAGCTGGTTGGCTTCGGCGGCGTCGCGGAAGAAGGCGTAGCGCTTGGCGGGGTCGATGGGCTCCGGTGGTTCGGCGGCCGCGGTCAGTCCGCGGTCGAACACCAACGCGAAGGCGACCTGGAGGTTCAGGTATTTCCCGCGCAACGGAAGCGGCTCGGCGTTCCAGACGAGCGACCAGGACTGCAGCGCCGCCGGTGCGTCGTCCTCCGGTTTGACTTGTGCGAGGAAGGCCTGCATCGACGCAGGTTTGCCGAGCAGGTCTTCCAGGAAGCCGCTGAAGCCTTCGGTCTGCATCAGTTGCCGCAGCGTCTCCGGGGCCGTGCGCGTCGAAAAGCCATCGGTGGAGTTCAGTCGCCCGATGAGCGACGCCTGGGCGGCGCCCAGGGCGAAGAGGGGATCGCGAGCAAGTTCGTCGAAGGCCTTGCCTTCGGCGTCCGGCTTCGTCGCGTTCACGGCCGCCTTAAGGCCGGCCTGCAGGCGTCGTAGATGGCTTTCCCAGTTGCCGTCGAGCAGCCGGGCGTGCGTGTCGGCGCGCAAGGCCGCTAGGTTCGCCGGGTCGCGCCGCGCTTTGACGCTGAAGTCATAAGGCGGAAGCGACGGCGTCTCCGCGGGTGCGATGGTCGGTCCGTCGGTCGTCGTCGCCGGTGCGGCGGTGGCGCTCGTCGGCCAAGCACAGGCGCAGGCCAAGAAGGCCGCGCCGATCACGGCGAGGACTGAACCTCCGGGGTGTGGGGTGGGGTGGCCCTGCATGGCGCAGGGCAAGGATGGTTGGGCTGCGGCCTAAGACAAGGGGCGAGTGCGCCCGCGCTTGAGGGTCGCGGCCAAGGCCGGGGCCGTCGGCGAGCCTTTCTTCTTCGCCAACGACTCGGGGTCGCCTTGGTGAACGAGCTGTCCGCCGGCCTGACCGCCTTCTGGGCCGATCTCCACGGTCCAGTCGGCCTCGGCGATGACGTCGGGGTGATGCTCGATCACGATGACGGTGTGGCCTTGGTCCACGAGCGCGTGCAGGAGCTCGATGAGGCGACGGCAGTCGGACTGGTGCAGGCCGATGGTCGGTTCCTCGAGCAGGTAGAGGTTGGGGCGGACCTGGCCGCGCGCGCGTTCGCGGAAGGTCGGCAGGCCCTTGGCGAGTTCGCTCACGAGCTTCAGGCGCTGGGCTTCGCCGCCGGAGAGCGTCGGGCTGCTTTGGCCGAGCGTGAGGTAGCCGAGCCCCGTCTTCGTCATCAGTCCGCAGAGGTCGCGCAGCTTCGCGTCGAAGGAGAAGAACTCGGCGCCTTCCTCGAACGTCATCGTCAGGAGGTCGGCGGCGGATTTCCCGTTCCAGCGGATCGCGCGCGCGACCGTCCCGTAGCGTGTGCCTTGGCATTCCTCGCAAGGCACGTAGGTGTCGGGCAGGAAGCTCATCTCGAGCTTCACGCGACCGGCTCCGGAGCACGCCTCGCAGCGTCCGCCCGAGGTGTTGAAGGAGAAGAAGCCGGCCCCATGGCCGCGGATCGAGGCCTCGGGCAGCGCCGCGAGGCGCTCGCGGATCAGGTCCCACGCGCCGATGTACGTCGCCGGCGTGGAGCGCGGCGTCTTGCCGATGGGCTCCTGGTCGACGATCACGAGCTGCCGGAACGACTGCAGGCCGGTGAGGCTGTGGAAGGCCGGCTTGCCGCCGTTGGCGACGACGTCCGTGGCTTCCTTGCCGTGCAGGCCGTCCTTCTTCCTGGAGATCGCCAGCTGGGCCGCGGGCGCCACCAGGTCCGTCATCAGCGTGCTCTTGCCGGCGCCGGAGACGCCGCAGACGACCGAGAGGCGTCCGGTCGGGAAGGCGACGTCGAAGTGCTTGAGGTTGCGGAGCGAAGCCTGCTTCACGCGAATCCAGTCCTGGGGGGCTTCCTTGCCCGCGACGGCGCGCCGCGTCCCGCGCAGCGGGTGCGGGATGGCCGTCTTCAGCGACTGCCCGGTGACCGACTCGGGGTTGGCTTCGAGGTCCTGGGCCGAACCTTCGGCGATGATGCGGCCGCCGTGCACGCCGGCGCCCGGTCCGAGGTCGACGATGCGGTCCGCCGCGCGCATGGTGTCCTCGTCGTGTTCGACGACGAGGACGGTGTTGCCGCGGTCGCGGAGCCCGCGGAGCGATTCGATGAGCCGGTCGTTGTCCCGCGGGTGCAGGCCGATGCTCGGCTCGTCGAGCACGTAGAGCGCGCCTGAGAGCGTCGAGCCCAGCTGGGCCGCGAGCCGGATGCGTTGGGCTTCCCCGCCGGAGAGGGTGTCGGCGCCGCGGTCCAAGGCGAGGTAGCCCAAGCCGACGGAGCTGAGGAACTTCAGGCGGGCGGCGATCTCCGGCAGGAGCGCGCCGACGACGGCCTTCTCGCGCGGGCCCAAGGCGAGGCCGCCCAGGTATTGGAGCGCCTCGTCCGGTTGCAGGCGCAGGAGGTTCGGGAGCGAAAGGGCCTTGCCGCCCTTGCCGTGCAGGCGGACCGAGCGGCCGATCGGTCCAAGGCGTTCGCCTTGGCAAGTCGGGCAGACCGCTTCGCCGACGCGATCCGCCATCGCGTTCTCGTTCAGGGTCTCTTCTTCATCGGCCGCGAAGGTGGTGACTTCGAGGCCATGGCCGCGGCAGTCCGGACACCAACCGCGCGGCGAGTTCCAGGAGAGGTGCTTGGGGTCGACTTCCGGGTAGGACTCGCCGGTGGCGGGGTCGCTGCGGGAAGTGGAGAGGAAGGCCACCTGCTGGCCGCGTTCGTCCGCGAGCAGGCAGGCGCCCTTGCCCGCCAGCAAGGTGGCGCGCACCAATGAACGGAGCGCCTTCTCGCCGCTTTCCGTGGACTCGTCGGGGTGGACGATGGTCCCGTCGGCCCGCAGCACCGCGAAGACGGCGTCGACGTCGTGCTCGCGGTAGCGGTCCAGGCCTTCGAAGCCCGCGACCGGCGTCAGCTTGCCGTCGCAGCGGAGGAGGCGCAGGCCTTTGCCCTCGGCCCACTCGGCGAGCGGACGGTGATGGCCCTTGCGCGAACGGACGAGCGGAGACGCCAGCAGCAGCTTGCCCTTCTTGAGGGCCTGCAGGCGTTTGGCGACCTGGCGCACGACGGCGTCCTCGGTCATCTCCTCCAGCGGCTCGCCGGTCACCGGGCTGTGCAGCACGCCGGCGCGCGCGAAGAGCACGCGCAGGTATTGGGCGACCTCCGTGACCGTCGCGACGGTGGACTTGGAGGAACCGCGCGTGACGCGTTGCTCGATGGCCACGGTCGGCGGGAGACCGGTCAAGGCGTCGATGTCCGGCTTCGGCAATTGTTCGACGAACTGGCGGGCGTAGGCGGAGACGCACTCCAGGAAGCGACGCTGGCCTTCGGAGAAGAGGATGTCGAAGGCGAGCGACGACTTCCCCGAGCCCGAGACCCCGGTCATCACCGTCAGCGAACCGTGCGGGATCTCCAGCGAGACGTCGCGGAGGTTGTGCTCGCGGGCGCCGCGCAGGGAGATGCTCGTCGGCCGCGGCCGCGCCTGGCGCGTCTCCGGGGCGGCGAACGCCGCGTCGCCGGCCGCCAGGAAGTCGCCGGTCGTCGTCCCCGCCTGGGCGACCTGCGCCGGCGTGCCTTGCGCGACGAGCAAGCCGCCCCCGGGGCCGGCTTCCGGGCCCATCTCCAGGATCCAGTCGCAGGCCTTGAGGACGTCGAGGTGGTGCTCGACGACGATGAGCGAATGGCCGGCGTCCGCGAGACGATGCAGCAGGCCGATCAGGCGGGCGACGTCCTCGCGGTGCAGGCCGGTGGTCGGTTCGTCCAGGAGCAGCAGCGCGCCGGGTTTGCGCGCATCCAACCGTCCGAGGTAGCGGACGAGCTTCAGGCGCTGCGCCTCGCCGCCCGAGAGGGTGGTCAACGGTTGTCCCAACGACAGGTAGCCGAGCCCGACTTCCTCCAGGACCGCCAATTGCTGGCTGGCGGGCGTGCGTCCGCCCAGGAAGGCGCGCACTTCGGCGACCGACATCGCCAGCAGGTCGCCGACCGTCTTGCCGTCGAACCGGAAGGCCAGCACTTCGTCGCGGAAGCGTTTCCCGTTGCAGGAGGGGCAGGGCAGCGCGACGTCGGAGACGAACTGCATCTCGACGGTCTCCCAGCCCGCGCCGCCGCAGCGTTCGCAGCGGCCTTCGCCGGCGTTGAAGGAGAAGTGCGACGGCGTCAGGCCGGCCGCCTTGGCTTCCTCGGAGTTGCCGAGCAGGTTGCGGATGGCGTCCCAGGCTCCCACGTAGAGGGCCGGGTTCGAACGCGGGGTGCGCGTGGCCGGCGATTGGTCGACGAGCGCGACTTCCTCGTGCTCGCGGTCGAACTTGAGCTTGCCGGCGCCTTGGGCCGACTCGTCGCCGGACTCGGGGTCGCGGCGTCCGATGACCTGGTGCAGGAGGGTGGACTTGCCCGAGCCCGAGACGCCGCAGAGGCCGACGAGGCGGCCGAGCGGCAGCGAGCAGGAGAAGTCGCGGAGGTTGTTGACCGTGGCGCCTTCGATGCGGAGCCGAGGCGTGGTGTCGGTCACCGGACGGGGCGCGCGGGTCGCCGGCTGGCTCCGGCCGCCGAGCCAAGCGCCGGTCGCGGAATCCTTGGCCTTCAGGATGCCCGCCGGCTTCCCTGCGTAGACCAGGTTGCCGCCCGCCGCGCCTGGCCGCGGGCCGATCTCGATGAGCCAATCCGCCGCGCGCATGACCGCTTCGTCGTGTTCGACCACGACGACGGTGTTCCCTTGCTCGACGAGGCTCCGGAGGATGCCGATCATGCGCGAGAGGTCGCGCGCGTGCATGCCGACGCTGGGTTCGTCGAGGACGAAGACCGTGTCGGCTAGGCAGGCGCCCAGGCAGGAGGTCAGGTTGACGCGCTGGACCTCGCCGCCGGAGAGCGTGCGGGAGAGGCGGTCGAGCGCGAGGTAGCCCAGGCCGACGGCCTCGAGGTAGCCGAGGCGGGCGAGCATCGCGTCCAAGGCATGGTCCGCCGGATGGCGCGAGTCCTTCGGCGCGTGCGGCCGCAGCAGCGCCCGGAGCTCGGTGACGGGGAGCGCATAGAGTTCCGGCAGCGTGCGGCCTTGCCAGCGCCACCAGAGGGACTCCTCGCGGAAGCGCCGCCCGCGGCACTTCGGGCATTCCTCGTAGGCGCGCCAACGCGAAAGGAACACGCGCACGTGCATCTTGTACGTGCTGGACTCGAGCCAGCGGAAGAAGCCGCGGATGCCGTACCACTTCGATTCCCATTCGCCGGGGACGTACGTCGGGTCGCCGTCTTCGAGGAAGCGCCGGTGGGCGGCCGTGAGCTTGTTCCACGGCACGTCCATCGGGATGCCTTTTTTCCTGCAGGCTTTGGCGAGGTCGCGTTGGCTTTCGCCGTAGACGTTGCCTTGGAACGGGGCGACCGCGCCTTCGGCGAGCGTCAGCTTGGGGTCGGGGACGATCTTCTTCCAGTCGAGGCCGATGACGCGCCCGAAGCCGCGGCAATCGGGGCACGCCCCGATCGGCGAGTTGAACGAGAACAGCGCGGGCGTGGCCGGCCGGAAGCGTCGTCCGTCCACCGGGGACTCGAGCACTTCGCTGAAGCGCGCGACCTCGGCGCCGTCGTCGGTCAGGATGCGCAGGCGTCCGCCGCCCAGGCGGAACGCGGCCAAGGCGGCTTCGTGGAAGCGCGCCGCCTCGGCCGGCGAGACCGTCAGGCGGTCCTGCACGATCAGGATCTCCTCGGCTGTTTCGGCGACGGGTTCCTCGCCGAGCTTGAGGCGTTGGCCGTCGGCGAAAGCCCGCGTGAAGCCCGCGCGCACGAACTCGTCGGCGATGTGCGTCCAGGCGAGCCCCGCCGGTTTCTGCACCGCGAAGGCGAGGACCACCGACCGGCCGGCCTGGTCGCGCAGGCAGGCCTCCCAAGCGGCCGCGGGGCCTTGCGGGACGACGGGCAGCCCGCTGGCGGGGTCGAGGAGCTCCGCCCGATGGGCGAACCACACCTTGAACCAGTCGCACAGCTCGGTCATCGTGCCGACCGTCGAGCGCGACGTGCGGACCGCGTTGCCTTGCTTGATCGCGACCGAGGGGCGGACGTTCTCCGCGGAGTCCAGCGCGGGGGCCGGCAGGAGCTCGAGGAACTGGCGGACGTAGGGGCTGAAGGTCTCGACGTAGCGGCGTTGGCCCTCGGCGTGCAGGGTGTCGAAGACGAGGGATGACTTCCCGGCGCCGCTCAGGCCCGTGACCACGACCAGACGGCCGATCGGGATATCGACGTCGAACCCCTTCAGGTTGTTCTGGCGGACTCCGCGGAGGCGGATGGCATCAGGAGGTTGGGCGGACATCGGCGACCCTCCAGCGGACACGAAACCATCCAATAGGCAAACTTCCTAGTGGGTTCTCCTGCGTACGATTCCCTGGGGTGTGGCGATGGCCTGCAGGGCGATGTCGTGCGGTTCGGTCGGCACCTTGGCTTGGAGCTGGAAACCATAGCCGTAGCCGATGGTGGCCGTGGTTGGCCGCGTCTGGGCGAGGAGCCGATCGTAGAATCCGGCGCCGTAGCCCAAGCGGTTGCCTTCGCCGTCGAAGGCCAGCCCGGGCACGAGGACGAGGTCGAGGTCCGAAGGACGACGTGCTGGCGCGGTTGGCAGGGGCTCGAGGATCCCCAGTCGAGAAGCCACCAGCGTCGTGAGGTCCGTCACCTCGTGCAGGGAAAGCCGACCGTCCGGCTGCGTCCTGGGCAGCACCAGGACCTTGCCATCGTCCAGGGCGACCTGCAGGAGGGGGCCGGTGCCGAGCTCCTGCTTGAACGAGACGTGGAGGCAGACGACCTTCGCCTCCCGCCATTCGGGCGTCGCCTGCAGGATAGCGCAGGCTTGGCTGGCCGCTGGGCCGGTTTCCGCTTCCGCCAAGCCTCCGCGCCGCGCCTTCATCTCCGCGCGGAGCTGGGCTTTGGCCGCGCGCAGGTCCATCCCCTTCAGAAAAGACGGTTGAGCGTCAGAGTCAACAGGACGAGCGGCAGGTAGAGGATGGAGCCAAGGAAGAACGGCTTGGCGACTTCGGCCCGCCGGTGCGGCAAGGCGAAGTCGAGGCTGAGCTTGAAGAACCAAGCGCCGGCGACGAAGGACACCCAGAGGAACGGGCTTTTGAAGCCCCCGAGGTGTCCGGCGTAGCCGAGGCCGAAGAACGTCCCGGCGAGCTTGCCGGCGACGAAGAACATCGGGATGATGAAGGCGAGCGACCACAGCGCCGCGGTGCGGCCCGAGGGGTCGGACACCGTCGCCACCTTGAAGCCGCCGCGGACGTAGTCTTCGCGGCACATCACGGCCAGGGCCATGAAATGCGGGATCTGCCAGCAGAAGAGCAGGGCGAACAGCAGCCAGCCCATCTCGTCGATCGCGCCGACCTTGGCCGCGGTCCCGATGATGGGCGGGATGGCGCCCGGGAGCGAGCCGACGAGCGTGCACCAGGAGGTCAGCGACTTGAGCGGCGTGTAGAGCAGCAGGTAGCTCGCGACCGTGGCGAGCGTGAGCAGCCCGGCGAGCGGGTTGGCGCCGAACCAGACCAGCCCCACGCCGAGGGCGGCCAGCGCCAGCCCGAAGAGCAGGACCGCGGCGGGCTGGATCAGCTGCGCCGGGATCGGGCGATGGCGCGTGCGTTCCATCTTCGCGTCCGCCTCGCTTTCCCACCACATGTTGAGCGCGCCGCAGCCGCCCGCGGCGAGCGCGGTGCCGAGGGCGAGCGACACCAGGGCCTTCGGGTCGGTCGGGGCCTGCGGGTTGCTGCAGAAGTAGCCGGCCAGGGCGGTGAGCACGGACAGGAACGACAACCGGGGCTTGGTCAGCTCCCAGAGGGCGGCGGGGATGGATCCGGCGCGGGCGTTCATGCAGTTGTCGTGGCGGTTTTCCTCCGGGGGTTAAAGGCAAATCGACGCCCAGGCGTCACGCCGCGGTCCGCGCGGCGCGATGGGCGAGGGCCGCTTGGGCGCACAGCGTGGAGAAGAGGGCGGCGCCGACGACGAGATGGACCGTGCGGACGTGCGGGTTGAGCGGCAGCCGGATGCTCAGCACGCCCAGCGAGATCTGGGCGCCCAGCAGGATGGCCAGCGGCAGCCAACGGCTGGCGCGGCGTTCGCCCGTCGCGGCGAAGGCGAGGATCGCCAGGCCCGCCAGCAGGGCGCCGGAACGGTGCAGGAGGTTGATGGTCCAAGGCAGGCCGTCGCCGGCCGGCAGGAAGAGTTCGCCCGCTCCAGCGGCCGTGACCCAGGCCGTGAAGTGGTTCTGGCGCATCACCGCGCCGAAGACGATGACCGCGAACACCGCCGCGACGGCCAGCTTCGCCGTCCGGCGTTCACCGGCCGCGCCGCCGCGGGCGGCGCGCCAAGCCTGCGTATGGCTGGCGGCGATCACCGCGAGCAGGGCGATGGTCAGCTGCGCGTTGACCGCATGGGCGATGGCGAAGGACACCGCCTTGAGGTTGCCTTCGCCGCCGATGTTCAGCTTGTCCAGCAGCACCCGCAGCCCGCCGAGGCCCCCTTGGAGCAGGACCAGGCCGACGAGTCCGTAGGCCGCGATCCGCACGGCCCGCCGCGGCTCCCGGCGATGGTGCCCGAACGCGAGCGCGAGGCAGAGGAGCCCGAGGCCCGTCGCGGCGAGGCGATGGGAGTGCTCGGCGAACTTGTCGATCTCCGTCAGCCAACCCGGCGGGTTGACGGACCCGTTGGACAGGGGCCAATCCAGGAACGCCATGCCCGCGTGGATGCTCGTCGTGAAGCCCCCCGCCTGCAGGACGAGCACCGCCCAGGCGAGGGTCGCGAAGCACAGCCACTTCAGCAGGCCGTCGGGCCGGTCGGCCGACGGGGCGGAGGAAGGAGAGGCGTCCGGCGCTTGCATGCCGTCATCTGACGCGCCCTCCCCGCGGGTGCAAATCCGTTTCGCCGAAAACGGCGCCGGGCCCGGTCCTCAGCGGCCGGCGGCCTGGCCGAAGGCGCGGATCTTCGCGACCAGGTTGGTCAGGCCGTTGCGTCGGTTCGGCGAGAGGTGCTGGGTGACCCCCACTTCGGCGAGGAAGTTGGCGTCGGTCGCGGCGACCTCCTGCGGCGTGGAGCCGTCGTACAGTTCGCAGACGAGCGCGGCGATGCCTTTCGTGATCAGCGAATCCGCGTCGCAGCGGAAGCGGCAGACGCCGTGCTCGAGCGCCGGCACGAGCCAGAGGTTGGACGTGCAGCCCTCGACGAGGAAGGCCTCGAGCTTCAGTTCCGGCGCCAGGCCCGGCGCGGTCTTCGCGCGGTCGATGATGTACTGGAAGCGTTCGTGGTGGTCGCCGAACGGCTCCAGTTCGGCGAGCAGCTGCGCGCGGCGTTCGGCGAGACCCATGGTGGTTCAGCGGCCGTTGAGCGCGTCCTGGTCGAGGTCGGGCCGGGCGAGCGGGGCGATGGCGCGGTCGAGGCGCTCCGCCTGCTCCTTGGTCAGCTTGGCCTCGCTGCGGAGCCAGGCCAGCGCCTCGTGCCACACGATCGGCGAGGGTCGGCGCATCTTGAGCAGCTCCTCGAGCTCGTCCGCGACGGACTTGCGCGTGCCGTAGGCCTCCGTCTGGCCGGCGAGGATGCGCGCGCCGATGTAGTCGGCCCGCAGCTGCGAGTAGCGCGGATAGGCTTGGACGCCGGCCTCGAGCACGCGGACGGCCGCTTCGGAGGCGCGGATGCGCTTGAGGTGTCGGCCGACGGAGCGGTAGGCTTCGGGGCCGAGGTTCTTGGCGGAGAGGAATTCCTTGAGGTAGCGGTCGCCGATGTTGTGGTCGCCCTTGGCGGCGGCCTCGTCCTTCTTCGCGCGGGCGTGGTAGGAGATGCCGAGCAGCGCGTTCACGATCGGCATGTTCGCCGCGAAGTAGCCGCGGTCGGCGGCGTTGACCTGCTGGTACTGCACGATCACCTGTTCGGGGCGCTGGCCGTTGAGCAACGCCTCGAGGTGGAGCGCGGCGAAGGTGGAGCGCTCGAAGCCGCGGCTCGCGGAGGCCTCGGCGAGCGTCGAGGTGAGCCCGTCGTAGCCGTGTTCGGCGGCGAAGTTCGCGAGCGCGATCATCGCGCCGGAGTTGCCGGCGAAACGCTCGGCGATCAGCTGGAGCTCCTTCTCGTACTCGTCCTTCAGGCTGAGCCGATCGAGCAGCATCAGGCGCTGGATGTGCGGGAACGGCGCCTTCTCGTCGAGGCCGATGCGCTCGTTCGTCACCGTCAGCGCGACCTTGGGCTTGCCGATGAGGATGTGGAAGCGGGCCTGTTGGGCGTAGATGGCGTCCTTGGCGGCGCCGGTGAACTGCGACGTCTTGGATTCGAGCAGCACGATGCCCTCCTGGGTCTTGCCGCCGTCGAAAAGGGCCTTGGCCTTCAGGAGCAGCCCGCCGACGTTGGCGTCCAAGCCGTTGATATTGATGATATTAACCGACTCCGCATACCGGCCGACCCAGTAGAGGGACGTCGCGGCGGAAAGCGCGATGGTCTGGCGGGTGGGTGCGGGGAGGTCCTTGCCCTGCTTGAGGAGGGTGAGGCTTTGCTCGATCACTTCCGCGTCGCGTTCACGGAGCTGCAGGAGCTGGAAGTAACGGTCGAGGTAGTCGCGACCGAGGGGGTCGCCGGCGTTCAGGAATTCCAGCCCGTGCCGAAGGGTCTGAATGGCGTCGTCAGTTCGGTTGAAATTGCTATGTAAAAGGTTGGCAAAGAACAACTTACCTTTTGCGTTGCTCGGGCTGATGCGGACCGTGATCTGTGCCAGTTTGAAGGCCTCATCGACGCGATTCCCCTGCAGGGCCTCCTGGGCTTGGCCAAGGAAGTATTCCCCTACTTTATTGAGGTGTTCCTCCCGGATCAGGGCGGCCTTATCGGGTTGATCTTCGATGCGGGAAAGCGCCAGACGGACCCATTGGCGCAGCACGACGTCCTTGATAAGGTCGGATTTTACGTAGGTTTGCCGGGTATAGCGCAGGATGGCGTCCTTTTCCTTGGTGATGGGAAGGCCCGCCAGGATGATGAACTCGGCATCGACCTCTTCCTTGCTGTTGATGGGGGCCGCCGGCTTGTCCTTGGCCGGGGGAGGGGTGGGGCCGGCTTTGGGGGCCGGGGCAGGGGACTGGGCCCACCCCTGCAGGCAGAAGGCGCAAAGGCTGAGTACGGCGAGCGGGCGGGGGGTGGGCATACGAGGACCGCATCATGGGAAACCTCCCTCGAATTGTCCCGCCCAAAAACGGGGAGGGGGTGGCCTCGGTTGGTGCCCAAGTAAAGAAATCTTAAAAGGGACGCACTTTCCGCTTGCACGAGGTGCCCCGAACCCTATGCCCAAACCCTCTTTTCCCTATTTCCTTAGGTCCATGCCTACCATCAACCAGCTCGTCCGCAACCCGCGCGTCCAACCCAAGTCCAAGTCCAAGTCCCCGGCCTTGAACAACTCGCCCTTCCGCCGCGGCGTCTGCGTGCAGGTCATGATCCGCACGCCTAAGAAGCCGAATTCCGCCCAGCGTAAGGTCGCCAAGGTGCGCCTGACGAACGGCCAGGAAGTCATCACCTACATCCCCGACGAAGGCCACAAGCTCCAGGAGCACTCGGTCGTCCTCGTCCGCGGCGGTCGCGTGAAGGACCTTCCCGGCGTGCGCTACCACATCGTCCGCGGCCCCCTCGACTGCTCCGGCGTCGAGAAGCGTCGTCGCTCCCGCTCCAAGTACGGCGTCAAGCGCCCGAAGGAAAAGAAGGCCTAATTTCCCGTCCCTAACTTTTTAGCACAACCTCCTCATGTCTCGTCGTCGTAAAGCAGCCAAGCGCGTCCACCAGCCTGACGCCCGTTATGGCAGTCCCCTCGTCAGCCAGCTCATCAACATGGTGATGAAGTCCGGCAAGAAGTCCATCGCCCAGGGCATCGTCTACGGCGCGATCGAGAAGGTCTCCGAGAAGCTCATGAAGGGCAATCCCGTGGAGCTCCTCCTTGGCGCCCTCGAGAACTGCCGTCCGAAGCTTGAAGTGAAGAGCCGCCGCGTCGGTGGCGCCACCTACCAGGTTCCGGTCGAAGTCAGCCACGAGCGCCAGAACAGCATCGCCCTCCGCTGGGTCGTCCTCGCCGCCCAGGGCCGCAAGGGTGCTCCGATGGCCGAAGCCCTCGCCTCCGAGATCGTCGACGCCTACAACAACACGGGCAACGTCGTGAAGAAGCGCGAAGAAACGCACAAGATGGCCCAGGCCAACCGTGCCTTTGCCCATCTCCGCTGGTAATCCGCCCCGTCCTCCTTTCCGTCTGATTCTTGGTTCCGACCATGGCTAAACTTTCCGAACTCAACTCTCCGTCCCGCGCGTTCCCCCTGGAGCACACGCGCAACATCGGCATCGCCGCGCACATCGACGCCGGCAAGACCACGACCACGGAGCGCATCCTTTTCTACACGGGCGTCGTCCACAAGATGGGCGAAGTCCATGACGGCACCGCCACCACCGACTGGATGGAGCAGGAGCGCGAGCGCGGCATCACGATCACCGCGGCCGCCATCTCCGCCGGCTGGAAGACCAAGGAAGGCCACTTCGCCAACATCGACCATCGCATCAACATCATCGACACCCCCGGTCACGTGGACTTCACGGCCGAGGTGGAGCGCTCCCTGCGCGTCCTCGATGGTGCCGTCGCCGTCTTCTGCGCCGTCGCCGGCGTGCAGCCTCAGTCCGAGACGGTCTGGCGCCAGATGAACAAGTACGGCGTGCCCCGCGTCGCCTTCGTCAACAAGATGGACCGCACCGGTGCCGACTACTTCGGCGCCGTCGACGACATCCGCACCAAGCTTAAGGGCAACGCCCACCCCCTCTTCATCCCGATCGGCCAGGGCGAAGATTTCAAGGGCATGATCGACCTGATCAAGAACGTCGCCTACCTCTACGACGAGACCGACCCGAAGGGGATGAAGTACAACACGATCGAGATCCCCGAAGGTCAGAAGAAGGAAGCCGCCGAGTGGCGCACCAAGCTCATCGAAGGTCTCGCCGACTTCGACGACGTCCTCGCCGCCAAGTACCTCGACGGCCAGGAAGTGACCATCGACGAGATGCGCACCGGCATCCGCAAGGCCACCCTCTCCCTCAACTTCATCGGCGTCATCCCTGGTTCCGCTTTCAAGAACAAGGGTGTCCAGATGCTCCTCGACTGCGTCGTCGATTTCCTCCCGTCCCCCGTCGACATGCGCGCCCAGAAGGCGTTCGTCGACAGCGGCGACACCGAAATCGCCATCGGTCCGGACGACAAGGCCAAGGTCACCGGCCTCTGCTTCAAGCTTTGGTCCGACCCGCACGTCGGCCAGCTCGTGTTCTACCGCGTGTACCGCGGCCAGCTCAAGAAGGGTGAAGCCCTCTACAATCCCCGCACCCGCAAGAACGAACGCGTCTCCCGCATCGTGCTGCTCCGCGCGATGGATCGCGAGGAAATCGACGTCGCCTACTCCGGCGACATCTGCGCCATCATCGGCCCGAAGGACATCGCCACCGGCGACACCCTGACCGCCGAAGACGACCTCGTGCTCGAGAAGACCACCTTCGCCGAGCCGGTGATCTCGATGTCCATCGAGCCCAACTCCAAGGGCGACCAGGAACGTCTCTCCATCGGCCTGCAGCGCCTCGCCCAGGAAGACCCGACCTTCCGCGTCACCTCGAACCCCGAGACCGGCCAGACCCTCATCTCGGGCATGGGTGAGCTCCACCTCGAAATCATCGTCGACCGCCTGAAGCGCGAGTTCAAGGTCGAGGCCAAGTCCGGCAAGCCTCAGATCTCCTACCGCGAGACCATCACGGCCAAGGCCGAAGGCGTGGGCAAGTTCATCCGCCAGTCCGGTGGTAAGGGCCAGTACGGCCACGTCGAGATCAAGCTCGAGCCGAACCCTGGTTCGGCCCGCCTCCCTGGCGCCCCCAGCGAGGAGATCATCAACGAGATCGTCGGTGGCGTCATCCCAAAGGAATTCATCAAGCCCACCATGGAAGGCATCAAGGATGCCGCCAAGAACGGCACCATCGCCGGCTACCCGGTGATCGACTACAAGGTCAGCATCGTCTTCGGTTCCTTCCACGAAGTGGACTCCAACGAAATGGCGTTCAAGATGGCCGGCATCTTCGCGTTCAAGGACGCCATGAAGGACGCCAAGCCCCAGCTGCTGGAGCCCATCATGAAGGTCGAAGTCGTCACCCCGGAAGAATACCAGGGCGACATCATGGGCGACTTGAACCGTCGTCGCGGCCAGATCCAGGGCATGGACACCAAGGGTGGCCTTTGCAACATCGACGCCCGCGTCCCGCTTGCCGAAATGTTCGGCTACTCGACCGACGTCCGTTCCCTCTCCAAGGGCCGCGCCTCCTACTCGATGGAACCCGCCAACTACGAGCGCGTCCCCGAGCAGATCCTTAAGCAGGTCGTCGAGACTTCCTCGCGCGCCCCTGCCCGCACCTAACCCCCCACACTTCCTCCCAAGATGGCCAGCAAAACCAAGATCCGCATCAAGCTCAAGGGCTTCGACTACCGCATGGTGGACCACTCCGCCAACGAGATCGTCGACACCGCCAAGCGCACCGGCGCCCGTGTCTCGGGTCCCGTTCCCCTTCCGACCGCCATCGAGCGTCTCACCGTCAACCGTTCTCCGCACGTCGACAAGAAGTCGATGGACCAGTTCGAGATCCGCACGCACAAGCGCCTGATCGAGATCATCGAGCCGAACGCCCAGACGGTCGACGAGCTGCGCAAGCTCAACATGCCCTCGGGCGTGAATTTCAACATCATCGCCTAACCCCCACCTTCCACCTCAACCCTCAACGCAGGCGCGAAGCGACCCTCCGACAGGACCAAGATTCCGCAAGGACATCCCAAGCCTAACGCAGGTCATCACTGACCAAAGATTCCGCGAGGAATCACCTGCCTCTTAGAAAATGAAGCACCAACTACTCGGTAAGAAAATCGGAATGACCCAGGTTTACGACGGGGAGAACAACCTCGTCCCTGTTACGGTCGTCCAAGCCGGCCCGTGTCCCGTGACGCAGGTCAAGACCGTCGTCTCCGACGGTTACAACGCCGTCCAGATCGGTTTCGGCGAACAGAAGGAGAGCCGCCTCTCCGGCGGCGAGCTCGGCCACCTCAAGAAGGCCGGCATCGCCCCGGTCAGCCACCTCCAGGAAATCCGCCTCTCGGCCGCCCCTGAAGTCAAGGTCGGCGACGTCTTCACCGTCGAGAAGTTCACCGTCGGCCAGATGGTCGACGTCATCGGCACCGTCAAGGGCCGCGGTTTCCAGGGCGTCATGAAGCGCCACAACATGGATGGTCAGCCCGACTCCCACGGTCACATGATGCACCGTCGAATCGGCTCGATCGGCATGCGCCAGACCCCTGGCCACGTCTTCAAGGGCAAGCGCATGCCGGGCCACATGGGCTCCGTCCAGCGGACCGTCCAGAACCTTCGCGTCGTGCAGGTGCTCGCCGAGAAGAACCTCCTCCTCATCAAGGGCAGCTTCCCCGGCGCCAACGGCGAGCTCGTGCTCGTCCGTCCTGCCAAGAAGTCCAAGTAACCCCTAACGCACGTACGCAGCCATGAAGCTCAAAGTTTATAAGACCGACGGTTCCTCCTTCACCGAGAAGGAATTCGACATCCCTTCCTTCGAAGGCGACAAGGGCGTCGCCCTGCTGAAGCAGGTCATCGTCTCCTACCAGGCCAACAAGCGCCAGGGCACCTCGAAGACCAAGGACTACGGCGAAGTCGCCGGTTCCGGTAAGAAGATGCTCCCGCAGAAGGGTTCCGGCGGCTCCCGCCACGGCGACAAGCGCGCCCCCCAGCTCTACAAGGGTGGCATCGTCTTCGGTCCCCGTCCGCGCGACTGGTCCAAGACCATCACCGTGCAGGCCAAGAAGATCGCCCTCCAGCGCGCCCTCTTCGACCTCGCCAACGAAGGCGGCCTCGCCGTCATCGAACGCTTCGAAGTCGCCAAGCCCAAGACCGCCCTCTTCGCCAAGGTGCTCAAGAACGTCAGCCCTGAAGGCAAGCGTCTCCTGGTCATCGATAGCGCCTGGAGCGAGCCGGTCCTCCGCGCCAGCCGCAACATCGGCCGCGCCCTCTTCTCCAACTCCTCCAACCTCAACGCCCTCGACCTCGTCAAGACGCCTCGCGTCCTGATCACCGTCGACGGTCTCACCAAGGTGCTCGAGCGCACCAAGAACTAATAGCCCAACATGAAGCCCGCTTCCGAAATCATCAGCCGCCCGATCCTCACGGAAAAGGCCTCCGGCCTGGCTGAAGCCAACAAGTACGTCTTCGAGATCCTCCCCGGTTGCGACCGCGCCGAGGTCAAGACCGCCATCGAGGCCGCCTTCAAGGTCTCCGTCCTCAAGGTCAACATCGTCATCCGCAAGGGTAAGATGCGCCGCAGCCGCCTCAGCGGTGGCTCCGTCTACCAGGAGTCCGTCTCCCGTCGGGCCATCGTCACCCTGAAGAAGGGCGACGTCATCTCCCTCGCCTAATCTCCGGAGCAGACACAGCCATGCCTATCGTCACCCATCGTCCCATCACCCCCGGCACGCGCTTCCTCGTTCGCGTCAAGACCGAGGGCCTGCACCCTGGCCGTCCTGAGCGCTCCCTCACCGAGAGCAATCACCGCGCCATGGGCCGTAACTGCTACGGTCGCATCACTTCCCGCCGCCGAGGCGGAGGCCACAAGAAGCTCTACCGCGTGATCGACTTCCGTCGCGACCGCCTGGACGCTCCGGCCACCGTGCTTCGCATCGAGTACGATCCGAACCGCACCGCGCACCTCGCCCTGCTCGAGTACGCCGACAAGACGAACACCTACATCCTCGCCCCCGATGGCCTGAAGGTAGGCGACGTCGTCGTCAGCACCACCAAGGCCCAGGAGCGCCTGACCCCTGGTCTTTCGCTGCCTCTCCGCCTGATCGCTCCGGCGACCTTCATCCACTGCATCGAGCTCGAGCCCGGCAAGGGCGCCCAGGTCGCCCGTTCGGCCGGCGGCTTCGCCCAACTCCTCGGTATCGAAGGCGACCGCGCCATCCTGCGCATGCCTTCCGGCGAACAGCGTTACATCAACGCCGATTGCCGCGCCACCGTCGGCATCGTCGGCAACGTCGATCACCATAACGCCAGCCTCGGTAAGGCCGGCCGCAACCGCTGGAAGGGCATCCGTCCCCGCCAGCGTGGTATGTCCATGAACCCGGTCGACCACCCCAACGGCGGTGGCGGCGGCAAGAAGAAGGGTGGTGGCGGTCGCCAGCATCTCAAGTCGCCCTGGGGTCAGCTCGCGAAGGGTTTCCCGACGCGCACCAAGGCGAAGGCTTCGAACAACCAGATTATCCTGCGCCGCAACGGCCGCAAGGTGAAGCAGGTCTAACCCTTAAACGTCACCCAAGCACATGGCACGCTCCCGCAAAAAAGGTTTCTTCGTCGACCCGCATCTCGTCGACAAGGTCGTCGTGGCCCAGAAGGCCAACAGCCGCAAGCCGATCAAGACCTGGTCCCGTCGTTCGACGGTCACCCCTGACTTCATCGGCGTTAACCTTGAAGTCCACAACGGCAAGGCCTTCGTCCCCGTCTATGTGACGGAAAACATGGTCGGCCATAAGCTCGGCGAGTTCGCTCCTACGCGCACCTTCCGCCAGCACACCCAGCCCTCCCGCAAGGAAGCCCAGTAATCCTGTCCATGCGCTTCGCCTTCCCCATGTCGGTCCTGCTCGCTTCCGCTGCCGCGGTTTGCGCGGGCAGCCGTACGTCGGGGTCGGCCGAGTCGACTGGTCAGGCCAACGTCGTCGAAGTCGTCGTCGGTCGCAGCGCGGACCTCGTGGTCCTCGCCCGCGGTTACGGCGAAGGTCTCCGTCCGGGCGCCGTCTGCACGGTGACCCGCGCCGGTCAGGCCTTCGGCTCGATCGTCGTGGCCGATGCCTCCGAGCATCGCGCCGTGGCCCTGATCCTCTCGCTCGATGGCGGCGCCCGCATCTCGCCGGGCGACACCGTCCTCCTCCGCGCCAATCCCCGCATCTAATCCTCCCAATCCCTTTATAACCGTCATGGAAGTCCACGCTCTCACCCGTTTCGCCCGCATGTCGCCCCAGAAGGTGCGCGAAGTCGCCCGCCAGATCCAGGGTCTCCCCGCCGAGGAAGCCGTCCAGCTCCTCCGCTTCATCCCGCGCAAGTCGGCGCGCCTCCTGTCCAAGACCTTGGCCAGCGCGATCGCCAACGCGGAGAACAACCACCAGCTCTCCAGCGCCGACCTCGTCGTCGTCTCGGCGACCGTCAACCAGGGTCCGGTGCTCAAGCGCTCGATGCCCGCTGCGCGCGGCTCGGCCCACCCGATCCACAAGTCCATGAGCCACATCCGCATCGCGCTGGGCTCGGCCACCAAGTAACCCCTTACAAACCATACAATGGGACAGAAAGTAAATCCGATCGGCTTCCGTCTAGCCGTCCGCCGCAACTGGGAATCTCGCTGGTTCGCGACCAAGCGCGATGGCGCCTTCGCCCGCAACATCCTCGAGGACTACCGCATCCGCGAATTCCTGAAGGAGAAGCTCCGCCAGGCCGCCGTGCCCCGCATCTTCATCGAACGCGCCGGCCCCAAGGTCCGCGTCCGTATCTGGACCGCCCGTCCGGGCGTCGTCATCGGCCGCAAGGGCGATGAGCTCAAGAAGCTCCGCGAGGAGATCGCCGCCGTCGCCGGCAAGGCCAAGCCCGAGGACGTCATCCTCGAGGTCAACGAAGTGAAGCGCCCCGACCTCGTCGCGCAGCTCGTCGCCGAGAACGTCGCGCTCCAGCTCGAACGCCGCATCTCCTTCCGCCGCGCCATGAAGAAGGCCATCCAATCGACCATGCAGAACGGCGCCGACGGCATCCGTCTCCGCCTGGGCGGCCGCCTCGGCGGCGCCGAGATCGCCCGCGTCGAATCCGCCCGCGTCGGTCGCGTCCCCCTCCACACCCTTCGCGAGAACATCGACTATGGTTTCGCCGAAGCCCGCACCGTCTACGGCAAGCTCGGCATCAAGTGCTGGATCTGCTCCAAGGACTCCGAGTTCTAAACCGCCCGCGCAACCCTCGAACTAACGACCCGCTTCCATGGCCAACCTTCAACCCGCCCGCACCAAGTGGCGCAAACACCGCAAAGGCAAGATCCGCGGTAACGCCACGACCTGCAACACCCTCTCGTTCGGCGATTTCGGCATCCAGTCCCTTGACCGTGCCCGCATCCCCGCCAACCAGATCGAAGCCGCCCGTATCGCCATCTCCCGCGCCCTGAAGCGCAAGGGCAAGATGTGGATGCGCGTCTTCCCCCACACCCCCGTGACCAAGAAGCCGGCCGAAGTCCGAATGGGCTCCGGTAAGGGCAGCGTCGAGTACTATGTGGCCGTCATCAAGCCGGGCACCATGCTCTTCGAGGTCGCCGGCGTGCCGATCACCGTCGCCCGCGAGGCCATGCGCCTGGCCGACACCAAGCTCCAGGTCCGTTGCCGCTTCATCGCCCGCGAGGAACTCGAAAAGTATTGATGCCTAAGGCCTTCCTCACCCATAACTGACCTCTTTTCCCGATGCGTACCTACCAAAAAGGCAAGCCTTCCGCCGCCTCCGCGCTGCGTCCCCTGGCTGCCGCTGAGCTCCAGAAGCGCGTGCGCGAAGCCCGCGAGGAACTCCTCCAGCTCCGCCTCCGCAAGGCGACCGGCGCTGTCGAGAACTCTGCCCGTTTCCGTTTCCTCCGCGCCGACATCGCCCGTTGCCTGACGGTGCTGAAGGCGAAGGCCACCGCCGCCAAGTAACCCTTAACCATTATTCCGATGTCCGAGACCCGCTCCAACCGCAAGACCCTCATCGGTTTTGTCGCCACCCGTTCCGGCGACAAGTCCGTGAAGGTCAACTACCAGTACACCGTCCTCCACCCCGTTTACGGCAAGGAAGTGAAGCGCCGCACCGTGCTGCACGCCCACGACGAAAAGAACGAATGCAAGGTGGGCGATAAGGTCGAGATCATGGAGACCCGCCCCCTCTCCAAGCTGAAGCGCTGGCGCGTCGTCCGCGTCGTCGAGGCCGCGAAGGTCGCCGCCCAGTCGATCGACGGCTAACCCCGAACCTACCGCACCTCTATGATTCAGATGCTTTCCCGACTCGACGTCGCCGACAACACCGGCGCCCGTCGCGTCCAGATGATCCGCCGCCTCGGCCAGATCACCGACACCGCCGGCATCGGCGACGTCATCATTTGCTCCGTCAAGGACTCCACGCCCGACGCCCAGTGCAAGAAGGGCAGCGTCGTCCGCGCCGTCATCGTCCGCACCGTCGCCCCGGTCCGCCGCAACGACGGCAGCTACCTGCGCTTCGATTCGAACGCCGTCGTCATCCTGGACGACAACGGCAACCCCAAGGGCACCCGCATCTTCGGGCCCGTCGCCCGCGAGCTCCGCGGCAAGAACTTCATGAAGATCATCTCCCTCGCTCCCGAGGTCCTCTAATCCGCCATGTCCAAGACTGATATCAAGAAGGGCGACGAAGTCGTCGTCATCGCCGGTGCCGACAAGGGCAAGCGCGGCGAGATCCTCGCCTATGACCGCGCCGCCGAGCGCGTCACCATCAAGGGCCTCAACCTCGTCAAGCGCCACCTGAAGCGCACGCAGGAAGGCACCGGCGGCATCACCGAGAAGGAAGCCCCGATCCATCGCTCCAACGTGATGCTCGGCTCCCTCTGGGACGCCCGCCGCGCGAAGAAGCCCGCCAAGAAGGCGGCCAAGTAACCCCGACGAAACCACCCGAGCTTTACACGCAGATGTCCACCAAGCCCTACCTTAAGAAGGTCTACCTCGAGAAGGTCGTCCCTGAACTCCGCAAGAGCCGCGGATACAAGAACATCCACCAGGTCCCGAACCTGACCAAGATCGTCCTCAACTCCGCCTTCAAGGCCGAGGCCGACAAGGGTCACATCGCCGAAGTGGTCAAGGAGATCACCAAGCTCTCGGGCCAGAAGCCAGTGATCACCTACGCTTCCAAGAGCGTCGCCAGCTTCAAGGTCCGCCAAGGCATGCCCCTCGGCTGCATGGTCACCCTCCGTGGCGCCCGCATGTGGGAATTCCTCCTCCGCCTCACCGCGGTGGCCCTCCCGATGATCCGCGACTTCCGCGGCGTCGGCAACCGACTCGACGGCCGCGGCAACTATTCGCTCGGCATCGTCGACCATACCATCTTCCCGGAAACCCAGGCCGACGGCTCGCAGCGCGCGAACATCGGCATGGACGTCGTCATCGTGACGACCGCCACCACCGACGACGAAGGTCGCGAGCTGCTCCGCCTGCTCGGCATGCCCTTCCGCCGCTCGTCCGCCGCCACCGAAGCCGCCGCCACCGCGAAGGCCTAACCCCCAGCTTAACACACCAGCATGGCCAAGAAGTCCGTCATCCAGCGCGCCCTCAAGCGCGACCGCCTCGTCGCCAAGCACGCCGCCAAGCGCGCCGAGCTCAAGGCGATCCTGCTCAGCCCCAAGACCACCGAGGAAGAGTTCTACGCAGCCCAGCGCAAGCTGACCGAGCTGCCGCGCAACTCCTCCAAGGTGCGCCATAAGAACCGCTGCTCCATCTCAGGTCGTCCCCGTGCGTTCATCCGCAAGTTCGGCCTCTCCCGCATCACCTTCCGCGAACTCGCCCTCGGCGGCCAGATCCCTGGCGTCACCAAGGCTTCCTGGTAACCTCCGACCGCACCGCACCTATGTCCGCTTCCAACGATACCATCGGGGATTTCCTGACCTCCATCCGCAACGCTTCCAAGGCCGAGAAGGCCACGGTCGTGATCCAGTGGTCCCGCCTCCGCGAAGGCGTCGCCCGCATCCTCACCGAGTCCGGCTACCTCGCCGGCTTCCGTAAGGCCGAACGCGACGACAAGCCCGTGCTCGAGCTCACGCTCAAGTACATCTCCGGCGTCCCCGCCATCACCAGCATCGAGCGCGTCTCGACCCCTGGTCGCCGCGTCTACGCCGGCTACACCACCGTGCCCAAGGTCATCGGCGGCATGGGCGTCTCCATCCTCACCACTTCCCGTGGCGTCATGACCGATGCCGAGGCCCGTCGCCAGAAGGTCGGCGGCGAACTCCTCGCCAAGGTCTGGTAACCCGCACCCCCTACAAACAAAGTCATGAGCCGCATCGGCAAACAGCCCGTCCCCGTCCCCGCCTCCGTCAAGGTCGCGGTCTCCGGCAAGACCATCTCCATCGAAGGCCCGAAGGGTAAGCTTTCGCACACGTTCCCCGCCCAGATCGGCGTGACCGTCGACAAGTCCGTCGTCCAGGTCGCCGACCTCTCCGAGAAGAAGGACGCCGGTCCTCTCTTCGGAACCACCCGCGCCATCATCCGCAACATGGTGGAAGGCGTCGAGAAGGGCTACAGCAAGACCCTTCTGATCGAAGGCGTCGGTTTCAAGGCCGCCCTCAAGGGCAACGTCCTCGATCTCGCCCTCGGTTACTCCCACCCGATCCGCTACACCGTCCCCGCCGGCGTCTCCGTCGTCGTCACCGACGGCACGAAGCTGGTGATCTCCGGCCCGGACCGCCACATGGTCGGCCAGGTCGCCGCCTCCATCAAGCTCTACAAGCCGGTCGAGCCTTATAAGGGCAAGGGTGTTCGCGTCGAAGGCGAATACGTCCGCCGCAAGGAAGGCAAGAAGACCGCCTAATCCGCAACCCGCATACCTTCATGAACATTTCCAAGAAGAACCTGCTCGCGCGCAAGCGCCGCTGGCGCATCCGCAAGACGGTGCGCGGCACCGCCGCCCGTCCCCGTCTGGCCCTCAAGCTGACGCACCTCCACCTCTACGCCCAGGCGATCGACGACGACCGCGGCGTCACCCTCGTGGCCACCGCCTCGACCTCGAAGGACCTGCGCGGCCAGAAGCTGCGTCCGACCGTCAAGGGCGCCACCGCCTTCGGTGCCGCCTTCGGCGCGAAGGCCAAGGCCGCCGGCCTCACCACCGTCGTCTTCGACCGCGCCGGCCGCCGCTACCATGGCGCCGTCAAGGCTTTCGCCGACGCCGCCCGCGCCGCGGGTCTCCTCTTCTAATAACATTCCATGAGCGAAGAAACCAAGAATGCCGCGGCCCCTGCCGCCCCCGCCAACGCCGGTTACGGCCAAGGCGGCGAACGCCGTGGTCCTGGCGGCCCCAACAACCGTCGCGGTCCGGGCGGCCCTGGTGGTCCCCGCGGTCCCCGTCGCGACAACCGCAACGACGCTCCCGCTTCCGAGTACAACGACAAGGTCGTCCACATCAACCGCTGCTCGAAGGTCGTCAAGGGCGGCCGCCGCTTCAACTTCGCCGCGCTCGTCGTGGCCGGTGACGGCAAGGGCCGCGTCGGCGTGGGTTACGGCAAGGCCAAGGAAGTTCCCGATGCGATCCGCAAGGGCACCGACCGCGCCCACCGCGCCCTCGTCCGCGTCAACCTCCGCAACAACACCATCCCGCATGAAGTCGTCGGCCGCGCCGACGGTGGCGTCGTGATGCTCCGCCCGGCTTCGCCCGGTACCGGCCTCATCGCCGGCGGCGGCGTCCGCGCCGTCCTCGAAGTGGTCGGCCTGAAGGATGTCCTCTCGAAGTCCATGGGTTCGAACAACCCGCAGGCGATCGTGAAGGCCACCCTCGACGGTCTCGCCCAGCTCCGCACCCTCGAACAAATCAAGTCCCTCCGCGCCTAAGCGGAACCTCCCTACATGAAGCTCCATTCTCTGCCCGCCATCAAGGGCTCCACGCATCGCCATAAGATCCTCGGCCGCGGCCGCGGCACGGGTCACGGCAAGACTTCCGGTCGTGGCCACAAGGGTATGAAGGCCCGCTCCGGCGGCGGCCATCGCCCCGGCTTCGAAGGCGGCCAGATGCCGCTCTACCGTCGTCTGCCCCATCGTGGCTTCAAGAACGTGAACCGCGTCGACTACGCCGTGGTCAACCTGCGCGACATCGACGCGCTCGAAGGCAAGAGCCTCGGCCTCGCCGAGTTCAAGGCCCAGGGCGTGCTCCGCTCCAACGCCCCGCTCCTCAAGGTGCTGGGCACGGGCGAGATCACCCGCGCCGTCACCGTTTCGGCCCACCGTTTCTCCGAGTCCGCCAAGAAGAAGATCGTCGCCGCCGGCGGCAAGGTCATCGAGCTCGCGGTCAAGGAAGCCAAGGCTGAGTAATCATCCAGGCCACGCCTTCCGCGATGTTTTCGGCTTTTGCCAATTGCTGGAGGATTCCTGAACTGAGGGCCCGTCTGCTTGCGACGGTGGCCCTCGTGTTCGTGGCCCGCATCGGCGCGAACATCCCGCTCCCGGGCATCGACCCGAAGGACATCATGGACTACTACCACTCGATGTCCGACAAGGCGTCGGGCGGCGTGGTGGCCATGTACAACATGTTCACGGGCGGCGCGCTCCTCAAGGGCGCGATCTTCTCGTTGGGCATCATGCCCTACATCAGCGCGTCGATCATCATGCAGCTGATGTCGGCGGTGGTCCCGTCGATCGCCCGCCTCCAGCAGGAGGGCGAGGTCGGCCGCCAGAAGGTCGCCCAGTACTCCCGTTACCTGACCATCATCATCGCGGTCGTCCAGTCCGCGCTGCTCCTCGGAGCCTTCTGCAATCCGGGTAAGGTCGGCCAGGCACTCGGCCTTGGAAACTTCACCGGCCAGATCGTGGTCATGGAGAACAAGACGCTCTTCGTCTGCCTCGGCGTGACGCTCCTCACCGCCGGCTCCATCGTGATGCTTTGGCTCGGCGAGCAGATCACCCAGCGCGGCATCGGCAACGGCACTTCCGTCCTCATCACCGTCGGCATCCTCGCCGACATCCCCGGAGCCATCACGAGCTTCGTCGACATGACCTTCGGCGGCAAGATCGGCACGGCCGCCGCGAATTCCCACGGCTGGGAAAAGGCCCTCGGGATGGTCGTCCTCTTCGTCCTCGTGACCGCGGCGATGGTCGCCATCAACCAGGCTGTCCGAAAGATTCCGATCCAGTACGCCCAGCGCATGGTCGGAAAGAAGATGTACGGTGCGCAGACCAACTACCTCCCGCTCAAGGTCAACTACGCCGGCGTCATGCCCGTGATCTTCGCTGGGGCCATCCTCAGCTTCCCGCCGATGCTGCTCAACCCGCTGAGCACGCTCTCCCCGACGCTGGAGTTCCTCCGCGGTTGGGCCGACGTCTTCCAGGGCCGCGGTTGGTTCCACTATATCTCGTACGCCGTCCTCATCTTCGGTTTCAGCTACTTCTGGATCTCCATCATGTTCCGTCCGGTCCAGATCGCGGACGACCTGAAGAAGAACAACGGCTACATCCTCGGCGTCCGCCCCGGTGAGCACACCGCCGCCTTCCTCGATTTCGTCATGACCCGCCTGACGGTGGCGGGCTCCCTCTTCCTGCTGATCATCGCGCTGATGCCTGACCTGTTCATGCTGCAGCTCAGCTTCCCGCAGCGCCTCGCGACCTTCCTCGGCGGCACCGGTGGCCTGATCACCGTCGGTGTCATGCTCGACACCATGCGCCAGATCGAGACCTACCTGCTGCAGCGCAACTACGAAGGTTTCCTGAAGAAGGGCCGCATCGGCAGCATGCCGGTGCCCGCCCCCGCCCAGCGTCCGGCCGATTCCGCCGCCGCCCTCGGTTCGATGGAGAAGACCTGCCTGGTCCTCTTCCTCCTCGGAGTGGCCGCTTGGGTCGCCAACCACTGGGGCACGTTCGCCAAGTAAGCTTTCCCGGGGATGATCGATCTTAAGTCGGAGGCGGAGGTGGGTCGCATGCGTGCCGCGTGCACGGCCGCCGCCCGCGTGCTGCACGACTTGTCGTCCTTGGTCGTCCCGGGCGTCTCGACGGCCGGGCTCGACGCCGCCGCCCGCGGTCTCATGGTCCGCCACGGATGCGAGAGCGCCTGCTTCGGCTACGTCGTCGGTCGGCTTACCTACCCGGGCCACATCTGCATCTCGGTCAACGACGAGGTCGTCCATGGCATCGGCGCCCCGGACCGGATCGTCCGCGAGGGCGACCTGGTTTCCTTGGATGTGGTCGTCCGTCGCGATGGCTACATCGGCGACAACGCCCGGACCCTCGTGGTCGGCCAGGCCTCGGCCGAGGCCCAAGCCCTTTGTCGCGAGACCGAAAACGCCCTCCACGCCGGCATCGCTGCCGTGAAGCCCGGCAACAGGGTAGGGGACATCTCCGCTGCCATCCAGGCCTCCCTGGCCCCCCATGGGTACGGCATCGTGCGCGACTTCGTTGGCCATGGCGTCGGACGCAAGATGCACGAGGAACCTCAGATCCCCAATTTCGGCAAGGCAGGAACTGGACCTAAGTTGCTGCCCGGTATGGCTTTAGCCATTGAGCCGATGGTCAATCTGGGCACACACAAGATCGTCATGGCTGCCGATGGCTGGACCGCCCGGACCGCCGACGGCAAGGTTTCCGCCCATTTCGAGCACACCGTCTTGGTGACCGAAAAAGGGGCTGAAATCCTGACCCTTCCATAAAGAATATTTTTTGCTTCCAAATCCACGAAGAACCTTCAAGTTCCGACCTCTTTCCCACCTTCCAACCAGCACGGACACCATGCCTCGACTCCTCGGCGTAGACATTCCCAACAACAAGAAAGTAGAGTACTCGCTCCGCTACATCTATGGCATCGGCCCCCGCCGCGCCACGGAGATCTGCGAAGCCCTGGGCTTCGATCCGACGATGCGCGCGTCGACCCTCTCCGAAGAGCAGCTCAACAAGATCGTCGAGTACATCGTGCGCATGGGCTACAAGTGCGAAGGCGACCTCCGCCGCGACATCGCCCAGAACCTGAAGCGCCTCCAAGCCATCAAGTGCTACCGCGGCCTTCGCCACTTCCGTGGCCTCCCGGTCCGCGGCCAGCGCACGCGCACCAACGCCCGTACCCGCAAGGGCAAGCGCAAGACCGTCGGCGTCGCCGCGGCTCCCACCAAGTAATCATTTAACCACTACAACGTTTTTCCGATGAGCGAAGAAGCCCCCAAGACCCCCAAGGCCAAGAAGCCCAAGGCCGCCGCGCCTGAAGCCACCGCCGCCGCCCCGGCCCCCGACGTCACCGCCGCCGCGGCCGCCGCCCCTGAGGTCCCGACCGAGCGCAAGGAGATCACCGCCAAGGAGCTCCTCGGCGAGGAGATCGGCGAGATCAAGGTCCGCCGCGCCAAGGGTTCGAAGAACATCACCGTCGGCGTCTGCCACGTGCTCGCCACCTTCAACAACACCAAGGTCACCATCACCGACGCCAACGGCAACGTGATCTCCTGGGGCAGCGCCGGCCGCCACCAGTTCCGCGGTTCCCGCAAGTCCACCGCCTACGCCGCCCAGGTCGTCTGCCAGGAAGCCGCCAAGCTCGCCATGGCCCACGGCCTCAAGGACGTCTCCGTCCGCGTCAAGGGTCCGGGCATGGGCCGCGACAGCGCCATCCGCGCCCTCCAGCTCCTCGGCCTCAACGTCACCTCGATCGTCGACACCACGCCGATCCCGCACAACGGCTGCCGCCCGCCCAAGCGTCGCCGCGTCTAAGCCTTCCCGCTTTCCGCATCACCGTCCGGTTATGGCAACCCGGGCGGGTCCTTCCCTCCGCCACCTCTACAAAACAAAACACAAACATGTCCCGTTACACCGGTCCCACCACGAAGCTCAACCGCCGCTTTGGCCTGAACATCTTCCCCACCTCCAAGGGTGAGGAACGCCGTCCGTACCCTCCGGGTATCCACGGCAAGACGACCCGCCGCAAGGTCTCCGAATACGGCGTCGGCCTCAACGAGAAGCAGAAGCTTCGCATGATGTACGGCATGACCGAGAAGCAGTTCCGCCTTTCCTTCGAGCGCGCCAAGCGCATGGGCGGCGTCGCCGGCGACAACTTCCTCCGCATCCTGGAGACCCGCCTCGATAACGTCGTCTTCCGCCTCGGCTTCGCCAACTCCCGCTCCGCCGCCCGCCAGCTCGTCTCCCACGGCCACGTCCGCGTGGACGGCCGCAAGGTCGACGTCGCCAGCTTCTCCGTGACCCCCGGTCAGGAGATCGAGATCCGCGACCGCACCTCCTCCAAGCAGCTCGCCACCCGCGCCATCGAAGAAGGCCATGGTCGCGCCGCCCCCGCTTGGCTCGTCACCCTCGCCGACCAGCTCAAGGGCCAGATGGTCCGTGAGCCCGCCAAGGAAGAGCTTCCGCGCGACATCAACGTCCAGATCATCGTCGAGTTCTACAGCCGCTAACCCTCAGCCCTCCTCACGGAACCCACGCCATGTCCAAGCGACTCGGAAAATTCGAACTCCCCAAGGGACTCAAGAAGGAGGAAGCCTCGGCTTCCGGCACCTTCGCCCGCTACACCGCCGAGCCTTTCGAGACGGGCTTCGGCCACACGATCGGCAATTCGCTGCGCCGCGTGCTCCTCAGCTCCATCGAAGGCGCCGCCATCTCGGCCGTCACCATCGAAGGCGTGCAGCATGAGTTCCAGCCCATCGAAGGCGTCGTCGAAGACGTCACCGAGATCGTCCTCAACCTGAAGAAGGTCCGCATCCGCACCGAAGCCAACAAGCGCGAGGCGTTCAAGGGCACGATCGACGTCAACAAGACCGGCGTCATCAAGGCTTCCGACATCAAGTTCGAGACCAAGGGTTCCGCGGTCTCCCTCGTCAATCCCGACACCGTCATCTGCACGCTCGACCGCAAGCGCCGCTTCTTCGCCGAAGTCGAGGTGAGCGTCGGCCGCAGCTGGGCTTCCGCCGAGGAGAACAAGAAGGCCGAACAGGCCATCGGCTCCATCCCTGTCGACTCCCTCTTCTCGCCCGTCACCCTGGTCAAGTACGCCGTCGAAAGCACGCGCGTCGGCCAGATGACCGACTACGACAAGCTCGTCCTCGAGATCTCGACGGACGGCCGCATCACCCCGGACGAAGCCCTCAAGGAAGCGTCCGCCATCCTCCGCCACCACCTCGCCGTCTTCGACACCGTCTCCGCCGAGCCGGTCGAGTTCGAGTCCGGCAAGTCCGAGGTGACCGAGGAGGTCAACCGTCTCCGCAAGCTCCTCAACATGTCGGTCAACGAGATCGAACTGTCGGTCCGCGCCGCCAACTGCCTCAACAACGCCAACATCAACACCGTCGGCGAACTGGCGATGAAGACCGAGCAGGAGATGCTCAAGTACCGCAACTTCGGCAAGAAGTCGCTCAACGAAATCAAGGCGAAGCTCGAACAGCTCGGCCTCTCGCTCGGTCAGAAGATCGACGAGCGCCTGCTCGACAAGGGCGTCAACTCCTAACCGGAATCCTCTCTCATGCGTCACCGCACCCATAACCATGTCCTGGGGGTCAAGACGGCCCACCGTCGCTCCCTCGTCGCGAACCTCGCGGCCGCGCTCTTCACCAACGCCCGCATCACGACCACGCTCTCCCGCGCCCGTGCCCTGCGTCCGTTCGCCGAGCGCCTGATCACGCTCGCCAAGAAGGCCGAACAGTCCTCCGACAAGAGCGTCAAGCTCCACTACTACCGCCTCGCGCTCTCGCGCATCCGCAACGAGGACGCCACCCACCTGCTCTTCACCGAGCGCGTGAAGCAGTTCCTCGCCCGCAACGGCGGTTTCACCCGCATCTACAAGCTCGGCAACCGCAAGGGCGACGCCGCCGAGACCGCGCTCATCGAGCTCGTGGGCAAGGACGACAAGACCCCGGCCATGACCCCCAAGGCCAAGGCCGCCCGCAAGCCCAAGGCCAAGAAGGAAGCGGCCGCCCAGGCCTAACCTCCCTGGCTTAGGCGCCGACCCGAGACGCGTTCGCCTTCACCGGGCGGCGCGTCTCGCCTTTTTAACCCCTCCCGCCATCCCCATGCTCCAGCCCGTCGATCTCGGCGTCTTCCTGGCTTTCGTGGCCGCCGCGATGGTGCTGGGGTTGTTCGGCCTTCAGGCGTGGTACGACCGCCGGGACGCCCTCCTGTCCGACCATCGCCGCCTGAACTCGGTGTTCTACTGCACCCGTTGCTCGCTGACCTTCGTCCGGCCCCGCCGCCGCGAGGAGGCCACCTGCCCGCGCTGCGGCTGGAACAATGTTCGCCTCAAGTTCTGAATCCCCCTAACTTTCCCCCCATGGCTACCCAGTCCATCGCAATCCTCGATTTCGGTTCGCAGCTCACCAAGGTCATCGCGCGCCGCGTCCGCGAGTGCAACGTCCACTCCCGCATCTACCCGTTCGGCGTCTCGCCCGAGACCTTGCGCGCCGATGGCGTCGTCGGCGTCATCCTTTCCGGCGGTCCTGACAGCGTGAAGGCGAAGGGCTCGCCGCACCCGCACCCGGGCGTGTTCGAGATGGGCCTGCCCGTGTTGGGCATCTGCTACGGCGTCCAGCTGATGGGCCAGATGCTCGGCGGCAACGTCGCCAGCAGCTCGCACCGCGAATATGGCCACGGCACCCTTTCCTTCGGCAAGGGCTCGCAGCTCCTGCAGGGCCTGAAGTCCCCGCTGCGCATCTGGAACTCGCACGGCGACAAGATCACGCGCCTGCCTCGTGGCTTCAAGGCCGTCGCCTCCACCGAGAACTCGGAATGCGCCGTCATCGAGGATCCGAAGCGCCGCTTCTACGGCATCCAGTTCCATCCGGAGGTCGCCCATTCCGAACGCGGCATCGACATCATCCGCAACTACCTCTTCCGCATCTGCCGCTGCAAGCCGACCTGGAAGATGGACGACTACGTCGAGACCGCCGTCCGCGAGATCCGCGAGAAGGTCGGCAAGTCCCAGGTGATCCTCGGCCTGTCCGGCGGGGTCGATTCTTCCGTCGCGGCCGCCCTCATCCAGCGCGCGATCGGCAAGCAGCTGACGTGCGTCTTCGTCGACAACGGCCTGCTGCGCCTCAACGAGCGCGCCCAGGTCGAGAAGATGTTCCGCGGCAAGTTCAAGGTGGACCTCCGCGTCGTCGACGCCTCCGCCATCTTCCTCCGCAAGCTCAAGGGCGTCACCGACCCCGAGCGCAAGCGCAAGATCATCGGCCATGAGTTCGTGAAGGTGTTCGAGCGCTCCATCGCCGAGGTGCAGCGCAAGAAGAAGGGCAAGGTCGACTTCCTCGCCCAGGGCACGCTTTACCCCGACGTCATCGAGTCGCTGTCGCCCAACGGCGGCCCGGCCGCCACCATCAAGAGCCACCACAACGTGGGCGGTCTGCCGAAGCACATGAAGCTGAAGCTGCTCGAGCCGCTCCGCGAGCTCTTCAAGGACGAGGTCCGCGCCCTCGGCGAAGCCCTCGGTCTGCCCCATGACATGGTCTGGCGCCACCCGTTCCCGGGCCCTGGCCTGGCCGTCCGCGTCTGCGGCGACATCACCAAGGAACGTCTCGAGGTCCTGCGCAAGGCCGACGATATCTTCATCAGCGAGCTCCGCTCCTCCGGCCAGTACGCCAAGGTCTGGCAGGCGTTCGCGGTCTTCCTGCCGGTCCGCAGCGTCGGCGTCATGGGCGATGGCCGTACTTACGACAACGTCTGCGCCTTGCGCGCCGTGACCTCTTCCGACGCCATGACGGCCGATTGGGCCCGCCTGCCGTACGACGTGCTGCAGCGCGCCTCCACCCGCATCATCAACGAGGTGAAGGGCATCAACCGCGTGGTCTACGACGTCTCGTCCAAGCCGCCGGCGACCATCGAATGGGAATAGGCCGAGGTTTGCCCCGTTGACACCTTCGCCACGCACCCTTTCCTTGCAGGCTCGTGGCTGATCCCGCTTTCCAGGTCATCGCGCGCCGCTGGCGCCCCCGCCGCTTCGACGAGCTCGTCGGACAGGAGCACATCGTGCGGACGCTGCGGAACGCCTTGGAGAGCAAGCGTCTCGCGCACGCCTACCTGTTCGTCGGCCCGCGCGGCACCGGCAAGACGACCACGGCCCGCGTCCTCGCCAAGGCCCTGAACTGTTCCGGCGGCCCGAAGGCCGATTTCTCCGTCGACGACCCCGTCTGCCTGTCGATCGAGCAGGGGAGCTGCCTCGACGTCGTGGAGATCGACGCCGCCTCCAACCGTAGCCTCGAGGACGCCAAGCGGATCCGCGACGAGTGCCAGTTCGCGCCGACGGCCTGCCCCTACAAGGTCTTCATCATCGACGAAGTCCACCAGCTCACGAAGGACGCCTTCAACGCGCTCCTCAAGACGCTTGAGGAGCCGCCGCCTTGGGTGAAGTTCATCCTCGCCACGACCGAGGCCGACAAGGTCCTTCCGACCATCACTTCCCGTTGCCAGCGCCTCGAGTTCCACCCGATCTCCGAGGAGGTCATCGCGGCCCAGCTGACGCGCATCGTCAAGGCCGACGGCGTCACCGCCGACCAGCAGGCCCTGACGGCCATCGCGCGCCTGGCCAACGGCGGCATGCGCGATTCGCAGTCGATCCTCGACCAGGTCATCTCCTTCTCGGGCAAGCAGATCACCGAGGCCGACGTGCTCTCGATCTACGGCCTGGCTTCGGCCCAGCAGGTGCAGGACCTCGGCAAGGCCATCGCCACCGGCGACGGCAAGACCGTCCTGGCGTTGTGCGACACCTTCCATGCCGAAGGCCGTGACCTCATCCGCGTGCTGGCCGACCTGCAGGTGCGGGTCCGTCAGGCGGTGCTGGATTCCGTCAAGGCCGGGGGCACGAGCGCCTACCTGGGCGGCAGCCTGGCGACCGAGCAGCTGGTCCGTCTCCTGGAATGCCTGCAGGCAGGGGAGCAGGGCATCCGCCAAGGTCTTTCGCCGCGCGCGAACTTCGAGGTGACCTTGCTCAAGGCCATCGACCAAAGCCGGTCGCGGTCGATAGACAGCCTGATCAAAGACGTCGCCGCTGCCGCAGCCGGTCTCCCTCGGGAGCCCGGCCAAAAAAAAATAGACGCATCGCCGGCGGCACCGGCGGCTGAACCGCTCTCGCCGAGGCCCGTCGTTTCCGCGTCCGTGCCTGCTCCGGTCGCTCCGCCCATCTTGGCTGCTCGGCCGGCGCCACCCCCTTCCGTTTCCGTGGCCTCCGTCTCGGTCGAAACCGATGGTCCGCCTCTGGACGTCGCCAGCGCCGAAGAGGAGGCCATCATCGCCGAGAACCGTGAGGCGGAGTCGTTCAACTTCGTCCTGCCGGCCTTGCCGGTGACGGTGATCGCCGAGACGGGCAAGACGTCCTTCCCCGGCGACAAGGACTTCGACGAGGCGGTGGCCTCCTTGCCCGCCGGCCTGGCGGACAAGCTCCGCATCACCTTGGGCGCGGAATTCACCGCTCTCCGCCCCATCCCCGCCGGCAAGCTCCGTAAGCCGCTGTGAACGTGGCGAAGGTCTTCGAGGTCGGCCTGATTTCCGATACGCACGGGAAGATGCGTCCGGAGGCCCTGCTCGCGCTCGCAGGTTGCGACGTCATCCTGCACGCCGGCGATGTCTGCGGGGTCGGCGTCCTGGACGACCTGGCGCAAGTGGCCCCCTGCCACGCCGTGCGCGGCAACTGCGACGACGATCCCGGTCTGCCGCTGGTATTCCAAGGCGAGTTCGGCGGACTCCGCTTCCTTGTCCATCATGGTCACCTCCCTGTCGACGTGGCCGCGACGGGGGCCGCGGTCGTCGTGTCCGGCCATACGCACGTGCCTAAGGTCGAACGGGTCGGCCAGGTCCTGAACGTCAATCCCGGCAGCGCCGGACCGCGCCGCTTCAACCTCCCGGTCACGGTCGCGCGCGTGAGCGTCCGCGAGGGTCGCCCCGAGGCGCGCATCCTCGAACTCCAGGTCGCATGAGCCTGCCTTTGCCGATCGACGCGCTGAAGGAGCCGCTTGTGGCCGCCTGCGGGCGTACGCGCCGCCTCGTCCTCCGCGCGCCGACAGGCTCGGGCAAGTCCACCCGCATTCCGCAGATGCTGCTGGACCTCGGTCTGGTCCAAGGCCAGATCGTCGTCCTCCAGCCGCGCCGCATCGCCGCCCGCCTCCTGGCCACGCGCATCGCGCAGGAGCGCGGTTGCCGCTTGGGCGGCGAGGTCGGCTACCAGATCCGCTTCGAACGGGCAGAGTCCTCGGAGACGCGCATCAAGTTCGTGACGGAAGCCCTGCTGCTGCGGCAGATGGCCTCCGATCCGCAGCTTAAGGGCGTCGGCGCCGTGGTCTTCGACGAGTTCCACGAACGCAACCTCCACTCCGACGTCGCCCTCGCCTTGGCCCGGCAACTGCAGGAGTCCGGCCGGCCTGACCTCCTGATCGTCGCGATGTCGGCCACCCTCGATACCGAGGGCGTCGCGCGTTGGTTGGGCAACGCCGAGACGTTGGCCGCGGATGGCCGCGCCTATCCGGTCGACATCGAGTACGTGCCGGTGCCGCGCACCACGCAACGACCGGTGTGGGATCTCGCGGCCGAGCAGGTCGGTCGTATCCTCGGCGAAGAGCCTGAAGGCGACGTCCTCGTCTTCATGCCCGGCGGTTACGAGATCATGCGCACCATCGGGGCCGTGCGCAACCTGCGTGAAGCCGGCGGCATCGATGTTCTCCCGCTTTACGGCGAGCTGCCGCCCGAGGAGCAGGACCGGGCCGTGCGGCCAGGCCCGCGCCGCAAGGTCATCGTCGCGACGAACGTCGCCGAGACGTCCCTCACCATTCCGGGCGTCCGTGCGGTCGTCGACGCCGGTCTGGCGCGCGTGGCCCGATTCGACGCCCTGCGCGGCATCGACACGTTGATGGTCGAAGCGATCTCGCAGGCCTCGGCGGAGCAACGCGCGGGCCGCGCGGGCCGCACCGGTCCCGGCCGCTGCGTCCGCCTCTGGTCGCACACGGACCAGCAGGCGCGTCCCTTGCGCGAGGTGCCGGAGATCAAGCGCGTCGACCTTGCGGAGACGATCCTGCTCCTGCTGTCGTCCGGTTGGGGCGACCCGGCGCAGTTCCCGTGGTACGAGAAGCCCGAGACGATGTCCTTGCAGCGCGCGGTCACGGTGCTGACGGACCTTGGGGCTCTCGATGCGCGCGGCGCCCTGACCGGCCTCGGGCGGCGCATGTCGGTCTTCCCGGCCCATCCGCGCTACGCGCGTATGCTCATGGCCGCGCACGAGCTCGATTGCGTGGCGGAAGTCGCCGCCATCGCCGGGCTTTCGCAGGGTCGCGACATCATGTTGCGCAAGGTCGACGAACGCGCGGAGCGGCAACGCGACGCGATCGAGGCCGAAGAGGGTTCGGATTTCTTCACCCGGTTGGCCTTGCTGCAGCGGGCCGCCGAACTGAAGTTCGATCCGGACGCCTGCGATCAGATCGGCGTCCATGGCCAGGCCGCGCGCCAAGCGGAACAGGCCGCCCGTCAGTTCCTGCGCCTCGCGCAAGGGCAGGGGCTCCGCCTATCGGAGCGCCCGGCCAACCCCGACGACATCCGCCGTTGCCTGCTCTTGGGTTTCTCCGACCGCCTCGCCGTGCGCCTGGACGCCGGAACGCTGCGTTGCGCGCTCGTGCATGGCCGCCGCGGGGAGCTGCGCCGCGAATCCGCCATCCGTTCCGCGAAACTGCTCGTGGCGGCGGAGGTCGATGAAATCCAGGCGCGCAACGAGGTGACGACCTACCTCTCCCTCGCGACCGCCGTGGAGGAGGCCTGGCTGCAGGAGCTCTTCCCGGGAGACTTCACGGAAGTCGCCTCGGTGCGCTACGATGCGACCCAGCGCCGGGTGCTCACGCGCACCGAACGCCGGTTCCGCGACCTGGTCCTCACCGCGGTCGAGCGCGACGACGCCTCCTCCGACGCGGGAAGCCGCATCCTGGCGGACGAAGTCAGCGCCGGCCGCCTGGAACTCGAGCGTTGGGACGGCCAGGTCGACGCCTGGATCCGCCGCGTCAACTTCCTCGCGAAGCATTGCCCGGAGCTCGGCATCCCTCCGTTCGACGACGCCGGGCGGCGCCTCGTCATCGAGGAAGTCTGCGCAGGCGCCACCGCCTATCGCGACATCCGCGACAAGCCCGTCTTCCCGATCGTGCGAGGGTGGTTGACCCATGAGCAGGCGATGGCCCTCGAGTCGTATTGCCCGGAGCGGATCGTGCTGCCGCGAAAGAAGCACCCCGCGAAGATCGAATACACCGAGGACGGCGAGGCCGAGATCGAGGCCACCGTACAGGAACTCTACGATTTCCCGGGCAGCAAGCTGCGCGTCTGCCAAGGCAAGGTGCCCTTGGTCGTCTGCATCCAATCTCCGGCGCGCCGGACCCAGCAGCGGACCCGTGACCTCGACGCCTTCTGGAAGGGTTCGTACGAGTTGGTGAAGAAGGAACTTCGTGGTCGCTATCCGAAGCACGAGTGGCGATAGTCCCTTCGCACCCCGTCATGCGCCGCCGCGATTTCCTCACCGCCGCCTCCGCCTTCTCTGTCGCGCTTGCCTTGGGCGCCCAGGCCGGACCAGTCGCACGCGTCTCGCGGAAGAAAGGCCTGGGGCTCCCGATGCAGAAGAGCGCCGCTTGGCGCGGCAAGCTGCAGGCGCTCAAGCCCTCCTGGGTCTACAATTGGGGCGGTACGCGCCCGGAGGGCTTGCCTCCGGAAGTCGCCTTCACGCCCATGGTCTGGGGTTATTGGGGGCAAGAGGCGGGTCTCGCGAAGCTCGGCGAAAAAGCCAAGTTGGCCGGACAGGCCGAGCTGCTGGGCTTCAACGAGCCGGACGGCAAGGACCAGTCCAACCTTTCCGTCGAGAAGGCGCTTGCAGCCTGGCCTGCGCTGATGAAGACCGGGCTGCGCCTCGGCAGCCCAGCCTGCGTGCATCCAGACAACGAATGGATGAAGGCCTTCATGAAAGGCGTCGAGGAGCGCAAGCTGCGCGTCGACTTCATCTGCATGCATTCCTACGCCGGCCCCGACGCCGATGGGCTTGTCAAAAGGATCCAGGCGACCTCGAAGGCCTACGGCGACCGTCCCGTCTGGCTTACCGAGTTCGGTGTCGGCGATTGGAGCGCCAAGACGCCCGAGCAGAACCGTTTCCGTCCCGAGCAGGTGCTGGCCTTCATGCGCAAAGTCATGCCCAAGCTCGAGTCCTTGGAATGCCTCGAGCGGCATGCCTGGTACCCGGCCGACCAGGGCTACGCGGCGCTCTCGACCTCCGCTTTGCTCGACGTCGCAGGCAACCCGACGCCGCTGGGCGAATACTTCAGTACGATCTGACCGTGGCGACGCCGAGCTTACCGTGGCAACAGATCCCGATTCACGTCGTGGACTTCGAGGGCAGCCTGCGTACCGGGGTCGTCGAGTACGGCGTGGCGACGTTATTGGGCGGCGACATCATCAACACCTCGACATGCCTGCATGCCGCGCGCACGCCGGTGCCGCCCATCGATACGCAGTGCCATGGCCTGTCGGAGAAGGAGCTAAAAGGCCTCCCGCGGTTCGAGTCCGAATGGGACCACTGGGTCTCGCTCCGTCGGACCGGCTTGCTCGCCGCGCATAACGCCACCGTCGAGTCAGGGCTGCTGCGGGGGACCTGGTTACGTCCGCCCTCGGTGCCGGCCTTCGCCGAGCCGGGGGTTGAGGTCGCCGAATGGGGCCCATGGATCGACACCTGCCGTCTGGCCCGGGCCTGGGTACCGAGTTTGGGCGACTATCGCCTCCATGCCTTGGTGGCGGTCTTCCGCCTGGGGAATCGCCTGGACGCCTTGGCGGCCAAGCATTGTCCGCCGCAACGCCGCAAATACCACTGCGCCCTCTACGATGCCTTGGCCTCGGCCTTGATCCTTCGTGCTTTGTGCGCGGTCGAAGGCCGCTCCGCGGCGACTTTAGCCCAGTTGGCCAAGGATAGCCTCTCGGCCCCGGCGGCCGACGAGCTTTCGCAAGGCGAGCTCGAACTCTGACTTTTCCGCTTCACACCTTGGGTGGTCCGCACCTAGATAGGCCTTCACCATGGCTTCCAAGACTCCTATCCGCGTCGCCGTCACCGGCGCCGCCGGCAACATCGGTTACGCCGCGATCTTCCGCCTCGCCTCGGGCGCCGTCTTCGGCCCCGACCAGCCCGTCGCCCTGAACCTCATCGAGGTCGGGCCCGGCCTCAACGCCCTGACCGGCGTCGTGATGGAACTGCAGGACTGCGCCTTCCCCCTGCTGACCGATGTCGTCGCCACCGGCGACCTCGACGTGGGCTTCAAGGACGCCGATTGGTGCCTGCTCATCGGCGCCGTGCCCCGCAAGGAAGGCATGGAGCGGAAGGACCTCCTCGGCATCAACGGAAAGATCTTCATCGGCCAAGGTCAGGCCATCGCCCGCAGCGCCAAGAAGTCGGTCAAGGTCCTCGTCGTCGGCAATCCCTGCAACACGAACTGCCTCATCGCGCTCCGTTCCGCGGTCAGCCTGCCGGCGGAGAACTTCTTCGCCATGACCCGCCTCGACGAGAACCGCGCCAAGTCGCAGCTCGCCGCCAAGGCCGGCGTGCACAACTCCGTGGTCAAGAACGTCGCCATCTGGGGCAACCACTCCTCGACGCAGTATCCCGACTTCACCAACGCCACGATCGCGGGCAAGCCGGCCACGCAGGCCATCACCGACGCCGCCTGGCTGAAGGACACCTTCGTCCCCGACGTCCAGAAGCGCGGCGCCGCCGTCATCAAGGCCCGCGGCGCCTCCTCGGCCGCTTCCGCCGCGAACGCCGCGCTCGATACGCTCCGCAGCCTCCATTTCCCGACCCCCGCCGGCGATTGGCATTCCGCGGCCGTCCTCTCCAAGGGCGACTACGGCATCGCCCCTGGCATCATGTTCGGCTACCCGCTGCGCACCAAGGCCGACGGCTCCTGGGAGATCGTCCAGGGCCTGCCGCTCGACGCCTTCTCCAAGGAGAAGATCGCGATCACGGAGAAGGAACTGCTCGAAGAGCGCGCCACGGCCTCTGAAGCCCTCGGCCTCCAGCTCTAAGCCGTTGCGGTCCGCGCGAAGGGCGATCGAGGCGAACCTCGGTCGCCCTTTTCGTTGGCGCCTTATTCCGCCGGGAGCCGGACCAGCTTGATCTCGGACGGCCGGCAGGTGCCGAGGCGGATCTCGCCTGCGTTGGCCGCCGAGAAGATCGGCGGCTCCGGACGGATGACCTCGACGGCGCGGGCGACGCGTCCGGCGTTGATCTTCTGCAGCCCGATGTAATCGAGGATCACGGGGTTCGCGCTGGCGAGCAGCGTCTTCTCCGAGGCGCACCAGTTGGCGTCGAAGCTCGGACCGCCGAGGATCTGGTAGCGCTCCAGGGAGAGGATCGTCAGCACGTTCTTCTTGGCGAGACCAGGGATGGCGCAGACCTCGACCGCGGCCTTGGAGGCGTTGTACGGGTTGTCGAGGAACCGCTCGGCGTTGGCCATGTTGCCGAGCGAGGCCGAGGCGAGGGCGCCGTGGACCCCGAGCGACTTGCTGTCGCTCAGGACCGGCAGGTTGAGCCAGAAGTCGACGTCGTCGAAGAGCGTCTTCGGCAGCACGCTGACGCGCGCGTCGCCCCAAGGCGGCGTAGGCGTGCCCGGTCGGGGCATGACTTGGTTTTCGTAACGGAGCTTCTTGTCGTCGGCCCAACCTTTGGCGAGGGGCTCGTAGGCGACGACCGGATAGCCCTCGAACGCCTGCGCGTCCGTGGACAACGCCGGCAGGAAGCCGCACTGCTGCAGGCTTTGCTGGCGGACGTCGCAGAGCACGATGGCGTCCTTGGCGAAACCCCGCTGCATCAGCGCGGCGCCGAGGGCGCGGATCAGCGGCTTGGGGGTCGCGAGCCCCTGGCCGGATTCCGAGGCGACCTTGAGCCCGCATTTCCGCAGTTGGCCCGGCTTGAGGCCGACGCCGGTGTCGGCCTCGAAGGCCGCGAGGACGCGGTCCACGGCCGTGGCGTAGTCGGCGTCACCGAAGCCGCGCAGCTTCTGCTCGATCAGGAGCAGCTTCGGATCCGTCGCCGCCGTGGCTTGCTCCGTGCCCAGTAGGCCGGCGCAGAGCAGCAGGAAAAGGGAAGGGCGCATGCGGATATCCTTGCCGTTCCGCCTTGGGCCGCAAGGCCGCTCTTTTGTTTGCGGTTCGGGCCGCCGCTCCCATCTTGGCCGCATGTCCGACAGTTCCCCGCTTCCGCAACGCCGCATCCTCGGGCTCATCTTCCTGACGGTGTTCATGGACATCGTCGGATTCAGCATCATCATCCCGCTCTTTCCCCACCTGCTGGAGCACTACATCCAGGCGGAGGGTCCGGCGGGCACGCTGATCGGCTGGCTGAGTTCCATGGCCGAGCTGATGGGCGGCGACACGGTGTTCAAGAAGACCGTCCTCTTCGGCGGCCTGCTGAGCACGTTGTATTCCCTGCTGCAGTTCGTCTTCTCGCCTATCTGGGGGTCCCTCTCCGACCGTTTCGGGCGCCGCCGCATCCTGACGGTCACCTTGGCCGGCAGCGCCCTCTCGTATCTGCTGTGGATCTTCGCCGCGCAGTTCTGGGTCGTCGTCCTGACGCGCCTGGTCTGCGGCATGATGGCGGGGAACATCGCCGTCGCCAGCGCGGCGGCCGCCGACGTGACGGACGAGAAGGAGCGCACCAAGGGCATGGCCGTGGTGGGCATCGCGATCGGGATGGGCTTCCTTTGCGGTCCCATCATCGGTGGATTCACCGCGCCCGACACCAGCGGCCCGGCGGAGATCGCCACCAGCGCGTTGGGGCTGAACCTCTTCTCCAAGTCCGCCGCCATCGCCGCCTTCATGGCTTGCGGCAACTTCCTCCTCGTGTGGGCCTTCTTCCCGGAGACCCTGCCGGTCGCCAAGCGCGCCGCCAAGGACGCGACGCGTCCGTCGGTCTTCGATCTCGCCAAGGTGCGCTCGCCGGAGGTCCGTCGGACTTCCTTCGCCAACCTCATCTACCAGATCGGCTTCACGGGCATGGAGAACACCATCGTGTTCCTGACGTTGGCGCTCTTCGCCTATAGCCCGCGCGACAACGCCATCCTGTTCCTGTTCAACGGCGCCAGCCTCGTGTTGGCCCAAGGGCTGTCCCGCCGCGTGGTCGGTCGCGTAGGCCAGCGCAAGGTCGTGCTCTTCGGCTTCCTCACCGCCGCCGTGGCCTTCCTGTTGGTCGCCGCGATCCCGACCCCGCTCGCCGGCGGCGTGCTGCCGGGCTGGGCCAAGCCGGTGTTCTTCGTCGGCATGGGGCTGGTCTCCTTCGCGACCGGCCTCATCCTGCCGAGCGTGTCGGCGCTGGTGTCCCTGTATTCGGACGCCTCGGAGCAGGGCCGCAACCTAGGCATCCTGCGGTCCGCGGGCTCGCTTGCGCGCGTGGTCGGTCCGATCAGCGCGGCGCTGCTCTACTTCCACTTCGGTTCCCATTTCTGGGTCTACGTCGTCGCGGCCGCTTTGATGCTCCCGGCCTTCCTGATCGTCCGTAACCTGCCGGATCCGCGACCGCAGGCTTAGGCTGGAGCACCGGCGGCCAGCGACCTGCCCAGCGCGTCCCCGGCGCGGATCACGTGCATCAGCGAGATGCCGCCGCGAAACGCTCCGTGGAAATGCAGCCCGGGGTTCTGGGCTTCCGCGCGCGCCAACGCCGCCTCGCGGCGGGTCTGGTCGACGCCGTACTGCGGGATCGCGCGCTCCCAGCGCTGGATCCACTCCATCTCCGGGGGTGCGGAGACACCCAGCGTTTCCGCGAGCTCCTGGTCGACCGCGGCGCGGAGTTCGGCGTCGCTTTGGCGGGCGAGCGCGGGCTGCCGCGCGCCGCCGACGAAGCAGCATAGCAGGACCTTGCCCGCCGGTGCCCGTCCCGGCAGCACCGAGGAAGGGAAGAGGCAGCCGAGGATGCGGCGCTTCTCGTTGCCGGGGATGAGGTAGCCGAAGCCGTCGAGCGGATGCGCGACGGCGGAGCGGTCGTAGCCGCGGGCGACGACCGTCACCGGCGGCGCTTCGGTACGTTCCCATTCGCGGAAGACCCTGCGCAGGTCCTCGTCGAACGGCAGCGACGGCCACTGCCAATGCGGGGCGGTGACGATGAGGTGCTTCGCGAGCGCGCCTTCGTCCTGTCCGTGGGCGTTGCGCCAAGCGACGTTCCAGCCCCGCGCATCCCGGCGGATGAGGGTGGCCATGGCGCCCAGCTGCAGGGCCTCCGTGCGGAGCGGACCCGCCATCGCATCGGCCAGCTGCTGCATCCCGTCGGGGAAGCCGACGATCGCCCGTTTCGCCGGCGGCCGACGCATCAGCCCGAGGATGACCGAGCGATGGCTGTCCTCCAGCGCCGGGATCGAGGGGAAGCTGTTGCGCATGCACAGGCGGCCTGGGTCGCCGGCGTGCACGCCGGACACGACGGGGTCCATTAGGAGGTCGGCGGCTTCGGTCCCGAAGCGTCGCGCCACGAAGGCCTGCACCGTTTCTTCCGCATGGCCGCCGCGGGGGCGGAAGACCTCGGAGAGGAAGCGCAGCTTGCCGCGCCAACTCAGCAGGCCGGCGCGGAAGAGGGAGGAGGGGCGGTTCGTGAGCGCATGCAGCTTGCCTTTGGAGAGGATGAACCGCTGGGCGGAGGCCTGGTCGGCCTCTTGGATGGACGTGCCCAGCCCGTAGCCCTCCAGCAGCTCCCGGTCGGCTGCGCCTTCCAACTGCAGCGTGTTCGGCCCTGTCTCGACCAGCCAGCCATCCTCGCGTCGCGTGCGGATGGCGCCGCCCGGGCGCGACGCCGGCTCGATGACCTTCACGCGGGCACCTTGCCGCACCATGGCGTGGGCCACGGCCAGTCCGGCCGGCCCTGCGCCCAAGATGATGGCATCCAGTTGCATGTCCGGATGACAACGGAGCACACGAAGGTTGGCAACCCTGCGTCCGTTTGTTTGTCTGGATTCGTCGATGAAACGCCTCCTGCTACTCCTCGCCCCCCTCGGGGTCTTCGCGGATTCCGTCACCTTGACAGACGGGACGTTCCTGCGCGGCCAGATCGAACGCGCTTCCGACGGCTACCTTCAGGTCTCGTTGCCGGCGTTGGGCGGACTGGTCCAACGCATCCCTTTGCAGAAGGTGGAATCTTTCCGGACGGATTCACCCGTGGCCGTGAGCATCGGCGGCGTCGTCAACCGCGGCATCGCCTCCGCGAGCGCGGGCCGCGTGGCGTCGTCGGGTGGCGCGGAGACCTGCGATCTCAACAGCCGGTTCGAGCTTTGGCGGGAACCCGAGGCGCGGCCCTTGGATTCGCGGGGGCAGCGCAAATGGACGATGCAGGCGGACTTCGACCTCTCCGGCCATTCGGGGGTCGCCCAAGGCAGCGGCTTCAGCGCGGGCTACCAGGCCAAGGGCGTGAAGGAGACCGACACCGTGCTCGCGAGCATCCGCGTCGTGCGCGCGACCGCCGGCAACCAGACCTCGGCGGACGACCTGCACCTGAATCTCTCGTACGAGACGAACCCCACGAACATCGTCTTCTGGTACGCGCGCACCGACAGCGGCTACGACAACGCCCGTCGCGTGGATTTCTTCTCCGTGAACGCCATCGGACTGGGTCTGCGCCTCTTCACCGATGGCGCCGGCAAGCTCGATGCCCGCGTCGGTCTGGCCCATCGCACGGAACGCTATGCGACGCCAGGCCAAGCCAATCTCTCGGCGCCTTCGGCGGACCTAGGCTTGGTCCTGACCCGTGAGCTCGGCTGGGCTTCCTTGGATTCTTCGCTCTCCTTCGTTCCCTCGTTCCAGCGCACCGCAGATTACTACATCCGGCACGAATCCACCCTCAACCTCCTGCGGGGACCTGGTCCGCTGTCGTTGCGGGTCGGCCTTTCCAATGATTTCCGGTCAATTCCTCAAGCTAGTCAGTCCAAATGGGACACCACCTACTTCGCCCGGCTGACCTATGTCTGGAAATAGGCAGGCTTTTTATGCCTTAAAATAGGCATTTATGTCTAAAAATAGACAATACCCCTTGTGAATGGTTGCCTGTTGAACCGTGGCACGGGCGGTGCTTTTCAATACATGTCACCAAACGATTTCCAATCCCCCAATCCATGAGCACCAACCCAGCCCGCCGCAACGCCATCGAGGCGATTGCTTCTCAGCCTCGCCTTCAGGGCAGCTTCGACTTCCGCAACGAGAAGATCGACCTGATCTACGGCCAGAACGTCTTCTCCCTCGATAAGATGGAGAAGCGCCTGCCGAAGGACGTGTTCAAGTCCCTCAAGGCCAGCATCGAAGGCGGCATCACCCTGGACGCCGCCGCCGCCGATGTCGTCGCCGCCGCCATCAAGGATTGGGCCCTCGAGCGCGGTGCGACCCACTACGCGCACGTGTTCTACCCGCTCACCGGCACCACCGCCGAGAAGCACGACACTTTCTTCGAGCCCAACGGCAATGGTACCCTTGCCCAGTTCTCCGGCAAGGCGCTGATCCAGGCCGAGCCTGACGCGTCCTCCTTCCCGAACGGCGGCCTCCGCTCCACCTTCGAAGCCCGTGGTTACACCGCTTGGGACGTGACCTCTCCGGCCTACATCTTCGATACCGAGAACGGCTCCACGCTCTGCATCCCGACCGCCTTCGTGTCCTGGAAGGGCGAGGCCCTCGACAAGAAGACCCCGCTGCTCCGTTCGATGGCTGCCGTCAACAAGGCCGCCTCCCGCGTCCTCGCTCTCTTCGGCAAGAAGCACGGCTTCATCTCCGCTTCCTGCGGCCCTGAGCAGGAGTACTTCCTGATCGATACCCGCCTCTTCCATCTCCGCCCCGACCTCTACACCTGCGGTCGCTCCCTCTTCGGCTCCAAGCCGGCCAAGGGCCAGGAGTTCGAGGACCAGTACTTCGGCACCATCCCTGACCGCGTCCTCGCGTGCATGATGGAAACCGAGCGCGAGTGCTTCAAGCTCGGGATCCCGATCAAGACCCGCCACAACGAAGTCGCCCCGGCGCAGTTCGAAGTGGCCCCGATCTACGAATCCGCGAACGTCGCCCACGACCACCAGATGCTCACGATGACGCTCCTCAAGCGCGTCGCCGCCAAGCATGGCTTCGTCTGCCTCCTCGCCGAAAAGCCTTTCGCGGGCGTCAACGGCTCCGGCAAGCACGTCAACTGGTCCATCGGCGGTGCCGGCGTCGGCAATCTCCTCGAGCCCGGCCATAGCCCCCACGAGAACGCCCAGTTCCTGACCTTCTGCTCGGCCGTGATCCGCGCCGTCGACCTCCACCAGGGCCTGCTCCGCGCCTCCGTCGCCTCGGCCGGCAACGACCACCGCCTCGGCGCCAACGAAGCCCCGCCCGCCATCATCTCGATCTACCTCGGCGACATGCTCAACGAAGTCATCGAGCAGGTGAAGAAGAGCGGTTCCGCCTCGTCCTCCCGCAAGGGTGGTCACATGACCCTCGGCGTCGACACGCTGCCCGTCCTCCCGAAGGACGCCGGTGACCGTAACCGCACGAGTCCGTTCGCCTTCACCGGCAACAAGTTCGAGTTCCGCGCCGTGGGCTCCGCCTTCTCGGTCGCCGGTCCCCTGACCGTGCTCAACACGATCATGGCCGACTCGCTCGACAAGCTCGCCGACGATCTCGCCGCCGCCCTCAAGAAGAACTCCGACTTCAACTCCGCGCTCCAGGGCGTCCTCAAGGACATCCTGACCAAGCACGGTCGCGTCGTCTTCAACGGCAACGGTTACTCCGAGGAGTGGCACAAGGAAGCGGCCAAGCGTGGCCTCAAGAACCTTCGCACGACCCCCGACGCGCTCCCCGAGATCGTCGCCAAGTCGTCCATCGAGGTCTTCGAGCGCCAGGGCGTCCTGTCCAAGGCCGAACTCGAGTCCCGCGAAGAGATCTACACGCACTCCTACGTGCTGACGGTCAATACCGAGTCGAAGCTCGTCTCCGACATCGCCAAGACCCTGCTCCTCCCGGCCGCCCTCAAGTTCGCCGCTGACCTGACCCCGGTCGAGAAGACCAAGTCCGGTGGCAAGCTCCGCAAGGAAGTCATCGGTCTCGCCGACGAACTCGCCTCCGCCATCGACGCCCTCGATGCCGCCCGCGAAGTCAGCAAGTCCGACACGCACGCCCAGGCCAAGCACTCCTGCGACAAGGTCCTCCCGGCCATGCTCAAGGTCCGTGCCGCCGCCGACGCCCTCGAAGAGATCGTCGCCGACGAATACTGGCCGTTGCCGTCCTACCAGGAGCTGCTGTTCCTCCGCTAAGCCTAACCCGCTTAGCGCGCACAAGGGCCGAACCTCATGGTTCGGCCCTTTTTGTTGCGCTGCGCCGGCGTCGGGGGCCGAAAGCAAGAAGGCCCGACGTCGGAACGTCGGGCCTTCGGAGCGGGCGCTAAGGGCAGGCCTTAGGCGTTATCCCACTTCTTGCGGAGGTAGCTGTTGAAGTTCTTGACCTTCGTCTTGCGACGGCGGCGTTCGCAGGGCTTCTCGTAGCCACGCTTCGCGCGGGCATCCTTGATGACGCCTTCGCGGTCGATCTTCTTCTTGAGGCGGCGGAGAGCCTTGTCGATGGTCTCGCCCTTGCGGATCTTGATTTCTACAGACATGTTGGCAGTTGGAGGGTCGAGGCAACAGGGGGCAGGGGGGTTCGTCAACCCATAAACCACCTTTTAAATCTGCTCCTAAACCGTGAATAACTCGCCCGGAAACGGGGTAGTAGACGCTTGCGGGTGGGGGTGGGCGGGGCAATCGTTCGGGACAAACCCCTCGATGTACCTCAAGGAAATCGTCGCCAACGGATTCAAAAGCTTCGCCGACCGGACTCGCATCGAGCTCCGACCCGGCGTCACGGCCGTCGTCGGTCCCAATGGCTGCGGCAAATCCAACATCGTGGACGCCATCCGCTGGGTGCTCGGCGAGCAGAGCGCCAAGTCCCTCCGTGGGACGAGCATGCAGGACGTGATCTTCTCGGGTACCGATCGCCGCAAGCCCCTCCCCCAGTGCGAGGTCGAGCTGATCTTCGCCGATTGCGAAAAAGAGCTGGGCACGGCCTTCGCCGAAGTGTCGGTCATGCGCCGGATCTACCGCGAAGGCACCAGCGACTACTTCCTGAACGGCAAGCCTGCGCGCCTGAAGGACATCCAGCGCCTCTTCATGGACACCGGCATCGGCCGCATGTCCTACTCGTTCATGGTGCAGGGCCAGATCGACCAGATCCTCTCCGCCAATCCGGCCGAACGCCGCTACCTCTTCGAAGAGGCCGCCGGCATCACCCGCTACAAGTCCCAGCGCAAGGAAGCCCTCAACAAGCTGACCGGCGTGGACGCCAACCTGGCCCGCGTGACCGATGTCATCGGCGAGGTCGGTCGCCAGATCGCGACCTTGCGCCGCCAAGCCGCCAAGGCCCTGCGCTACCGCCGCCTGCGCCATCGCTTCACCCACCTCGACCTCGCCTGGCAGTCCAAGCAGTTCTTCGACCGCAAGGCCCAGGTCGAACGCCTGGACGTCGAGGCCACCGCCTGCCGAGCCGAGGTCGCGGCCTTGTCCGAGGATCTCCGCACGCGCGAGAACGGGCTCGCTTCCACGCGCGCCCTGCGTCTCGAGCTGGCTGAACGCGTCCAGCAGTCCCAGCAGGCGCTCTTCGAACTCCGCACCAACCGCGAGAACGCCGAGGCCTCCGCCCGCACCGCCGACCTCCGCTCGTCCGACCTCGACGCCCGCCTGGTCGAGGTCCGCCGCGAGGCCGCCGAAGCCGAACAGGCCATCGTCGACTTCGACGCGCGCCTCCAGGGCAGTTCCGACGTGAAGTCCGCCGCCGCCGGTGGCGTCACCGCGGCCGACGCGACGTTCCGCGAGAAGACCGCCGAAGTGGACCAGGCCTTGCGCCAGCTCATGGATGCGGAGAACCGCCTCCGCCGCGCCCGCCAGGACATCCTCATCGCCGAAGGCGAGATGACCCGCGCGCGCGCCGACGTCACGAACCTCGAGGTCGACCTCCGCGGCTACCAGCAGCGTCACGTGGACCTTTCGGCTTCGCTCGCGCAGGCCAAGGCCGAACGCGAAGGCCTGGAGCGCCGCGCGCAGGAAAGCGCCGCCGTCGTCACCACGCGCCATGCCGAGCTCCAGGCGGCCCGCGCCGCCGAACAGGCCGCCGCCGATCAGGCCAAGGCCTTGCTCCAGGACTTCCGCGCGCTGCAGCAGACGATCTCCGAGCAGGACCGCCAGGTGGCCAAGCTCTCCGCGCAGCTCGGGCTGCTCGAACAGATGCAGTCCCGCCTCGAAGGTTTCTCCGACGCGGCCAAGGCCGTCCTCCGCGGCGAGTTCGCCGAGACCATGCCGGCGGGCAAGGCATCGGCGTTGGCCGACCTCGTCACCGTCACCGACGCCTCCATCGCCGGTCCGCTGGAGAGCATCCTGGGCGCCGCGTCCGAGGCCGTCGCGCTCGAGAGCGCCGAGTTCCTCCCGGGCCTCGTCGCCAAGCTGGGCGAACGCGAGCTCGGCCGCGCCGTCTTCCAGGTCGAGGCCCCGCCCGCCTCGCGCGCCGGCGCCGCCGCTCCCGGCTGGCTCCGCGCGGCCGTCTCCGCCGTGTCGCCGAAGTCCCCGGCGCATGCCCGTCTGGTCGCCAACCTCTTCGAAGGCTGCTACGTCTGCGACAGCCTCGGCGATTTCCTCGGTTGGTGGCGCGCCAATCCTGGCTTCGAGTTCTTCCTCGTCGCCACGACCGCCGGCGACCTCGTCGACCGCCGCGGTCTCGTCTTCGCGGGCCGCCCCCGCAAGGCCGCCGCCGGCGCCGGTTCGAGCGTCTTCTCCCGCGAGAGCGAGATCCGCGCCGTGCGCGCGAAGCTCGAGGCCGAGAACGACAAGCTCACCGCGCTCAACGAACAGGCCCTTGGCATCCAGTCCAACATCGACGCCAACGAGGTCGCGGTCGCCAATCTCCGTGGCTCGACCCAGGTCGCCGTGCAGGAGCTTTCCGTCGCGCAGGCCGACGAGCGTTCGGCCCGCTCCGCCCTGGTCTCGGCCGACGACCGCATCAACCGCGAGCAGCGCCAGCTGAACGAGACCGAAGCCGCCAAGGCCGAGGCCTTGCAGCGCCGCGATCGCGCGCAGGACACCTTGACCGCCAAGGACGCGCAGGTCGCAGGCCTTCGCCAGGCCATCACCGATGGCGAGAAGGACGTCGAAGTCCGTCGCGCCGAGGCCGATCTCCGCCGCAATTCGCTGGGCGAAGTCCGTCTCTCCCTCGCCGAGCAGCGCCAGCGGCTGGAGCTCGTCGGTCGCGAGGTCGCCGACCTTGAGTCGCGTCGCTCCGAGGCCAACGCCCGCCTCGCGTCCCGCCGCCAGGAAGCCCAAGGCAACGAACGTCTCATCGCCGACCTGAAGGCCCAGGCCGTCGCCGCCCGCGAGACCTCCGTCCGCCTGGGCGGGGAGATCGAGGTCGCCACCGTCGCGCTGGCCGCCTTGCGCGAGGACCTCTCCCAGAAGGACGGCCTCCTCGAGAGCGAGGACAAGGTCCTCTCCGTCGACCGCGACCGCCTCCGCGAGATGGATGCGCGCCTGAAGTCGCTCGAAGTCAACCTCGCCGAGCAGACCTCGCAGTCCGGCTTCATCGTCGAGAAGGTCCAGGCCGACCACCAGCTCGACGTCGCCACGGTCGATTGGCGCACGCAGCTTTGGCTGGCCGACGGCGAACCCGAAGGCGCCGCCGGTTTCAACGACCTCGAGGAAGCCGAAGAGGAGGGCAGCCGTCCGGCCCGTCCGGCCGTCGTCCGCCGCGGTGAGCCCACCGCCGAAGACCTCGCCGCCCTCGACGCGACCGATTGGCCGCCCCTGGTGCGCGAGATCGCCGAACTCCGCGACCGCATGTCCGGCATGGGGTCCGTCAACCTCGTCGCCGTGGAGGAGTATTCCTCGCTGCGCGACCGCCACGAGTTCCTGACCAAGCAGAGCGACGACCTTTGGAACGCGAAGAAGGAACTGACCGCGGCCATCGACGAACTCAACCAGACCTCGCTGAAGCTCTTCACGGACACCTTCGAACAGGTGCGCAAGAACTTCAAGTTCACCTTCGAACGGCTCTTCGTGGGCGGCGCGGCGGACCTGACCTTGGTCCAGGCCGAGGATCCCCTCGAGAGCGGCATCGAGATCGTCGCCCAGCCCCCCGGCACCAAGCTCAAGGGCATCTCCCTGCTTTCCGGCGGCCAGCGCACGATGACGGCCGTGGCGCTCCTCTTCGCCATCTACATGGTGAAGCCGTCCCCCCTCTGCGTGCTGGACGAGCTCGATGCCCCGCTGGACGACGCCAACGTCGGCCGGTTCACGGACATCATCCGCGAGTTCACTCGTTTCTCACAGTTCGTGGTCATCACCCACAACAAGCGGACCGTTTCGGCGGCCGACGCCATCTTCGGGGCGACCATGCAGGAGAAGGGCGTCACCCGCCTGTTCTCGATGCGGTTCAACAAGGACCGCGACGAGGCGGAGCCGACCACCCCGGGTGCCGGCTTCACGATGGCGCGCTGAGGTCGCTTGCATTGGCCCGGCTTTCCCCTAGCCTAGGGGGCATGAGTCGTATCCTTGCCGTGCTTTGCCTCGCGCCGGCCATGATGCTGGGCGCGGTCACCTTCCAGGTCGATGGGAAGGACATCAACCGCGCCCTGCCTGGCGCCGGCGCCGCCGACATGCTCGCGCATGTCATGCCCGCCATCGTCAGCATCCGCACCGCCGCGACGATCCCGCCCGAATACCTGCGCCGGCTCAAGAGCCGCGTCGCGCCCGAGGACCTCAAGTCGAACACGAAGACCGACCCTAAGACCGGCGAAGTGCAGATGTTCGTCGGCCTGGGCTCCGGCACCATCATCAACCCGGACGGCTACATCATCACCAACCGCCACGTCGTGATGATGCCGGACAACACCGTGGCGAAGCTCGCCTACGTCACGCTCGCCGACCGCCGCGAATTCAAGGCCCGCGTGCTGGCCGTCGACGACAAGACCGACATCGCCATCGTCAAGGTCGATGAGCGGAACCTCCCTTTCGCCCGGTTCGCCGACAGCGAAAAGGCCCGTGTCGGCGACCCCGTCTACGCGATCGGCAATCCCCTCGGCGTCGGGATGTCGGTCTCCGCCGGCATCGTGTCGGCGCTGGGTCGTTCGGGCTTGGGCCTGAACTACGAGGACTTCATCCAGACCGACGCCGCCATCAACCACGGCAATTCCGGCGGCCCGCTGGTGGATTTCGAGGGCCGCATCCTCGGGATGAACACCATGATCCGCACGGATGGGCGCGGCGAAGGCAACATCGGCATCGGCTTCTCGATCCCGTCCAACCTGATGCTCAGCGTGGCGCAGGACCTCGCGAACACCGGCAAGGTCATCCGCGGCTTCGTGGGGCTGTACGCGGAAGACCTTCCCGTCGAGGAAGCCGCCAAGGTCACCCAGTCTCGCAACGGCGCCGTCCGCATCACGGACGTGACGGCTGATTCGCCGGCCGCGCGCGGTGGCCTGCGCAAGGACGACGTCATCGTCGCGATCAACAACAAGCCCTTCGAGAACTGGAACGACCTGCGCCTTGCCATCGCCAAGCGCCGGCCGGGCGAGACCATCCTCATGTCCGTCATCCGGAAGGGGCAGGGGAGCCTCGCCCGCATCACGGTCGCCGAACGCCCCGCGGGCAGCTGAAGCATGGGTCTGCTGAGCACAGCCCGGAACGTCGCCGCAGGCCGGTTGCCCCCGGCCACCCGCTTTGCCGTCCTCTGCGGCTGCGGCGTCTTCGTCGGGTGTCTTCTGATTTTCCAGCCCGTGGCTGGCGGCGGGCCAGCTGCGAAGCCTTTGACCTCAGGGGTTGCCCTCCTGGCCCCTGGGAATGCCTTGGCCGAGACCCAGTCGCTTTTGGATCCCTCTGCCGCCTACCTGCCGGTCAGTCAGGCCAAGGATAAGGTAGTCGTGGCGGAAGTTTCGCAGGTAGAGGACTCCCCCTTGACCGGGTTTGACCCCATCCTGCGGTTCACCCCCGGTCGACCGGTGGACTTGACGTTGGAATCGGAGAAACCAACCGCGCCGGCACCGCAAGTGGCCATTCCCCTCTCCGAGTGGGAGCCCTATGCCACCCTCGGTAGTGCCAACTTGACCCAAGGCGCCTTGGCACCCAGAACCCTCTTTTTTGAGATTTTTACCTTAAGTGGGGCATCTAAGCCTATTTATGGCGGTAAAATCGGTAATATTATCATAAAAAATACAAAAAGTGGGGCATCTGCGACGGATAATCCCCCACTTTTGTCCTATTTGGAATTGATCGTCGGGGTAGATTCGATGGGAATGCAGGCCCCTGGCGTCATTACCCGATCCTCTGGGGATTCCCGGGTGGATGCCGCCGTTGTTTCCTGGTCGGCGCAGGTTCCTTGGGCCAAGCAGCTCCCCCCAGGATCTTATCGCTTGGTCGTTGGTCCTTGAGGGTTGAAAGCCACCTGTAAAAGGGTTGCAAAATTCCTCTTGACCATGGGCTGGGCGATGGTCATTCAAACCCTCCCTTCACGTTCCCAAACAACGTCGACGGTTCGCCCCTGTAGCTCAGTTGGCAGAGCGCGTCCTTGGTAAGGACGAGGTCGCTGGTTCAAATCCAGTCGGGGGCTCCACCACTTCCACACCAGAACAATAGCAAAACAACCTCCTCACCACACAAAACCATGGCCAAAGAGAAGTTCAATCGCACCAAGCCCCACGTGAACGTCGGTACCATCGGTCACATTGACCATGGCAAGTCCACCACGACCGCGGCCATCGTCGCCGTCCAGGCCCGCAAGGGTCTCGCCGAGAACAAGTCCTATTCCGAAATCACCAAGGGCGGCACGGTCCGTGACGCCACCAAGACCGTGACCATCGCCGCCTCGCACGTCGAGTACGAGTCCGCCAACCGTCACTACGCCCACGTCGACTGCCCGGGCCACGCCGACTTCGTCAAGAACATGATCACCGGTGCCGCCCAGATGGACGGCGCCATCCTCGTCGTCTCCGCTGCCGACGGCGTCATGCCCCAGACCAAGGAGCACATCCTCCTCGCTCGCCAGGTCGGCGTGCCGAAGATCGTCGTCTGGCTCAACAAGGTCGACCTCTCCGAGCCCGACCTCATCGACCTCGTCGAGATGGAAGTCCGCGACCTCCTGAACAAGTACCAGTACGACGGCGACAACGCCAAGATCGTCCGTGGCTCCGCCACCGCCGCCCTTGAAGCCAAGCCCGAAGGCGAGCAGGCCATCCAGAACCTCCTGGACGCTCTCGACGCCGAGATCCCTGAGCCCAAGCGCGAAACCGACAAGCCCTTCATGATGTCCGTCGAAGACGTCTTCTCCATCACCGGTCGCGGCACCGTCGCCACCGGCCGTATCGAGCGCGGCGTCATCAAGGTCGGCGAAGAAATCGAAATCGTCGGTCTCCGCGACACCCTCAAGACCACCGTCACCGGCGTCGAAATGTTCCGCAAGGAGCTCGACCAGGGCCAGGCGGGCGACAACGTCGGTCTCCTCGTCCGTGGCGTCGAAAAGAGCCAGATCGAGCGCGGCCAGGTGCTCGCCAAGCCCGGTTCGATCAAGCCGCACACCCAGGGTAAGGCCCAGATCTACGTCCTCAAGCAGGACGAAGGTGGCCGCCACACCTCCTTCACGAACAACTACCGCCCGCAGTTCTTCTTCGGTACCTGCGACGTCACCGGCACCGTCATCCTCCCCGAGGGTGTCGAAATGGTGATGCCTGGCGACAACGTCACCATCACGATCGACCTCCAGAAGCCGGTCGCGATGGAGAAGGGTCAGCGCTTCGCTCTCCGCGAAGGCGGCAAGACCATCGGCGCCGGCCAGATTCTTGACATCATCAAGTAATCACCCGCCGGAAGGCCTGACAACGGTGCCGTGGCTCCCCGAAAAGGAGCCCGGCATTTGTCACTTTCTAACAAACAGCACAGGACGGTAGCTCAATTGGCAGAGTAGCGGTCTCCAAAACCGTTGGTTGGGGGTTCGACTCCCCCCCGTCCTGCCACCTTCCACTTCAAACTCCTTCACTCACGCACATGTTCGGACGCCTCCGCACTTTCTGGAACGAGACCATCACCGAGGTCTTCGTCAAGGCGACGTGGCCCTCTCCGAAGGAGCTCGTGGATTCCACCTTCGTGGTGATCGCCGCCGTCGCCCTCCTGGGCGCCGTCGTCTTCCTCTGCGATTTCTCCCTCTCCAACTTCGTGCAGTTCGCGACCAAACTGGTCCGCTAAGCCCCATGTCGAACACTCCTTCCGATTTCCGCTGGTACACGCTGCAGACGCTCTCGAACAACGAGGGCAAGGTGAAGCGCACCCTTGACCGCACCATCAAGGAAGAGGAGATGGGCGATTTCGTCGCCGAGATCCTGATGCCCGTCAAGACGGTCAAGGATTTCCGCAACGGCAAGAAGCGCGAAAGCGAGATGAAGCTGTACCCGACGTACCTCTTCGTCCGCGCCCGTCTCTTCGACGACGAAGGCGGCCTCCTCGAAGGTCCCTGGAACTTCCTCAAGAAGACCGACGGCGTCATCGGCCTCATCGGCGGCATGAGCCCCGTCCCCCTCCGTCAGGAGGAGATCGACACCATCATCCAGCAGATGGCCGACGCCGCGGACAAGGTCGTCCCCAAGGTCAGCTTCGCCATCGGCGAACGCGTCAAGATCACCGACGGCCCCTTCGCGAACCTCTCCGGCAACATCGACACCATCGACGCCGACCGCGGCCGCCTGCAGGTCTCCGTCGACATCTTCGGTCGTCTGGCGCCCGTCGAACTCGAATTCTGGCAGGTCGAACGCGACGACCGCGAATAATCCCTTCATTCAACTAAACCCACTCATTCTACACAACCATGGCTAAGAAAGTCGTCGGCGAAATCAGGCTCCAGCTCCCCGCGGGCGCCGCTAACCCTGCTCCTCCTGTCGGCCCCGCGCTCGGTGCCAAGGGCGTCAACATCATGGCGTTCTGTAAGGAGTTCAACGCGAAGACCAAGGACCAGGCCGGCCTGATCCTCCCGGTCATCATCTCCGTCTACCAGGACAAGTCCTTCACCTTCATCCTCAAGTCCCCGCCCGCTTCCGTCCTCCTCAAGAAGGCCGCGAAGATCGAAAGCGGCGCCGCCGTCCCCAACCGCGACAAGGTCGGCAAGGTCACCAAGAAGCAGCTCCTCGAGATCGTCGAGCTGAAGAAGAAGGACCTGAACGCCGTCAACCCCGAGAACGCCGCCCGCATGATCGCCGGCACCGCGCGCTCGATGGGCATCGAAGTCGTCGGCTGATTTTCACCCAACCCTAAACCCTACCAACCACTGCATCCCGCAGGAGACCAAAAGTCGCTATGAGCAAGAAACCCAGCAAGCGCTACCGCGCCGCCCAACAGGTCGCCGACCTGAAGGCCAAGTATGACGTCAACCAGGCCGCCGAGATCATCAAGAAGATGCCCGGCGCCAAGTTCGACGAAACCGTGGAGATCTCCGCCTTCCTCGGCGTAGACCCCAAGCAGTCGGACCAGATGGTCCGCGGCACCGTCTCCCTCCCGAACGGTTCCGGCAAGAAGATCAAGGTCCTCGCCTTCACCGAGAACGCCGCCGAAGCCCTCGCCGCCGGCGCCGATTACGCCGGCCTCGCCGACCTGATCGCCAAGGTCAACGGTGGCTTCCTCGACTTCGACGTCGCCATCTCCACCACCTCCGCGATGAAGGACGTCCGCCAGGTCGCCCGCGTCCTCGGTCCGAAGGGCCTCATGCCCAACCCGAAGTCCGGCACGGTCTCCGACGACATCCCGAAGACCATCAAGGAAGTCAAGGCCGGCCGCGTCGAGTTCAAGATGGATAAGACCGGCAACATCGTGATCGTCGTCGGCAAGAAGTCCTTCACGGCCCAGCAGCTCTCCGAGAACGCCGCCGTGGCCCTCGCCGCCCTCGTCAAGGCCCAGCCCGCCGGTTTCGCCGGTGGCCGCTTCATCAAGTCCCTCACCCTCAGCGCGTCGATGAGCCCCGGCGTGAACATCGACCTCAAGCCCTACTCGGCCGCCGTCGTCGCCTAACCGCCCACCCCTCACCGAAAGCACACGAACATGCGCGCTGAAAAACAATTCCTCGTCGACGAAGTGGCCGCCCAGCTGGCCAGCTCGAACTACCTCCTCATCGCCAACTTCACCGGTGTCACCGTCGAAGACGCGACCAAGGTGCGTAACCAGCTCCGTGAACACGGCGCCGAGTACCACGTCGTCAAGAACAGCATCCTCGGCATCGCCGCCAAGCAGGCGAACCTGCCGGACTTCTCGCAGCACCTCACGGGCCACACCGCGCTCGTGACCGGCGGCAAGAACCCGACGGGCGTCGCCAAGGTCCTCGTGACCTTCTTCAAGGACTTCTCCAAGCTCGAAGTGAAGGCCGGCGTCCTCGACGCCAAGATCCTCACCAAGGCCGAGGTCGAAGCCCTCTCCAAGCTGCCGTCCCTGGATGGCATCCGTGCCCAGCTCCTCTCGCTGCTCTCCACCCCGGCCTCCTCGCTCGTCCGCCTCCTGGACGCGAAGCGCCAGAAGGACGAGAAGGCCGCCTAAGACCCTTTCCCCGCAAGGCCGGGTCCATGTGGATCCGGCGGCGCGGGGGGAAACCCAAAACCAAAAACCAACACACATCCAAAGAATACCGGTTAGGGGCCTCGTGCTCTCAATTGTCCTCTCCGCAGGACGCTAACCGTTCAAGGAACCAAGTACCATGAGCAACATCACCAAAGAACAAGTCATCGAGTTTCTGAGCGCCCAGAGCGTCCTCGAAATCGCCGGCCTCGTTAAGGAACTCGAAACCAAGTGGGGCGTTTCCGCCGCCGCTCCTGTCGCCGTCGCCGTCGCCGGTGGCGCCGCCGCTGGTGCCGCTCCCGCCGAGGAGAAGACCACCTTCGACATCATCCTCAAGGCCAAGGGTGCCACCCCGATCAACGTCATTAAGGAAGTCCGCGCCATCACCGGCCTGGGCCTCAAGGAAGCCAAGGACCTCGTCGACGGCGCTCCCAAGCCCGTCAAGGAAGGCGTCTCCAAGGACGAAGCCAAGGACATCGAGGCCAAGCTCAAGGCCGCCGGTGCCGAGGTCGAGGTCAAGTAACCTTACCTGCGCGCGTTAGCGCGTTCTGCCAAGCGGGGAGGGGAGCGACCCTCCAGGGTCGCCCCCTCTCCCTCTTGTTTTCACGCGGCCGCCTGAACCGTCCCCTTCAGGCAAACACTTTAACAGCCACTCTCGAGAACCCTCCACGTCATGTCGCAAGCTCGCAATAACTTCGGTAAACTCAGCGAAGTCATTCCTCCGCCGAACCTCATCGAGAACCAGATCTTCTCGTTCAATGAGTTCCTGCAGTTGGACACGAACGCCCCCGCCCGCCAGAACCTCGGTCTCGAGGCGGTCTTCCGCGAGGCCTTCCCGGTCGAGAGCAACAACGGCAACTTCCGCCTCGAGTACCTGGAATACGCCCTGGTCCTCCCCAAGTCCACCGAGCTCGAGTGCATCCGCGAAGGCACGACCTACGCGATCTCCGTCATGCTGAAGCTGCGCCTCCGCGAAAAGGGCGCCTTCAAGGACGAGGAGATCCTCATGGGCGAAGTCCCGATGATCACCGACCGCGGTTCCTTCATCGTGAACGGCGCCGAGCGCGTCGTCGTCTCCCAGCTGCACCGCAGCCCGGGCATCTGCTTCGAGGAATCCGCCCATACGAGCGGCAAGACCCTCCACGCGTTCCGCATCATCCCTGACCGCGGCACCTGGATCGAAGTCCAGTTCGACCAGAACGACCTCCTTTGGGTCTACCTCGACCGCCGTCGCCGTCGCCGCAAGTTCCTCGTGACGACGCTTCTCCGCGCCTTCGGCTACAAGGACGACAAGGACATCCTCGGCCTCTTCTACAAGTCCCGCGACCTGACCGCCAAGGCGGCCCTCGATCTCGAGCCCGAAGAGCTCGCCCACCTGGTCTACGCCGACCCCATCGTCGACGTCGAGACCGGTAAGGTCGTCGCCAAGCAGTACGACAAGCTTTCCCGCGAGACGCTCAAGGAGATCCACAAGCAGCTCCCCAAGCAGAAGTTCGGCGTGTTCGACACGAGCTTCGACGAAGGCGCGGTCATCCTTTCGCTCCGTAAGGACATTGGTTCCGTCCGCAACGAAGAGGAAGCCCTCAAGGAGATCTTCCGCAAGCTCCGCCCCGGCGAGCCCGTCAACGTCAAGAGCGCCCGCGCCCACATGCAGCGCCTCTTCCAGGATGCGCTCCGCTACGACCTCGGTCGCGTCGGCCGCTACAAGCTGAACCAGAAGCTCGGCCTCGACGTCTCCCTCGACACCCGCACGATCACCCCGGAGGACATCGTGGAAGCCACGAAGCTCCTCTGCCGCCAGCGTTCGGCCGAAGCCAAGAGCGACGACATCGACCACTTGGGCAGCCGCCGCGTCCGCAACGTCGGCGAGCTCCTCGCCAACCAGTGCCGCGCCGGCCTCAAGAACGTCATCAAGACCGTCAAGGCCCGCATCAACGAGTACGACCAGAGCGTCGACTCGATCACCCCGCAGAAGCTCGTCAACCCGAAGCCCTTCGGTAACTCGATCCGCGAGTTCTTCGCCCGCAGCCAGCTGTCCCAGCTGATGGACCAGATCAATCCGCTGGCCGAGCTGACGCACAAGCGTCGTCTCTCCGCCCTCGGGCCTGGTGGTCTCAACCGCGACCGCGCCGGCTTCGAGGTGCGCGACGTGCATCCCTCGCACTACGGCCGCATCTGCCCGATCGAGACCCCGGAAGGTCCGAACATCGGCCTGATCAACTCCCTCTCCACCTACTCCCGCATCAACGAGTTCGGCTTCATCGAAGCCCCTTACCGCAAGGTCGTGCGCGGCAAGGTCAGCGACAAGGTCGAGTTCATGACGGCCGACCAGGAAGAGAAGTTCAAGGTCGCCCAGGCCAACTCCGAGCTCGACGACACCAGCCGCCTCAAGGGCAAGGTCACCGTGCGTTCGCGCGACGACATCCTCGAAGTCGACCCGGAAGACGTCGACTACATGGACGTCTCCCCGCAGCAGGTCGTCTCGGTCGCCGCGGCCCTCATCCCCTTCCTGGAGCATGACGACGCGAACCGCGCGCTCATGGGTTCCAACATGCAGCGCCAAGGCGTGCCGCTCGTCATCACCGAGGCCCCGTACGTGGGCACCGGTCTCGAGCGCCGCGTGGCCATCGACTCGAAGACCGTCGTCGTCGCCGAAGGCCCGGGCATCGTGGCCGCCGCCGACGCCCGTCGCATCATCGTGACCAAGGACGGCGAAGTCCCCGCCGCCGCGCTGGAGAACAAGAAGTACAAGAGCGAGCCCGCCAAGGGCGTGTACGTCTACGACCTGCGCAAGTTCCTCAAGACCAACTCCTCCACCTGCTTCAACCAGCGTCCGCTCGTCCGCAAGGGCGACAAGGTGAAGGCCGGTGACGTCATCGCCGACGGCGCCGCGACCGACAAGGGCGAGCTCGCGCTCGGCCGCAACGTCCTCGTGGGCTTCATGCCCTGGAACGGCTACAACTTCGAGGACGCCATCCTCCTCTCCGAGCGCATGCTCAAGGACGACGTCTTCACCTCGATCCACATCGAGGAGTTCGAGGTCACCGCCCGCGACACCAAGCTCGGGCCGGAACAGATCACGCGCGACATCCCGAACCTCGGCGAGGAAGCCCTGCGCAACCTCAACCGCGACGGCGTCATCCGCATCGGCGCCGAGGTGAAGCCCGACGACATCCTCGTCGGCAAGATCACCCCGAAGTCCGAAGGCGACCTCGCCCCGGAAGAGAAGCTTCTCCGCGCGATCTTCGGCGAGAAGGCCCGCGACGTGAAGGACACCTCCCTCCGCGTGCCCTCCGGCATCTCCGGTATCATCATGGACGTGAAGGTCTCTTCGCGCACCGACAAGGATGACGGCCGCCTTTCCCCGAACGACCAGCGCCGCGCGCTCAAGAAGGTCAACGAAGAGTACCGCACCGCCGACTCCCGCCTGCGCGAGGAGATGACGGAGTCCCTCTCGAACATCCTCCTCGGCGAGAAGATCCCGCTCGACGTCAAGAACTCCGAGACCGGCGAGGCCATCATCCCGGCCAACCGCAAGATCACCAAGACGCTGCTGCGCCGCCTGGCTTCCGTCTCCCGCACCATCGAGATGAATGACTCGCCGGTGAAGCAGAAGATCCGCCAGATCGTCGACGGCTACCACCGCCGCTTCGACGAGCTCGAGCAGGAGCGTGCCCGCAAGGTCGAAGCCATCGAGCAGGGCATCGACGAGGGCGGCGCCATCAAGAACGTCAAGGTCTACATCGCCACCAAGCGCAAGATCCAGGTCGGCGACAAGATGGCCGGTCGCCACGGCAACAAGGGCGTCGTCGCCCGCATCGTGCCGGTCGAAGACATGCCCTTCCTCGCCGACGGCACCCCCGTCGACATCTGCCTCAACCCCCTCGGCGTGCCTTCGCGCATGAACGTCGGCCAGGTCCTTGAGACGCACCTCGGTTGGGCCTGCTCCAAGCTTGGCCTCAAGGTCGCCACTCCGATCTTCGACGGCATCCCCGAGCAGAAGATCCGCGAGTACCTCAAGCAGGCGGGTCTCCCTGAGACCGGCAAGGCCATGCTCGTCAACGGCCACACCGGCGAAGCGTTCGACCAGGACGTCGTCGTCGGCTACATCTACATGATGAAGCTGAACCACCTCGTCGCGGACAAGATCCACGCCCGCGCCACCGGTCCGTACAGCCTCATCACGCAGCAGCCGTTGGGCGGCAAGGCCCAGTACGGTGGCCAGCGCTTCGGCGAAATGGAAGTCTGGGCCCTCGAGGCCTACGGCGCCGCCTACACGCTGCAGGAACTCCTCACGGTCAAGTCCGACGACGTCGCCGGCCGCACCAAGATCTACGAGCAGCTCGTCAAGGGCGACAACACCCTCGTCAGCGGCACCCCGCAGTCCTTCAACGTCCTGATGAAGGAAATGCAGGCCCTCTGCCTGGATGTTCGCCTCGGCTCCACCACCGCCGCCGAACGCAACTGAACCGCCCCGCGAACCACGACTAACACCTTACAGACATGATTCATCCGGAGCACACCCCCGAGTTCACGCCCAACGAGGCCAAGGAGCAGTCCTTCGACTTCGTCTCCATCTCGATCGCCTCCCCCGAGGAGATAGTCGCCTGGACCGGCGAACAGTTCCTCGACGAGCTCGACGAGCACGGCAACCGCAAGGTCAAGGGCCTCAAGGAAGTGAAGAGCCCGGAGACCATCAACTACCGTTCCTTCAAGCCCGAGCCCAACGGCCTCTTCTGCCAGCGCATCTTCGGTCCGGTGCGCGACTACGAGTGCTACTGCGGCAAGTACAAGAAGGTTAAGTACAAGGACGTCGTCTGCGACAAGTGCGGCGTCGAAGTCACCGTTTCCCGCGTCCGCCGCGAACGCATGGGCTACATCCGGATGGCCATCCCGGTGTCCCACATCTGGTTCCTGAAGAGCATGCCGAGCCGTCTCTCGCTGATGCTCGACATGACCACGCGCCAGCTCGAGCAGGTCATCTACTACCAGAAGTACCTGGTCGTCGACCCCGGCCAGACCGGCATGCAGGAGAAGGAGCTCCTCGACGAGGAAAGCTACCGCCGCGCCGTCGAACAGCACGGCCCTGACGCCTTCAAGGCCCGCATGGGCGCCGAAGCGCTCCAGCAGCTGCTGAAGAAGATGGACCTCGCCGCGACCGTCGAAGGTCTCCGCGACCAGCTCCGCTCCACCCGCTCCAAGCAGATCAAGAAGAAGGTCGCCCGCCGCATGAAGATCATCCAGGGCTTCCTGGCTTCCGGCAAGCGTCCCGAGCATATGATCCTGACGGTCCTCCCGGTGATCCCCCCGGACCTCCGTCCGCTCGTCCCCCTCGAAGGCGGCCGCTTCGCCACCTCCGACCTGAACGACCTCTACCGTCGCGTCATCAACCGCAACAACCGCCTCAAGCAGCTCATCCAGATGAAGACGCCCGACGTCATCATCCACAATGAGATGCGCATGCTCCAGGAAGCGGTCGACGCCCTCCTCGACAACGGCCGCCACGGCAAGCCCGTCAAGGACCGCGACCGTCAGCTCAAGTCCATCTCGGACATGCTGAAGGGCAAGCACGGCCGTTTCCGCCAGAATCTCCTCGGCAAGCGCGTCGACTACTCCGGCCGCTCCGTCATCGTCATCGGTCCCGAGCTCAAGCTCAACCAGTGCGGTCTGCCGAAGAAGATGGCCCTCGTCCTCTTCGAGCCGTTCATCATCCGCCGCCTCAAGGACCTGGGCCTCGCCCATACCGTCCGCGGCGCCCGCAAGCACATCGAGCAGAAGAAGCCCGAAGTGTGGGACATCCTCGAGGAAGTCACCCGCGGCCACCCGGTCTTCCTGAACCGCGCCCCGACGCTCCACCGTCTGTCGATCCAGGCCTTCGAGCCGGTTCTCATCGAAGGCGATGCCATCCGTCTGCACCCGCTCGTCTGTACCGCTTACAACGCGGACTTCGACGGTGACCAGATGGCCGTCCACGTCCCGCTGTCCCTGGAGGCCATCATGGAGTGCAAGCTCCTGATGATGTCCACGAACAACATCTTCTCGCCCTCGAGCGGTAAGCCTATCCTCACGCCGTCGCAGGACATCGTGCTGGGTTCGTACTACCTCACGCTCGAGCCCGCCAACAAGCCCGCCGCGACCGCCCACCTTCCGGTGATCGGCTCCGTCGACGAGGCGAACTACGCCGAAGCCGAAGGCGCGCTGCACTTCCACGACTGGGTGCGCTACGCCAACCCGGACCTCGGTCGCGACACCGTCCACGGCGACAAGACGTCCCGCACGATCGTCACCACGCTCGGCCGCATCATCTTCAACACCATCTGGCCCACCGAGCTCGGTTTCTTCAACGAGACCGTCAAGAAGGGCCAGCTCGGCGACCTCATCCTGAAGACCTACAAGGCCGTCGGCCGCGAGGCCTCCATCCCGGTCCTCGACGCGCTCAAGGACACCGGCTTCCGCATCGCCACCCGCGCCGGCATCTCCATCGGCGTCAGCGACATGATCTACCCGAAGGAGAAGGACGATGTCGTCAAGCAGGCCACCGCCAAGGTGCGCGAGTTCCAGCGCCAGAACGAGGCCGGCACGATCACCAACGACGAGCGACGCAACAAGGTCGTCGACACCTGGTCCGGCGCGACGAACACGATCGCGCAGTCGGTGTACAACACGCTCTCCGAGTCCGCGAAGGTCGCCGGCGTCCGCAAGGGAGACCCGCGCCACACGCACCGCATGATCATCAACCCGGTGTACGCGATGATGGATTCTGGCGCCCGAGGCAACAAGGCCCAGGTCAAGCAGCTCTGCGGCGCGCGCGGCCTCATGGCCAAGCCTTCCGGTGAGATCATCGAACGCCCGATCTTGTCCTCGTTCCGCGAAGGCCTCTCGGTCCTCGAGTACTTCATCTCGACGCACGGCGCCCGTAAGGGCCTGTCCGACACCGCGCTGAAGACCGCCGACGCGGGTTACATGACCCGTAAGCTCTGCGACGTGGCCATGGACGTCATCGTCACCGACGACGACAACCTGACCTCCGGCACCGAGGTCATCACCCTCGGCGACGCCGCCATCGGCCGTCACCTCTCCATCGACGTCGCCAATCCGTCCGGCGCCGCCAAGCCGCTCGCCAAGTCCGAGACCGCCCTCACCGAGGAGCTGGTCGCCAAGCTGCGCGATGCCGGTGTCGACCGCGTGGCCGTCCGCATGCCCAACGGCGTGTGGAAGAACACGATCTACGACGGCGACGAGATCCTCGTCCCCCTGGCCGACCGCATCGTGGGCCGCTGCCCGTCCGAGGACGTCTTCAATCCGCTCAACCCCTCCGAGATCATCGTCCGTTCGGGCGAGCTGATCACCGAGGAGATCGCCAAGCAGATCGAGAAGGTCGGCATCGACCGCGTCAAGGTGCTCTCCCCGCTCACCCACATGATGGTGAACGCGATCCCGCCGAAGTCCTACGGTCTCGATCCGTCCACGGGCCGCATCGTCGAGCGCGGCACCGCGGTCGGCATCATCGCCGCCCAGTCGATCGGCGAGCCGGGCACCCAGCTGACCATGCGTACGTTCCACATCGGTGGCGTCGCGCAGCTCAAGACCCCTGAAATCAAGGCCAAGAACGCCGGCCGCGTCGTCTTCGTCGACCTCAACACGGTCGACCTCAAGGACGCCTACGTCGCCGTCAACGGCACCGGTTCCATCCGCATCGTCAACGACGCGAACCAGTCCCTCGAGGAGTACCGCATCCTCGCCGGCACCGTCATCAACGTGAAGGACGGCAAGTCGGTGAAGAAGGACGAGCTCATCGCCGCCTGGGATCCGAACAACACCTCCATCCTCGCCAACAGCGCCGGTCGCATCCGCCTCCTGGACATGATCTCCGGCGTGACCTACAACGAGGAGCGCGACCCGTCCAACAACGCGTTCTACAAGTCCGTCATCGAGCACTCCGACGAGCAGAATCCGCAGATCCAGATCGTCGACGCGCAGGGCGCGAACCTCGGCACGTTCTCCATCCCGGCCGGCGCCCGCGTCCTCGTGGACGAAGGCGACGTCGTCGCCCAGGGCAGCGAACTCGCCAAGATTCCCCGCCAGGCCGCCAAGACGCAGGACATCACCGCCGGTCTGCCGCGCATCTCGGAGCTCTTCGAGGCCCGTCCTCCGAAGGACGCCGCTGAGATCGCCAAGATCGACGGGGAAGTCGAGTTCCAGCCTTCCATCCGCGGCAAGAAGCGCCTCGTGATCAAGGACTCCATCGGCCGCGAGGAGGAGCACCTCATCCCGCACGGCAAGCACATCATCGTCGCCGCCGGCGAGAAGGTGAAGCAGGGCCAGTGCCTCACCGAAGGCGCCGTCGACCCGCACGACATCCTGGACATCCTGGGCCAGTCCCGCGTGCAGGACTACCTCATCACCGAGATTCAGAAGGTGTACCGCTCGCAGGGCGTCGTCATCAACGACAAGCACATCGAGATCATCGTCTCGCGCATGCTCCGCAAGGTGCGCATCAGCGAGCCGGGCGACTCCGACTACCTCTGGGGCGAACAGGTCGACCGCAGCACCCTGGCCGAGGTCAACCGATCCATCCACGAGCGCGGTGGCCAGATCGCCGAGTACGAGCCGATCCTCCTGGGCATCACCAAGGCTTCCCTCGAGACCGAGTCGTTCATCTCCGCCGCTTCCTTCCAGGAAACGACCCGCGTCCTCACCGACGCCGCCACGATGGCCAAGCGCGACTTGCTGACCGGCTTCAAGGAGAACGTCATCATGGGCCACCTCGTCCCTGCCGGTACCGGCCTCCCCCTGTATCGCAAGATCAAGGTGAGCCCCACTGGTGAGACTGCTGAAGCCTAAGTTATTCTAGTTTAGCGGTTTAGATAGACCCGCCTCCCGTAAGGGTGGCGGGTCTTTTTGCTCCTAAGCTGTTCTATGGGGAAGAAGGGTGGTTTGGAGGTTGAAGCACTCCCTCGGGCTGGATTATTGCTATGCCATCCCCGCCATCCCATGCTTAAGGTTCCTTTCCTTGTCGCCGCTGCGCTTCTCTCCGTTTCCGCCAGCACGCACGCCGCGAACCTCCTCCCGAGCTCCCCGCTGATTCAGATCGGTGATGACTTGGACATCCTCTTCGACTCCGCGGTGGCCTTGGAAGTCACCGACAACCTCTACTCGTCCGCCACCAAGACTTCTTCGACTTCCTGGACGGTGACCCCTGGCCTGACGCTCGAGTACGGCAAGGATTCCCCGCTTTCGCTGACGCTTTCGGCCAAGCGCGGCTACGTCTACTTCGACAAGGCTAGCCTGGCTTCCCTCGAGGACTCCCGCGACGCCCTCAGCGGCAATCTCCGTTACGCCCCCGGCGGCCCCCTGACCGTCACCCTCGACTCTTCCTACCGCGTCACGGCCCGCAACGACGAGCTCGCCGCGCAAGGCGTCAACAGCACCGTCCTCGGCGCCACCCTTGTCCGCCAGGCCAACTACGCCCACAACCTCGACGTCGGCTATCAGCTGACGGAACGCACGAAGCTCAACGTCGGCTTCGGCAACACCTACAACAACTACCTCAACCCGACGAAGCTGCGCTTCCCCTACAGCGTCACGACCGACAGCGAATACGCCGCTAAGAAGGCCAGTTCGCTGTGGGACACCATCAACTACAACACGAACACGCTGACGGAGCTGAATACCAAGTCCATTCCGGTCTCCATCGATTACCAGGCCCCTGGCGAGAAGATCACCTACGGTTTCAAGTATCAGCGCGATGTCACCGACTACTCCGCGGCGCCGTTCTATTCCCTCGTTCCGACCGCTTCGCACACCATCGCGCAGGGGCCCGCCCCGACGCTGGCCACTCGCCCGGCCTTCCCCAAGCAGCTCGTGAAGGACTTCTATGGCCTCACCGCCAAGGGTCAGCCGACCGAGTCGGGCAAGCTCAACATCACCGCCAAGGTCGGTTACGCGGTTTCCCAGACCGACAGCCAGCCCAGCTCAGGCGATCCTTCCTATTCCGTCACGCTCTCGCACACGCTGACCGAGCTGATCACCCATAACCTGACCTTCTCGCGCGACACTGCGGCGTCCTCCGCCGGCGGCGTGACCGCTTCGAAGACCTATACCTACGGTGCGAACTTCACCGCGGCGACGGACCTGACGCTCAACCTCTCCGTGACGAAGAGCGACGTGCTCTCGGGCGCCACCGGCGTCAACACCTGGGTCTACACCCTCGGGGCCGACTACAAGTACAACTCGCACCTGAGCCTGCAGGCCGGCTACAACCTCACCGACTCCAAGATCCCGGCGGCCCCCTCGGCCAACTTCAAGGCCAACACCTTCACCGCTTCGGCGGCGTTCCGCTACTAAGCGGTTTCACCTGTCGGCGATGGAAAGGGCGGACGGTCTGGTTGACCATCCGCCCTTTTTGCTGCACCTTCCCCCCATGCGTTTCGGATCCACGTTCACCTGGCTTGCCTGCGGCCTCTTGGGGTTGCTCGCGTTGATCGTCGTCCGGCTGGACGGCGCCGAAAAGGAAGAGACCTTGCAGGTCGGGAAGTCCCGTGCGGAGGAACCCGCGAAGCCGGGCGAGCCCGCCAAGCCGGCGGAGCCGACGACCAGGAGCAGCTACTGCCTGCGGGCCCGCGACTTCATCCGCGTCGGCGTCATCAACGAAGCCGATACGCTCATCGAACGCCGCATCAACCCCGACGGCACGATCGACATCCCGTTCCTCAAGCAGCTCGTGCCCATCGCCGGCCTCACCATCACCGAGGCCCAGGATGAGATCACGAAGCGTTTCCGCGTCTACTTCAAGAAACCCCAGGTCGTCATCACCATCGTGAACTACGCCGAACGCCGCGTCTACGTGTCCGGCTACGTCGGCAAGCCCGGCCCCGTCAACATCCCGCCCGAGGAGAACCTGACCCTCGGCAAGGCCTTGTCCATGGCCGGCGGCATCCTCGCGCGCGGCCGCCGCTCCGACGTCGCCGTCAAGCGCATGCGCGAAGGCAAGCTGGTCACCATCGTCAAGGACGTCCGCAAGATCGACTCCGGCGACGAACCCGACTTCGTCCTCGAGGACGAGGACGCCATCTACGTCGACGACAGCAAATTCTGAACCCATGGCCGAAAAACCCCACAAGCCTGACGACGATCAGGACGACGCCGCCCCGCGTGGTCGCGGCTACGGCAACTACGGTAACTACGGCAACTATGGCGGCGCCTACGGCGGTGGCTATGGCTACGGCGCCGGCTACGGGCAGGGCGGCTACGGGCGCTATGGGGTCAAGGAGGGCGGCAATCCCCTCTACGCCTACGTGGCGATGCTCCGCGAGCGCTTCTGGTGGCTGATCCTCGCCGTCCTGGTCGGCGTCACCCTCGCCCTCGTCCTGACCTACCAGACCATGCCGGAGTACCGCGCGGTCGGCAAGCTGCGCGTCTTCCGCATGGCGCCGGAAGTCACGGCCAACAACACCGCGGCGAACAACAACTTCAACATCACGACGAACGACGACTTCTACACGGCCGTCGAGTCCATGCGCAGCACGGCGATCATCGAGAGCGTCTCCCGCCAGCTCACCATCGCCGAGAAGAAGCAGGTCATCGAGCCCTACCAGCAGGGCAACATCTTCAGCGGCCCCCTCTCCGAGCAGGAGGTCTTCGGCCGCCAGCGCGCCATCAATCCGCTGAAGTCGACCTTCGTGGTCACCGTCGAGTTCACCCACCCTAACCGCGAGCTCGCCCGCCAGGTCGCCGCCATCTTCTGCAAGTCCATCCAGAAGAACAGCGAGGACGAGCGGCTCACCATCACCAATCCCCTCGTCGAGAAGCTCCGCAGCGAGATCGACCTCATCGAGGAACGCCTCAAGAAGCTGGCGGAGAAGCGCAGCGAGCTGATCAAGTCCCAGAAGCTCCTTTCGATCGCCAAGGACACCACGACGCTCAACGCCGAGCGCGGCGTCCTGGTCCGCAACCGCGAGGACGCCCGCAAGCAGATCGACGAGCTCGAGATCGTCTGGAAGGTCATCCTCGAGTACAAGAAGGCGGGCAAGGACCCCTACGAGATCGCTCAGGTCCGCGCCGACGAACGCGTCGCCGCCCTTGGACCCAAGGTCACGGAGCTCCGTGTCCTCGTGAGCGCGATGGAGGAGAAGTACACCGATGCGCATCCGACGCTCATCCAGACCCGCGCCCAGCTGAAGAAGACCGACGAGGAACTGAAGCTGGCCGTCGCCAACTCGGTGAACCGCATCCAGGCTTCCGTCCAGAACGCCACGTCCAGCTACAACGCCATCGTCGCGAACCTCGAGCGCAAGGACGCCGAGATCTACAGCCTGCAGGCGGCCAACAACGAGCTGGAGCGCGTCGACAAGGAGATCCGCGGCCAGGAGGAGTTCCTCGCCCGCCAGAAGCAGAACTACGACGAGCAGAAGCTCCGCTCGTCCACCTCCGGCGCCAGCACCTCGATCAAGATCCAGGAGATGCCTTCGGTCGCGGACCGCCCGGTAAACAAGAACTACTACATGAACGCCCTGACGGGCATGGGCCTCGGCCTGCTCGTCGGCTTCGGCCTCATCGTCCTGATGGGGTCCTTCGACGACCGCGTGAAGTCCGCCAAGGACGTCGAGGTCGGCCTCGGCTTGCCCCTCCTCGGCACCGTGCCCAAGGTCACGGAAGCCGTCGGTCCCGATCGCGCGCTCCTGGCCCGCCAGGACAAGGACAAGGTCGCCACGGAGGCCGTCCGCGCCATCTACTCCGCGATGAAGGTCAGTCCGGCGACGGCCAACAGCCGCGTCTTCCTGGTGACTTCGACGCGCCCCGGCGAAGGGAAGACCTTCGTCGTGACGAACCTCGCCCTGAGCTTCGCCCAGCACGCGGAGCGGGTGCTCGTCATCGACTCCGACCTCCGCCTGCCCAACGTCGGCCCGTCCCTCGGCTTCTCCGGCGACGGCGGCGTGAGCCGCTGGTTCAACGGCGAGATGACCTTGGACGAGGCCATCGTCCGCGACGTGGCGCCCGGGCTCGACGTCCTGCCCGTCGGGATGAGCTGCCGCAACCCCACCCAGGTCATCAACAACCCCAAGTTCCTCGCGATGCTCGACGACATGAAGAAGCGGTACGACCGCATCTTCATCGATTCCCCGCCCATCGGCGCGGTTTCCGACGCCCTGCACCTCGTGCCCAAGGTCGACGGCGTGATCTACGTCGTCCGCTTCAACCTGGTCCACATGCGCAACGCCGGTTCCTGCCTGGCCCGCCTCGCCGAGACCGGCGTGCCGATCCTCGGCGCCGTCCTCAACCGCATGTCGATCCGGATGGCCTCGGTCTACACCGACTCCTACGACCCCGCCAACAAGAAGTATTATATAGACAACGCGGGTTCGGACTCGTCGGAGTGACCTCCGTCGCCTAAGGTCGGCCCCGCGCTTCCCCCCCATGAGACTTCCGCTCTGCCTCCTCCTCGGCCTGCTCTGCGCGGGTTGCGAGACGGTCCCCGGGACCGGCCGCTCGCAGATCAACTTCGTCAGCAACTCCGAGGTCGCCTCCATGGCGGCCGGGGAGTTCGCGAAGATGAAGAAGCTGCCGAACGATCCGCGCCTCGCGCAGGTCAGGCGCGTCGGCCTGAGCATCGTCGCGGCGGCGCGCAAGGAGGACCGCGCCGGCGTGCTGCCTCCGGCCGCCCAGTGGCAGTTCGCCGTGATCGACGACAAGAGCCCCAACGCCTTCGCGATGCCCGGCGGCAAGATCGGCTTCAACGTCGGGATGTTCCCCTATGCCCCGACCGACGACGACATCGCGGTCATCCTTGGGCACGAGGTCTCCCACGTCCTTTGCCAGCACAGCAGCGAACGCATCTCGCAGGGCCTCCTCGTCCAGATGGGCGCCGTCGCGGTGGATGAGGCGACCAAGAACAAGTCCGCCCAGACGCGCCAGGCCTGGATGGCCGGCTTCGGCCTCGGCAGCCAGTTCGGCGTCCTCCTGCCTTTCAGCCGCTCGCACGAATCCGAGGCCGACCACCTCGGCCTGATCTTCATGGCCCGCGCCGGCTACAACCCGGAGGCCGCTCCGGCGTTCTGGCAGCGCTTCTCCAAGGCGGGCGGCAACAAGCCCGCCGAGTTCCTGTCCACGCACCCGGCGGACGAGACGCGCGTCCGCCAGCTGCGGCAGTGGATGCCCGAGGCCAAGGCCCAGGCGCCCAGGCAGCCCTGAGTCGGCTCAGCGGCCGAAGCCGCGCACCGGACAGCTGAGGTAGACGCCGCGCGGGTCGTTCAGGGAACGCACGGCCTTGAGCACCTCGGCGTGGCTCCGGAGGAAGAGCAGGGCGGGGTCCTTGGCCTGCAGGCGAGCGAAGAGCGGGGCCTCGTTGCCGTCTTCGGAGAGCAGCTTCTGCAGCACGTTCTCGCGGCCTGAATGGAGCGCCGGGACCTGGATGAGCTCGATGTCCTTGAGGTTCGCCAGACGCTGGGCTTCGGCGATCGCGTCGCGCAGCCCCCCGAACTTGTCGACGAGCTTCTTCTCGCGGGCGTTCAGGCCCAGCCAGACGCGGCCTTGCGCGACCTCATGCACGCTGTCGCGGTCCATCTTGCGGCCTTCGGCCACGACCTTGAGGAACTCCTCGTAGACCGCGTCGACGGACGCCTGGACGACGGCCATCTCCTCGGGCGTCGCGACGTGGTCCATGGCGAAGAGGTCGGCGTAGCGGTTGGTCTTCACGCCGTCGGTCCCGAGGTTCACCTTCTTGGCGAGCTCCTGGTAGTTGAAGTGCAGGCCGAAGACGCCGATCGAGCCGGTGATGGTCGCGGGGTCGGCCATGATGACGGACCCGCGCGCGGCGATGTAGTAGCCGCCGCTCGCCGCGAGGTCGCCCATCGAGACCACCACGGGGATGCCCTTCTGGCGCAGCAGGCCGACCTCGCGCGCGATCACGTCGCTGGCGAAGGCCGACCCGCCCGGGCTGTTGACGCGGAGGACGACCGCGCGCACCAGCGGATCGGCGCGGAGCTCGCGCAGGTCGCGGGCCAGGCGGTCGCCGCCGATGTCATCGTTGCCGCCCCAGCCGTCGACGATCTCGCCTTCGGCGTAGACGACGGCGACGCGGCCGCCGTGCCGGGGCAGGGAGACCTTGTGGGCGTACTTGGCCAAGGAGACCTGGCGGAAGGACGCGCCCGACTCGTCGGCGCCGACGCCGAGCTTGCGCAGTTCGGCGACGAGCTCGTCGCGTTGCCGCAGGCCGTCGACCAGCTTGAGCGCCTGCGCCTTCTCGGCGCCGTAGACGCCCGCGGCGTCCGCGGCGCGGGTCAGCGAGGCGATGGTCACCTTGCGGGAGAGGGCCACGTCGGCGAGCAGCTTCTTCCAGACGCCGCCGAGCAGCAGTTCGGTCTGTTCGCGCGCCGGTTCGCTCATCTTGTCGCCGATGTAGGGTTCGACGGCCGACTTGTACTTGCCGACCTTCGTGACCTGCACGCCGACGCCGAGCAGCTTCAGCGTCTCGCCGTAGTAGAGGTGCGAGGAGGAGAGCCCCTTGAGCTCGAGCTCGCCGGCCGGATGCATGTAGACCTTGTCCGCCGCGCTGATCAGGTAGTAGTCGCGTTGGGTGGAGTTCTCGGTCCAGCCGACCACGGGCTTCTTGCTCTCCTTGAACCTGACGATGGCCTGGCGCAGCTCGTTCAGCTGCACGAAGCCCGCTTCGAGGTCCCCGGCGACGAGCAGGCCGGCGATGTTCGGGTCCTTGGCCGCGAGGTCGATCGCCTCCAGCGCCCGCCACAGGTCGACCTCGGGCATCGAGACGCCACCGAGGAGGCTCGACAGGCCCGGCGTACCGTGGGCCGGCGTGTCGTTGATCGCGAGGCCGTTGCCGATGACCAGCATCGTCTTCGGCTTCACCGCGACGGGCGTCCCCGCGGGTTGGCCGCCGCTCGAGCTCACGAGCCCCACGAGCAGGACGAACATCAGGAAGCAGACGCCCAGGCCGGCGATGAAGGTGCCGAGGGCGGAGGCGAGGACCGACTTGAGGAAATCTTTCATGGCAGGGGCTGGCGGGTGTGCCTGAAACTGTGCCGTGTCGCCTATGTTTCGCCAATCCAAAGTCTCCACGCCGCCGCCCCTTTCCGCTCGTTTCCGCCCCGCGCCTCGGCTAGCTTGGCCGCATGTCCGAGATCACCCAAGAGCAGCCCGGCGCGGTGACCGCCCGCAAGGCGCTGGCCATCAACCTTGACCGGACCGCCTACGGGGTCTTCGCTGAGATCGGCGCCGGCCAGGAGGTCGTCCGGCACTTCTTCAAGGCCGGCGGGGCCTCGGGCACCGTCGCGAAGAGCATGTCGGCCTACGACATGCGGGTCAGCGACGCGATCTACGGGCACCCCAAGCGGTACGTCTCCCGCGAACGGCTGGAGCAGATGATGGGGCACGAATACGGCCTGCTCGTCGACCGCCTGGCCTCCGAGCGCGGCGGGCAGACGCGCTTCTTCGCCTTCGCCGACACCGTCGCGACGACGCCGCACGACGGCCGCGGCCAAGGGCATTCTTGGATGGGCATGCGCTTCCAGGCCGAACCAGGCGCCGAGCCCAGCGACGTCATCCTGCACCTGCGCCTCTGGGACCGCGACGCGGGCCGCCAGCAGGACGCCCTCGGCATGGTCGGGGTCAACCTCGTGCACGCCGCGCTGCATCGCCGTTCCTCGGTTGACGAGTTCGTCCAGGCCATCGTCGAGGACGTCGGCTCCGGCCGCGTCGAGGTCGACTTCGCGCACTTCAGCGGTCCGGCCTTCCCCGGGTTCGACAACCGGACGGCGCTGGTGCGCCTCGTCCGCCTCGGCCTCACCGACGCGGTCGTCTTCGACGAGCGCGGCGCCCCCGCGGTCGCCGGCGAGTTCTTCTACAAGAAATCCGTGCTGGTCGCGCGCGGGACTTTCCGGCCCTTGTCGCTCGTCAACGAGGACATGATCGGCTGCGCGCAGCGCGCCCGCCCGCCGACGCCGGACACCGTGACCCTCTACGAGATGTGCGTCGGGCAGGAGAGCAGCCCCGAGGAGGAGATCGTGGCCCGCATCGGGCTCGTCGCCGCTGTGGGCCGCCCGCTGCTCGTCACGCGCCATCGCGGCTGGTACCGGCTTCCGGCCTACTTCCGCTTGCACACGACCGGGGACGTCACGCTCATCGCCGGGATGAACAACCTCGTGGACCTCTTCAACCCCGCCCACTACGCGCACCTCGAGGGCGGGGTGCTGGAGGCCTGCGGACGGCTCTTCAAGGACGGCGTGAGCGTGATGGTCTACCCGATGCGCGGCGACCAGCTGCGTCGGCTCGTGGCCGACCCGGTGGCCTGCCTGGTCTGCTTCCCCGAGACGTACCAGGTGCCGCTGGACTCGGTCGTCACGGCGGCGGACGTGCAGGTGCGTCCGAAGGTCGCCGGCCTCTTCGAGCATCTCCGCAACAACGGGTTCCTGGTCCCCATCACCGGGGCGAGCCCGCAGGCCTTGGCCTGCCAGCCGCGCACCTTGGCGGAGCGCATCCGGCAGGGCTACGTCGGCTGGGAGCAGGAAGTGCCGCCCGCGGTCGCGGCGGAGATCAAGCGCACCAAGCTCTGGACGGCTTGAGCCAAACCCACCGCGGAGGTTGCAGGCCCGCGGGAAGCCTGCACGGTGAGCCCTAGCCATGGCGCCGTCGTCTTCCTCCTTGCCTGCGGGTCCCGCGACGGAGCTCGCCCTGGGGGTGGAGCGCGCCTATCGGGAGGCCGTCGTCGTCGATCGGTTGGGCGCGCTGTGGTCCTTGATCCTGGCGAAGTGCTTCCTGGCGCAATGGGCCATCGACAGGTTCGGCATGCCCATCAGCGGGCTGCGTTACATCTGGTCGCTCACCTTGGCCATGGCCGCGGTCGCCACGCTCCTGTACCTCCGGGCCCATCGCGCGCGGTTCGCGCTCTTCCCGCACCAGTTCCGCGTCAGCACGGCGATCCTCGGTGGCTTGCTCGTGGCCCAAGGGTTCCTGCTCTACGCCCATTTTGGATTGGGGCATCTCTCGGCCGCGGTCGCCGCCGGCTTGGCGGCTTCGCTGTTCGGGGCGTGGTCGCTCGCGCGCGCGAGCCTGAAGCGCGCGCCCGAACCCCTGGTCGGCGCCTGCCTTTGGTGGGGCTTGGCGGCGACGGCGCTCACGGGCGCGGACCGCGACGCGCTCCTCTGGGTCGGCCTCGGTTTCCTGGTCGCGCAGGCGCTCCCGGGCTTCGCGTTGGTGCGTCGCCTCGAGCGGTCCGCCCGGGTCTAGCCCTTAGGCGCCTTCGGCGGCCTTGCCGTTCAGGCCGTTCAGCATGAGCGCCAGGAAGCGCTTCATCGCCGGCGTCAGCACGCGGCCCTTGCGGTGCAGGATGGCCAGCGGGCGGGCCACGCGGCGGTCGCGCAGGCGCAGCTTCACGAGCGTGCCCTGTTCGATCTCCGAGCGGATGGTGCCTTCGGGCACGAGGGCCACGCCGGCGTCGACCTCGACCGCGCGCTTGAGCGTCTCGATGTTGTCGAACTCCATCGACGGTTCGAGCTCGAGGCGCTGTTCGCGGAAGAACTGGTCGAGGGCCTTGCGGGTCGGGATGTCCTGGTCGAAGCCGATGAACTTGCAGCCCTGCAGGTCGGCGAGCTCGATCTCCTTCTTCGAGGCGAACTTGTGCTTCGGCGCGCAGATGGCGACGAGCTGGTCCTCCATGAACGGGATGATCTCGACCTGCCGGTACTTCTGCGGGAAGGCGACGAGGCCGAAGTCGACGGCGCTCGAGACCACGTCCTCGTAGACGAGGTTGGAGCGGCGGTACTCGACGCGCACGTTGACGTGGGGGAACTCCTGCATGAAGCGCTTCACGTAGGGCGGCAGCTCGTGCAGGCCGATCGAGACGATGGTCGAGACGTGGACGGTCCCGCTGACGACCTTGCGCATCTCCTGCATCTCGCTGGCGACCTGCTCGTAGCGGTTGAGGATGTCCTTGGAGGCCTCGTACAGGCTGCGGCCTTCGCGCGTGAGGCGGAACTGCTTCTGGCTGCGGTCGACGATGAGCACGTTGAAGTGCTTCTCCATCGAGCGGAGCTGCTGGCTCACGGCCGACTGGGTGATGGCGTTCAGCTTGGCGGCCTTGGAGAAGCTTTCGTTGTCTACGAGGTCCCGGAAAATCTTGAGGTTCTCGATGTGCATGGCGGAAAGGGATATGATTATTAAAACTTATGGAAGGTTCCTTCAAGTGTAGATGGTCTTATCGAAAGTCCTTAAAACGGCTGTTTTAGGCCGATAGCAGACATTGACTCCCGGAGGTAAGGGTGCACATACTGCTCAAATGGTCACCTACGACCAGTTTTCCGCCCGTTGTGACACCGTTTTGGAGCGCATCCGCCTGGCCTGCGCCGCCGCCGGGCGCGCGCCTGCTTCCGTGCGCCTGCTGCCGGTGACGAAAACCCACCCCTTTGAGGCGGCCGAATACGCCCATCGTTTCGGGTTGGCGTCCGTTGGCGAGAACCGCGTCCAGGAGGCGGCCTTGAAGCGGCCTCAGTCGCCCGCTGGGCTGCGTTGGGAGCTGATCGGGCACCTCCAGTCCAACAAGGCCAAGCAAGCCCTCCAGGCCTTCGACGTGCTGCAGTCCGTGGATTCCGCCGAATTGGCCGCCCGGCTCGGCCGCCTCGCGACCGAACTCGGGCTGACCCGCGAGGTCTACGTGCAGGTCAATTCGGGCGACGACCCTGCGAAGTTCGGTTGCGACCTCGCGGAGGCGCCGGCCGTGCTCGAGGCCTTGCTGCCGCATCGTTCCCTCAAGGTGGTCGGGCTCATGGCCATCGCCCCGCTGTCCGACGACCCCGCCGTGGCGCGTCGCACCTTCGCTGAGCTGCGTCGGTGCCGCGATGGTCTGGAGACCCGTTTCGGCGTCCGCTTGCCCGAACTTTCGATGGGCATGAGCGGCGACCTGGAGCTGGCCGTCGCCGAAGGCTCGACCTGCGTCCGCGTCGGCTCCGCCCTCTACGGTTCCCGTCCCGCGCCATGATCCGCCGCCTCGTCATCCGCGACCTCGCCTTGATGGATCGCGCCGAACTCGAGCTGGGCCCCGGTTTCACCGTCGTGACCGGCGAGACCGGCGCCGGGAAATCCGTGCTGCTGGGCGCGCTGTCGCTGCTCGCCGGCCATCGCGTCGCGAAGACGGTCGTGCGCAAGGGCGCCGACGAATGCGTGGTCGAGGCCGAGCTCGAGATCGGGGCGGATGCCCGCTTCGCCTCCTTGCTCGAGTCCCTCGACCTCCCGGCGTGCGACGACGGCCTCCTGCTGCTGAAGCGCTCGGTCCATGCCTCCAAGGCCGGTCGCATCTCCGTCAACGGCGGCGCCGCCACGCTCGTCCAGCTCCAGCAGCTCGGCGAGCTGTGGATCGATTTCCATGGGCCTGGAGAGCCGCAGAAGCTGATGCGTCCCGAGACGCAGCTGGCGATGCTCGACCTGCACGCGGGCTTGGGCAAGGCCCTCGCCGACTACCGCGCCGGCTGGCGTCGTCGGCTCGACCTGCTCCGCGGCGCCGAGGAAGCGGCCGGAGCCGAGAGGCTATCCGAGGACGAAGAGGCGTTCCTGCGTTCGCAGCTGGAGAAGCTGGGGTCGTTGGATCTCGCCGATGAAGCCATCGCCAAGCTCGAACGCGACCATGCCCGGTCGTCCCGTGCGCAGGAGCTCGGGGCTTTGCTCGGGCAGCTAGACGCCGGTCTCGGTGCCGATGGCTTGGGTGAGGTCCTGCCGAAGCTGCTGAAGGCCGCCGAAGACGTGGCCCGCATCGACGAGGAAGCGACGGGGCTGCGCGATCGTCTGCATGCCTTGGCCGCCGAGGCAGAGGATATCCGCGCCGACTACGCGCGCTTGGCGCGAGGTCTGTCCGAAGACGATGAGTCCGCCGCCGAACTCGACGCCAAGATGAACCTGTGGCTCGAGTTCCGCCGCAAGTACGGCCCGGACGCCGCCAGCGTCCGCGCCAAGCGCGACGCGATCGGCCGCCGGCTGCTTTCCCAGGGCGACGTCGAGGCCCGCGTGGCGAAGTTCCGCGCCGAAGCCGCCCAGGTCGAGAAGGAGCTGCGCAGGCAGGCGGATGCGCTCCACGCCGCGCGCGCCAAGGCCGCGGACAAGCTCGCGGCCGCCGCCCGGAAGATGCTCGGTGCGCTGGGCTTCCGGAAGGCCGATCTCCGCATCGAGGTCGCCGCCGCCGAACTGGGTCCACAGGGCGCCGACGCGGTCCGTTTCCTGTTCTGCCCCAACGCCGGCCAGGACCTGCTGCCGCTCGACCAGATCGCCTCCAGCGGCGAAGCCGCGCGCGTGATGCTCGCCCTCAAGACGGTGCTGGCCGCGGTCGACCGGACGCCGGTGCTGGTCTTCGACGAGGTCGACGCCAACGTCGGCGGCGAGATCGGCGCGCAGGTCGGCCGCGAGCTCGCCGCGCTCGGAGCGGGCCACCAGGTCTTCTGCGTCACGCACCTGCCGCAGGTCGCCGCGTTGGGCCACGCCCATCTCGTGGTCACCAAGACCCAGGACGACCGTTCCACGACCGTGGCCATCGCGCCCGTCCACGCGAAGCGCAAGGACCGAGAGTCCGAGCTCGCGCGCATGCTCGGCGACCGCGCGAGCAAGGTCGCCCTGTCGCACGCCCGCGAACTGCTGGCGTCCGCCGAGGGTTGATCAGCGCCGCACGAAGCGGTCGAGCCGCAGGCGCCGGATCATCCGCAGGCCGATGGCCGCGGCCCACGGCTTGGGCAACCGCGCGCTGAACATGCCGAGCAGGCGGTTCTTCCATCCGGGGATGACTTGCGGGCGGGCCTTGGCCATCGCGCGCAACGCTTCGTCGACGCAGGCTTCGGCCGTCTGGCCGCCAAGGCCGGTCGGGCCGGAGAAGCCCGCGGCCTTGGAGAAGTTCGTGGAGACCGGGCCGGGGCAGATCGCGACGCAACGCACGCCGTAGGGCTTCGCTTCGGCGTCGAGCGCGATGCTCCAATGCAGCATGAACGCCTTCGTCGCGGCGTACGTCGTCATCAGCGGCGTCGGTTGGTAGCCCGCGAGCGAAGCGACCGTCGCGACCTGTCCGCCGCGGCGCTTGAGCTCGTCCCAGAGCAGGCCCGTGAGCTGCACCGGCGCGCGCACGTTGACGTCGACCATCTTGAGCGTGTGGTCCAGGTCCGGCGCCGGGAACTCGCCGTAGGCGCCGAAGCCGCTGTTATTAACGAGCAGAATCCTGCCTTCTGCCGGCATTAGTTTCCGTAATCCGGCGACAACTTCCTCGATCTGAGCGGGTTGGGAGAGGTCGCAGGTAAGGTGAGTCAGCTTGCAGGTATTCGGCACCCCCTCCGGGGCGGTGCGGGAAAGGTTGAACACCTGCGCGGACGTCCCAGAATCATAGATGCGCGAGAGAATCGCGCGGCCAATGCCGGAGGAAGCGCCCGTTATGATCACACAGGAAAAACTTCTGAGGAAATCATCGATGGTCCCGTTCTTTGACATGGACGCAGGTTCTCACGCGAAACCCCAAAACACAACACACATGAGCAATGCTCCGGTAGTCGTGACGGGGGTCCATATGGACCTCACCGACGCCCTGAAGGATACGGTGCGCGCCAAGGTCGAAAGGCTCTTGCGCCACAACCCGCGGATCGTCCGCGTGCACGTCGAGCTCGTCTACAACCACACCCGCGACCACAGCCGCGAGTTCGCGGCCCAGATCCGCCTCGAGGTGCCGGGGCCGGACATCGTGGTCCGCGAGGAAAGCGAGGACCTGTACAAGTCCATCGACATCTTGGTCGACAAGGTCGACCGCCAGCTTCGCCGCCGTCATCGCCTGGAGAAGGAAAAGCGCAATCACCCGAGGTCCACGGATCTGGGCGACTTGGGACGCGCGGCGTAAGGACGGTACCGGCTAGCGCCAGACAGCCAGTGGTAAGCGAAGGTCCAGACGGTCAGTCGGTCGACAAGTCAGCGACAGCAGACGGTCAGTCGGTTCAGGCAGTCGGAATCAGCAAGCCAGTGAGGTTCGGCCGATAGCCAAGAAAGGTACAGTCAGAGATGGTCCCGGACCCCGGTTGCCGCAAGGTGGCCGGGGTCCTCCTTTTGGCGGTATCGTCCTTTCTCGGCTCGCCCTCAGGGGCGACGTGGCTTTTATGCGCACCATGCGCGTCTACTTCATGGGCATCTGCGGTACGGCGATGGGCAACGCCGCCTTGCTGATGCGTTCCCTCGGCCACGAGGTTTCGGGTTCCGATACCGGCGTCTACCCGCCGATGTCCGACCACCTGCGCGGCGCCGGCATCGAGATCCTCGAAGGTTGGTCCGCGGAACGCCTCGCCCAGCTCAAGCCCGACCTCGTCGTCGTCGGCAACGTCGCGTCGCGCGGCCATCCCGAGGTCGAATGGCTGCTGGAAGCCCGGACCCAGCCGTACGTGTCGCTGCCGGAGCTCCTCCGCACCCGCCTCCTGAACGAACGCCGCAACATCGTCGTGGCCGGCACCCACGGCAAGACGACGACCACGTGCATGGCAGCGGTCCTGCTGCGCGCCAACGGGGCGGATCCGGGTTGGCTCGTCGGCGGCGTACCGCGCGACCTGCCGGACAGTTCCCATCCCGGCCAGCAGGGCGGGCCTTTCGTCATCGAGGGCGACGAGTACGACACGGCGTTCTTCGACAAGCGCAGCAAGTTCATCCAGTACCTGCCGCGCGTCCTCGCGATCAACAACTGCGAGTTCGACCACGCCGACATCTTCCGCGACCTCGAGGACGTGCTGCGCACCTTCTCGCACGTCATCCGCATCGTGCCCCGCGACGGCGCGATCGTCGCGAACGGCGACGACGCCAACGTCCTCGGGCTCGTCAAGAACGTCACCTGGGCCCCGGTGGTCCGCGTGGGGACGGGCGCAGGCAACGACGCCGTCATCGCCGATTTCCAGGAGACGCCGACGGGTTCTTCCTTCAGGCTGCTGTGGAAGGGCCGGGAATGGGGGCGCATCCGGTGGGCCTTGCCCGGTCTCTTCAACGCGCGCAACGCCGCGATGGCCGCGGTGTCTGCGGGTCTCCTGCTCGACCCCAAGGACCCGACCAGCCTCAAGCTCGACGCGCTGGCGAAGTTCCAGGGCGTCATGCGCCGCCAGCAGGTGCTCGTCGACCGGCCCGACCGCGTGGTCATCGAGGATTTCGGCCATCACCCGACCGCGCTCAAGCTCACGCTCGAATCGCTGCGCGCCCGCTACCCGCAGCATCGCCTCGTCGCCTGCTTCGAGCCGCGCAGCAACACCGCCGCCCGCAAGGTCATGCAGGACGCCTTCCGCGACGCGCTGATGCTCGCCGACGACGTCTACCTCGCGCCGGCGCATCGCGCCGACAAGCTCGGCGGCGAGAGCTTCGACAGCACGGGCGTGGCCGCAGCCATCACGGCCTCGGGGCGCCGCGGTTTCGCCCCGGCCTCGAACGATGCGCTGCTGGAGGCGCTGCGCCAGCACACCGCGGAGGGGACCGGTGCCCGTTGCATCGTCTTCTTCTCGAACGGCGCCTTCGGCGGGATCATCAGGAAGTTCGCGTCCTGAGTCGCTGACGGCTCAGCGGCCGCCGGCGAGTCCGTGGACCGCGCGGGCCGCCGCGGCGTCCTCGGCGATCTGCGCCTGCAGCGCCGCCAGGTCGGCAAACTTCCGTTCGTGCCGCAGGAAATGCAGCCAGCGGACGCGCACGTGCGCGCCGGCGCCAGGCACCGCGTCGGCCGGCCGGAGCAGATGCGACTCCAGCAGCGGCTCCACCGGCCCGCTTTCCACCGTCGGCCGCAGGCCCCAGTTCGCGACCGCCGGTTCCGCCAGGCCCTCGGGCGTGACGAGCTCGACGGCGTAGACGCCGAAAGCCGGACGCAGCTCGGGCGCCCACGGCAGGTTCAGCGTCGGGAAGCCGATGGTGCGTCCGAGGCGGCGGCCGTCGACGACCGCGCCGGTCGCCTCGTAGGGCCTCAGCAGCAGGCGATTGGCGAGCGCAAGGTCGCCGTGCCGCAGCGCCGCGCGGATCCGCGAGCTGCTGACGGGTTCGCCGTCGAGCAGCACCGGCTCGACGAGGTGCACGGCGAGGCCGAGCCGGCCGGCATCGTGGACGAGCGAGGCGCCGTCGCCGGCGCGGCCCTGGCCGTAGCGGAAGTTCGCGCCGACATGCACGGAGCGCAATCCCCTGAAGGTGTGCAGCAGCCACGCCGGGAAATCCGCGGCTTCCATCGCCGCGTGCTGCAGCGTGAACGCCTGGTGGTGGATGAATTCGGCGCCCGCTTCGGTCAGGCGTTCGTCCTTCTGCGCGCGGCCCAGGATGAGCGGCACCGCGGCCTCGGGGCGCAGCACCTTGCTCGGATGCGGATCGAAGGTCATCACGCCGACGCGGCCATGGTCGCGTCGGGCGGCGGCGCGGGCCGAATGCAGCACCGCGCGGTGGCCGAGATGGACCCCGTCGAAGGCGCCGAGGGCGAGGTGGATGGCGCTCCCGGGGTTCATCCGCGGTCGGCGCCCGGGACGGCCTCCTGCACGGGGACGAGGCAAGCGACGAGCTGTTCGCGGCTCATGGCGCCTAGTTCCATCAAGGTCTTCGCCCGTTCGACGCGCAGCTGGCCCGACTGCGTGCGGCGCAGCATCGTGAGGTGCGCGCCGGGGCCGAGCTTGCGGCCGAGGTCGTAGGCGATCGTGCGCACGTAGGTGCCCTTCGTGCAATGGACACGGAAGTTGAGCCGCGGGCTGTCCCAGGAGAGCAGCTCGAAGGCCTCGATTCGGATGGCGCGCGGCGCGCGTTCGACTTCGACGCCCTTGCGCGCGAGCTCGTACAGCTTCTTGCCGCCGATCTTCTTGGCCGAATGCATCGGCGGGACCTGCTGCTGGTCGCCCAGCATCGTCGCCATCGCGGCCGCGACCTGCTCCGCGGCGAGCGCCGGCACGGGGTTCGTCTCGACCGTCTCGCCGTCGGCGTCCTGCGAGTCGGTGACCACGCCGAGCGTGGCCTCCCCCAGGTATTCCTTCTCCTGGGCCATCAGCAGGTCGGACGCCTTCGTGGCCTTGCCGACGAGGATGATGAGCAGGCCGGTCGCCATCGGGTCGAGGGTGCCGGCGTGTCCGACGCGGCGGGTCTGGTAGAGCCAGCGCACCTTGTCGACGACGTCGTGGGACGTGATGCCCTGCGGCTTGTCGACGAGCAGGATGCCTTCGGGTTCGGGCAGGCCCTCGTTCATCGGGCGGCGTGCTCGCGGTAGTGGTCCGCCACGATGCCGAGGATACGCGTGCGGTCCTTGGCGAGCGTGCATCCGAGCATGTTGAAGCCCGCGGCGAGGACGTGGCCGCCGCCGTTGAGCTTGCCCGCGAGCAGGTCCAGGCGCAGTCGCGGGTCGCGGCCGCGCAGGCTGCCGCGGACGCCGTCGCGGCCTTCCTCCATGAGGACCGCGATCTCGACGCCCTCGACGGAGCGGGGGAATTCGACGAGGCCTTCCTTGTCCTCCTTGGTCGTGCCGGTCGCGGCGTAGTCGGCCTGCGTGAGCTCGCCGGAGCAGATCTTTCCGTCGGCGTGGAACTGGATCGTGTTGAGGAAGCGCTTGGTCAGCTCGAGCTTGCCGCGGCTCTCGTGCTCGAAGACCAGGAAGTTCGTCTCCGCCGGGTTGGCGCCGCGTTCGATGAGTTCCGCGGCCAGGGCGAAGACCTCGGCGGTCGCGCTGGCGTAGCTGAAGCGACCGGTGTCGGTGACGATGCCCAGGTGCAGGGCCTTGGCGGTGGCGGCGTCGCACGCCAGACCATGACGCAGGGCGCCGTAGGCGAGGACGTGGCAGGTCGCGGCGGCCGTCTTGACGACGATGTTGTGCTCGGCGTAACCGGGGTTGGACGCGTGGTGGTCGACGTTGCCCCAGAGTTTGCCGCCGAACTTGTCCAGCAGGTCCGGTCCGATGCGGGACGCATCGGCACAGTCGACCGCGACAGCCACCCGGCCGTCTGGGACATATTGGTCGCCGGTGAGGAAGGTCACTCCTTGGGCGTAGGCCACCATGTTGGGCGGGATGCGGTCGCGGTTGACGCAGATGGCGTCGATGCCGGCGGCCAGCAGCATCCGACAGAGCGCCACCTGGGAGCCGATGCAGTCTCCGTCGGGGCGCATGTGCCCCAAGATGGCCGTTTTCCGGCCTTGGAGCCCTTGGACGAGCCCTTGGAGGGCGGGTCCCGCCGCTTGCATGCTGATTCCCATGGTGTGAAGGCAAAGAAACAAGCCCTCCCCACGGCTGGCAAAGGCAAAAGGCGGGGTTATTTACAATGGTGGGTCCCCGCTTGATGCCCTGAAAGCCTTGGGCATAGTACCTGCTTAACAGGCCATTAAAGCCACCTCACCACCCATCCCATGGACAAGGACAAGAACAACAACAATTTCACGCCCCGCGCCCGCAAGGTCGTGGAGCTGGCCCGGGCCGAAGCGCGTCGTTTCAACCACAACTACGTCGGTACCGAACACATCCTGCTCGGGCTGATCAAGCTGGGTGAAGGCGTCGCCGTCAACGTCCTCGGCCGCATGGGCCTCGACCTCAAGAACGTCCGCGCCGCCGTCGAGAAGCAGGTGGGCCAGGGACCTGATGAAGCCAAGGCGCCCGACACCATCCCGCTCACGCCCCGCGTGCAGAAGGTCATGGCCCACGCCGTCACCGAAGCCCGCAGCCTCGGCCATGCCTACGTCGGCACCGAACACATCCTCCTCGGCCTCCTGAAGGAAGGGGAGGGCGTCGCCGCCCGCGTCCTGCAGCAGCTCGACGTCGACCTCGAGCGTTGCCGCAAGGAGATCCTCGCCGACATCGACCCGAGCGCCTCCGTCGAAGGCGAAGCCAAGTCCGAGGAGGAGCCGCCCGTTTCCGGCGAGCAGGCCGAAGACGCCCCGCCGCCCCGCCGCTCGGGCGAGGAAGGCGCCCGTCCGGGCCGCGGCGAACGCCTGTCGCTGCTCAAGACCTTCGGCCGCGACCTCACCGAACTCGCCCGCGCCGGCGAGCTCGACCCCGTCATCGGCCGCAAGGAGGAGATCCGCCGCGTGGTGCAGATCCTCTGCCGCCGCACGAAGAACAACCCTGTCCTCATCGGCGAGGCCGGCGTCGGCAAGACCGCCATCGTCGAAGGCCTCGCGCAGGAGATCGCCGCAGGCATCGTCCCCGAGATCCTGCTCGACCGCAAGGTCGTGACGCTCGACCTCGCCCTCATGGTCGCCGGCACGAAGTACCGCGGGCAGTTCGAGGAGCGCATCAAGGGCATCATGGACGAGATCAAGCGCGCCAAGAACATCATCCTCTTCATCGACGAGATGCATACGATCGTCGGCGCCGGCGCCGCCGAAGGCGCCATGGACGCGTCCAACATCCTCAAGCCCGCCCTGTCCCGCGGCGAGATCCAGTGCGTCGGCGCGACGACCCTGGCGGAATACCGCAAGCACATCGAGAAGGACGCCGCCCTCGAGCGCCGCTTCCAGTCCGTGAAGGTCGACGATCCCTCGCCCGAGGACGCCGTCCTCATCCTGCGCGGCATCCGCCAGAAGTACGAGGACCACCACAAGTGCGAGTACACCGACGCCGCCATCGAGGCCGCGGTCCGCCTCTCGCACCGCTACATCACCTCCCGCCATCTGCCGGACAAGGCCATCGACGTCATGGACGAGGCCGGCGCCCGCGCCCGCATCCGTTCGCTGAACCTCCCGCCCGAGCTCGACAAGGCCCAGGCCGACATCGACGCGGTGGTGCTCCAGAAGGAGGACGCCTCCCGCCACCAGAAGTTCGAGGAGGCCGCCAACCTCCGCGACCAGGAGAAGAAGCTCCGCGCCAAGCGCGAGAAGATGCTCGAGGAATGGCGCAAGAAGCGCGACGAGAAGCGCATCGTCGTCGGCGAGGAGGAGATGCTCCACATCGTCGCCGACTGGACGGGCGTCCCCCTCAACCGCATGGAGAAGAAGGAGACCCAGAAGCTCCTCGACCTCGAGAAGGACCTGCAGGGCAGCGTCATCGGCCAGGGCCGCGCCTGCGAGGTCATCGCCCGCGCCCTCCGCCGTTCGCGCGCCGACCTGAAGGACCCGCGTCGTCCGATTGGCTCGTTCCTCTTCCTCGGCCCCACCGGCGTCGGCAAGACGCTCCTGGCCCGCACCCTCGCGGAACGCATGTTCGGCGAGAAGGACGCGGTCATCCAGATCGACATGTCCGAGTACATGGAGAAGTTCACGGTCTCCCGCATGATCGGTTCGCCGCCCGGCTACGTCGGCCACGACGAAGGCGGCCAGCTGACCGAGCAGGTCCGCCGCAAGCCCTACTCCGTCGTCCTGTTCGACGAGATCGAGAAGGCCCACCCGGACGTCATCCAGCTCCTGCTCCAGGCGCTCGAGGACGGCCGCCTGACGGACTCCCTCGGCCGCGTCGTCGACTTCCGCAACACGATCATCATCATGACCTCGAACGTCGGCGCCGACGTCCTGCAGCGCAACAACGCGGTGGGCTTCGACGTGGGCATGGACGCGACCCGCGACTACGAGAAGCTCAAGGACCGCATCATGGACGAGACCAAGCGGGCCTTCAAACCCGAGTTCCTCAACCGTCTCACGGACATCGTCATCTTCCAGCAGCTGGCGAAGGTCCACATGACCAAGATCGTGGACATCGAGGTCGCCAAGGTGGCCAAGCGCCTGCTCGACCTCGGCGTCAAGCTCGTGGTCAACGAAGCCGCCCGCGGCTACCTCGTCGACAACGGCTGGGACGAGAAGTACGGCGCCCGCCCGCTCCGCCGCGCGGTGGAACGCCTGCTCGAGGATCCGCTCGCCGAGGCCATCCTGCGCAACGACTACAACAAGGACGAGCCGGTCATCGTCTCGGTCGGCGAGAAGGGGTTGGTCTTCACGCAGAAGAAGTCGGGCGCCGACACCGAGCCGAAGGCTTGATGTCCGGTCGCCTCGTCACCGCCGGGCTCCTGGGCGCGACCGCCGTCGCGCTGGGGGCCTTTGGCGCGCACGGGCTGAAGGAGCGGCTGGCGTCGCTGCCGGAGGCCGCTGGCTGGTGGCAGACGGCTACCTTCTACCTGCTGACGCATGCCTTGGCCATCGGGGCGATCCCGGTCTCTTCGGCGTGGCCTGCCCGGCTCTGGGCGGCCGGGGCCGTGGTCTTTTCCGCCACGCTCTATGCGCTGGCGTTGGGTGCGCCTCGCTGGTTTGGCGCCATCACGCCTTTGGGCGGGACGTTGCTCATCGCCGGTTGGTTGGCGCTGGCTTGGACGAATCTCCGTCGATGACTCCGACTGAGCTCAAGCAGTCCGCCCTGAAGGACGCCCGCCCGCCCGCCGGCCTCAGCGCCGCCGCGCAGGCGCTCTGGCATCTCAAGAAGGGCGACTGGGAGCGGTCGCACGCCATCGCCCAGGACATCGAGGACGCCCAGGGGTCCTGGGTGCATGCCCTGCTGCACCTCGTCGAGGGCGACCTCGGCAACGCCCGCTATTGGTTTTCCTTGGCGGGCCGTCCGGCGGCGAAGCCTGCGCAGGCCGAGGCCTTGTGGGATGAGATCGCCGCGGAGGTCCTGGCCGATCGTTAAGGCCCCCCGCTTGCATCCGGCCGTCCGCGGCCTAACCTGCAGGCCATGCGTTTCCTCGCCTTGCTCGCCGCGCTCCTCTCCCTGCCCATGACCGCCGCCGAAACCACGAACCTCGCCGCCATCCCGTACAAGGACATCGACGGCAAGGAAACCACCCTGTCCGCGACCAAGGCCAAGGCCTTCCTCGTGGTCAACGTCGCCAGCGAGTGCGGCTACACCGCCCAATACGAAGGCCTCGAAGCGCTTTACCGGAAGCAGAAGCCCAAGGGCTTGGCGATCGTCGGATTCCCCTGCAACGACTTCGGCGGCCAGGAGCCGGGGACCGAGACGCAGATCAAGAAATTCTGCTCCGACCGGTTCCAGGTGACGTTCCCTTTGGCCGCGAAGGTCGCCGTCAAGGGCAAGGCCGCGCACCCTTTGTTCGTCGCCTTGACCGGCAAGCCGGCCGGCTTGCCGGGCCCGGTGTCCTGGAACTTCAACAAGTTCCTCGTGTCCGCGGACGGCAGGCTCCTGGCGCGTTTTGATTCCGCCGTCGAGCCGGACTCCGCCGAGCTGGCGGCCGCGATCGAGAAGGCCCTCAAGTAAGGCCCGGGCTTCAGGCGGGCCAAAGCAGCTTCAGCACCAACGCCAGCACCACCGCGAGGAAGACCCCGCGGATGAGGCCGGCGCCGTGCTTGAGCACGAGCCCGGAGCCGAGGCGCGCGCCGATGAGCTGTCCGCCGACCATCGCCAAGGCGACCCACGGCGCCACGTGTCCCAGCGCCGCGAACACCACCAACGAGCCCAGGTTGCTGCCGAGGTTGACGACCTTCGTGAAGGCGTTGGCGCGGGTGAGCTCCTGGCCGAGCAGCGCGACCACCGCCAGGATCCAGAACGCCCCGGTGCCGGGCCCGAAGAACCCGTCGTAGAAACCCAGCATCAGCCCGAAGATCCACGAGAACAGGACGACGTCCATCCTCGCCTTCCCGGTTTGCGAGCCCAGGCGCGGACTGGCGACGACATGGACGACCACCGCGAGCAGCATCCACGGCATGATCCGCTTGAGCGCTTCGTTGCTGATGAGCGTGAGGGTCCAGGCGCCGGCCATCGAGCCGAGGAAGGAAAGCACGGCGGCGAGGCGGACTTCCTTCCAGTCGACCAGGCCCGCCTGCGCGTAGCGACCGACGGAGATGGCCGTGCCGAAGGAACTCTGCGCCTTGTTCGTTCCGAGCGCGAGCTGCGGCGGCAGGCCGGCCCACAGCAGCGCCGGCACCGTGATCAAGCCGCCGCCGCCGGCGATGGAGTCGATGAACCCGCCCAGCAGGCCGGCCCCGAAGAGCAGGGCATAGGCTTGGTATGCGAGCTCCATGGCGCTTAGCGGCCGTCAGCTTCCTGCGGCCCCGCGAACCTCAGGTCGGCCACGACTTGGCCGCCGACGAGATGCCCTTGGATGATGCGGTCCAGGTTTTCCGGGGTGCAGTCGCGGTACCAGACGCCTTCGGGGTAGACCACGGCGATGGGGCCTTGCGTGCAGACCCGCAGGCAGTCGGCCTTGGTGCGTTGAATGCCGCCGCGGCCCTCGAGGCCGAGCTGCTTCAGGCGCGTTTTCAGGTGTTCCCAGGAACGGGCGGAGGTCTCGCCTCCGCAGCAGGCCTGTTCCGCCGGCTTGACGCACAGGAAGATGTGCCGCCGGGTGCCGTCGAGCCCGAGCGTCCCGGCCTGCTGCGCGAGCGAAGGGGCCATGCGGCCTATTCGAAGCGCGGGATGATGCCGTCCTTCTCGAGCTTCAGGAACAGCTCGCGGCTGAACCAGGCGTCGTTGGCCGCGTAGGCGATCTGCTTGCGGGCGAACTCCGCGTCCTTCTTGTTCTTGCTGTTCACCGCGAACGGCAGCTCCCAGTGGGAACACTGCACGCTCTTGGACTTCTTCATCTGCAGGCCGAGGTAGATGGCGGCGAGCGCGCGGAGCCCCGTGTTGATCACGCCGGCGCGCTTGGTGAAATCGGACACGTCGATGAAGCCCGGGGCGTCGAACGGGGCGCGCTCCTGGAGGTGGCGCACGTCGTCGCGGACGGCCACGCCGACCTTGGCCTTGCGGGCGTCGCAGAGCAGGGGGAACATGACGGGGACGCCGCCGCACTCATCGAGACGGAAGATGAAGATCCTCTCCGCGCCGGCCAGCTGCAGGATGGACGGCAGGTAGGTGACGCCGCGGGTGTGGGACGGGCGGGTTTCGGTGTCGAACCCCAGCACGCGCTCCTTGAGGAGGTGCTTGACCGCCAGTTCGGCGTCCTTTTCGCTTTCGATGACTTCCGTATGCCCGTCCCACTGGCCGACGGGGAGGGTGGCGATCAAATCGTCCGTAAAACGCAGCCCGCGGGCGGGTTGTTGGCCTGTTTTGCCCTCTTCCGGGCTGTCTGCTGACTCGTCCACATGGGGGAAGCAAAGGCATGACCGCCCGTTGGCAACCAGAGACTAGGGGTGTCGGGAAAAAAGCGTTGACCGTGCCCCGTCCGCCACCTTTGTTAACCATCCCTTTTCAAGGGGCCTTAGCTCAGTTGGTAGAGCGCTTGCATGGCATGCAAGAGGTCGTCGGTTCAAGCCCGATAGGCTCCACCATTAAAAAACCGGCCGTCTTCTCGCGAAGGCGGCCGGTTCCTTTTGGCGGGGCGCGGTCGGTTACTTGACGCCGAGCCGGCTCAGGATCGCCTGGCAGTCGTTGCCGAGACGGAGGTCCATGGTCAGCGTCTCGCGGTTCACCTTCTCGATGGAATCGGCGGCGTTCTGCAGCTGCTTCTTGAGGGCAAGGTTGTCGTTGCGCGAAGCCTTGGCTTCGGGCTTCTCGGCCAACTCGCCCGCCAGGGTCTCGTACTTGCGGAGCATCGCGACGATCGTCTTCCGGTCCTCGGGGGCGCGGCGGAGCATCGCCCAGGTGGCCTTGGCCTTGACGCCGCCCTCGGCGAGCAGGCGGAAATAGCCGATGGCGGCGAAGCTCTTCTTGTCGGCCTCGAAGTCCTTCTTGGCGTTCTCCTCGAGGGTCTTGAAGGCTTCGGGGCGCTGGGTCGTCTTGGGTGCGGTGGTTTCCTTGCCGCCCTTGCCCTTCTGTTGGGCGGGCTTTCCCTTTTCAGGCTTCTTCACCTCGGGTTTGTCGGGCTTTTCCGGCTTGTCGGGCTTGTCGGCCATGTCGGCCGCATCGGCCTTCTCCTTGTCGGCGGCGGCCGGTTTGCTGGCGGCCTTCAGTTCGTTGTAGGCCTTCCAGAACGTGCCTTCCTCGACGTCGGCTTCCTTGAGCAGGTATTCGACGTTGGTGATCTGGACGCCCTTCAGGCCGTCGAGCATCGAGACGGAAAGATTGCGGACGAGGGACTTGGTGTCGGTCGGCGTGGCTTCCTTGGCGAAGGGGTCTTCTTCGGGCTCCTTTTCCTTCTTCTTCTTTTCCATCGCCTCGTCCTTGGAGGGCTTCAGGAGGAGTTCGCGTTCCGCCCAGACCTTGGGGGAGTTCTTCTTGGTCCAATCCTGGTCGAGGTCATCCCACTTGTAGGTGAGGACGGAGTCCTTGCCCGGGACCTGGACCGTGATCGTGTCCTCGTCCTGCGTGATGTATTCGAACGTCACGATGTTGCCGTTCTTGCGGAGCTGGACCGGCTCGGCGGGCAGGACGGCGGCGGCGAGGAGCAGAAGGAAGGCGAGGGGCTTCACGGGGGGTGTCTTATCGATGATAGTGTGCCAAGGCCCGGACGGGGGCAAATAAAGAAGGAGGCCACCCCGGGTGGGGTGGCCTCCTTCTCGGTGCGCCGGGCTAGGCGGGCTTACTTGCTGCCCTTGGCCTGGAACTTCGGGAGCAGGTACTCGGCGCAGGAGTCCAGGGAGGCCAGCTGCACGTAATCGGCTTCCGGGACTTCGATGCCGTGCTTCTTGCGGAGCTCCATGACGATGTCCAGGAAGTCCATGGAATCGAGGGACAGCTGGTCGCGGAGGCGCACCTCGGGCTTCACGGCCGAAAGGTCCTCGTCCGGGGCGATGTCGGCGATGATGTCGAGTACGACCTGCTTGATGTCTTCCTTGGTCATGGTGTGCGGAGGTCTGTTTTCAACCGCCCATGGCCCTTCAGGCAACCCCATATTTCTTCACGATGAGGGCGGAATTGATGCCCAGCATCCCGAAGGAGTTGTTCAGGATGGCGTCCAAACGGGGGGCTTGGACGGCTTGATTGATGACCAAACCGGGCATGGCGCACTCGGGGTCGAGCTCGTCGACGTTGATCGTGGGGTGCACCCAGCCGTCCTCGAAGGAGGGGAGGTTGCCGGCCAGTTCCAGGGCCCCGGCGGCCCCCATGCAGTGGCCGATGAAGCTCTTGGTGTTGTTGATGTAGGTCCCCGGGCAGCCGGCGAAGACCTCGCGCAAGGCGGTGCACTCCTGGATGTCCCCGAGGGCCGTGGCCGTGGCGTGCGTCGAGACGATGTGGATGTCCTGCGGCTGCATGCCGGCCCGCTTCAGGGCGAGGCGGACGCACTCGGCCTGGCGCTCGGGGTTGGGCAGGACGGCGTCGGTGGCGTCGGAGTTGATGCACCAGCCGGCGATCTCCGCGATGATGCGGGCGCCGCGCTTCTGGGCGTCCTCGAGGCGTTCGAGGACGTAGATGGCGCCGCCTTCCGAGATGACGATCCCGTTGCGGTTCTTGTCGAAGGGGCGGGACGCCTTGGCCGGATCCTCGTGCGCGCCGAGGGCGCCTTGGTTCTTGAAGCCGGCGAAGATGCCGAAGGTGTGGATCGACTCGGAGACGCCGCCGGCGAAGGCCACGTCCACCTCGCCGAGCTGGAGCATCTGGGCCGCCTGGATCAGGCCGGCGTTGCCGGCGGCGCAGGCCGCGCCGATCGTGTAGTGCGGCCCGGTGATGCCCATGTTCATCGTCACCTCGCCCGCCGGGTTGTTGGCCACGGTTCGGGGGTTGTGGTGGTGCGTCCAGTACTTGGTGTCGTTGCCGAACTGCGAGATGTTGTGGATCTCGTTCTCGGTCTCGACGTTACCGTGCTCGGTGATCCCGAGGTAGACGCCGACGCGGGACTTGTCGAGGGACTCCCAGGCGAGGCCGGAGTCGCCGAGGGCCTCGCGCGCGCAATAGATCGAGATGGAGCCGACGCGCGTCCCGTTGCGGATTTCCTTGCGCTTCTGCCACTTGGTCGCGTCGAAGTCGCAGACTCCGGCCGGGTGGCGGCCCATGTGCCGGACGTCGATCTCGGCGATGCGCGCCTTGCCGGCCAGGAGGTTGGCGCGGAACTCGGCGAGGGAGTTGCCGTTGGGGGCCGTGAGGCCGATCCCAGTGATCACGATGCGGGTCTTGGAGGACATCTGGCTACGGCCTAGAATGAAGGGCCGACGGGGCCTGAAGTCAAACCCGCCCCCGCTTGCCCTTGCCAAGCGAGGTTCCCTCGTTTTGCTGGTGTTTCGATGCCCAACCCGCTCAAGTGCTCCGTCTGCGACGCCGTCGCGACCGTCCACCTGACCCAGATCGTCCAGGGTAAGGTGACGAAGGTGGATTTCTGCGAGGCCTGCGCCGCCAAAGGCGGAGCGGGGGATGCGGCTGTCTTCAAGCTGGCCGAGGCCGTCAACGCCGCCGCGCCGGCCCCGGCGATCACCTGTCCGACGTGCGGGTTCACCGACGTCGAATTCCGCCGCCGCGGTCGCCTGGGCTGCCCTTCCTGCTGGGAGGTCTTCGGCGTGGCGCTGAACGGCCTGCTCGCCAAGGTCCAGCATGAGACGCAGCACGTCGGCCGCGCCCCGGCCGGCACCGTGCCCGTCGGGCAGCTCCGCCATCGCCTGCTCGCGGCCCAGCAGGAGATGACCGCCGCCATCGCCGCGGAAGACTACGAGGCCGCCGCGAAGCTCCGCGACGAGGTCGCCCGCATCGCCGCCCAACTCGACGCCCTTTAAGCCCATGTCCGTCCAGGAAATCCTCGCCGACGAGAACGAACTCACGCACCTGCTGGGCGCCCAGCAGGCCGTGGTGCTCAGCACGCGCATCCGCCTCGCCCGCAACCTCGAAGGCTTCCCGTTCCCGGGGTGGGCCAAGCCCGCGCACCGCAAGGAAGTCGCCGAGCGCTGCATCGACGCGCTCACCAAGCTGCCCCGTTTCCGCAAGTCGCACGTCTTCAAGATGGGCGACCTTCCCGACCTCGAGCGCGCCGTGCTCGTCGAGCGCCATCTGGTCTCCAAGGAGCTCGCCTCCGGCAAGAGCGGCGCGGCCGTCATCAGCCGCGACCAGACCTGCTCGGTCATGGTGAACGAAGAGGACCACCTGCGCGTGCAGGTGGTCAAGGCCGGCTGGCATCTGCGCGGCACCTGGAACATCGCCGAACAGCTCGACGACGCCCTGGGCGCCTCGCTGGGCCTCGCCTTCTCCGATGGCCTAGGTTTCCTTACCGCCTGCCCGACCAACGTCGGCACCGGCCTCCGCGCCTCCGCCATGGTCCACCTGCCGGGGCTTTGCCTCGCAGGGCACATGGAGAAGGTCACCCGCGCGCTGAGCCAGGACGGCCTGGCCGTCCGCGGTTGGCTGGGGGAAGGCACCGAGGCCGCCGGCAACGTTTTCCAGATCTCGAACCAGCAGACCCTCGGCCTTTCGGAGGACGCCATCCTCCGGCATCTCGGAGGCTGGGTGAAGACGCTCGTCGACCAGGAATGGAACGCCCGCCGCAAGCTCGCGCAGGAGGAAGGCGAGCGCTTCGTCGACCGCCTCGCGCGCTCGCTGGGGGTGCTGCGCTCCGCCCGCCTGCTCACCAGCGCCGAGTCGATGAACATGCTTTCGCACCTCCGCCTCGCCTGCGACATGGGGTGCCTGCCCGAGGAGCGCCGCCACGTCGTCGACCGCCTGATGATCGAAGGCCAGCCGGCGCACGTCCAGGCCCGCCAAGGCGCGGAGCTCGACAGCGACGGCCGCGACAGCCGCCGCGCCGCCGCGATCCGCGAGGCGCTGCGGGATTTCCCCGAGGTCGGTCCGCCGACGGCCTAGGCGCCGCCTGCGCTCACTCCGCGGACGGCGCGGGGCCGGCCGGCTTGTCCTTGCGCGACATCTCGTCGAGCAGGGCCTGCACGCGGGCCACGCCGCCGGTCACGTCGTCCTCGGCGAAGAGCAGGTCGGGCGCGCTCTTCATCTGCAGGATGCCGCTGACGGTCGCGCGGAGCTCGCGGCGGATGCGCTTCAGGAACGCGCGCGCGGCCTTCTTCTCGGCGTCGCCGCCGGAGACCGCGTAGCCGACGCGCACCTGGCGGAGGTCGGGGGAGACGGTCGCCCGCGTGATCGTGATCAGCGCCGACTCCGTGATCCAGTTGCGCCGGAGCGCGACGGAGACCTCGCGTTGGATCAGTTCGGCGACCCGGAGCTGGCGCTGCGACATGGCTTAGAGGCTGGGGCGGACCTGCAGCATCTCGACGACCTCGATGAGGTCGCCCGGGAGGTACTCGTCGTAGCCGCCCAGCTTGATGCCGCACTCGAAGCCCGCCTTGACCTCCGAAGCGTCGTCCTTGAAGCGGCGCAGGGTCTCGACGGGGCCTTGGTGGATGACCTGGCCCTTGCGGACGAGGCGCGCCTTGGCGGCGCGGCGGACGAGGCCTTCGGTGACCATGCAACCGGCCACCTTGTGCTCCTTGCCCAGCGGGAAGACCGCGCGGACCTCGGCGGCGCCGAGCTTGTTCTCGCGGACCTCGGGGTCGAGGAGCTCGGCCATCGCCTCCTTCACCAGCGTGATGAGCTCGTAGATGATGTCGTGCGTCACGATGCGGACGCCCGTGCGCTTGAGGTGGGACTGGACGCCGTTCTCGACCTTGGTGTCGAAGCCGACGATGATCGACTTCGCCGCCTCGGCGAGCTGGACGTCGCTCTGCGTGATCGGGCCCACGGAGCCGCCGACGATCTCGAGGCGGACCTTGCTGGACTTGATTTCGCGGAGGCAGCCCTCGAGCGCTTCGAGCGTGCCGTTGACGTCGGCCTTGAGCAGCACGCGGAGGATCTTCTCCTTGTCCTGGGCCAGGGCGGCCATGAGGCGCTCGAGGTCCGTCATGCCCGGGCGGGCGCCGGTGCTGGGCGCCTGCTGCTGGGCTTCCGCGGCCTTGCGGGCGGCGAGCGCGGCCTCTTCGGCCTGCTCGCGGGCTTCGCGGTCGTTCTTCACCGTCTGGAACTTCGTGCCCGGGGCCGGGACGGCGTCCCAGCCGAGGACGAGGGCAGGGGTGCCCGGCGCGGAATTCTGGAGGCGGCCGCCGCGCTCATCCATGAGGGCGCGGACCTTGCACCACGTCTCGCCGCAGACGAACGAGTCGCCCGGCTTGAGCGTGCCCTTCTGGACGATGACCGTGGCGGTGGGGCCGCGGCCGGTCTCCATCTGGGATTCGATGACGACGCCTTGGGCGGCGCACTTCGGGTTGGCCTTGAGGTCGAGGATCTCCGCCTGGATGAGGATCGACTCGAGGAGCTCGTTCATGCCCGTGCCCTTGAGGGCGGAGACGGGGTTGGTGATGGTCTCGCCACCCCAGTCCTCGGGGGTGATGCCGCGCTGCTGCATCTGCTGCTTCACGCGGTCCACGTTGGCGCCCTTGGCGTCGACCTTGTTCACGGCGCAGACGATGGCGCTGGCGTGCTTCTGGGCGAACTTGAGGGCCTCCTCGGTCTGCGGCATGAAGCCGTCGTCGGCCGCCACCACCAGCACGGCGATGTCGGTCACGGAGGCGCCGCGCTCGCGCATCTTCGCGAAGGCCGCGTGGCCCGGGGTGTCGAGGAAGGTGACGGTGCGGCCCTTGTACTCGGGCTTGTCGCCCTGGTACTTCACGGAATAGGCCCCGATGTGCTGCGTGATGCCGCCGGCTTCGCCGGACACCACGTTGGTCTTGCGGAAGTAGTCGAGGAGGGTGGTCTTGCCGTGGTCGACGTGGCCGAGGACGCAGACGACCGGCGGACGCTGCGCCAGCAGCGCGGGATCGTCGTCGGTGTTCTTCTCGACCTTCTTGACGGGCTGGGCGCCTTCGCCGCGGTGGCGGATCTCGAGGACGTAGCCATGCTTCTCGGCGACCTTGCGCGCGTCGGCTTCCTCGATGACGGAGGTGATGCTGACGACCTTGTTGAGCTCCATCAGGCTACCGATGACCTGGAAGGGCTTGAGGTTGAGGGCGATCGCGAAGTCGCGCACCACGATGGGCGGGCGGACGGTCACGGTGCCCTTGCTGCCCGGGGCGACCTGGCCGGCGCCGCTGACGTTGCGGGTGACGACGGGGGCGGCGGGCGGGCGGACGATCGGAGGCAGCGGGTTGGGGCGGCTCGGCGCGGCCGGCGGCTGCGAAGGCGTGATGACGATCGGCGGAAGCTCGTTGCGGGGCGCGGGCGCCGGGGCCACCGGACGCGGCGGCACGACGGGAGCCGGGCCGGCGGTGGGCCGGGGCGGGGCGATCGGCGCGGGGCGCGGCGGGACGACCGTCGGCGGCGTGTTGGGCTTGGCGGCCGGAGCCACCGGGGTCGCGACCGGCGCGACCGGCGCGGCGGGCTTGGCGGACTCGACGGCCGGCTTGGCCGGGGCGGGTGCGGCGGCCGGGGTCGGCGCCGGGGCGGGCTCCTCCTTCTTCGGGAGCTTGTCGGCGGCGAACTTCAGGAAGTCCTCGCGGTAGATCTTGCCGAAGTTGCTCGAGGCCGCGGGCTTCTTGCCGTCGGTGTAGACGTAGTCCTTGTAGTCCGGGCGGGCCTCCACGAACTGGTCCGCCAAGGCGATCAACGCCTTGACCTCGATGCCGAGCTCCTTCGCCACGTCGCTGTACCGCTGCGTGGTGGAGGCTTTCTTCGCTTCGGGTTTCTTCTTCTTCTCGGTCATGAGCAGGTGCTGGGTGGACGGTAGCGGGAGGGTGGTCGGGACGGACGGACTTAGGCCTGGCCGGAGGTCTTGGCCTTGGCGACGGCGGCGAGGACGGTGTTGAACTCCTCTTCGGTGATGGCGGTGCCGGCGAGGTCGTCCGCGGTCACGTCGCTGAAGGCCGCGAGCTCGGCGATGCCGAGGCCGACGAACTTGGCGATGAGCTCGGGCGGGAGCTGGAGCTGGGCGGCGAGGCGCAGGGCCTTCTCGCCGAGCTGGGCGTCCACGCTCTCCGGCGCGCGCGTCGACTTCGTGATGTCGAGGCGCCAGCCCATGAGCTTGGAGGTGAGGCGGGCGTTGCGGCCCTTGGAGCCGATGGCGATGCGCATGTCGTCCTCGTCCACCTCGAAGTGGATGAGGCGGTTGCGCTCGTCGACGTGCACGTTGCGGGGCTTGGCCGGGCGGATGGCCTCCTCGAGCAGCTGCAGGGGCTCGGGGCGCCAGCGGATGATGTCGATCTTCTCGCCGTTGAGCTCCTTGACGATGTTGCGGACGCGGGCGCCGCGGGCGCCGACGCAGGCGCCGACCGGGTCGACCTTGGGGTCGGCCGAGTCGACGGCGATCTTGGTGCGGTAGCCCGGGTCGCGCGCCATGGCGGCGATCTTGACGGTCTTGTCGGCGATCTCGGCGACCTCGAGCTCGAGCAGGCGGCGGACGAAGTTCGGGTGGGCGCGGGACAGGACGAACTCGCGGCCGCGCTGGGTGTCCTCGCGGATCTCGAGGAGGAGGCAGCGGATGCGGTCGCCGGTGCGGAAGATCTCGCCCTGGCAGCTCTCGGCGCGGGTGAGGACGGCCTCGGCGGAGCCGAGCTCGACGACGACGTTGCCGCGGTCGTTGCGGCGGACGGTGCCGGTGACGATGTCGCCGACCTTGTCCTTGTACTCCTTGAAGACCTGGTCCTTCTCGATCTTGCGGAAGCGCTGGTTGAGGAGCTGCTTGGTGCTCATGGCCGCGATGCGGCCGAGGTCGGAGACGGCGATGGGGCGGCGCACTTCGTCGCCGATCTTGGCGTCGGCCTTGAGGGCGGTGGCGGCGACGGGGTTGATCTCCTTCAGGGCGTCGGACGGGGAGTCGCTGACGACGTAGACGGCGAAGGCGTCGAGCTTGCCGGTGGCGGGGTCGGCGATGACCTCGATGTTCTGGCCGGCGAGGACGGACTTCTCGACGGAGGACTTGATGGCTTCGGCGATCAGCGCGCAGGCCTCGTCCTTAGGGATGTTCTTTTCCTTTTCGAGGTATTGCAGGTAGGGCTTGATGTCTACGCTCATGGGTATGCGGGTGGTATGGTGAGAAAATGGGCGACAAAAAAGGCGGGTCCGGCTGGACCCACCTTAAGGAAAGGTGACTAGGCCTCTGGATATGGCCTGCTCGGCGGGGCCTGTCAAGGAGGGACGGCCCCCGCCCAAGGGGCGGTTCCGCTTGCCCCCGGGGGTTCTTCCGCAAACCTCCCCCTCCATGGCCGACGAAAAGGTGATTTTCACGATGACCGGGGTGACCAAGCACTTCGAGAAGAAGCCGGTCTTCCGCGACATCTCGCTGTCCTATTTCTTCGGCGCCAAGATCGGCGTGCTCGGCCTCAACGGCTCCGGGAAGTCCACGTTGCTCAAGATCATGGCCGGCGAGGACAAGGAGTTCGACGGCGAGATCAGCGCCGTGCCGGGCTACACCTTGGGGTACCTCGCCCAGGAGCCGCGTCTCGACGAGTCCAAGACGGTCGGGGAATGCGTCAAGGAGGCGGTGGCCGAGATGAAGGGCCTGCTCGAGGAATACGACGACACTTTCGTGAAGGTCTCCGAGACCGACGACCCGAAGGAGCAGGAGAAGATTCTCGCCCGCCAAGGGGAGATCCAGTCCATCCTCGACGCCCGCGGCGGTTGGGACCTTGACGCGCGCATCGAGATGGCGCTCGAGGCCTTGCGTTGCCCGCCGGCAGACGCCCCCGTCGCCAAGCTCTCCGGCGGCGAGAAGCGCCGCGTGGCGCTGTGCCGCCTGCTCCTGATGGAGCCGGACATCCTCCTGCTCGACGAGCCGACCAACCACCTCGACGCCGATACGGTGGCCTGGCTGGAGCGCCACCTGCAGAACTACAAGGGCACGGTCATCGCGATCACGCACGACCGCTACTTCCTCGACAACGTGGCGGGCTGGATCCTCGAGCTCGACCGCGGCCGCGGCGTGCCGTGGAAGGGCAACTACTCGTCCTGGCTCGAGCAGAAGCGCAAGCGGCTCGAGGCCGAGGAGAAGCAGTCCGTCGCCCGCACCCGCTCCATGGAGCGCGAGCGCGAATGGGCGGGTTCCTCGCCCAAGGCCCGCGTGGCCAAGAACAAGGCCCGTCTCCGGGCCTACGAGCAGATGCTTTCGCAGGACCAGGCCCAGACCGAGAGCAAGGCCGAGATCTGGATCCCGCCCGGCCCCCGCCTCGGCGGCGCCGTCATCGAAGCCCGCGGCCTGATGAAGGCCTACGGCGACCGCGTCCTCATGGAGGACGTCGACTTCTCCCTGCCGGCCGGCGGCATCGTCGGGATCATCGGCCCCAACGGCGCCGGCAAGACGACGCTTTTCCGCATGATCACCGGGCAGGAGAAGCCCGACAAGGGCACGCTCACGCTGGGCGAGACGGTGAAGATCGCCCACGTCGACCAGTCGCGCGATTCGCTGCCGGCGGATAAGCCGCTGTGGGAGGCGATCTCCGACGGGCAGGAGATGGTGCACCTCGGCAAGGTCGTCGTGCCGGCCCGCGCCTACGCGGCCCGCTTCGGCTTCACGGGCGACGTGCAGCAGCGCAAGGTCGGCCTGATGTCCGGCGGCGAGCGCAACCGGATCCACCTCGCGCGGCTCATCAAGGCAGGCGCCAACGTGCTCCTGCTCGACGAGCCGACGAACGACCTCGACGTGAACACGATCCGCGCCTTGGAGGACGCGCTGGAATCCTTCGCGGGTTGCGCGGTGGTGATCTCGCATGACCGTTGGTTCCTCGACCGCGTCGCGACGCACATCCTGGCCTTCGAGGACGACGGCAAGATCGTCTGGCACGAAGGCAACTACGGCGACTACCTGGAGGCGCGCCGCCGTCGCCTCGGCGAGGATTCCGACACGCCGCGTCGTCCGAAGTACCGCCGGCTTACGCGCTGAGGCGTCGGCTGCGCGCGAGGCGGGCACGCCACGCGGGCAGCGTCTGCGCCAGCTGCGCGAGGTCGCCGTCGGCCATGCGCCACGTCCAGTTGCCCTGCGGGTTGCCGGGCGTGTTGAAGCGCGCGGGCGTGCCGAGGCCGAGCAGGTCTTGCGCGGGCAGGATCGCGCAGATGGCGGGCGTCGCCAGGGCCGCGTCCAGCAGCGCCTCGGCGGCATCCGGCACGTCGCCGAGGAAGTCCTTGAGGTTCGCCTGCTCCTCCGGCGACGCCTGCGCGAGCCAGCCGCGCAAGGTGTCGTTGTCGTGCGTGCCCGTGTAGACGACGCGGTCCGCGGTGACGTTGTCCGGGTGGTGCGGGTTGTCCGGCGAGCCGCCGAAGCCGAACTGCAGCACGGCCATGCCGGGCAGGCCGGAGGCCTGGCGCAGGACGTCGACGCCGGGCGAAAGCAGGCCGAGGTCTTCGGCGACGAGCGGGAGGTCGCCGAGCGCCTGCGTGAAGGCGAGGCCGGGTCCGTCGTGCCAGGCGCCGCCGCGCGCGTTGGGCGCGCCCGCGGGCACGCTCCAGTAGTCGCAGATGCCGCGGAAGTGGTCGATGCGCACGGCGTCGAAAAGGCGCAGGTCGTGGTGGACGCGCGCGCGCCACCAGGCGAAGCCGTCCGCGGCGTGCGCTGGCCAGGCGTAGAGCGGGTTGCCCCAGAGCTGCCCATCTTCGGCGAAGTAGTCGGGCGGGACGCCGGCGACGGCGGTGGGGCGGCCGTGCTCGTCCAGCTGGAACAGCTCAGGGTGCGCCCGCACGTCGCAGCCGTCGGCGGAGACGTAGATGGGTTCGTCGCCCATCAGGCGCACGCCGTGGCGTTGCGCGTGCGCGCGCAGGGTCCGCCATTGTTCGGCGAAGAGGAACTGCAGCGCGGCGGCCTCGGCGCAGAGCGCCTCGTCGGCGACGGTCTCGGTCCACGTCGCGGGGGCGGCGTAGGCATGCTGTTCGCGCAGGGCCGAGAAGCGGCACCACGGCTCGAGCCAGCCGGCTTCGGCGGAGCGGAACGCGCGGAACGCTTCGTCGGCCGCGAGGGCGGCGGCCGCACGGCGGCCTGCGGTCTTGAGCAACGGGCGCAGCTCATGCCAGAGCCGGCCGTAGTCGGTGCCGTGGTCGGCGCCGCGGCGCAGGCCGGCGACTTCGGTGGCCGTCAGGAAGCCGCGGCGCGCGAGGTCCGCGAGGTCGAGGAGGTAGGGGTTGCCGGCGAAGACCGACAGCGCCTGGTAGGGCGAATCACCGTAGCCGGTGGGGCCGAGCGGGCAGACCTGCCACCAGGTGAAGCCGCCGGCCGCGAGCAGTTCGATGAAGCGATGGGCCTCGGCGCCCAGCGTGCCGACCGGACCGGGACCGGGCAGGGAGGTGGGGTGCAGCAGCACGCCCGCGGAGCGTTGCGGGAAGGCGCGGCAACGGAAAGGGGCGGACGCCGTCGGCATCTCAGCGGTATTCCACGTAGTGCTTGGCGCGCAGCTCGGCCAACCAGCGGTCGACGGCTTCCTTCATCGCCGCGGTGCGGACCTTCTCTTCGATCGCCGTGCGGACGCGGGCGTCTTCCAGGGTGTCCGTTCCGGCAGGCTTGAAGCCTTCGCGCTTGAGGATGAACCAGAGCGAGCCGCTGCCGGGGACGTCGAACTGCAGGGCTTCGGAGACCTCGCCGTCCTTCAGCTTGCGCAGTACGGCGGCGACGCGTTCGTTGAGGTCGTCGAGGGGCTTCCAGCCGGTCTCGCCGCCCTTGGCGGCGTAGTCGTCGGAGCTGATCGCGGCGGCGACCTCGGCGAAGCCGGGCGCTCCCGAGCCCTTCGGGGCGGGCACCTTGAAGCGCGCCAGCGTGGCGGGGATCTTCGCCGGGTCGCGCAGCGCGGCGGCCCAGGCTTCGGCGCGGGCCTTGCCTTCGGCCGGAGTCTCGGCGGCGCCTTGCGTGATGGTGATCTGCCGCAGGTCCACGCTTTCCTTGCGGACGAAGTCCCCTTGGTGCGCGTCGTAGTACGCCTGCAGCTTGCCCGGGCCGACCTCCAGGGCCGTGCGGCGCACCTGGCCGACCATGTATTCGAAGATGATGCGGTCCTCGATGAGCTTGCGGTACGAGAGCGGCGTGAGGCCCTGGGAGCGCAGCGAGGCGACGAAGCGGTTGCGGTCGCCGCCGAAGTCGCGGCGGATGGTGTCCTCGATGTCGCCGTCGACGTAGGAGGCGGGCACCTTGCCCGTGCTGGCCTTGAACTCCGCGATCACGAGCTGCCGGTCGGCGATCTGCTTGAGCGTCTCGTCCGCGAGCGATTCGATGGTCTTGCTGAACTCGGCGTCGGACTTCGCGTTGCCGCGGATCTCGGCGACGAAGGGCTCCACCTGGCGGCGGATGTCGGAGAGCGTGATGGGTTGGCCGTTGGCGTTGCCCGCGACGCGGTCGGCGTTGAGGTCGGACCAGCGCTTGGCGGCCTCGACTTCGGCCGGCTTCTTCGGGAGGGCCTGGCCGGAGAGCGCGGCGGCGGCGCCAAGGAGGAGGCAGGAGAGGAGAGGAGCGTTCATGGGCCGGAAGGTGCGGACAGCCTCGAGAGGAAGCCGCGGATTTCCGCAAGTTTCCGCAGGGGGTCCTTCACGGTCAAGCGGGGAAACCGGTTTCCGACCATCACGGGCTCGGGCCGGCGGCTTGCGCCGATCTGGAGGCAGCGGAGCGTGGTCCCTTCGGTCGAGATGGCGGCGACGCCCTTGGCTTCGCCCAGGCAGCGGATCTCGGCCAGCTGGAGGAAGGCCGCGGCTTCGGGCGGCAGGCGGCCGTACCGGTCGGCCAGCTGCGCGCGGAGCTCGGCGACCTCCGCCGCGTCCGTCGCCAGCGCGACCTTGCGGAAGGCCTCGATGCGCAGGCGGGTCTCGGGGATCCAGTCCGAAGGCAGTGTCGCGGTGAGCAGCGCTCCCGTGCCGTCGCTGGAACTCGTCTCCTCGACCCCGAGCGCGGCCTGCGTGTGGTCGATGAAATCGAGGTTCAGTTCGCAGCGGTCGACGCCGACCCCGCGGTCGCCGCGCAGTTTGGCGACGCTGCGGCGCAGGAGCTGGCAGTAGAGGTCGAAGCCGACGTTGGCGACGTGCCCGCTCTGGGCCGCGCCCAGGATGTTGCCGGCGCCGCGCAGCTCGAGGTCGCGCATCGCGATGCGGAAGCCGGCGCCGAGCTGGTTATACTGCCGGATGGCCGAGAGGCGGCGATGCGCCGTGCCGACGAGCGCGGCGTGGCGGTGCAGGAACAGGTAAGCGTAGGCCTGGCGGTTGAAGCGCCCGACTCGGCCGCGGAGCTGGTAGAGCTGCGCGAGGCCGAAGCGATCGGCGCCTTCGATGATCAGCGTGTTGCAGTTGGGGATGTCCAGGCCCGTCTCGATGATCGTCGTGCACACGAGCACGTCGTGCTCCCCCGCGACGAACGACGCCATCGTCTCCTCGAGCTCGCCGGCGCCCATCTGGCCGTGTCCGACGATGATGCGGGCCTTCGGCACGAGCGCGGCGAGGCGTTCGGCGACGGCGCGGATGGTCTCGACGCGGTTGTGCAGGTAGAAGACCTGGCCGCCGCGCGCCAGCTCGGCCTTCACGGCGTCGCGCACGAGCTTCTCGTCGTAGCTACGCACGACGGTGCGGATGGGCAGGCGTTCTCGCGGCGGGGTCTCGATCACGCTCAGGTCGCGCGCGCCGACGAGCGCCAGGTAGAGCGTCCGCGGGATGGGCGTGGCGCTCATGGCGAGGACGTCGACCTCCTCGCGGAGCTGCTTGAGGCGTTCCTTGTGGCGCACGCCGAAGCGGTGCTCCTCGTCGATGATGACGAGGCCGAGCTTGCCGAAGCTCGTGCCGTCCGAGAGCAGCGCGTGCGTGCCGACGACGACGTCGACGGTGCCGGCCGCGGCGCGGGCGCGGACGTCGGCCTTCTGGCGCGCGGTGCGGAAGCCGCTGAGGAGCTCGACGGACACCGGCCAGCGCGCGAGGCGTTCCCGGAAGCTTTCGTAGTGCTGCTGGGCGAGCACGGTGGTGGGCGCGAGGATCGCGACTTGCCGCCCGCCGAGGACGCACTTGAACGCGGCGCGCAGGGCCACCTCGGTCTTGCCGAAGCCGACGTCGCCGCTGACGAGGCGGTCCATCGGGGCCGGTCGTTCCATGTCCGCCTTCACCTCGGCGATCGCGCGGGCCTGGTCGGGCGTCTCGCGGTGCGGGAAGGAGCGTTCGAATTCGCCCATCCACGGATGGTCGGCGTCCTTGGGGTGGGCGATGCCGGGCTTGGTCGAGCGCGCGGCCTGCATCCCGAGCAGCTGGGCTGCGAGGTCCGCGGTCGCCTTCTCGGCGGCCTTGCGGGAACGTTCCCATCCGCCGCCGCCGAGCTTCGAGAGCTTCGGTTGCGCGCGACCGATGCCGATGTAGCGCGAGAGCAGGTGCGACTCCCGCACGGGCAGGTGCAGTATCGCCTTCTCGGCGAACTCGAGGCCGATGAAGTCCTCGGTGCGGCCGAGGTGCTCGTGGGCCTTGATGCCGCGGAAGAGGCAGATGCCCTGCGTCGCATGGACGAGCGCGTCGCCGTCCGCGAGCTCGCCGAAGTCGAGGGCCCGGCCGATGGCGGCGCGGACCGCGGTGCGGCGGCGCGGCAGCGAGGCGAGCGGGCGCTTGCGCCGGCCGAAGAGCTCGCGTTCCGTCAGCAGGACGAGGCCGTGGCGCAGCAGGCCCGGCAGCTTGCCGGGGGCGAGCAGGACGCCGCCGCCGAAGCGGCCGGCGACGACGCGGGGCGCGAAGCCGCGGAGGGCGAGCTGGCCGACGTCGGTGGTCAGGCGGTCGACGGAGCCGTCGGTGTCGCCGGCGAGCAGGCAGGGGCGTCCGTCCTTGGCCAAGGCCGCGGCGGCCCGCAGCAGTTCCGGGCGGTGCTCGGAGCCTTCGGTCGCGGTGCCGATGAGCAGCGCTTCAGCGGGTTGGCATTCCAGTGCCTGCGCGGCGAAGCCGACGGGCGCGTCGTCGGTCTCCTCGAGCGCGAGCTGGTCGACGACCGCGTCCGCGAGCCCGGCGCAGAGGGCGTCCTCCTGCGCGCGGTCGACGGCGACGACGAGCGCGCCCGGCGGCAGGTGGCGGTAGAAGGGCGCCTCGGCCGTGCTGCCGGAGTCGTCGCGGGGCGCGCAGATGACGAGGCCTTCGACCTCGCCTTCGCTGCGTTGGGTGGCGGGATCGAAGGGGCGGAGCGATTCGACCTTGTCGCCGAAGAGGTCGATGCGCACGGGCATCTGCGCGTTGAGCGGGTAGACGTCGAGGATGCCGCCGCGGAGCGCGTATTCGCCGGGCTGTTCGCAGAGCGACTCGTGGTCGTAGCCGAACTCCTCCGCCAGCCGGCGCGCGAAGGCTCGCAGCTCCAGCCGGTCGCCCTTGCGCACGACGAGCTCCGCGCGCGCCGCGGCCTCGGGGGCGGGGGAACGGCGCGCGAGCGAGGCCGGGGTGCAGGCGATGAGCAGCGGGCGACGCGCGTCGTGGCCGCCGTGGCGGAGCAGCGAGAGCACGCCGAGGAGGTCGCAGTCGGCCTCGAACGCCGGCACGGCCGCGTCGGCTTCGGTCAGCGTGCGCGCCACCGGCTGGGCCTGGTTGAGCAGCGTGAGCAGCTGCGCGGTCTCCTCGGCCAGCGTCTCCGCCGCGCCGAGGTTGGACGCCAGCAGCACGACGACTCCGCGGTCGGCGGCCTCGGAGCAGGCCACGGCCGCCCAGGCGTGCGCGGGCACGCCCGTCAAGGCGCGGCGCGGCTGGGCGGACATGCCGCTATCGAGCGGGGTCGGCCGCTTTCGTCAAACCCCCTTGGGCGAAAGCCGGGCTTTTCTCAGCTGATGAGCAGCAGGCGCGGCGCGCCGGGAGGGTTCTCCGGGGCGCGGTGCACGCAGGGCAGCACGGGGTTGCCGGGCCACTGCGTCGCGATGCGCCAGAGGGCGAACCGGCCGAAGGCGTAGGGGCGCGCGCCGGGCCGCGGCGCGTAGTGCAGGTCGAACGAGTTCTCGCGGAGATGCTCCGCGAAGCCCTCGTCGTCGGGCCCGCCGTATTCCCGGAGCAACGCCGCACGGATCGCCGGATCGTCCACCTTGCGGAGGGCGTCCTCGTTCGCGAGGCCTTCGCTGCACGCACCGTGGTAGGTGCAGAGCCAGGTGTCGACCTCGATCGGCGCGCTGTCGACGTGGAAGGACGTGACGTCGGTCGGCACGACGCCGGCGTCGGGCCCGCGGACGCAGTCGTGGATGAGGTTGAGCGACGGGGCGAGGTCGTGCTCCCGCAGGAGCCGCTGGTCCGCGAGCAGCGCCTCAGCGGCGAGCCGTCCGGCGGGGCTCAGGTCGAGCGCCGTGAGCTCCTCGTCGGCGAGCGCCACGATGCCTTGGCCGGGGCCGAGCCGGGCGACCACCTCGGCGAAGTCGCCGGGCAGCGTCCGTTCCCAGCGCAGCGCGTTGACGGCGCCGGTGAACGGCGTCGCGAGCAGTTCCGCGAAGCCGGCGACGTCCCTGACGCGCGCGGGTTTGCCGGCCGCGTTCACTTCAGCGCGAAGCGCTTGGCGAACTCCTTGGCGAGGGCGTCGTACGCCGCCGCGCCCGGGGAGTGGACGTCGTACTGGAAGATCGTCTGGCCGTGGCTCGGGCACTCCGAGAGGCGGATGGTCCGCGGGATCATGGTCTCCATGACGAGGTCGGGGAAGTGCGTCTTCACCTCCTCGACGACCTGGCGGGAGAGCTTGGTGCGCACGTCGTACATCGTCATGACGATGCCGCCGAGGGCCAGCCTGTCGGTCGCGCCGGCGGCCTTGAGCTGGTCGACCACGCCGACGATCTGGCCGAGGCCTTCCATCGCGAGGTATTCGGTCTGCAGCGTGACGAAGAGGAAGTCGGACGCGCTGAGCGCGTTCATCGAGAGCATCCCGAGCGCGGGCGGGCAATCGATGAGGATCGCGCCGTAGGTCTTCGCCTCGACGAGGGGGGCGAGGCTGGCGCGGAGGCGTCCGAGGTAGTTCTCGGCCTGGGCGAGTTCCGACTCCACCGCGGCGAGGTCGACCTCGGAGGGGATGAGGTCGAGCTTCTCGGTGGAGGTGGCGACGATCATGTCGGCCGCCTTGGCCTCGCCGTGGAGGACCTTGTAGAGGGACTTGCCTTCGGTCTTCTCGACGCCGAGCGCGCTGGTCGCGTTCGCCTGCGCATCGAGGTCGATGAGCAGGGTGCGGACGCCCAGGCGGGCGAGGCCGGCCGCGAGGTTGACGGCGGTGGTC